>NC_015125.1:0-663672 GCF_000202635.1 Microbacterium testaceum StLB037 | reverse complement strand
GAACGGTGCCGGCAAATCCACCCTCATGAACGTCCTGTACGGCCTGTACCAGGCCGACGGGGGAGAGATCCTGTTGGACGACGCCGTCCAGCACTTCTCCGGACCCGGTGACGCGATGCGCGCCGGCATCGGCATGGTGCATCAGCACTTCATGCTCATCCCCGTCTTCACGGTCGCCGAGAACGTGATGCTCGGCCACGAGCCCACGCGCTTCGGCGGACGCCTCGACCTCGCCTCCGCTCGCGCCCGCGTGCGCGAGATCTCCGACCGCTTCGGGTTCGACGTCGATCCCGATGCCCTCGTGGATGACCTCCCCGTCGGCGTCCAACAGCGCGTCGAGATCATCAAGGCTTTGTCGCGGGATGCCAAGGTGCTCGTGTTCGACGAGCCGACCGCCGTGCTCACCCCGCAGGAGACCGACGAGCTCATGGCGATCATGCGTCAGCTGAAAGAAGCGGGCACATCGATCGTCTTCATCACGCACAAGCTGCGCGAGGTCCGCGAAGTCGCGGACCGCATCACCGTCATCCGGCTGGGGAAGGTCGTCGGCGAGGCGGACCCTCGCGCGTCGAACGCCGAACTCGCCTCGCTGATGGTCGGTCGCGCGGTCGAGCTCACCGTGCAGAAAGAGGCGCCCACGCTCGGCGAGGTCGGTCTCTCCGTATCGGGCCTGACGGTGTCCGACGCGATCGGGCAACTCGTCGTCAACGACGTCAGCTTCGAGGTCCGCCGCGGTGAGGTGCTGGCGATCGCCGGTGTGCAGGGCAACGGGCAGACCGAGCTCACCGAGGCGCTTCTCGGCCTGCAGGACCGCGTCCAGGGGTCGATCGTCCTTGACGGCACCGAGCTCAACGGTGCGACGGTGCGCGGCGTCCTGGACGCCGGCGTCGGATTCGTGCCCGAAGACCGTAAAGAGGACGGTCTGGTGGGGGAGTTCTCGATCGCCGAGAACCTCATGCTCGACCGCGCCGACGGCGCCCCGTTCGTCAAGGGCGGCGCGATCCAGCTCTCGACCCTCGCCGACTTCGCCCGTGAGAAGGTCGCCGAGTTCGACGTGCGGACCCCCTCCATCGAGACGGCCGTCGGCAAGCTCTCCGGCGGAAACCAGCAGAAGGTGGTGCTCGCGCGCGAGCTCAGCCGCGACCTGCGGCTCTTCGTCGCGGCCCAGCCGACCCGCGGTGTCGACGTCGGCTCGATCGAGTTCATCCACAAGCGCGTCATCGAGACGCGAGATGCCGGGGTCCCCGTGATCGTGGTCTCGACCGAGCTCGACGAGGTCACCGCCCTCGCCGATCGCATCATGGTGATGTACCGCGGTCGCGTCGTGGGAATCGTCCCCGGCAACACCTCGCGCGACGTCCTGGGCCTCATGATGGCCGGCGAAGCGCCTCAGAACGAAGGAGTGGCCGCGTGAGCGATCCGCACAGCCCTCAAGACCCGTCCGTGTCGCGGGCGGACGTGGCCGCAGCCGCTCAGGCCGATGTCGCCCTGGAGGGGAACGCCGTCGTCGACAGCGGCGTCGGAGCGCGCGTGGTCGTGCCGACGCCCGCACCCGATGAGGGACGGTGGCAGCGCGCGCTGCGCGAGATCGCGACCGGCAACGCCATCATCTCGGTGCTCGCCGTCATCCTGGCTCTGCTCGTCGGGGCCATCATGATCGCCGCCACCGACGAGAACGTGCAGGCGGCCGCGGGGTACTTCTTCGCTCGGCCGCTCGACACGCTCTCCGCCATCTGGCAGTCGGTGTCGGGGGCGTACTCGTCCTTCTTCCAGGGCGCGATCTACAACTTCCGGCGTCCCGAGTTCGCCAACGGCATCAAGCCCCTCACGGACACGCTGACCTTCGCGACGCCGCTCATCGTCGCCGGTCTCGGCGTCGCCTTGGCGTTCCGCGTCGGCATGTTCAACATCGGCGGCCGTGGACAGATGCTCGTCGCGGCCGCGGCGAGCGGGTGGGTCGCGTTCGCGTTCGACCTGCCCTGGGGCATCCACCTTCTCGTCGCCCTCGTGGCCGGAGTGGCGGCCGGCGCGGTGTGGTCCGGGATCGCGGGTGTGCTGAAGGCACGAACGGGAGCGCACGAGGTGATCGTCACGATCATGCTCAACTACGTCGCGTTCTACCTCGTCTATTACATGCTGCGCACCCCCGGCCTCCTGCAGGCTCCGGGGTCGAGCAACCCGACGACTCCGCCGATGAAGGAGACAGCGGTCCTGCCCGACCTCCTCGGCCCCGGCTACAACCTGCACTTCGGGTTCATCCTGTCGATCCTCGCGGTCGTGCTCGTGTGGTGGATCCTGGAGCGCTCCTCGCTCGGCTTCCGCTTCCGTGCCGTCGGACTCAACCCGAACGCCGCCCGGGTCGCCGGTATCAACGTCAAGTCGATGTACGTCTACGCGATGCTCATCTCGGGCGCGCTCATCGGTCTCGCCGGCGTCGATCAGGTGCTCGGCACCGTGACGACCGGCTTCTCCAGCGGGATCGACGCGGGCATCGGCTTCGACGCGATCACCGTGGCTCTGCTCGGGCGTTCCACCCCCGTGGGCGTGCTCGTGGCCGGCATCCTGTTCGGTGCCTTCAAAGCCGGCGGATTCTCGATGCAGGCCGCCAACGGTGTGCCGATCGACATCGTCGTGGTGGTGCAGTCGCTCATCGTGCTGTTCATCGCCGCCCCGCCGCTCGTGCGGGCGATCTTCCGTCTGCCCGCCCCCGGCGTGCGTCAGCCGAAAGCGCGCACCCTCAAGAAGAAGGAGGCGGCGAAGTGAGCACCACTGCCGCGCACCGCGAGGCCGCTTCGTCGCCCGCCGCCCTCGACACCACGGTCGTGATCAGCTGGAAGGCTCCGATCGTCTATGCCGTCATCACGGTGCTCGCCGCCGTGCTGTTCGTCGTCGCCCGCCAGGACGGCGACGCCGTCTTCCGCATCTCGAGCCCGGGCGAGTTCATCCAGTTGCCCGAGGTCGTGCTCGGCGGAGTCGTCACCGGGATCGTCTGCACCGTCCTGATGGTGCTCATCACCGTCGCGGCCGTGCTGCTGGTCCGCGCCCGCCGTCGTCCGCCGATCTGGCTCGCCGTCATCTTCGCGCTGGTCTTCATGGTGGGCTTCCTCACGTGGGCGGCCGCCGGGGCGACCACCGCGGTCATCCCGCTCACCGGCTTGCTCGCCGGTGGCCTGAGCCTGTCGGTCCCGCTGATCTTCGGCGCGATGGCCGGCGTCATCAGCGAGCGCGTCGGCGTGGTCAACATCGCGATCGAGGGGCAGCTGCTCGCGGGGGCCTTCACTTCCGCCGTCGTCGCCACGGCGACCGGCAACCCGTTCGTCGGGCTGCTGGCCGCGGCCGTCTCGGGTGTGCTCGTGTCGTTCGTGCTCGCCGCGTTCGCGATCAAGTACCTGGTCGACCAGGTCATCGTCGGTGTCGTGCTGAACGTCCTCGTCGTGGGTCTGACGAGCTTCCTGTTCTCGCAGCTGCTGTCGCCCAACGCGGCGACGCTGAACTCCCCGCCGCGCTTCCCGCGGCTGCCGATCCCGGTGCTGGCCGACATCCCGATCATCGGGCCGATGCTGTTCAACCAGACGATCATCGTCTACCTGATGTACATCACGGTGGTCCTGGTCTACGTCGGCCTGTTCCACACCCGGTGGGGCCTGCGTCTGCGTGCGGTGGGGGAGCACCCCCAGGCGGCCGACACCGTCGGTATCAACATCGCCAAGACGCGGTTCTGGAACGTGTCCCTGGGCGGCGCGATCGCCGGACTCGGCGGAGCGTTCTTCACTCTCGGTTCCGTCGGCGCCTTCAACAAGGAGATGACCGCGGGTGCGGGCTACATCGCTCTCGCCGCCGTCATCTTCGGACACTGGGACCCGATCCGGGCCACCCTCGCCGCGCTGCTGTTCGGCTTCGCGTCGAACCTGCAGAACACCCTCGGCGTGATCGGGTCTCCTGTGCCCAGCGAGTTCATGCTGATGCTGCCCTACGTGGTGACGATCTTCGCGGTCGCCGGCCTCGTCGGGAAGGTCCGCGGACCCGCAGCCGCCGGTAAACCGTACATAAAGGGCTGACCAGGCCCGTATCCCCCTTCACGAGAGGACCCTCTGCTCCACGATGACCGACATCGATTGGGACGAACTCCGTTCCGCCGCGACGGATGCCATGCACCGCGCGTACGCGCCCTACTCCCGCTTCAAGGTGGGGGCCGCGGCCCTCGTCGCCGACGGCCGCATCGTCTCCGGATGCAACGTCGAGAACGCCTCGTACGGGGTGACACTGTGCGCCGAGTGCGGACTCGTGTCCGACCTGCACATGTCGGGCGGCGGCCAGTTGGTCGCGTTCGTCTGCGTGGACGGTGAGGGACGCACGCTCATGCCGTGCGGCCGCTGCCGTCAGCTGCTGTTCGAGCACGCGATCCCCGGGATGCTGCTCGAAACCGTCAGCGGCATCCGGACCATCGATGAGGTGCTGCCCGACGCGTTCGGTCCGCGCGATCTCGAGGAGGCGGCGCGATGACCCTTCGACAGGCTCAGGGACCCCATCGACAGGCTCAGGGACCGGTGCCAGAGGCTTACGACGCGGTCGACATCATCCGCGCTCAGCGCGACGGGCGTGCCATCACCGAGGGCGAGATCCGGTGGTTGGTCGACGCGTACACGCGCGGCTACGTCATGGACGCGCAGATGTCGGCGTTCACCATGGCGGTCCTGCTGAACGGCCTCGGCCGCGACCAGATCCGCGTGCTCACCGACGCCATGATCGCCTCGGGCGAGCGCATGGACTTCTCCTCCCTCGGCAAGGTCACCGTCGACAAGCACTCGACGGGTGGCGTGGGCGACAAGATCACCCTCCCGCTGGCTCCGCTGGTCGCCGCGTTCGGCGTCGCCGTGCCGCAGTTGTCGGGCCGCGGCCTCGGCCACACCGGTGGCACGCTCGACAAGCTCGAGTCGATCCCCGGCTGGCGCGCGGCGCTGTCGAACGACGAGATCATGGCGCAGCTGCGCGACGTGGGCGCGGTCATCTGCGCCGCCGGCACCGGTCTCGCCCCGGCCGACAAGAAGCTCTACGCGCTCCGCGACGTCACCGGCACGGTCGAGGCGATCCCGCTCATCGCGTCGAGCATCATGTCGAAGAAGATCGCCGAGGGCACCGACTCGCTCGTGCTCGACGTGAAGTTCGGCTCCGGCGCCTTCATGCAGGACATCGATCGCGCGCGCGAGCTCGCCGAGACGATGGTCGCGCTCGGCACGGACTCGGGCGTGAACACCACCGCGCTGCTCACCGACATGAACACCCCGCTCGGCCTCGCGATCGGCAACGCCAACGAGGTGCGCGAATCCGTCGAGGTACTCGCCGGTGGCGGCCCCGCCGACGTCGTGGAGCTCACGGTCGCGCTCGCCCGCGAGATGCTCACGCTCGCCGGTCAGCCGGATGCCGACGTCGAGGCCGCCCTCACGGACGGCCGCGCGATGGACGTGTGGAAGCGCATGATCCGCGCACAGGACGGAGATCCGGATGCCGCCCTCCCCACGCCGCGCGAGACCCACACGGTCGTCGCCGAGCGTTCGGGGGTCGTGACGCGCGTCGAGGCTCTGCCGTTCGGCATCGGCGCGTGGCGTCTGGGCGCCGGCCGCGCACGGGCCGAGGACGCCGTCGTGCACGCCGCGGGCATCGACCTGCACGTCACGGTCGGCCAGTCGGTCACGGCCGGTCAGCCGCTGTTCACCCTGTCGGCCGATGAGGAGTCGCGCTTCGAGCGCGCTCTCGGCGCCGTCGAGGGCGCGCTGGAGATCGGCGACACGGCCCCCGCCGCCTCGCCGCTCGTGCGCGAGCGGATCACCGCGTGATGGCATCCGGGAAGAAGGACACCGTGGCATCCGAAGACTTCCGCATCGGCCGGACCAAGATCGCCGATCTGCCCAAGGTCTCGCTGCACGACCATCTCGACGGCGGACTCCGTCCCCAGACGGTGCTCGAACTGGCCGACGAGATCGGACTCGACCTGCCCGCCGACGATGCGAAGGGCCTCGAGGCCTGGTTCTCGGACCACATCGACGGCGGCTCTCTCGAGGACTACCTCGAGAAGTTCTCCGTCACCGTCGGCGTGATGCAGACGCGCGACGCTCTGGTCCGCACAGCGAAGGAGTTCGTCGAGGACCTCGCCGCCGACGGCGTCGTGTACGGCGAGGTGCGCTGGGCTCCCGAGCAGCACCTCACCCGCGGGCTCAGCCTCGACGACGTCGTGGACGCCGTGCAGGAGGGCATCGAGCAGGGAGAGGATGCCGCCGACGCCCGCGGTCACGACATCCGGGTCGGTCAGCTGCTCACCGCTCTCCGCCACAACGACACCGCGCGCGACATCGCCGAGCTCGCGGTGTCGTGGCGCGGACGCGGCGTGGTCGGCTTCGACATCGCCGGTCCCGAGGACGGCTTCCTGCCGTCGCGCCACCGCGAGGCGTTCGACTACCTCGCGGAACAGTTCTTCCCCACGACCGTCCACGCGGGAGAGGGGGCGGGTCTGGCATCCATCCGCTCCGCCCTCATCGACGGGCGCGCTCTGCGGCTCGGCCACGGGGTGCGCATCGCCAACGACCTCGACGTCGTCTCGCGCGAAGGCGAGGAGGTGCAGGTCACCTTCGGCGACCTGGCCCGCTGGGTGCGCGACCGCGAGATCACGCTCGAACTGTCGCCGACGTCGAACCTGCAGTCGGGGGCCGTCACGGCGTGGGGCGACACGATGGACGCCCATCCGTTCGACCTGCTCTACCAGCTCGACTTCTCGGTCACCGTGAACGTCGACAACCGCCTGATGAGCGCGACCACGCTCACGCGCGAGCTGGGCCTGCTGGCACAGGCGTTCGAGTACGACCTCGACGACCTCGAGGCGTTCCAGCTCAACGCCGCCGCGGGGGCCTTCCTGCCGGTGGAGGAGCGCGAGGAGCTCATCGAGATCATCTCGGAGGGTTTCGGGCGCTGACGCGCGGATTCGGCGGCGCTCACCGGTTCGGTGGGCGCCGCCGTCGTTTTCGGGAGCGGTGGGAGAGCCGCGGGCCGGCTCGCATTCGCGCTTGAGCGCCGCGCAGGTTCTCGCGTTGCGTCCCTCGCGCGCCGCGGGCGGGTGAAACTCCTGAGATTCACGAGTGCGACGCCGAACAGGGGCCATCCCCGGCGGCGAGCGTGCGGTCTTCAGGAGTTTCGCCCGCGCGGGGTGGCGGGCGCGGCGGGGCGTCCGCGCGCTGCGGAGCGGATGGTATCTGCCTTCGGTGAGCGGAACTCCTGAAAAACCGGCCCGCGCGGCGCGGAGGACCGGCGTTGGAGGGGTGGCAGAGCGAAAAGTCAGGAGTTTCGCCCGGGAGCACCGTGCTTCAGGATGCGTTCGAGCGCGGCGCGCACGCGGTCGGGGTGGTACAGGATGTCTTCGGCGAGGAGGCGGAGCGTCGCGTAGCCGCGTTCCAAGGCCGCCATATCGCGGCGCCGATCCTTCTTGTGCACGTGCCAGGTGCTGTGGAACTTCTCGCTGTCGCACTCGACGATGAGCCATCCGTCGACCAGGAGGTCGACGCGACCCACCCCGTCGATGCGGACCTGCAGGTCGATGCGACACCCGAGCTGACGAAGCACCAGTCGGACGATCGACTCGGTGCCCGCCTCCGCGCGCGGATCCAGCAGGCGACGCAGTACCTGGAAACGACGCGGGACGCGGGTGAACACCTCGTCGATGTCGGCTTCGTCGACGAGCCCGAGGTGCCACGCGCTGTCGAGGGTCGCGACCGCCGAACGCGGTGGCTGGCATCGGATCGCCTGCGCGAGGGCCTCCACGACGTCGACCCCCAGACGGCTTTTGGACGCCGACGATGCTCGCCAGTGGTAGACGACGCCGGGGGGAGCCGGGGGTCGGCGACTGGCCAGAGGGTCTTGTTGCACATGCAGGTCCGGGCGCTGGTGGACGAACACGCCGCGCAGAGCCAGAAGGCTGATGCAGTCCAGCCGTCCGCCGACGCGGGCAGCCGCGACGATGTCACCGTTCGCGCCGGCTGCGACGAACCGCCCCTGTCGCACACGGACCAGCGTTCCGTCGGCGACGGCACGGGCGAGAGAACGCCGCGACCACCCGGCGGCGTGGAGCCGGCGTGTCGTCCACACCACGTCGAGGTCGTCGTCGGGCAAAGCGAGGGATGCCATCGCCCCACCCTGGCCGTTCTCTGGACCGCCGCCCGGCGGCCGGGTCTCGAGCTGTGGATAAGGGGCGCGGGGGAGGAGGAGTCGGCGGCGAGGTCGGGCGAGCGAAACTCCTGACTTTCCGCCGTGTGCGGGCCTCTTGCGGAGATGCCGATCGCGTAAGCGGAGGATTCTCAGGAGTTTCGCTCGCGGAGGCGGTGACCGCGGCATCCGCGACCGGAGGCCCCCGCGCGCTACGGCCGCGGCAGGAACCCGGCCAGCTCCTCGGCGATGACGCGATCCACGTCGGTCGGGTCGGCCGTCGGGGTGCCGTCGCCGGGCTGGGGGCCGTACGCGCCGAAGGACGCGTGGGAGGCGCCGGGGATCTCGACGAAGGTCGCGTTCGCGGGCAGTTGGGCCTTGGCATCCGCGATCTTCTGCGGGGTGCTCAGGCCGTCTTCCGAGCCCGAAAGGCTCAGGACGGGGAGCCCGGATGCCGAGAGGTCGTTCGCGCAGTACGAGGCGAAGAGCACGAGCGCGTCGGCGTCGGTCGCGAGCTGACACGCGCGCACGCCGCCCAGGGAGTGCCCGCCGACCGCCCACGCGGAGACGTCCGGCGCGAGGTCGGTGAAGGTGGACAGCGGGCGCGGGTCGAAGAACGCGAGGTTCAGCCACGGTTTCGTGATCACGACGGTGACGCCGTCGTCGACGACCGTGTCGGCGAAGGTCGCGATGTACCCCTCGGCTTGGACCTTGGCGCCCGGGATGAACACGAGGCCCTGGCCGGTCGCACCGGCGGTGGGGGAGAGGACGATGCCGGCTCCGTCATCGGTGATGGTCAGACCGGGGTTCGCCTCGGCCGCGGCGAGCGGCGCGGGCTCCGCACCCATCACGCCGACCTGGCTGTAGATCAGGATGCCGCCGACCAGCAGCACGACGAGAGCGCCCAGGCCGCCGAGGGTCCAGCGCACCCACCGGCGCCGGCGACGCGGGGCGGGAGCGGGGGCGGCGGAGGGGGTGCTGTCGGTCACGTCTTCGAGCGTATCTCCGGCGCGGGGACGGCGCCCCGCGCTGAGCTCGGAGCGGCCCCGATGGCCGCGGTTCCGCGCGGACGTGCCGAGGTGTGGTGGCGGCCCGCGTGTGTTGCTCGGGACGGCCGCGACGCCGCCCTTCCGTGCGGACGCGCCGAGGGCGAGCGACCGCGCGCGGGTGTCGCATGACGCGGCGGAAAGACGGGCCGCCGCAGAAACGCGACACCGCCGACGCGCCGCGAGGAGCGGCCGCGTCGGCGGTGTCGGGTGGTCAGGCGGTGAGCGCCGCCTGTCGGGCGGCCACGATCTCGACGATCCGGCCGAACAGCGGGTGCTCCGCGTCGAGTCCGGTCACCTCGGCGGTGAACGCCTCGGCGTCGAGCTCGCGCAGCATCCGCTGCAGGTCGACGGCCTGGGCGTCCTCGGCATCCTGGAACTCCAGGGCGGCGGCCATCGCGGCGACGAGAGCATCGACGGGAAGGCCCCGCTCGATCGCCTCGGCCGCGGGGCCGACGAACCGCTCGTGCCGGGAGAGCTTGCGCAGCGGCTGCCGTCCCACGCGTCCGACGGTGTCGGGCAGGGCCGGGTTGCGGAAGCGCCGCAGGATCGTCGCGCGGTACTCGCCCTGCACGTCCGCGTCGAGCTCGTGCTTCTCCACCAGGAGAGCGCTGGTCTCCTCCAACGTCGCCTCGACCTTGGCGGCGATGGCGGGGTCGGCGAGCGCGTCGGAGATCCGCTCGATGCCGGCCTGGGCGCCGAAGTACGCGGTCGTGGCGTGACCGGTGTTGACCGTGAAGAGCTTGCGCTCGATGTACGGCTCGAGGTCGTCGACGAAGTGCGCGCCGGGGATGTGCGGCGGGGTGTCGCCGAAGGGCGCCCGCTCGATCGCCCACTCGTAGAACGGCTCGACCGTGACGTCGACGCCGCCGCCCGACTGCGCCGGCACGATGCGGTCGACCGCGGTGTTGGCGAACACGGCGCGGGAGGCCAGAGCGTCCCACGACTCGCCCGCGAGCTCGACCACGTGCTCGCGCAGCTGGTCGGTCGCGCCGATCGCGTTCTCGCACGCCATGATCTGCAGCGGCGCGAGCGAGGGGTCGCGCAGAGCGAGGCCCGCCACGATGTGCGGCGCGACGAACTTGAGGATCGTGGGACCGACGGCGGTCGTGACCACCTCGGCCGTGGCGATCTCGTCGACCAGGGCTTCGGCATCCACCGAACTGTCGATCGCGCGGAAGCCGGTCACCTCCTTGTCGACGCCGCCCTCTCCGACCTCGTGCACGGTGTACGACGACGCCGCGTTGATGGCCTCCACGAGAGCCGCGGAGACGTCCGAGAAGACGAGGTCGTACCCGCCCTCGTGCAGGAGCAGACCGACGAATCCGCGGCCGATGTTGCCGGCGCCGAAGTGGACGGCCTTCATGCGTTGACGGAACCCGAGAGGGCCTCGAACAGCTCCTCGGGGGAGGAGGCGGCCTTCAGACGCGCGACGTCGTCCTCCTCGGAGAAGAGGATGGCGATCTGCGACAGGATCTCGAGGTGCTCGTCGCCCTTGCCGGCGATGCCGACGACGAACGACACGGGCTCCCCGCCCCAGTCGACGCCGCCGTCGTAGCGGACGACCGACAGGCCGGAGGCGAGGATCGCCTGCTTGGTCTCGTTGGTGCCGTGGGGGATGGCGAGCTCGTTGCCCATGTACGTCGACACGGTCTCTTCGCGCGCCTGCATGGCGGCGAAGTAGTCGGGGGTGACGGATCCCGCGGCCTGGAGCAGGTCGGCCGCCTCTTTCATCGCCTCCTCGCGGGTGGCGCTTCCGGGGTGGATGCGGACGGATTCGATGCGGAGGACGTTCGACATGGTTCTCGCCTTTCTCGTCGTGCTGTCCAGCCTCGCAAACCGCGGGCCGGACGGGAAGACGGAGGGGCCGGGGTTGTGCCCCAGCCCCTCCGTGCTAAAGGGGTTACTTCGCTTCGTGCTGGGTGCGGACCATCTCCACGACCTCGTCGTACTTCGGCGAGTTCATGAAGTTGTCCACCGACACGTGAAGCGCGTCGGGCGACTGCGCCTTCGCGCGGTCGGTCAGCTGGTTCTGCGTGATGATCAGGTCGGCCGAGCCGTCGAGGTTCGCGATGGCCTGGTTGGTGACCGTGACCCCCTCGATGCCGGCCTTCTTGATCTTGTTGCGCAGGACGCTCGCGCCCATCGCCGAGGAGCCCATGCCGGCGTCGCAGGCGAACACGATGGTGTTCAGCTGCTTGGTCGCGACCCCGCCCTCGAGCCCGCCGAGCGCCCCGTCGATGTCGCTCTCGGCGGCGTCCGTGGTGCCCGAGCCGGTGGTGCCGGCCGCACGGGTGCGGAGGGCGCCCAGGGTCGCCGACTCCTTGCCCTTGTTCGCGGCGGTCTGGTCGATCGCGGCGGCGAAGCTGTCGCTCTCGGCCTCCTGGTCGCGCTTGCGCGAGGCGCGGAGGATGATGCCCGCGACGAGGAAGGTCACGACCGCGGCGACGATCACCGAGAGGTAGACCACCAGCACGTTGGCGACGCCACCGCCGGCGGCTGCGGCCGTCACGGCGATGATGCTGCCGGGGGCGGCCGGGAACGCGAGGCCGCCGCCGAAGATCATGTTCACGGCCACGCCCGAGGCGCCACCGGCGATGAGCGCCAGGATCGTCATGGGCTTGGCGAGGGCGTACGGGAAGTAGATCTCGTGGATGCCACCGAAGAACTGGATGATGATCGCGCCCGGGGCCGAGGCCTTCGCCGCACCGATGCCGAAGAAGGTGAAGGCGAGCAGCAGACCCAGGCCGGGGCCGGGGTTCGCCTCGATGAGGAACAGGATCGACTTACCGGACTCGGCCGCCTGCTCGATGCCGAGCGGGGTGAAGACGCCGTGGTTGATGGCGTTGTTGAGGAACAGCACCTTGGCGGGCTCGACGATGATCGACAGCACCGGGAGCAGATTGAACTGCACCAGGAACCCGACGATTCCACCGAGGAACGCGCTGACGCCGAGGAAGACCGGACCGAAGGCGAAGAAGCCGACGATCGCGAGGATCATGCCGAGGATGCCGGCCGAGAAGTTGTTCACGAGCATCTCGAAGCCGGGGCGGATCTTGCCGTCCCAGAGCTTGTCCATCTGCTTGGTGATCCAGGCCGCGAGCGGGCCCATGATCATGGCGCCGAGGAACATCGGGATGTTCGTGCCCACGATGACGCCCATGACGGCGATCGTGCCGACGACGCCACCGCGCGCCCCGTAGACGATGCGTCCGCCGGTGTTGGCGATGAGCAGCGGCAGCAGGTACGTGATCATGACGCTCACCAGGCCGACGTAGCCCTGGTAGGTGCCGTTGTCGCCCTCGGTGAGGGCGGTCATGGCGCCCGGCCATCCGATGGCCGCCGCGTCGCCGCCGCCGCCGATGATGTCGGCCACGGGCGACCAGTGCCAGGCCGGACCGAAGGGGCTGTTCGCGCCGAAGAACCCGGCGGGGATGAAGAGCATGGTGATGAAACCCCATGCGATGAATGCCGCGATGTTCGGCATGATCATGCCGGAGAGGAACGTGCCGAATCGCTGTACGGCGATCCGAGCCCCTCCCGGCTTCTTTGCGGGTGACGTCGTCGTCATTGCTGTGTCTCCTTGGTAGGTGCACGGCGGGAGCCGCGCGGTGGGGGGAACGGCTTGCGCCGTGGTGCGGGTGGGGGCGGCGGTCACCGCCCCCGGGGTGGGTCAGGAGGCCGGGGAGACGGCCTCTCGGGTCGAGGAAGCGGCCTGGGCTGCTTCGCGGGCGGATGCCGCGTCGTCGGCGGACAGGGCGGCCTCGGCGATGCGACGTGCATCGTCGAGGGTGTGGCTGAGGAGGGTCGCGCGCACGTCGGCGAGGGCCGTGGGGGCCATCGACAGCGTGGTGGCCCCGAGACCGACGAGGACGACCGCGAGCAGCGGGTCGGCCGCCGCTTCGCCGCAGATGCCCACGGGCTTGCCGTGGGCCTGGCCCGCCGCTCCGACCTCGCGGATGAGGCGGAGGACGGCCGGATGCCACGGGTCCTGGAACGAGGCGACCGAACCGAGCAGCCGGTCGGCGGCGAGCGTGTACTGGGTCAGGTCGTTCGTGCCGATCGAGGCGAAGTCCGCGATCTGCAGGATGCGGTCGGCCAGGAGCGCGGAGGAGGGCACCTCGACCATCACGCCGGTGGTCTTCAGCCCGTAGTCCTTCGCGATGTCGGTGAAGTATCGCGTCTCCTCCACGGTCGAGACCATGGGGGCCATGACCCACAGGTCGGCCGGACCGGCCTCGGACTTCCGCGTCTCGGCATCCGCCTCCGCCAGGGCCGTCAGCTGCTCCCGGAGGATGTCCTCGCTCGCGCGGAGCGCCCGCAGGCCGCGCAGGCCCAGGGCGGGGTTCTCCTCGTGCGCGTCGTTGAGGAAGGGGAGCGGCTTGTCGGCGCCAGCGTCCAGCACGCGCACGACGACCTTCTTGCCGGGGAACGCGCTGAGCAGCTCGATGTAGGCCGCGCGCTGCTCTTCGACGGTGGGGGCGGAGCTGGAGCTCAGGAAAAGGAACTCGGTGCGGAACAGGCCCACGCCCTCGGCGCCCAGCTCGACGGCCTCGGCGGCGCCGCCGGGCTTTCCGAGGTTCGCGAGCAGCGGCACCTTCGTCCCGTCGGCGAGGGCGCCGTCGGTGATGGGAGCGGATGCCGCGGCGGCGCGCGAGGCGGCACGGGTGAGCGCGCGCGCCTTCTCGTCGTCGGTCGGGTCGACGGTCACGACGCCGGCGGCGGCATCCACGATCACCGACTGTCCGTCGACGAGGTCCTTCGCGCCGGCCGCGCCGACGACCGCGACGATCGACTTCTCGCGCGCGAGGATCGCCGTGTGCGAGGTCGGGCCGCCCTCGGTGGTGACCAGGGCGAGGACCTTCTCGAGGTCGAGCAGCGCCGTGTCGGCGGGAGCCAGGTCCTTCGCGACGAGCACGAAGGGGTGACCGGGATCGGGGATGCCGGGGGCCGCGACGCCGCGCAGACGCGCGATGACCCGCTGGGCGACGTCGTCGAGGTCGGCCGCGCGCTCGCCGAGGTAGCCGCCCAGGGCGACCAGCTGCTCGCGGAACGAGGCGAACGCGTCGTGGACGGCGAACTCGCCGGTCTTGCCGGCCGCGAGACGGCTGTCGACCTCGGCTTCGAGGGTCGGGTCTTCGGCGATCATCGCCTGCGCCTCGAGCACATCGCGGGCGGCGCCGCCGGCCTGGGCTCCGCGCGCCTCGAGCTCGCGGGCGACGGCGCCGATGGCTTCGCGGACGCGCGCCGTCTCGTCCTCGACGCTCCGCTCGCTCTTCGCGTCCTTCGGCGCCGGCAGCGGCTCCGCCATGCGCGCGATGGGTCCCTGGGCGACGCCCAGTCCGATTCCGACTCCACGGAGTTCCGTCATGGTGCTCGTTTCCTTACTGGCCGTCTTTACGCGGCGTCGTGGTCGGTGGTCAGCAGTTCGCTGAGGCGATCGATGGTCGCCTCAGCGGTGTCGCCATCGGCGGTGAGGGTGACGTAGTCCCCGTACTCGAGTCCCAGCGCGATGATGCCGAGGATGCTCGCGGCATTGACCGGCGACCCCGCGTCCTTGGCGATGGTCACCGGGATGCCGGACTCCTTCGCGGCCTGCGCGAAGAGCTTCGCGGGGCGTGCGTGGAGGCCGTGCGACGATCCGATGCGGACCGTCCGGGTGAGACGAGGCATGGTCATTCCTTCTCGAGGGTCGGAAGCGGACGGGCGCCCAGCGCCCCCTGGACGAGCGCTCCCTGGACGAGAGCGAGGGTGCGGCTGCCGTCGAGGTCGGTGAAGACGTCAGCGGGGAGCAGGACCACCCGAACGCCGCGGGTCGCGGCATCCCGTTCGATTCCGTCGAGATCGGTCTCGAGATGGGGACCGACGAGGACGACGTCGCACGAGTCGAGGTCGATCGGGAGGGAACGGATCGTTCCGGCGGAGGCGGAGTAGTCGAGGCCGCGCTCATGGGCCGCGCGACGTACCCGTTGCGCGACGAATGTGCTGGACGCACCCGCACCACAGACCACCAGGATCCTCATCGAACCCGCCTCCTTACCTCTCGATTGTCCGGAAGAGGCTCTCAGCGGACAACCAGGTTCGTTTCCCACCCCCCGGAACACGGATGCCGCTCGCCCGCTCCGCCTCCCGCGCCGTGACCCGGGGCGCGTGGTTGGATGGAGGGAGCGCTGCCACACCGGGCGCGGCGCGGAGGACGGATCGTGACGACGAAAGCTCGCCAAGACCGCCTGCTGGCCCTGTTGCTGCGCGACGGGGAGTGGTCGACGGCCGCATCCCTGGCGGACGCACTCGGGGTGACCCCGCGGAGCGTCCGCTCCTACGTGACGGCGATCAACGCGCGCGTGGGCGACGGCACGGCGGTCGAGTCCGGACCGCTGGGCTACCGCGCCGGAAGCGAAGCCGCCGTGGCACTGCGCGCGAGCGGGGGAGCGGATGCCGGGACCCCGCGCGATCGCCTCCACACCCTCGTGCGGCGCCTCCTGGATTCGGCCGACGGCATCGACGTCTTCGAGACCGCCGACGCGCTGCACGTCAGCGCGGCCACGCTCGAGGCGGATCTCTCGCGCGTGCGGGGGCTCCTCGGCGGAACGGAACTGACCCTCGAGCGCTCGGCATCCCTCGCCCGCCTCCGCGGGACCGAGGTCGCGCAACGGCGGCTGCTGTCCAAGCTCGCGCACGACGAGATGGATGCCGGGCACTTCGACCTCGACGCGCTGCGGCGCACGCTCGGCGAGAGGTCGGTCGGTGCCCGCGCGTTCGGTCCGTTCAAGGCCGAGCTGGTCGCCGAACTCGGCGCTCTCGGCTACTTCGTCAACGAGATCGGCATCGGCGACGTGGTGATGCACATCGCGATCGCGGCCGACCGCACCACCCGGGACCGCGCTCTCGGATCCACCGGGGCGGACGTGTCGGATGCCACGGCGGCGGTCGCGGAGCTGCTGGACCGCCTCACGCTCAAGCACATCGGGGTCCAGCTCGGGCAGGGCGACCTCCGTCATCTCGCGACCCTGGTGCTCACGCGGATCGTCGCGCCCGGCGCCCCCGCGGCCGACGACGTGCGCGCCCGCCTGTCGCCCGAGGTCGAGGCGGCCGTGCGCGCGGTCGTGGAGGCGGCGGCATCCCAGTTCCTCGTCGACATCGTGCACGAGGACTTCATCCTGCGGCTCGCGCTGCACGTGCAGAACCTCCTGCACCGCTCGCGCGAGCAGGCGTGGTCGCGGAACCCCCTGACCCGCTCGCTGAAGTCGACGTATCCGATGATCTTCGAGGTCGCGGTGTACATCGCGACGGGGTTGCAGGATTCGCTCGGCATCCCGATCCTCGACGACGAGATCGCTTACGTCGCGATGCACGTCGGCGGGCGTCTCGAGCGCAGCCGCCGGGCGGATCAGCTCCTCACCGCGACCATCGTCTGCCCCGGGTACTACGAGCTCCACGAGCTGCTGCGTTCGAGTGTCGACCGCTCGCTCGGTCAGGCGATCGAGGTCGTCGGCGTCGAGACCCGCATCGACCCCGTGTGGGAGGGCATCGACACCGACCTGGTGCTGACGACCATCGACCCGCCGCGCACGGGCGACCGGTTCGTCCGCATCCAGCCGTTCCTCACCGACGCCGATGTCGAGCGCGTGCAGGCCGCGGCGGGGCGCGTGCGGCGCGGGAGGCGGCTCGCCCGGCTGCGCGCCGAGCTCGAGCGCTACTTCTCTCCGGACGCCTTCGTGCGCGGCCTCGACGGGGCCGAGGGTGAGGCGGGTGTCATCCGCGACCTCGGCGCGCTGCTGACGCACCAGGGCGTCATCGACGACGACTACGTCACCCGGGCCGTCGAGCGCGAGGCCATCTCGTCGACGGCGTTCACCGACGCGCTCGCCGTGCCCCACGCGATGGGGATGACGGCCACGCAGACGCGGATCGCGATCGGCATCGCCGACCCCTCGATCGCGTGGGGCGAGGGCCGCGTGCAGGTGGTGGCGCTCGTGGCGTTCAGCGAGACCGACCGCGAGGCGTTCCAGACGGTGTTCGAGCAGTTCGTCGAGGTGTTCAGCGAGCGCGACAGCGTGCAGCGCATAGTCCGTCGCGGCACGGATTTCGCGGCGTTCCTGGACGAGCTGGTCGCGGTGATCGACGGCTGAGGCCGGTCAGCGGACGAAGCGTCCTTCCTGCCGTCCACGGAGAGCTCGCCGCCATGCCGGGTTCGATCGGCTGCCGTCAGCCCGCCAGGACATCCGCGCGCGCCACACTGAGCAGGCTCTCGATCGCATCGGCCGCCCGCGGAGCGGCCCGCCCGTCGCCGTAGAGCTCTCGTGCGCGGGACATGCGCGCGTGTGCGGCGGGGTCGTCGAGCAGGGTCGCCAGTTCCGCAGCGACCACCTCTCTGCGGGTGCCGATGAGCCGCGCGACCCCGGCTTCGACGCCCTCCCCGCGTTCTGTCGTGTCTCGCACGACCAGGGCGGGCACGCCCAGCGCGGGCGCTTCCTCCTGCACTCCGCCCGAGTCCGTCACGACACAGTGGGCGCGGGCGAGAAGGCGACCGAACTGCGCGTAGGGCAGGGGCTCGCACAGGATCACGCGATCGGTGTCGCCGACGGCCGCGAGGACCTCGCGACGTACCCGCGGATTCGGGTGCATGGGCAAGACCGCGACGACGTCGGGACGGGCGGTGACCGTCTCGGCCACCGCGGCCACGACCCGGGCGAGCGGCCCTCCCCACGACTCGCGTCGATGGACAGTCACGAGCACGAGCCTGTCCCATCCGTTCACGACCTCCTCCATCGCGGGATCGTCGAAACGCTGCGGGTGGGTCCTCTGCCAGTGCAGGGCATCGATACCGGTGTTTCCGGTGACCACGATGTCGTCGGGGGCGACCCCCTCGGCACGGAGGTTGGCGGCGGCGCTGTCGGTCGGCGCGAGGTGCAGCGAGGCCAGGGGCGCGATCAGCCGGCGGTTGCCCTCCTCGGGGAAGGGCGAACGCAGGTCGCCGGATCGCAGCCCCGCCTCGAGATGGATCACGCGGGCTCCCGCGTAGTACGCCGCGACGGCGGCGAGCGCGGCGCTCGCGGTGTCACCCTGGACGACGACGGCATCCGGGGCCGCCTCGGCCCACCGGTGCGCGAGGGCGGCGAAGATCGCTGAGGAGGTCTCGGCGAGAGAGGAACCCCGCCGGAAGACGTCGAGGTCCACGTCGGGCGTGATCCCGAACGACGCGTTGACCTCATCGGCCATCTGCCGGTGCTGGCCGGTGACGGTCACGGTCGTGCGCGCGGACTCCCGTCGCCGGAGTTCGGCGACCAGCGGTGCGCACTTCACGGCCTCCGGTCGGGTTCCGTAGACGACATCGATCCAGGGACGGCTCATCGGCGGTCCTTTCTGCCCGGTCGGGTACCGGTGCGGTGGCGGTCGCGGCGAAGAGGGGCCGCGAGATCGGCGGGAGGATCCGTGGCGGGCGCCGCGCTCCTCGCGGTCGAGGAGGCCGTGGACCTGCCGCGGCGGGTCGTGCGCGGGGCATCCTCGGCGCGCGCACGACCGCGTCGCCGGAGGGTGGCATCCGGAATCGCTCGGCGAGGGGACTCGCGCAGGGCGATGCGCAACACGAGGAGGATCGCCGCGATGAAACCGGCGATGACGAAGAGCGAGCCGAGGTAGCGATGCACGAGGTCGAACCCGTCGCGCCCGTACTCGCTGTACGCCCACGCGGCGGAGCCGAAGCGGATCATGTTGCTGGTCACCGCGATGGCCACTCCGACGATGAGACCCAGACCGACCCGGGGGGAGCGGGCGCGCGTCACGCCCAGGACGGCCACGGCCACCAGCACCAGGGGGACGACGAGGACCGTCGTCGAGCACAGGGTCGTGATCGACAGCCCGGTGACCTCGGGCGTGCCGATGCCGAAGTACACGATCGATCCCGACGCGACCGCGCGGCCGGGGGTCAGTGCGGCGACGACGGCGCGTGCGAGCTGCGCCTCGGCGCGGCGCGTGTCGGCTTCCGCGACGATCAACAGCGCCGCGGTCGTGAGGAGGAGCGCGGCGAGGACCGTGCGATGAGCCCGACCCGTGCGCGGGGCGGCGACGGCGATGCTCACGACTCGACCGCCAGCAGAAGGCGTCCGGCCTCCGCGTTGCGGCGGGTCTTGGTCCACCCGCGCCGGCCCGTCAGCATGCGGCCGAAGGCGCGGATCACGCAGACGTAGCTCTGGTACATGTACAGCCAGTAGCCCAGTCCCCACACCGCCGCGCGCCAGAGGGGGTGCCGCTCCTCGCGCAGCACGTACACGAGCGGCCAGAGCGAGAACGGCAGGATGCCGGTGAGCACCCAGAGCGGAACGATCCACATGGACGAGGAGATCCAGCCGAGGATGCCGCCGGGCGCGAGGGCTCCCGAGACCAGCATCGCCGCGGCGACGCTGGGCCACAGTACCGACCCGGCGAGCTGGATGTAGGGGATCGCGAGGAAGTACGCCGCCTCGAGGGCACCGGCGTTGGTGAAGTTGCGCGAGGAGTAGATCCGCGGGAGGTAGCGCGCGCACTGCAGTCCGCCCTGGCACCATCGCGTGCGCTGGGTGAGGAGTCGACGCGCCGAGGGGAGAGCCTCCTGCGAGACCCACGTGTCGTGGGCGTACACCGTGCGATATCCCGCGAGCATGATCCGGAGCCCCACTTCGTAGTCCTCGAGCAGGGCATCGCCCCACGGTTCTCCCTGCGCCGACGAGGCTGCGCGCAGGGCGCTCAGGCGGGTGAACTGGCCGTTGCCGCCGAGCCCCACCGAGACGGTGCGCATCCGCAGGACCTGCATCGCGGCGATCGTGGTGCGGAACTCGATGTCCTGCATCCTTACGAGGTAGCGCGCCCACGCCTGGGCGAGACGACCCCGTCCCGGGAGAGGCGCGGGGTCGTCTCTGTTGCTCATCCGCACGGCGACCTGCACGGCACCGACGTCGGCTGCGCCGAAGGCGGTGGGGCCCGATGCCTGCCGAAGCGCGTTCGGGGCGAGGGATCCGTCGGCGTCCAGGACGATGACGATGGTGCGATCGTCCTCGGCTCCGCCCTCACCCTGCGCGACTCGCCAGTGCGTCAGTTGCGCGTAGGCGGCGTTGAGGGCAGCCCCCTTGCCCGTGCGGGCGTCGGGAAGCCGGCGGATCACGGCGTGCACGAAGGGGTCGCCGGCGGCGATGGTCGAGACGATGTCCCCGGTGCCGTCCGTGCTCGCGTCATCGATGATCCACACGTGCACGTCGGGAAACCGCTCGCGCATCCTCCTCAGCGTGTCCGCGATCACGGTCGCCTCGTCCCGGCAGGGGATGAAGGCGTGCCACTCGAACGCCCGGGGGTCCCCACCGCGTGCACGCCGTCGGCGCGCGAACGGGACGACGATGAGCGTCGTGTAGGTCAGGAACATCACCAGGAAGACGAACGAGAGCGAGAAGAGGATGTCGAGCGGGTTCACGGGTTCCGTCGCGCCTCTCCGGATGCCGTGGCCTCGTCGCCGTGACCGCGCAGCCACACGGAGCGCCACGCGAAGAGAGCGCCGAGCAGGGCCGCGCCGGCCCCGACGACGACGAGCGTCGCCGTCGGGGCCGTCGAGCCGGTGACCGCGAGGATCGCGGCCCCTCCGCCCATCGCGCCGTTGCGGTACATCGCGTCAGCTCCGGATGGATGCCGGGCGGGTGCGGCGACGCAGCGCGATCCTCGCCATGACGATCGCCCCGACGCCGACGAAACCGCCGGCCAGGGCCAACGACTCGGGACCGGCGACCGGAACGGCGAGCTGTCCGGCGTTCGGGCCCACCGTCGCGTTCGCGAGGTTCACACTCGCCAGAGACCCGGACGGGCCGAGGCCGAGCCGCAGCGCGGTCTGCGTGAACGAACCGTCGGAACCGGTCGACTGCACGTTGACCTGCATCTGCGCCAGCTGCGTCAGGGCATTGCCGAGCGGGGTGACGACGGTGCTGCTGATCCCGTTCAGCACGGGGACGATCGTCGCCTTGGCCGTGTTGACGGCCGCTTGCAGGGCGATGCCCGCCGGCGCGGTGAAGATGTTCGAGCGCAGGTTGGCGGCGAGAGCGCTCGCCGCGTCCAGCACCCCGTTGACCTGGCTGATGATCTTGTTCGCGACGGCCTGCGGGACGTAGGAGAGCAGGTCGGTGCCCGGCGGCAGATCGTTGACGCTGGCGACACCGGCGGCCGACGTGAGGTCGTCGAGGGTCAGTTGGATCTTGCCCGATGCGAAGGGGTTCGTCAGTCCCGCGCCGCTGGTGTTCGCGAGGGCGATCAGCGTGTTCAGCGCCGGGTTGACGATCGCGAGCGCGCCGGAGACGACCGTCCCGTCGACCGCGAAACCGGCGTCCGACAGCACGTACTGGCCGGTCTGCGTGCCGTCGGCGGCTTGCTGAGCCGAGGCGGCCAGCACACCGAGGTCCACCTGCAGCCCGACGGGTGCCGACGCCGATCCCAGGCGGAAGGTCGCCGACTGGTTCGCGGAGGGCGAGCCGACGCTGGACGGGGTGACCGTGCCGACACCGATGAGGCTGGGCGCGGCCGAGACGGCCCCGGAGAACGCGGACGAGCTGCCGTCGTCGCGCGCCTGCGCGTACTGGCCGACGGCGCCGAGTTGGATGATTCCGTTGTCGCCGAAGAGGTTCGTCGATCCCGCCGAGAGGCCGATGAGTCCCGCGATGGCCGAGGCGTCGAGCGGCTGGTCGACGGTGACATCGCCGCTGGCATCCGGGTTTACCGCCTGCGCGCCGCGCAACGCGAGGGCGTTGTCGAGCACGTTCGTGCCGAGGAGCGACGTCTCGACGAGTCGGCCGGTGCCCTGCGAGACGACGGCGGCAGCCTGGGCGCTGGTCGCGGGGATGAGGAGAGCGGCGGCGACGGCGACGGCGCCCGCGGCTCGGGTCGTCCGCCACGCCCGGGCGGCCGACGTTGATGATCGGGTGGTCATGGTGTCTTCTTCCTGATTGTTCCGCGCGTCACGGAGCCCGCGTTCGGGTCGGGTTGTGCGGGTCGTGGTGACGCTAAGGGCTTGCGGAGATCCGCACATCGGTGTCGCACACGTAACGTTCTGACGTGGGCCCTCAGCGTTATGTTCGGTATCCGCGCGGAAACACTGAGGCCTCTCAGTGAGGCGGGAAAGGCGAGGGAATCGGTGTAGGAACGGAAGGGGGTGCCGCCTTGCGCACCCCTGAAACAAGGGGGTTGCAGACAGTGAGTGGTGGTCGAACATTCGTGGGACGCTCGGCGGAACGGGCTCTGGCGGTCGCCGCCTTCCACCGGAAACGAAGCGTTTTCGTGACGGGGCCCAGCCGGAGCGGGCGCTCCTCTCTGCTGACGTCGATCGTCAGAGACCTGGCCCGGCCCACGGTCTTCCTCGAGAATCGTCCGGACGGCGTGACACGATGCGGTCCCCGCAAGACGGATCGACACCCTCTGGCGGGGGTGGACGATGTCACCGCCCTGATGGACGTGCTCGCCCACGACACCGCTCTCGTCGTCGACGACCTCGATCTGCTCCCGTATCCCGTGCTGGCGCCGCTCATCGACGCCTTCCACGCGACGCCGACCGTCTTCCTGGCCGCCATGTCGCCGCGCCATGTCGTGGCGTCGGCGAGCGCGGAGCGGTGGGCGACTCTCCGCCCGATGTTCGATCAGTCCGCGGCCCTCGCCATCCCGTTGCCGCCGCTCTCGCTGCGCGAGACGGCGGAGCTCGGCGACACCCTGCGCACCGCCCGCTACGGGGCGGACCGTGCCGACGACGCCTGGCAGATGGCGCTGCACCACCTCAGCGGGGGCAGCCCCGCGCTCGTGCGCGAGATCGTCGAGGCGGCGGCGACTCGCGGGCGCCTGCATGCCTTCCTCCCGATCGATCCCCAGAGCGACGCCCTCCCGGGTGCCGTCGTGGCATCCGTGACGAAGATGCTCGCGCCGTTGGACGTCCGGGATCGACGGATGCTCGCGGCGTTGGCCGAACTCGGTCCGGTGCCCCACGGGCACCTCGGTTCGATCGTTCCCACGGACGTCCTCGCGCGACTGCACGACGGCGGCCTGCTGTCGGCGGGTGCGGATGCGAGTACCGCCGCCGTCAGCGGTGTGATCTCGCGCATGGTGGTCGACTCGAGCGATCTCGGCGACCTCGGTGACGAGCGGCGAGCGCTGGCGCGAGAACTCCTCCTTCTCTCTTGCCACGCATCGCGTCTGACGCCGGGGGAGGAGAAGTTCTGTGCGCGATGGGCCGACGTGACGGACAACGCGTCGCTCGAGACGGCCCTCGCCCGGATCCTCCCGCGCGCCGCGCTCGCGTTCGCGCGGTCGAGTTCACCCCGCGAAGCCCTGACGGTCGCGGAGCGAGTGCTCGCGGCGGATTTCGATGCGACCGCGTTCTCCGCGCTCATCCTCGCGCGCGTCGCTCTCGGTGAGTATCCCGAGGCCGAACGTCTGCTCGCGCAGTTCCCCGTTCCCGCGACCAAGGAAGAGCGCGAGGGGGCGCTGCACCTGCACGTGAGCGTTCTGCTCGCCACCGGCGCGGGAATCGATGCGGCCCTGGATCGGCTCAGGAACCTGGCCGCGTGGGCTCCGGACGACGAGGCCTGGCGGCTCCGGGTGGAGTATTCGGTCAACGCCCTGTCGTTGTCGAGCGGGTCGGCGCCGCAGCTCCCGGACGACGTCGCCGTGCTCGCCCCGCACGCGGACGACGAGACGTTCAGTCTGGCCGAAGCGTGTCAGGCGGCCGTCGAGGCTTCACGCGGGCACAGCGCGAGAGTGCACGAACTCCTGCGTCGGCGGCAGCAGACGCACGGGATGGACGTGGAGTCGAACTTCACGGTGTTCCGGCTGCACGCCTTCTCCCTGATGATGCTCGGCGAAGACCTGGACCTGGTCCAGAGGGCCACGCGGCGTCGCCTGTTGGTCGCCCGGTGGGAGGATCGCCAGGACGATGTCGCGCTGCTCGCCCTCATGGACGCGTCGATCCAGCTCATCCGCGGTCAACCGGCGGACGCTCTCTTGAGCCTGGGACTCATCGACGTGAGCCCCCCGGAGTCGGTGCGCATCTGGTGCGAGGTCGTCCGGGCCGCCGCGCTCGTTCTCAACGGCGACCTCGTGCACGCCGCGGCCGCGATCGAGCGCATCGACGCCGTCTCCGTCGACTGGGGCCGCGGCGGATTCGGCGCCGTCCGCGACACCGTGTGCGCGCTCTTCGACGCCGCCAGCCGACGGCCGTTCGAGGCCGCCTCGCGAGCGGAGAGGGTCTTCGAACACGCCCAGCGGACGATGCCCATTCTCATCCCCGTGCTCCTGCGCCTTCAGCTGCAGAGCGGCACCCCGGCCGAGGACGTCCTCGATCGTGCCGAGGCCCTCGCCGCGCAGTTCGACATCGCCCCTTTGCGTGCGTTCGTGGACGAGTTGCGGGCTCTGACGCGACGGGGCGTCGCGCGGTTGGAGGTGTTGACCGCGCGGGAGAGGGAGGTCGTCCAGCTCGCCGCGGCAGGATTCTCGAATGCCGAGATCGCCGCGCGCCTGAACCTGTCGGTCCGAACCGTCGAGTCCCACCTGCACCACGCGCGGACGCGACTGGGAATGGGACGCTACGAGAGGTTCTCCTCCGCGCCCGCCTCTCTCACGGCCGGGAGCCGCTGAGCCGTCGGCGCGTGACGGTCGCGCGCCGGTCGCGCACGCCGCCCCGCGCCGGTCCTGCGGACGCGGGGGCGACGCGCGTCAGCGTCGCACGGAACCCAGGAGCTCCTCCGCTCCGGCCCGCAGCGCCGCCAGACGCCGGTTCGCCTTCTTCGCCGAGCCCGCCTGCACGTCGAGGTACAGCTTGAGCTTCGGTTCCGTGCCGCTCGGGCGCACGATCAGGCGCGACCCGTCCTCGAGCCACAGGCGCAGCACGTCTCCGGGCGGTAGTCCGTCGACGCCGAGCAGCAGGTCGTCGATGCGGCTGACGGCGACCTCGCCGACCGCGGCCGGCGGCTGAGCACGAAGGGATGCCATGATCCCGGCGATCTCGCTCACGTCGGTGACCCGCACCGAGATCTGGTCGCTCGCGAACGCCCCGAACGTCTCGCGGAACTCGCCGAGCAGGTCGGCGACCGTCCGGCCCTGCGCCCGCGCGTCGGTGGCCATCCCCAGCAGCGCGACGGCGGCGGAGATGCCGTCCTTGTCGCGAACGACCTCGGGGTTCACGAGGTACCCCAGCGCCTCCTCGAACCCGAAGACGATCCCCGGGGCACGCGAGATCCACTTGAAGCCGGTGAGCGTCGCGCGGAAGTCGAGACCATAGTTCTCGGCCACCGCCTGCAGCCCGGGCGACGAGACCAGGGAGCAGGCGAGCGTGCCGCCCGTCCCGGCCGAGGCCGCCGCGCGTGCCGCCCGCCAGCCCAGCAGCAGACCGATCTCGTTGCCGCTCAACCGGCGCCATCCGCCCTCGGTCTCGGCATCCGGGATCGCGACCGCCAGGCGGTCGGCATCCGGATCGTTCGCGATGACCAGTTCGGCGTCGGCCGCGCGGGCGGTCTCGAACGCGAGGTCCATCGCCCCGGGTTCCTCGGGGTTGGGGAACGCGACCGTCGGGAAACGCCCGTCCGGCTGGATCTGCGCCTCCACGACCACCGGCTGCGGGTAGCCGGCGCTCTCGAGCACGCGCGAGACGGTCTCCCACCCCACGCCGTGCATCGCCGTGTAGACCCAGCGCAACCCCTCGGCCCCGGCGGCGGCCGGGGCGACGGCGGCGGTCGCGGCGACGTACGCCTCCACGACCGCCTCCGGGGCGTTGGCGTATCCGACCGACCTCGGGACGACCGTGATGTCACCCTCGTCGGCGATCCGCTGGATGTGCGCGGCGATCTCGGCATCCGCGGGCGAGACGATCTGCGCGCCGTCGTCGGCGCCGCCGAGGTAGACCTTGTAGCCGTTGTCGTCGGGCGGGTTGTGGCTCGCCGTGACCATGACGCCGGCGTCCGCACCGAGGTGGCGCACGGCGAACGCGAGGACGGGCGTGGGCAGCAGGCGCGGCAGGAGGATCGCGTGCAGTCCCGCTCCGGCGAAGATCTCGACGGAGTCGCGCGCGAACACGTCGGAGTTGCGGCGCCCGTCGTACCCGACCACGACGGTCGGCGTGCCGCCGGGGGAGCGTTCGCGCAGGTACGCCGCGAACCCGGCCGCGGCCTGCGCCACGAGCACGCGGTTCATGCGGTTCGGTCCCGCGCCCAGGGTTCCGCGCAGGCCTGCGGTCCCGAAGGCCAGGCGCGTCGAGAAGCGATCGGCGAGGTCGTCGGCGGCCGCGGCATCCCCCTCTTCGACGCGGGAGATCAGGTCGGCGAGCTCCTCGCGGGTGACGGGATCCGGGTCCTGCGCCAGCCAGGCGCGCGCCGCGGTGAGGTACTCGCTCACAATGCGTGGACCACGCGGGCCAGCAGAGCCGAGATCACCGGCTCCGCCTCGCGACCGGCCTCGAGAACCTCTTCGTGGCTGAGCGGCGTCTTCTGGATGCCGGCGGCCAGGTTCGTGATGAGCGAGAAGCCGAGGATCTCCATGCCGGCCTGGCGTGCGGCGATCGCTTCGAGCGACGTCGACATGCCGACGATGTGCCCGCCGATGGCCTTTGCCATCTGCACCTCGGCGGGGGTCTCGTAGTGCGGCCCGCGGAACTGCGTGTACACGCCCTCGTCCAGCGTCGGGTCGATCCCGCGCGCGATGTCGCGCAGCCGCTTCGAATAGAGGTCGGTGAGGTCGATGAAGGTCGCGCCCTCGAGGGGGGAGTCGGCCGTGAGGTTGATGTGGTCGCTGATGAGGACGGGCTGGCCGGGCTTCCACGTCTCGCGGATGCCGCCCGCGCCGTTCGTGAGGATCATGGTCGTCGCCCCGGTGGCCGCAGCGGTGCGGACGCTGTGGACGACCCGGCGCACACCGTGACCTTCGTAGTAGTGGGTGCGGGCGCCGATCACGAGGACGTTCTTGCCGCCGGGCGTCCGGACGCTGCGGAGCGTGCCGGCGTGCCCTTCGAGAGCGGGCTTCGAGAAGCCGACGACCTCGGTCGCGGGGAACGACGCCGTCTCCTCGCCGATGAGCTCGGCGGCGCGGCCCCAGCCGGACCCGAGGGTGACGGCGATGTCGTGGTGCTCGACACCGGAGAGGCGGGCGATGTCGTTCGCCGCGGCCTGGGCGACCTCGAACGGGTCGACCGCCGGGTCATCGAGCGGGTGAGAAGTGCTGTTGGACATTCCCCCACTCTAGAAAGCGGCGAGCCCGGGGGCCAGACGCCGCCCGCGCGTCGTCGGAAGGAAGCGCCCTAGGGAAGAATGGATGCCATGGTGCAGAGCTTCGAGCGCAAGCAGTCCGTCGCGATCGTCGGCGGGGGTCCCGGGGGCTACGAGGCGGCGCTGTCGGCCGCTCAGCTTGGCGCCGATGTCACCCTCGTGGAGCGCGCGGGTGTGGGCGGTTCGGCCGTCATCACCGATGTCGTCCCCTCCAAGACCCTCATCGCCACCGCGGACGCCGCCGTGGCGATCCGCAACGCGAGCGAGCTGGGCGTGCAGCTGTTCGCCCGCGACGATCACGGCAAGCCCCTCACCCCCGAGGTCGCGATCAACCTCGCCGCGGTCAACCAGCGTCTTCTCTCGCTCGCCCGGCAGCAGTCCGACGACATGCGCGCGTCGCTGCTCGAGGCGGGTGTCCGCATCATCTCGGGCCACGGGCGACTCGACGGCCCCGGAGCCGTGGTGGTGTCGACCGAGGCGGGCGGCACGGACTTCGACCGCATCGAGGCCGAGACCCTCGTCGTCTCCGTCGGTGCGTCCCCGCGCGAGCTCCCCTCGGCGAAGCCCGATGGTCAGCGCATCCTCACCTGGACCCAGCTCTACAACATGAAGTCGGTCCCGACCCACCTGATCGTGGTGGGCTCCGGTGTCACGGGAGCCGAGTTCGCGTCGGCGTACATGAACCTCGGCGCCAAGGTCACGCTCGTCTCGAGCCGCGACCAGGTGCTTCCGGGAGAGGATCAGGATGCCGCGGCCGTCCTCGAGCGCGTCTTCCAGCGCGGGGGCATGACACTGCTGTCGAAGGCGCGCGCCGACTCGGTGGTCAACACCGGCGACGAGGTCGTGGTGACCCTCGCCGACGGCCGGACGATCACCGGGAGCCACTGCCTCATGGCGGTCGGTTCGATCCCCAACACCGCGGGCATCGGTCTCGCGGAAGCGGGGGTGCAGATGACCCCCTCCGGCCACATCCGCGTCAACCGCGTCGCACGCACCTCGGTGCCCAACATCTACGCCGCGGGCGACTGCACCAACTTCTTCCCCCTGGCGTCCGTGGCATCCATGCAGGGACGACAGGCGATCTTCCACGCCCTGGGCGACATCGTCATCCCGCTCGAGACGCGCCGGATCACGGCCAACATCTTCACCGCCCCCGAGATCGCCACGGTGGGCTTCAGCGAGCAGGACGTCGTCGACGGCAAGATCGCCGGCGTGGTGAAGAAGCTGCCTCTCTCGGCCAACCCCCGCGCGAAGATGCAGGGCATCACGGACGGCTTCGTGAAGCTCATCGCCCGCAAGGGCAGCGGTACCGTCATGGGCGGCGTCATCGTCGGCCCGAAGGCGTCCGAGCTCATCTACCCCCTCGCGATCGCCGTCGAGCGGCGGCTGACCGTCGACCAGGTCGCTCGCGTCTTCGCCGTCTACCCCTCGCTGACGTCGAGCATCACCGACGCCGCGCGCGCGATGCACATCGTCGATCGCGACGATCCCGGCGAGGACTGAGCCTTCGGGAGGCCGCTCTCCCCTTCGCGATAAACGCTGTTCCTGCGGAGAAACGCGGCGTCGGAGCGTGTCTCGGAACGAATGCCGTTTATCGCGGCTGCGTCATCCCCGTCCGCGCCGTCCCGCCCGCGCCGTCGCGCCCACGCCGTCTCGCCCGCGCCGTCCCGCCTGCGTCGTCCCCGCCCGCGCCGTCCCGCCTGCGTCGTCCCCGCCCGCGCCGTCCCGCCCGCGCCCCCACCCGCTCCGCCGTGCCGCCCGATGCCGGCCGCCGTTCCGCGCGCAGCCCGCACGAACGACGGCGCCGCACCCCCCGAAAGGATGCGGCGCCGGTCCGTTGCGAGAGCGCTCAGCTGATCAGCAGCAACTGGTGACCGGCCGACACCGTCGTGCCGGCGGTCGCGTCGATGCCGGCGACCGTGCCGTCCTTGTGCGCCTGGATCGGCTGCTCCATCTTCATCGCCTCGAGGACGACGACGAGGTCGCCCTTGACGACCTGCTGCCCCTCTTCGACCGCGACCTTGACGATCGTGGCCTGCATGGGCGACTTGACCGCGTCGCCGGTCGCCCCGGCCGTGGGCGAGGCCGCGTGCGAGCGGCGCGACGGGGGAGCGACAGCCGGGCGTCCGACCTGCGGAGCCGCCGCGGAGATCCGGTCGGGCAGGCTCACCTCGAGGCGCTTGCCGCCCACCTCGACGACCACGGTGTGGCGGCCGGTCTCGGCGGCGGGGGCCTCGAGCTCGCCATCCCACGCGGGGATGTCATTGACGAACTCGGTCTCGATCCAGCGGGTGAAGACGCCGAACGACCCGTCCTCGGCCGTGAAGGCGGGGTCGCGGACCACCTTGCGGTGGAACGGCAGCACGGTGGGCATGCCCGCCACCTCGAACTCGTCGAGAGCACGACGGGAGCGCTCGAGCGCCTCGGCGCGATCGCGGCCGGTCACGATGATCTTCG
The DNA here is from genome assembly GCF_000202635.1 of Microbacterium testaceum StLB037. Taxonomy (NCBI): domain Bacteria; kingdom Bacillati; phylum Actinomycetota; class Actinomycetes; order Micrococcales; family Microbacteriaceae; genus Microbacterium; species Microbacterium testaceum. Next base: position 633,734 of record NC_015125.1, on the reverse strand, counting down.
CGAGCAGCGAGTCGAAGGCGCCCGAGACGCTGTCGCCCGCCGTCACGCCGGAGTCGAGACGGATGCCTGGACCTCCGAACGTCTTGAAGACGTGGATGGGGCCGGGCTGGGGCAGGAAGTTCCGACCCGGGTCCTCGCCGTTGATGCGGAACTCGATCGAGTGACCGGTCGGGGCGGGGTCGTCGTAGCCGAGCTCTTCGCCCTCGGCGAGGCGGAACTGCTCGCGCACGAGGTCGAGCCCGGTGACCTCTTCTGACACGGGGTGCTCGACCTGGAGGCGCGTGTTCACCTCGAGGAACGAGATGGTGCCGTCGGCGCCGATGAGGAACTCGCACGTGCCCGCACCGACGTACCCGACCTCCTTGAGGATGGCCTTGGATGCCGAGTACAGCACCGCATTCTGCTCGTCGGACAGGAAGGGCGCCGGGGCCTCCTCCACCAGCTTCTGGTGGCGGCGCTGGAGCGAGCAGTCGCGGGTCGAGACGACGACGACGTTCCCCGCGGCATCCGCGAGGCACTGCGTCTCGACGTGGCGCGGCTTGTCGAGGTACTTCTCGACGAAGCACTCGCCGCGGCCGAACGCGGCGACGGCCTCGCGCGTGGCCGACTCGAACATCTCGGCGACCTCGTCGAGCTCGCGGGCGACCTTCAGACCGCGACCGCCGCCGCCGTACGCGGCCTTGATCGCGATGGGCAGGCCCACCTCTTCGGCGAAGGCGATGACCTCGTCAGCGCCCGAGACGGGGCCGGGGGTCCCCGGAGCGAGCGGTGCGCCGACCTTCTCGGCGACGTGGCGGGCGGTGACCTTGTCGCCGAGCGCTTCGATCGCGTCGGGCGACGGACCGATCCACACCAGGCCCGCGGCGATCACCGCGCGGGCGAAGTCGGCGTTCTCGGCGAGGAAGCCGTAGCCGGGGTGCACCGCGTCGGCGCCGGAGCGGCGGGCGACCGAGAGAATCTTCTCGATCGAGAGGTAGGTGTCGGCGCTGGTGGCGCCGTCGAGGGCGTACGCCTCGTCGGCGAGGCGGGTGTGGAGGGCGTCGCGATCCTGATCGGCGTAGACGGCGACGGAGGCCTTGCCCGAATCACGGGCGGCGCGGATGACTCGGACGGCGATCTCGCCGCGGTTGGCGACAAGGACCTTGGCGATCTTCGGCATCCTCCCAGCCTAGCGAGGGGGTACCCCTCCCTTTTGACCCTCCTCGACAAGAAACGCCGAAAAACGTGTGCGAGACCCTACGAACGGTTCCACAGGTCGGTCCAGGAGACCCCGAGTTCACGCACCAGGCGGCGCACCGTCGAGAGCGACATCCCGACGACCGTCGACGGGTCGCCCTCGACCCGCTCGATGAAGGCCCCGCCCAGGCCGTCGACGGTGAACGCCCCCGCCACGAGCAGCGGCTCGCCGCTGGCGACGTAGGCGGCGATCTCGTCGTCGTCCACGTCGGCGGCGAAGGTCACGCTCGCCTCCGCGACCGCGTGCGCCTCGGTCGGTGCGACGCCGGGGGAGAGGCGGAAGACGCTGTGCCCCGAATGCAGCACCCCCGTGCGTCCCCGCATCCCGCGCCAGCGCGCCGTGGCGGCCTCGGGCGTGTAGGGCTTGCCCAGGATCTCGTCGCCGAGCTCGAACATCGAGTCGCCGCCGATGACCACGCCGTCGAAGGCGGGATCCTCCTCGCTCAGGCGCAGCGCGACGTCGGCGGCCTTGCGTCGGGCGAGCAGCAGGACGTGCTCGGGCGCGGGAAGCCGTCGCCCCTCGGCCGCCTCGGTCTCCGCGACCACGGCCTCCTCGTCGACGCGGGGCGCCCGCGCCTCGGGCTCGATCCCCGCCTGCCGCAAGAGCATGAGACGGGCCGGAGAAGTGGATGCCAAGCACACGCGCATGCGTCCACGCTACCCACCGCGGTGCGCCGGCTGCTGCCCCGGCGAGGCGGCTGCCCCGGCGAGGCGGCTACCCCGGCGAGGTGATTGCGCCGGCGAGGTGGCTGAGCCTGTCGAAGCCCCCCCCGGGACCCGGCGATCACCCCGCCGCGTGTGACAGGCTCGGACAATGCACGACGGCGACCTCATCGATCTCGACATCACCGGCATCGCCCACGGCGGCGTGTTCGTCGGGCGGCACGAGGGCCGCGTGGTCTTCGTCCCCGACACCCTCCCCGGGGAACGGGTGCGTGCGCGGCTGACCGACACGCGGAAGAAGTCGTTCTGGCGCGCCGACGCCATCGAGGTGCTCGACGCGGCGCCCGAGCGTCAGCGGCACGTGTGGGCCGCGGCCGATATCGACGTGGCTCCCGAGGGTCGGCCCGGTGGCGCGGAGTTCGGGCACATCGCGCTCGCTCACCAGCGCCGTCTCAAGGAGCGCGTGATCCGCGAGGCGCTCGAACGCGTCGGTCGCCTCGACCTGCCGGTCGATGTGCGCCCGGCCGGCTCGCCCGACGACCCCGAGACCCCGGACGGGACGGGTTGGCGCACGCGCCTGAGCCTGCACGTCGACGAGGCCGGTCGTGTCGGCGCCTATGCCGCGCGTTCGCATCGCGTCGTCGAAACCCCCGATGCGCCGCTGGCCACGGCCGAGGTCGCACGCGTCGCTGCCGCCGCCCGCAGCGCCGTACCCGGTCGTCTCGACCTCGTCCAGCCCTCCGACGGGCGGGTGCGCGTCCTGCCTCGACCCGACGGCTCGCGCTCGCGCCCGACCCCCGAGGTCGTCGAAGAACGCGTGGGCGAGCGGACCTTCCGGGTGGACGCGGGAGGGTTCTGGCAGGTGCACCGCCTGGCGGCGCGGACGCTCACGTCTCTCGTCGCCGACGAACTGACCGCGGTCGGCGGCGTCGACCCCGAGGGCCTGCACCTCGACCTCTACGGGGGCGTCGGTCTCTTCGCGGCCACGCTCGCCCAACTCGGCGGCTCCTCGACCCGGGTCGTCAGCGTGGAGTCCGACCCGCGCGCCACCGAGCACGCCGGGGAGAACCTCGCGGAATGGATCGGAGCCCGAGCCGAGACCGCGCGAGCGGATCGCTTCGTCGCCAAGCTCGCGGCCGACGCGTCCGAGCGGGAACGCGAACGCCTCGCCCGCGGAGTCGTCCTGCTGGATCCGCCGCGCGCGGGGGCGGGACGCGAGGTCGTCGAGGGCATCGCGGCGCTCTCCCCGGCGACGGTGGCCTACGTGGCCTGCGATCCCGTCGCCCTGTCGCGCGACCTGGCCATCTTCGCCGAGCACGGCTACGTCGCCCGTGACGGCATCCACGGTGTCGATCTGTTCCCGCACACCCACCATGTGGAAGCGGTCGTGGTCCTCCAACGATGACCCGCCGATCGGGGGATGTCCAGACCCGGGCGGACCCGAGACGCGCGGATACGATGAGGGGATGACGCGCGTCGCCCTCATCGATGATCACGAGTCGGTTCGTCTCGGTCTCGAGGCGGCGCTCGCCCAGACCGCCGCGACCGAGGTCGTGTTCTCGGGGGCGAACGTCGCGGCGTACCTCGATTGGCGGCGCGTCGCCGTGCAATCGCCGGCCGACGTGGTCGTCCTCGACCTCACCCTCGGCGACGGCACCACGGTGTCCGAGAACGTGGACCGCGTCGTGCGCGACGGGTCGAGCGTGATCATCCACAGCGTCGCCGACCGCCCGGCCGCCGTCCGCGAGGCGCTCGCGGCCGGAGCGGCGGGGATCGTGAGCAAGTCCTCGCCCACGCACGAGGTTCTCGGGGCGATCGGGACGGTCGCGCGCGGCGAGCTGCTGGACAACGTCGAGTGGGCCAGTGCTGTCGAAGGCGATCGCGCCTTCGCCGACGCGCAGCTGTCCGCCCGCGAGCGCGAGGTGCTGCGGCTCTACGCGGCGGGCCTGCCGCTGAAAGCCGTCGCCGATCGCCTGGGGGTCGCGTACTCCACCGCGAAAGAGAACATCACGCGGGTCCGCGTGAAGTACGTCGAGGTCGGCCGTCCCGCCCCGACCAAGGTCGACCTGCTGCGGCGGGCGATGGAGGACGGAATCCTGCATGACGCCCCCGAAGCCGGGACCGATGCCTGACACCCTCCGTTCGGAGGCCCAGCGGACGGTTCTCGAGGAGGCCTGGGGGCGGATCCCGCACTCACGGGAGTCGCGCGACGACCCGGGGTCGTTCACGCAGAAGCGCATCGAGCGCGTCCTCACCATCTTCGTCGGTCCCGCGTCGCTCGCTCTCGGGGCGCAGGCGCTGATCGCCGCGCTCGGGCGCGCCGACGAGCGCGACGGCTGGCACCTTCCTCTCGCGGTCGGCGTCTTCGTGCCGTTGGCCGCGATGATCGTCGCGTGCGCGGTCGGGCGGTTCGCGCGCGTCTTCGCGGGGATCTTCGCCGTGGTCTTCATGGTCGCCCTGGCCCTGTGGCCCGTCGCGACCGCGGGCGGACCGCCGCCGTCTCCGCTGGAGAACCCCTGGATCTTCTACCTCATCAACGTCGCGACCGTCGCGGCCGTCGTGGCGTTCCCGATGTCGCTGCAGATCGTCTGGACGGTCGCCGCGCCCGTGCTCTTCGGGGTGGTGCGCCTGATCCAGGCCGGGGGCCGGAGCGAATTCTCCGTCCCGGTCGCGCTCGACGTCTCGTTCGCCCTGATCCTGGGCAGCGTCCTCGTCACCCTGACCTGGATGTACCGCTCGATCGCCGCCCACGTCGACGAGACGCGCGCGCAGGCCGTGTCGAGCTACGCCGAGGCGGCGGCCACCGCGGCGACCGAGAACGAGCGCGTGGCCGTGGCTGCACTCATGCACGACAGCGTGCTGGGCGCTCTGCTCGCCGCGGAACGCGCCTCCACGCCCCGCGAACGCACGCTCGCCGTGAGCATGGCGCGAGAGGCCTTGACCCGGCTGGCGAATGCCGAGAAGGACGCGCTCGAGGGCAGCGATGCCCCCGTGGATGCCGCCGGCCTGGCCGACGAGATCGAGACCGCGGCCCGTGAGCTCGGGGTCGAACTCGCGGTCCGTCGCCGCATCGACGAAGGGACGCCGCGGGTGCCGGGTCGGGTCGCACGCGCGCTTTCGCTCGCGGCGATGCAGGCGGTCGCCAATGCCGTGCAGCACGCCGAGGCGCGGGGGCTCTCGGTCGAGGTGTCGGGCTACGCCGATCCCGGGGGCATCGCCGTGCGGGTGCGCGACGCCGGGGACGGCTTCGACCTCGAGGCGATCCCGGCCGACCGTCTCGGCATCCGCGGGTCGATCATCGCGCGTGTGACCGCGGTCGGAGGGCGGTCCGACATCGAGTCCGGCTCCTCCGGCACGACGGTGACGCTCGAGTGGGAGAGCGGGGACCGCTGGTGACCGTCCGCGCGATGCTCTCCGTGATCGCCCTCGCGTTCACGGCGTACCTCGCCGCACGCGGACTGCTCTGGACGAGCCCGGAGACCGTGGAGCGCGGTTGGCTGATCATCGCGGCGCTGGTGCTCTATCTCCCGGTCACGTGGTTGTGGATCCTGTTGCCGGGGTCGCGCCCACAGGCGACTCCCGTCGCGACGCCCGGCGAACGGTCATCCCTCCCGGGATGGGCCGCGGCGCTCGCTCTCGTCGCGTCCGCGGTGGTGCCGAACGCCGCCTTCCTCGCGGTCACACCCGACGGACGGACCCAGCCGTTCGTCACGTGGGTGATCGGCGGGATCGGTGCGCTCATGACGATCGTGATGGTCCGTCACCGTCCGATCATCGCCTGGATCGGGATGGCGGCCCTCGCGGTCTCGGCCTCGGCCTGGCTCGGTCCGGTCTCGGCGCTGAGCCTCGGACTCGTCGGCTCGCTCGTCTGGGTGTCCGTCGCGCAGCTCATGTCGATCGCCCTGCAGCGCACGGCTCGGGACGCGGCGCAGCTCTCCGAATTGCAACAGGCCGCCTCGGCGTGGCAAGCCGCCCAGAGCGGTCGGCAGCGCGAGCGCCGCATCCACGTGCAGCGCGCGCTCGCCGTGGCCGGTCCGGTCCTCGCCCGGGTCATCGAGACCGGGGGGAACCTCCGCCCGTCGGAGCGGACGGCCGCGCGGCTGGCCGAGCACAGCCTGCGCGACGAACTGCGCAGCCCCCGCCTGCTGGATCAGGGCGTGCGCGCCGAGATCGACGCGGCGCGGCGCCGGGGATCCGCGGTCTCGCTCTTCGACGAGGGCGGCCTCGACGGCCTCGACGCCGCTGAACTGCAGACGGTCCGGGCGGAACTGGCCGAGATCCTGCGCGGGGCCGTGTCCGACCGGCTCATCATCCGCACCTCCCCGCACAACGGGGTGGCGGTGACCGTCGTGGGCCGCTCGACGGGCCAAGGCGCGGGGGGCGACGACGATGAGGTCGACCTCTGGCGCGAGATCCGTCGCCCGCGCTGAACGCGCGAGAACCGATCACGACCTGAACCGTCGACCAGGGGGATGGGGGTGAGGGGCGGCGAACGCTCACCCCTCACCCATGCGGACGGTTACCCGAAAACCGGCCGCGGTGGTCGGAACCGGCTCGATGAGCGGCCCGACCGAACGCACAAAGCGTTCCAGCTCATCCAGTATTCGTGACGGTGTCGTCTTCGTCTGTAGGTATTTCGGGGGACACTCGCCCGCCCGCGTCACGCGGTGAAGCTGTGCCACCCCGCCGCGCGGTCGAGCTGGGTGCGCAGCCCGCGCGCCGACAGCTCCCACCGCGAGCGGGACGCCGTCTCGGGCACCGTGGCATCCGCGACCTCGCGCGCGTAGGCCTCGCTCACGACGACGACGGCCGCGGCCAGCTCCTCCTCGGTGGGCGTGCCGCGCACGACCTCCGCCACCACGGGCGGCAGAGCGGGGTCGCTGTCGGTGCGGGGGCGGGCGTCGCTCACAGCGGGATGTTCCCGTGCTTCTTGGCGGGCAGGCTCGCGCGCTTGTTGCGCAGGGCTCGCAGCGCCTTGGCGATCGACACGCGCGTCTGCGCGGGCTCGATGATGCCGTCGAGCTCCCCGCGCTCGGCGGCCAGGAACGGGGATGCCACGTTGTACGTGTACTCGTTCGCGAGGCGCGTGCGCACGGCCGCGACGTCTTCGCCCGCCTCCTCGGCGCGCTTGATCTCGCCGCGGTAGAGGATGTTGACCGCTCCCTGACCGCCCATGACGGCGATCTCGGCGGTGGGCCAGGCGAGGTTGATGTCGGCACCGAGCTGCTTCGACCCCATGACGATGTACGCACCGCCGTAGGCCTTGCGCAGGATGACGGTGACCAGTGGCACGGTGGCCTCGGCGTACGCGTACAGCAGCTTCGCGCCGCGGCGGATGACGCCGGTCCACTCCTGGTCGGTGCCGGGCAGGTAACCGGGCACGTCGACGAGCGTCACGATCGGCACCGAGAACGCGTCGCAGAACCGGACGAAGCGCGACGCCTTCTCGCCCGCGTCGATGTTGAGCGTGCCGGCCATCTGCGAGGGCTGGTTGGCGATGATGCCGACCGTGCGGCCCTCGATGCGTCCGAACCCGATGACGATGTTCGGGGCGAACAGCGGTTGCACCTCGAGGAAGTCTCCGGCGTCGACGATGCCCGCGATCACCGTGTGGATGTCGTACGGCTGGTTCGGCGAGTCGGGGATGATCGTGTTCAGCGAGCGATCGGCATCCGTCGTCTCGAACTCGAACGGGGTCTCGTAGACCGGGATCTCGGCGAGGTTGTTGTCGGGAAGGTACCCGATGAGCGTGCGCGCGTAGTCGATCGCGTCGTCCTCGTCATCGGCGAGGTAGTGGGCGACACCGGAGCGGCTGTTGTGCGTGAGCGCACCACCGAGCTCTTCCATGCCGACGTCCTCGCCGGTCACGGTCTTGATGACGTCGGGGCCGGTGACGAACATCTGGCTCGTCTTGTCGACCATGATCACGAAGTCGGTGAGGGCGGGGGAGTACACCGCGCCGCCCGCGGCCGGGCCCATGATGAGCGAGATCTGCGGGATGACGCCCGAGGCCGCCGTGTTCAGGCGGAAGATCTCGCCGTACTTGCCCAGGGCCACTACACCCTCCTGGATGCGGGCTCCGCCGGAGTCCAGGATGCCGATGATCGGGATGCCGCTGCGCAGCGCCAGCTCCATCACCTTGATGATCTTGTCGCCGGCGACCTCGCCCAGCGACCCGCCGAAGGTCGAGAAGTCCTGCGCGTAGACGGCGACGGTCCGGCCGTGGATCGTGCCCGTGCCCGTCACGACGGAGTCCCCGTAGGGACGCGCTTTGTCCATGCCGAACGCCGTCGTGCGGTGGCGCACGTACTCGTCGAGCTCGACGAAGGAGCCCGGGTCCACGAGCATCTCGATGCGCTCGCGCGCGGTGAGCTTGCCCTTCGCGTGCTGCTTGTCGCGGGCTGAGGCTTCGGCGTCGACGACCGCCTCCTGGAACCTGGTGCGCAGGTCCGCGATCTTGCCGGCGGTGGTGAAGAGATCGGGCTGGTCGGTCACGCCTTCCACCCTAGCGACAGCCTCGTCGCCGACGTTGGAGGGTGCGCACAAGCGAATCCGCAAGGCACTGTGGCATCCGTCCAGGTTCGTCGCGCGCCGTGCCGAGAACGGGAAGTGCAAGCGGATGCCGTCGCCTCGACGATTCCCTAGGGTGTGGGCATGCCGATCCCCGAAGCCGGATACCCGCGCACCGCCGCCGTCAGCCCCCGCGTCCAGGTGGTCGAGACCACCGACTCCACCAACGCCGATGTCGTCGCGGCGGTCGCCGCGGACCCCGCGGGCTGGCCGCACCTCTCTCTCCTCGTCACGCGCGACCAGCGCGCCGGACGGGGGCGCCTCGACCGCAGCTGGACCGCCCCGGCGGGGACGGCGATCGCCGTCTCGGTCGTGGTCGACGCCTCGACCGTGCCCCCGGCGCTGCGCGGCTGGATCCCGCTCGCGGCAGGGGCGGCGATGACGCGTGCGGTGGGTGCCCAGCTCGCCGGGCACAGCGGCACGACGGAGCTGAAGTGGCCGAACGACGTGCTCGTGGACGGGGGCAAGATCTGCGGCATCTTGGCCGAGGCGGTGCCCGGAACGTTCGACACCGTCGTGGTGGGGGCGGGCGTGAACACGCGGATGAGCCGAGCCGATCTCCCCGTGACGACCGCGACCTCGTTCGCGGCGATCGGAGCGGAGTGCGACGAGGACCGCCTCATCGCGGACTACGTCACGGGACTCTCCGAACTCCTGACTGCGCTCTCCGGGGGTCGCGAGGAGCGCGTGCACAGCGACATCGAGAAGCTCTGCGCCACGGTGGGCCGGGACGTGACCGTCTCCCTCCCCGACGGCACGACGCTCTCGGGTCGCGCGACGCGTCTGGACGAGACGGGCCGGTTGGTCGTGGAGGCGGGAACGATCGTCGAGGCCGTGTCGGCGGGCGACGTCGTCCACGTGCGCTGAGGGGCGCGCCCCGCGTGTGCGCCGGACGGTGCGGCGCCGACCCCGCACAATGAAGGGGTGACCCAGCCGACCAGCTACGGAGGGCGCCCGCGCACGCCGGCGCCCGGTGCCGCGGCTCCCGAGCTGCGTATCGCGCGGATCCGTTCGCACGCCCGGCGCCTCGTGTGGTCGGCCCTCGTGCTGATCGCCGTCGCGGGGGCGACGACGTACTTCTACGACAACCTGCCCGCTCCGTTCGAGAACTGGATGCTCGTGAGCGCGGCCGCGGCCGTCGTGCTGCTGCTCGTCGTGCTGCCGTACATCGTGTGGCTCTCGCACTCGTGGACGATCACCACCCGACGCGTGATCGAGCGCTCGGGCTTTTTCGGCTCGCGTCGTCAGGAGATCTCCCACGTGCGCGGCTACTCGATCCAGATGCGCCGGGGCGTCCTGCAGCGCCTCTGGGGCGCGGGGACGCTCACGCTCTCGAACGGCGTGGAGCCGCCGCTGCGGATGAAGAACGTGCCGCAGGCCGTCCTCCTGCACGAGACGCTCGTCGACCAGGTCGAGGTCAACCAGATCCTCGCGCACCGCGACTCGCAGGCGTTCGGCTCCGGCTCCGTCGACGTCTGACCTCGCGCGGGCCCGGTCCCTTCGACGGGCTCAGGGACCTCGCCGGGGCCCGGTCCCTTCGACGGGCTCGGGGACCTCGCGCGGGCTGGGGCATCGCGCGGGCTTGAGGGCTCCCGGGGCGAGGGGGCTGAGCCTGTCGAAGCCCCCGCGGGGCACGCACCCGGCTCGCACCCTCGCGAGAGGCCCGACAGAATGGATCCCGACGAAGGGAGCGGCATGGCGCTGCGAGTCGGAGTGATCGGTGGCGGACAGCTGGCGCGGATGATGATCGCGCCCGCCGTCGAACTGGGGATCGAGATCCGCGTCCTCGCCGAGGACGAGGGCATGTCGGCCGCGCTCGCGGCGTCGGCGGTGGGCGACTACCGCGACGCCGAGACGGTGCTGGCCTTCGCGCGCGACGTCGACGTCATCACCTTCGATCACGAGCACGTGCCGCAGGACGTGCTCGCCGCGCTCGTCGACGCCGGCGTTCCCGTCCACCCCGGACCCGCGCCGCTCGCCGTCGCACAGGACAAGCTCGTCATGCGGACGCGCATGGCCGAGCTGGGCCTTCCGCAGCCCGACTGGGCCGCGGTCGCCGACGCCGCCGAGCTTCAGGCCTTCCTCGACGCCCACGGCGGTCGTGCCGTGGTCAAGACGCCCCGGGGCGGGTACGACGGCAAGGGCGTGCGGGTCGTCTCCGCGTCCACGGAGGCCGACGACTGGTTCGCCGCTCTCGCCGAGGACGGCAACGGCGGTGCGCTCCTCGTCGAAGAACTCGTGGACTTCACTCGCGAGCTCGCCCAGCAGGTGGCCCGCCGCCCGTCGGGGGAGGTGCGGGCGTATCCCGTCGTCGAGACCGTGCAGCGCGGCGGGGTCTGCACCGAGGTCGTGGCGCCCGCTCCCCGCGCCGATGCCCGTGTCCAGCGGGTCGCCGCCGACATCGGCGTCGCCGTCGCGGACGGACTCGGCGTCACCGGCATGCTCGCCGTCGAGCTCTTCGAGACCAGCGACCAGCGCATCCTCATCAACGAACTCGCGATGCGTCCGCACAACAGCGGCCATTGGACGCAGGACGGCGCGGTCACGAGCCAGTTCGAGCAGCACCTGCGGGCTGTCCTCGACCTTCCGCTCGGATCGACGGATGCCACCGCCCCCTGGGCGGTCATGATCAACGTTCTCGGCGGTCCCGCCGAGGGGACGCTCGAGGAGCGCTTCCCGGCCGCGCTCGAGGCCCACCCGGCCGCGAAGGTCCACACGTACGGCAAGGCCCCGCGCCCCGGTCGCAAGGTGGGGCACGTCAACGTGACGGGCGAGGATCTCGACGACGTCGTGTACGAAGCGCGCGCGGCGGCGGCGTTCTTCGACTGAGGTGAACTCCTGAGCGTGCCGTTGCGAGATCTTCCAGCGAGCCGCCCTAGCCTGGACCGGTGACCCGGCCGCTGCATTCCTCCGAGACGCCCGTGGTCGGCGTCGTCATGGGCTCCGACTCCGACTGGCGGGTGATGAACGCGGCCTCCGAGGTGCTCACCGAGTTCGGCATCCCTCACGAGGTCGAGGTCGTCTCGGCCCACCGCACTCCCGACAAGCTCGTGCGGTACGGGCGGGAGGCCCGCGCCCGGGGGCTCCGCGCCATCATCGCCGGGGCCGGGGGTGCCGCGCACCTGCCCGGCATGTTGGCATCCGTCACCGCCCTGCCCGTGATCGGCGTCCCCGTCCAGCTCGCCACCCTCGATGGACTGGACTCGCTCCTGAGCATCGTGCAGATGCCTGCGGGGATCCCCGTGGCGACCGTGTCGATCAACGGGGCGAAGAACGCGGGACTCCTGGCCGCTCGCGTCCTCGGCGCGGCCGACCCCGAGATCGGCGACCGCGTCGAGGCCTACGCGCGCGACCTGGAGATCCAGGTCGAAGAGAAGAACCGCCGACTCAAGGAGTCCCTATGACGCTCGCGCCGCCGCGCGCGTCCGGGCGCTCCTCGCTGGTCGAGCAGCGTCCCCTGCGCAATCCCGACCTCGGGTCGACGTCGGTCATGACGCGCCGCGGCTGGTGGTTGATCGTCGCGAACCTGCTCCTCCCCGGCTCCGCGCAGGTGCTGGCGGGCAACAGGCGCCTCGGTCGGTTCGGGCTCGGGGCGACCCTCGCGCTGTGGGTGATGATCGTGCTCATCGCGCTCGGCGCCCTTCTCGCGCCCAGCACCGTGTTCGCCATCGCGACCGGCTCCTCCATCCCCGACTTCCTCTCGTGGTTCCGCTGGGTGCCGCTCACGCTCGTCCAGGGCGTGCTCATCGGATACGCGGTGCTCTGGATCGTGCTGACGATCGACACTCTGCGTCTGGTCCGGCTCGTGCGGACCGGTCCGCTCGCACGCTTCGGCATCGCGATCGTCTCGATCGGTCTCACCAGCACGCTGGTGGCGGGCGCGGGATGGGCGGTGCAGACGGCCGGCACGACGCGTGACGCGTTCGCGGAGATCTTCGCGCAGTCCGCTCCCGTCGTCCCCCCGTCCGACGGCTACTACAACATCCTGCTGCTCGGGGCCGACTCCGGTGAAGGCCGCGACTCCATGCGCTTCGACAGCATCTCGGTGGTCTCGATCAACGCGGCCTCCGGCGCGGTGACCATCACCGGCATCCCGCGCGACATGCCGAACTTCCCCTTCGCCCCCGGTCCCATGCAGGACAAGTACCCCAACGGGCACGAGGGCAAGTTCGACCCGACCTGCGGCTGGGGCAGCGGCATCAACCAGCTGCGCACCGAGGTCGAGGTCTGCCAGGACGGAAATGCCCTGTACCCGGATGCCGTCGCCCACGGTTCCGAGCCGGGCATCGAGGCGACCAAGGACGCGGCCGAGGGCATCCTCGGCATCCAGATCCCGTACTACGTGCTCCTCGACATGAAGGGCTTCGCCAATCTGGTGGACGCCCTCGGCGGCGTCGACATCACCGTCGACGAGCGTCTGCCCAAGGGCGGGCCCGCTTACGACGGCCAGCCCGTCGACGACTGGGCCTTCGGATGGATCGAGCCGGGCGCGCAGCACATGGACGGCGACACCGCGCAGTGGTACGCCCGCTCGCGCTACACGACGAGCGACTTCGACCGCATGCGGCGCCAGCGCCAGCTGCAGGAGGCGATCCTCGCGCAGTTCACCCCCCAGAACGTCCTCACCCACTTCCAGGAGGTGGCCGCGGCGGGGACGAACATCGTCGAGACCGACCTCCCGCAGGGGCTCATCGCCCCGACGCTGGTCGACCTCGCGCTGAAGGCGAAGGACCAGCCCGTCTCGACCATCGAGCTCACGCCCGACGGCGGGGTCGACGAGTTCGACCCGGACTACGCCCAGGTCCAGCAGATGGTCCACGACAAGCTGCATCCCCCCACCGAGACGGAGACACCCGCCCCGTGACCGTCACTCTGCGCGTCGTGCTGGACCAGCTCGTCGCCCCCACCTCCCGTGATCTCGCCGAGGCCTCGGCGTCTCTCGCGCAGGCGCTGATCGACACCGCTCCGCGCGGATGCGACGTCGCCAGCATCGTCCCCTCGCCCGGCCTGCCCGAGGATGCCGGTGTGACCGGGCTGTCCGCCGAGACCCGCCTGTCCATGCGCCGGCGCGAGCTCGCGGCCTCCTGGCAGCTGGGCGTCGCCCCCGGCGTCGGCAAGGGGCTGATCCATTCACCGACGGCGCTCGCCCCGCTCGTCCGACACGACCGGGTCAACGAGACGCACCAGATCGTCGTGACGCTCTGGGACCTCCGCGCGTGGGAGACGCCCGACGAGCTGCCGCGCGCCGAGGCTCTCGCCTCCCGGGCTCTGCTGTCCCGCGTCGCGAAGCACGCTGACGCCGTCGTCGTCCCCACGCACGCGATGGCCGAGCGGCTCGGCGAACTGGCCAAGGCCAAGCTCGTGTCGAAGATCCGCGTGATCGGTGGGGCGCCGGCCGCCGGGATGCGTGTTCCGTCGGACGCGGTCGGTCGTCTTCGCGCCCTCGACCTGCCCACGTCGATGCTCGCCCTCGCGGGCGGCAGCGCAACCTCCGACGGCCTCGCGGACGCTTTCGCCGCCGTGACGGCCGCGCACTGGGAGGGCGACGTCGTCGTCCTCGACGTGCCCGAGGGGGAGGAGCCCGCGGTCGTCGAGCTCGCCGTCGCCGCCGGGATCCCCGAGGCGCGCGTGCACGCGCGCGGTTCGCTCGATCAGTGGGATCGCGCGGCCGTGCTCTCGCACGCGTCCGCCTTCGTCTCGGGGTGCGCCCGGACCGACTGGCCCTGGCGCGCGGTCGATGCGCTGGCCGTCGGCGTCCCGATCGTCGCGGTCGACACGCCCGTGCACCGGGAGGTCCTCGCGGATGCCGTGGCCCTCGCGCCCGCGGACGACCTCGGGGCCGCGCTGACGCGGGCTCTGGGCGAGGACGGCGCGCGCCTGCGGGTGCTCGCCGGCGACCGCGCGAAGGGCTTCGCCTGGGAGCCCTGCGCCGACCGCATCTGGGCGCTGCACGCCGAGCTCTAAGCGCTCTCGACGAGCACACGGCGGGAGCGTCCGCCCCTATGCTCGAACGCATGCCTGCACGCGCCGGGATCGTCGTCCGCACCCGCCACCGCCCGGCGTTCCTCCGTCGGGCGCTCGGCGACATCGCCGCGCAGCGGTCCGACGACTGGCAGGTCGTCGTCGTCAACGACGGCGGTGACGCGGCCGAGGTCGATGCCCTCGTCGACGAGGCGGCACTCGGCGATCGCGTGCGCGTCGTCCACATCGCCCCCGGCGACGGCGGACGGTGCGTCGCGGCGAATGCGGGTGTGCGGGCCCTCGAGACCGAGTACGTGGTGCTGCACGACGACGACGACCGGTGGCATCCCGCTTTCCTCGAGCGCACGGTCGCGTGGCTCGACGCGCACGCCGCGCACGCGGCCGTGTCGGCGGCGACCGAGATCGTCTACGAGGAGAACCGCGGCGGCACCTGGGTCGAGGTCGGCCGCGCCCCGTTCTGGGCGGGTATGAGCCGCATCTCCCTCGGCGAGATGATGAGCGTGAATCGGGCCGTCCCGATCTCGGTCGTCTATCGACGCCGCCTGCACGAGGAGATCGGCTGGTACGACGAGACGCTCGACGCCGTCGAGGACTGGGACCTCTACCTGCGGATGCTGCGCGATCACGAGATCGGCTTCCTCGCGGGGGAGCCGCTGGCGTTCTGGACCCAGCGTCCCGACTCGGTCGGCCTCGACGCCAACAGCATGTTCGGTCTCGCGGCCGAGCACGCGCGCGACGACGCGGTGGTGCGCGACCGCGCGCTCGCCGAATGGGTGCACCGCGAAGGCCCAGGACTCCCGCTGTACCTCGCGTCGCTCCAGACCCAGCTCGCCGCGCACGTCGACGAGGCCGTCGACCGTCTCCGGGCCGAGCTGCGCGAGGACGTCCGCCGCGAGATCGACGCCCACCAGCCTCTGCTCTCGCGGGTGCGGCGGCTGCGGAGTCGCCTGAGACGGTGACGGCGCGCCCGTAGAATCGAGGGATGCGCCTGGGTCGCCTTCGGGAGAGTGTCCGCCGTTCTCGCGAACTCCCCGTCGTCGGACCGGTGGTCCGCGCCGCGGATCGCATCTGGTGGGCACGGACGATCGGCCGTTCGGAGCTGGTGGATGCCGAGTACTACGGCACCCAGCTCGGATTCCCGCGCGTACCCCGGTCCATCGCGATCGCGCACTACGTCGCGTGGGGCTTCCGCCGCGGGATGAGCCTGAACCCGCTGTTCGACGACATCGTCGCGGGGGGCCAGCTGCCGGAGGTCTTCCGCGTCCCCGCGCTGTACGCCTACCTGCTGAGCGAGCGGGAGACCGTCCGCGTGCACCCGTGGTGGGATGCCGAGGAGTACGGCCGGAAGCACGGTGGTCCCGGCCTCGAACACGCCTGGACCCACCGCGACGCGGAGATCGAGCTGACGGCGGCGGGACACCTCCGGCGAGCGACCGTCGACGAGATGCGCCGACGCGCGCTCGCCGCCGCGCGGACGTGGCGGCGGCACCGGGCGAGTCGCGGAGTGAAAAGCACACCCGGCGATGTGGGACTGATCCGCCCGATCCAAGCGCGCGATCGTCGATACGACCGCAAGCTCGCGCAGGCGGCCGCCAGAGCCGCCCACGACCGCGTGATCGTCCCTCTCGTCGGCGTCGATGCGTCGCAGTGGGTCTCGGCGCATCTGCTGGCCGACGTCGTCCCCGAACTCGGGCTCTCCGGCGAACGCTCCCGCGTGACCTGGCCCGCAATGCTCCATCGCGCCGCAGCGGCGCTCGACGTGGACGTCAGTGCGGTCCTCGACTCCCGTGCCGAGTTCACGGATGACGAGATCGACGCTCTCGTCGACACCGCTCGCGCACACGTCGTGGCGCTGCCGGTGCACCGTGCATTCGACGGCACGGTCCTCGGCGTCGGCGCCGCCGAGACGGGTGGTGCCGCCGCGTGGGGAATCCTCGCCGAGCATCCGGTCGAGGATCTCGACGCACTCGACGCCGTCGTCGATGTCCCCCTCGTGCACGGACTCAGCATGGCGCTGCCGCACGCGGTGCTGCGCGAGACGCTGGAGCGCGATGCACCGACGTCCGCGACGGCGTTCGCGCGCGCCTTGCGCTCTCGGACGGGGGCCAAAGCCCTCACCGGCATCCGCCCTGTGCTCGAGGAGCCGACCCTGGTCTTCGCCGAACCGCGTCCCTCGCAGAAGGGCAGCGATCGCGACCGCGGAGTCGCCGCCGACCTCGTCACGGCCGCCGGATTCGACGTCCTGTCGTGGCGGACGGGGGAGGGGCGTACGGTCGAACCGGTGCGTCGGTGGCGACGCCCCACTCCCGATGCCGAACGCTGGGCCATCAAGATCTGCGCACCGGCGGGTCGGCGCGGTGCCGTCTGGGGTGACATGCACTTCGCTCGCGGTCTCGCTGCAGCCCTCCGGCGGCGCGGCCATACCGTCGTGATCGATGCTTTCGATGCGCGGGCCCGGCGAACGGCTGATCTCGACGATGTCAGTGTCGTGGTGCGCGGGCCCTATCGCATCGATCCGGTGGGGCCCGGCGTCAGTCTGCAGTGGATCATCAGCCATCCCGACGACCTCACGCGCGGAGAACTCGCGCAGTTCGACCGTGTCTTCGCCGCCTCCGAGCGGTGGTCAGCGCGTACACGGGAGCGATGGGGAATCGACGTGCAGCCTCTCCTGGAAGCCACCGACACCGATCTGTTCCACCCGCGCGGTGTCGATCGCACCGATGAGATCGTCTTCGTCGGTACCGCGCGCGGTATCGCGCGACCGAGCGTGGTCGTGCCACTGCGGGCGGGGCTGCCCGTTCGCGTCTACGGACCCGACTGGCGTCCTTTCATCCCGCACTCCGCCATCGCCGCCCAGACCATCGCGCATGCCGAACTCCCCCGTCGCTACGAGTCGGCCTCGATCGTGCTCAACGACCAGTGGCCGGCGATGCGTCGCCAGGGTTTCATCGCGATGCGTCCGTTCGACGTCGTCGCCGTGGGAGGACGCGTGATCTCGGAGGACGTCGACGGGATCGAGGAGATCTTCGGCGGAGCCGTGATCGCCTACCGCGATGAACGGCACCTTCTCGAGTTGCTCGAGGCGGACCCCGACGAGATCTTTCCCGACCGGGTGCGCCTGGGGCAGATCGCGGAACGTGTCCGCGCGGAGCACTCCTTCGACGCTCGCGCCGCGATACTCGACGAGGCGGCTCGCAGCGCTCGCTCAGCCCGGTCGGCTCGTACCGGACGCTGAGCCACGCACAGGGAGTCCTCGGACGGCCCTCTAAGCTCGATCCCGTGCGTTCACTCCTCCGCCGGGCCGTCTGGCAGATCAACGCGATCCGTCACCGCGACCCGCTCTCCCCGGCCGTCTTCGCCCGTCTCTTCGGAGCCCGTCGGCGACGCCCCTGGGATCCGACGGTCCGCCCGCGGCGCATCGTCGTCCTCCGCAGCGACGAGATCGGCGACACCAGCACGACGCTGGCCCTCTTCGCCGCGATCCGCGCCCACTGGCCCGAGGCGACCGTGCACTTCGTGCTCAAGCCCGGACCCGCCACGATGTTCCACGCGACCCCGACCGTCGATCGAGTCATCGAATGGATGCCGGTGACGGAGGGGTCCGCGCTCAAGCGTCAGATCCTCACGGCGCGGCAGGGGCTCCGCCGCTTCGGCCTCCGGGGGTACGACCTCGCGATCCTGCCGCGGTGGGACTTCGACGACACCCCGGTCCGGTACCTGGCGGTCGCGTCGCGCGCGCGCTCGGTCGTCGGGTTCGCTCCGGTCCCCGAGCGCGAGCCGGAATGGTTCGGCCCGCAGGACAAGCTGCTCACCGATGTCATCTCACGCGGCACGACGCCGCGTCTCACGGTCGGGCAGTTGCGTCGCGTCGCCGAGTACCTCGGCCTCCCCTGGGAGGATCACCGCCTTCCGCCGGTCGGCCGAGGTCTCTTCGATGACGCCGACCTGCGCGCGGCGACCGCGAAGGCGAGCCTCGGCGACACCGACGGGATCGTGGTCGGCCTCGGCATCGGAGCTCGCGACGCGAAGCGTCAGTGGCCCGTCGAGGATCTCGCCGAAGTGATGCAGAACCTCGCCGCCGAGCGTCCCGTCGCGGTCCAGATCCTGGGCGGCGGCGTCGACACCGCCCGCGCCCGAGAGCTCGTCTCCTTGCTCGAAGCCCGCGGCATCCGAGCCGTCGATCTGGCCGGGAAGCTCAGCCTGAGCGAGAGCGCAGCCGCCATCTCGCGGTGCGATGTGTTCCTGGGCAACGACTCGGGCCTGCAGCACATCTCGAGCAGCCTCGAGGTGCCCACGGTCGTCGTGACCTGCCACCCCGCGAGCGGCTCGCCGTGGAGCGACAACGCCCCGGAACGCTTCGGCCCGTGGTCGGCGCGCAGCGCGATGCTGCAGCCGTCCCACCCCGCCGACGGGTGCGTCGACGAGTGCGTCGCGCGCGAACCCCACTGCATCCGAGCCGTGCGCCCCGACGAGGTCACCGCGGCCGTCGAGGGGCTGCTCCGGGAACCCACCGACTGAGTCCGTTACGCTCGTTCGGTCCGGCCGCCCGCCGGTCCGCCCGTCCCATGTCTGGAAGTCACATGTCCGCACTCCCCCCGATCACTCCGCAGCACATCCTCGGCTTCGAGGGCGCTCGGGTGGTCGTGATCGGTGACGCCATGCTCGACCGGTACGTGGCGGGGGCCGTGGACCGTATCTCGCCGGAGGCCCCCATCCCGGTCCTCCGCGTACGGCAGGACCGCAGCGTCGCGGGAGGCGCGGCCAACGCCGCGATGAACATCGCTGCTCTCGGCGTCCAGACCACCCTCGTCGCCGCGTGGGCCGATGACGAGGCCGGACGGGAGCTCGAACGACTGCTCTCCGGCACGGGCGTCGTGACGTCGCCCATCCGTCGCGGCGCCGCCGCGACCATCGAGAAGCTGCGCGTCGTCGCCGGGATGCAGCAGATCGTGCGTGTCGATCGCGAGGACCTCACCCCTCTGGATGCCGAGGGCGCTGACGCGGCCTTCGCGGCTGTCCGCGCGGCCGTGGGCGAAGCTCCGTCCCGCACGGCGATCGTCGTGTCCGATTACGCGAAGGGCATGCTGAGCGAGGATCTCGTCGCGCGGGTGATCGATCTGGCGAGCGAGCTCGGCATCCCGGTGGTCGTCGATCCGAAGTCCACGGACATCCGCAAATACCGCGGCGCGACGATCGTGAAGCCGAATTTCGCGGAGGCCCTCCAGATGTCGGGCTTGCGCGCCGATGCCCCCGACGACGAGACCCTCGACCTGATCGCCGAGCGGCTGCTGATCGGCGGCATCGGGTCGCTCGCGATCTCGCTCTCCGCCGTCGGCGTGGAGGTCATCGAGACGAGCGCCCGCACGCGCATTCCGACGCGTGCTCGTCTCGTTGCAGACGTCTCCGGCGCCGGAGACTCGATGATCGCCGGGATCTCCGCGGGCCTCGCGGCCGGTCTCAGCACGCTTCAGGCGGTTCAGGTGGGCAACATGGCCGCGGGTATCGCGTGCGGCCGACCCGGCACCGCGGTCGTCTCGAGCGCCGACTTGTTGAACGAACTTCTCGTGGAGTCCTCGCCCGAGGATCGGCCCGGCACGATCGAGGATTGGGACGAACTTGCCCAGCTCGTCGCCGTCGAGAAGGACGCGGGTAAGACGGTCGTCTTCGCCAACGGCGTGTTCGATCTCCTGCATGCGGGGCACGTGGCGCTCCTGCGCGAAGCGCGCTCGCTCGGCGACGTCCTCGTCGTGGGTGTGAACTCCGACGAGTCCACCGCCCGTCTGAAGGGGCCGACGCGTCCCCTGCAGCCCCAGGCCGACCGCATGAGCGTCCTCGAAGCGGTGCGTTACGTCGACTTCGTCACCGTCTTCGGTGAGGACACCCCCCGCGAGTTGATCCGCGCCATCCGCCCCGACGTCATCGTCAAGGGCTCGGACTACCGCCCCGATCAGGTCGTCGGGGGAGAAGATGCCAAGGCCTGGGGCGGGCGCGTCCACATCGTCAACCTGCTCGACGGCGTGTCGACCACTCGCTTGTCGCAGGGTCAGCAGGTCCGTCGCGGCTGACCGCGTCGGATCCGAGGAAGGGAACAAGATGGGTGTTCTTCAGGAGAACCTGCTCGAGAACGCGCAGCGCATGGCGGCGCTCGCCGAGGACGCCGCCTTCGGTGCGGCCTTCGATCGGGCCGCGGATGCCATGATCACGTCGCTGCGACAGGGGGGAACGCTCCTGGCGTGCGGCAACGGCGGGTCGATGACGAACGCGCAGCACTTCGCCGAAGAGTTGACCGGTCGCTTCCGCGGTAACCGTCCGCCGCTGCGAGCCATGGCGATCTCGGACCCCTCGCACCTCACGTGCGTCGCGAACGACTACGGCTACGAGTACGTGTTCTCGAAGTTCGTGGAGGCCTTCGCCCGCCCCGGCGACGTGCTTCTCGCTCTCTCCACCAGCGGGAAGTCCCCGAACGTCTTGCGCGCGGCGGAAGCGATGAAGGCCGCCGGCGGCATCGTGGTGGCGTCGTCCGCGACGGCGGAGTCGCCGCTCGGACAGGTCGCCGACGTCACGATCGCGCTCGGCGCGAGCCGCTGGGCCGACCGGGTCCAGGAATCGGAACTCGTCGTCATCCACTCGTTGATGCAGGCGATCGAAGACGGTTTCGGCTACTCCGCGGAGTGACCCGGGCTCGCTGCCACCAGGGGAGCGAGAGCGGCGGCGAAGGTCGCGAGACTCGGGTAGGTGAGGTCGGCCGCGGGGTCGGCTTCGGGAGCGATCCGCACGGTGGCCCCGCCACCGTTCGCCGCGGCGAGGCGTCGTCCCATCTCGACGTCGCCGGGGGTATCGCCCACCATCACCGAGAGCGCGCCGTCCATTTCCGGGTGTTCCGCGAGGTCGTCCTGCGCCATCCCCGGGCGGGGCTTGCGGCACGGGCAGTCGTCGGCGTCGAGATGAGGGCAGTACCGGATGCCGTCCAATCGTCCGCCGGCCTCGACGATGTCGTGTCGCATCCGTTCGTGGAGCTCGGCGAGATCGGCTTCCGTCATCAGACCCTTGCCGATGCCCTGCTGGTTGGTGACGAGGACGATGCGCGGCGCCCACCGTGCGAGGACGGCCAACGCGTCCAGGACGCCCGGCTCGAAGTGGAACTCGTCCCAGGTTCGGACGTAACCGCCCATGATCCGGGTGTTGACGACGCCGTCGCGGTCGAGGAACAACGTCCAGGAACGACCGACCCGTTCGTCGACGAGGGCGAAAAGACGAGAATTCACCCGTCGACGCTAGCAGTGGCGCGCGACGCGGACCGGAACCTCCCGCTACGTTGACCGCATGGCCTCACGGGTTTTCACCGGCATCGCTGCCCTCGCCGTCGTTCTGGCGTCCCTCACGAGCGCGACCGGGGCGGCTGCCCTCGAACCGCGTCCGACCGTGCCGTCGCCGGCCCCGACCGCTCGCGTCCAAGCGGCGCCGAGCGGGGATGCCGACGCGACCGGCGAACTCGTCGAGCTCTCCGACCTGCCGGGCTCGACCGGATCGACCTTCTTCGTACGCGACGAGGCCGGTGAGGCGACGGCCGTCACCGCCGACGCCGTGGAGAAGGTCGGAGCCGTGGCCGGCGACAGGGTCGAGATCGCGGACGGCGAGCTCTCGGTCCTCTCCGAGGTCGACGCGGCTGCCGCAGGCCTCGCGCACTCGGTCGACGTGGTGCTCGTCACCGTGCGAATGCCCGCCGCAGACGGCCGACCCGCGTACGAGGCGCGGCCCTCCGCGTCGGTGGACACCGTGCGGTCCTGGCTCTCCTACGCCTCCGACCATCTGAGGCAAGCCAGCAATGGTCGGGTGGCCTCTCTCGCCCTGGGCGCGCAGGCCGAGATCACGACGGCAGGAACGTGCCAGCTGGATCTCGCGGGTTCGTCCGGCGATCTGACCGTCTGGAACGAGGCCGCTCGCGCCATCGCGCCGGGGCGGAGCGCCGCGAGCTACGAGAACAGCGGAGGGCGCCACCTCCTCGTCGTGTTCCCCGAGGACTGCGCGGAGGCCTGGCAAGGGTCGGTCGGGATCGCGAACGTCGGCGGGGGCCTCTCGTACGGCGGCAACATCGCTCTGCTCGACGTCGGCCAGGGGCAGCGTCAGGCCTTCCTGCACGAGTTCGGCCACAATCTGAGCCTCCGGCACGCCAACAACTACGCCTGCCTCCCGCTCCAGCGGCATTGGGAGGGGAATGACGGTTGCGGCTTCTCCAAGTACGCCGACATCTACGACCCGATGGGCGTGGTCGTCGACGGCGACTACGACTCGCCGCTGTTCAACGCCGCGCACCGCGACGCGCTCGGGGGATACCCGCAGGGAAGCCTGGTGACGGTCGAGCAGGATGCCTCGACCTCTGTCACGTTGCGTGCGGCTTCGTCGACGACCGGCACCCTCGCGGTCAAGGTCCGCGATTCCAACGGGTGGGACTACTACCTCGACCTCCGTAACGGTCGTGGCTCGTACGACGGTGGTGCGTACTACACGCGCGGTCGTGGATGCGACATCACCTGGGTGTGCACGCGCGACTACGGGGTCCGAATCACCCAACAGCAGTCCGCCGACACGACGTCCTACGCGGTGGCGAGCTCGCAGGACGACGGCGACGGATACGCGCTCGTGAAGGGCGATTGGTTCTCGTCGTCCGAGGGGTCCAGCTGCGACATCTGGCTCTCGGTGGACGACATGTCGACCGATGGCGCCGGCCGTCCCACATCGGCGACGGTGACCGTCCGCACCGGCGACAAGGCCCCCGCCTGCGGGACCAGCCCCGACGGGGTCCATCCCTGGTTCCAGGCGAAGTACAAAGAGCTCGGCGGTGCCTCCGGCCCGCTGGGCAAGCCGGTCGCCCCCATGGTCTGCCAGTCCTCGGCCTGCTGGCAGGAGTTCGCCGGCGGCGTGCTGACCTCGGACGGTACCCAGATCGTGATGCTGTCCACCGCCTACGTCACCACGTGGCTCGCGAACGGGGGCCCGGACGGCGCCCTCGGGCTCGTCGCCGGCCCGGAGTCGTGCTTCGGAACGTACTGCGCAACCCCCTTCGCCGGTGGGGCGATCACGTGGGTGCCGGGTCAGGGCGTCACCGCCGTGCCGGTGCACCCGTGGTTCCAGGCGAAGTGGAAAGAGCTCGGGGGGATCACCGGGGCGATCGGAACGCCCACGGAAGCAATGCGGTGCCAGTCGTCCGCGTGCTGGCAGCAGTTCACCGGCGGGGTCCTGACCTCGGACGGTCGTCAGATCGTGCGGCTCTCCTCCGACTATGTCTCGACCTGGACCGCCTGGGGTGGGCCGGACGGCGACCTCGGGCTCGTGGCGGGCGGCGAATCCTGCTTCGGGTCGTACTGCCAGGCTTCGTTCGTCGGGGGAGTCATCGTCTGGGTGCCGAACAGCGGGGTCTACCCCGTGGCGAAGAAGTGGTTCTACCCGGCGTGGATGGAGCGCGGGGGCGCCACCGGCGCGCTCGGGCTGCCCTCGGACGCCATGAAGTGCCAGTCCGCCGCGTGCTACCAGGTGTTCCAGAACGGGACGCTGACCTCGTCGACATCCGGCATCCTCTCGCTGTCGTCGGCATACGTGTCGATGTGGATCGGCGGCGGCGGTCCGGACGGCCAGCTCGGTCTCCTCACCGGGCCGGAGGTCTGCTCCGGCTCGTTCTGCCAGGTTCCATTCCAGCGGGGCCTCATGGTCTGGCAGCCCCGGACCGGGGTGCGCATCCTGACCGGGAGTGAAGCGGACGAGTGGCGGCGCACCCACCCGGTTGCCGCGCCCGTGCGGTGACGGACTGCTTTCACAATGAAAAATCCGTGTCCGAGGGGCATTTTCCCTGTTAACAGTGATACTGGAGGGGTGAATGAACGTTCCGGCCGATCGCCGAGGATCTCCGGGCGGGCCCCGTCCCGCGCTCGCGTGCTGCGGGGTGCCCTCGTGACGGTCGCCCTCGTCGCGACGCTGACAGCCTGCGCGTCGCGGCCGGGAGCATCCACCACCGCGACCCCGACGGCGGAGCCGACGACGACCGCCTCGGCATCCCCTTCTCCCTCCGCGACGCCCTCTCCCGAGGCCACCGACGAGGTGCAGCCCGAACCCGTGGCCACCAGCTCGGGTCCGGCCTCGGTGACGATCGTCAACTACGGTGCGGACGGCCGGAACATCTCCGCGTCCGGTCTCGTCTCCGGGCCCATCGAAGAAGGTGGGGTGTGCACGCTCACCGCGACGTCGGCGACCGGTGCCATCCTGACGGGCTCCATCGACGCGGTGGCGACGCCCGCGGCCGTGAACTGCGGCATCATCGACATCGCCGCGCCCGCGGGGGAGTGGAAGCTCGTGCTCGAGTACCGGTCCGCCAGGACCTCGGCGGCGTCCGAGCCCGTCACGGTCTCACAGCCGTGACCTTCGCCCCCGCCCGCGCGCGGTTCTCCTGGGCGCTGGCGGCGCTGGCGTCTTTGGCGTTGGTCCTCGGGATCCTGCCGGTGCTCGCGCCCGCGGTCGCTCCGGCGGCGACGGCGGCGAACGCGAGCGACTTCCAGGACGGCTTCCTGATCTCCGACGACAATTTCTTCGATGCCGGGTCGATGACGGCCGCCGACATCCAGAACTTCCTCAACTCCAAGGTCACCTCATGCCGGGGAGACGAGGGGATGCCGTGCCTCAAGGACTACGTCGCCCAGTCGACGCCGTCGCTCGGCGCGGACTCCTACTGCCGCGCATTCGGCGGGGGCACGATGAGCGCCGCCCAGTTGATCGCCGCCGTCTCACAGGCGTGCGGGATCAGCCCCAAGGTGATTCTCGTGATGCTCCAGAAGGAGCAGGCCCTCGTCACCGATCCCGCTCCCTCTCCCTACCAGTACCGTGCGGCGCTCGGCCAGGGATGTCCCGACGGGGCAGCCTGCGACCCGAACTTCGCCGGGTTCTTCTACCAGGTGTACGGTGCAGCGCGTCAGTTCCAGATCTACGTGAAGAACCCGCGCTGGTACAGCTATCAGCTGGGGTGGAACAACATCCTCTATCAGGCGACCCCGCCCGACAACGACCGCGTCTGCGGCACCAAGCGCGTGAACATCCAGAACGACGCCACGCGCGCGCTGTACATCTACACGCCGTACACGCCCAACCAGGCGGCGCTCAACAATCTTTACGGCACGGGTGACTTCTGCTCGGCGTACGGGAACCGGAACTTCTGGCGCCTCTACACGGACTGGTTCGGGAGCCCCACGGCATCTCCCGTCTCCGGCGAATACGCACGCGTCTGGGCCTCGCTGGGCGGTGCGGGCGGTCTGCTCGGCTCGCCGACCTCCACCGAGCAGTGCTTCGGCACGTACTGCCAGCAGTCGTTCCGCAACGGAACGATCTTCTGGTTCCCCGGCCGCGGGGTCTTCGGCGTGCCGTCGGTCATCGAGTCGATGTGGCGCAACCTGGGCTTCATCGACGGCGCCGTCGGCCGACCGACCGGGGTCGTGGTCTGCCAGAGCGACATGACCTGCACGCAGTCCTTCGACGGCGGTGTCATGGCCGCCGATCCGACCGGCGGCAACCTCGTCGGCCGACACGTCGAGAGCGTCTGGTCGTCGTCCGGGGGAATCGCCCTGGGGGCGGCTCGCGGCCCGGAGGTGTGCTCCAACGGTTCCCAGTGCGCACAGATGTTCGCCCACGGAGCGCTCTTCTCCGGCGGTTCCGCGACGGCGGTGACCGAGCCGATCTTCAGCGCCTGGGTCCAGGCCGGCGCCAGCGGCGGTTCGCTGGGCTTCCCCCGGAGCGACGCATCCTGCGTTTCGGCCGGCTGCACCCAGCGGTTCGGCGGTGGACTCATCGCCTCGTCCGGTCGCGACAGCGCCCAGGTCGTTCCCGAACCCATCGCGACCAAGTACCTGCGGGCAGGCGGCCCCGCGGGGGTCGGCGGACCCGCGGGCCCGCAGACCTGCGATTCGTCCGGTGCCTGCAGCCAGCGCTTCGGCTCCGCGCGCATCGACACCTCCTCGAAGGGCACCTTCATCACGATGAAGTGGTTCTTCGACGCGTGGTCGGCAGCCGGATTCGAGAAGGGTCGCCTCGGCCGACCTCTCGCCGACATGGCCTGCATCCCCGCGACCTGCTACCAGAGGTTCACCGGCGGGACCCTGTCAGGTTCGCCCTCGGGCGGAGTCCTCGCCGTGTACGGCGCGTACCGGGATCTCTGGTCGAAGAACGGCGGGCCCGGCGGTTCGCTCGGACTTCCGACCGGCTCGGAATCCTGTAACGGGGTCAACTGCGCGCAGTCGTTCCAGAAGGGCGTGATCGGCTGGACACCCAAGTACGGCGCGGTCGCCGTGACCGGACGCTACCTCACGGCCTGGCAGGCGCAGGGCGCCGGTGACGGCCGCTTGGGCGGGCCTCGTTCGGCACCCTCCTGCTCCGGGGGCGTGTGCACCCAGGCGTTCCAGACCGGCGTGCTCACCACGGCTCCCTCGGGTGCCCTCGTCGCCGTGGCGGGGGAGTACCAGAGCGTGTGGAATCGCGCGGGCGGGGCGAAGGGGCAACTGGGTCGACCGATGAGCGACGAGTCGTGCAACGGCCGCAGTTGCTCGCAGGTGTTCCAGAACGGCGTGATCGTGTGGACTCCCGGTTCTCGAGCGGTGATCGTGTCCGGCTGGTTCCTCGCTCCGTGGCAGGCCGCGGGGTCCGAGAACGGCCGTCTGGGCGCGCCGACCGCCGCGATGGTCTGTCTGCCGGTGACCTGCTACCAGGCCTTCCAGGGGGGCACCCTGACGGGATCGCCGTCGGCCGGCATCCTTCCCGTCTACGGCGCCTACCGCGACGTGTGGATGAGCGCGGGCGGGCCCGCGGGAACGCTCGGGCTTCCCACCCGGGCGGAGTCCTGCTTCGGTTCCTACTGCCGCCTGCCGTTCGAGCGCGGGACGATCATCTGGCGCCAGTCCGTGGGAGCCTTGGCGATCGCACCGCCCGTTTTCGCACCGTGGGATGCCGCGGGTGGGGTGACGGGACGCTACGGCCTGCCGCTCGCCCCGGCGGTGAAGAGCGGCGGCAAGGTCACCCAGAGCTTCGAACGGGGCACGGTGTCGGCCGGCGGGTGAACTCCGCCCGCGTTCGAGCCCTGCGCCAGGGTGCGCTCACGCGGGGATGCTAATCTACGACGCGACGTGGAAGACGGAGCTTCTCCCCTCCACCGCCGTTGTCCGGCAGGCCCACCGTGAATGTTTCCGGCCACCGAGTCGGCACACCCCTCACCATGGCCCTGTGCCGCGCGGGGGCGTGCCAAGAGAATCAGAAAGAGGTGTTGGCGATGGGGAAGAACCAGGAGCTGACCGCCGAGGCCGTTGACGCGGTGTCGCTGGAGCGTGCCCTGCAAGATGCCGAGATCGCCAATCGGCGCGTCATCGAGCTGACCCGTGGCCTGCTCGAGCGCGAGGAGCAGATCGCCAAGCTGCAGCTGGAGATCGTCTCGCTCAAGCAGCTCCTCGACCCCCGTCGCAAGATGGAGCACGTGTTCCGCAAGAACCACGCCCTCTACGTCGTGGCGCGCCGGGCGCGAAGGATGATGGGGCAGTGACCGCGGCGACGCCCCGGATCCTGCTCGCCGTCACCTTCTACAACGGTCGGGACTTCGCGCGCCGCACCTTCGAGTCGATCGCGCATCTCGATCGCGAAGGTTTCGAGCTCGACGTTCTGGTCCTCGACGACTGCAGCCCCGAGCCGGGCTTCAGCGAGTACCTCGCCGAGCTCGCCGCCGAGTTCGGCGCCGTCTTCTACCGGTCCCCCCGCAACCAGGGGATCCCGCGCAACGTCAATCTCGGTCTCGCCACCGCGCAGCGGCTCGGGTACGACTACGTCATCATCTCCAACTCCGACGTCATCTACTCCCGCAACTCGGTGAAGGTGCTGCTCGACGTGGTGTCGGCATCTCCCGCGGCCGCCTCGGTGACCGCGTGGTCGACGAATGTCGACCCGTACTCGCTCCCCAACGGCACCGAGCTGTACGTCGAGACTCCCGAGGTCGCCGATCTCATCGGCGAGGCCCTCTCGGACGAGTTCGCCGCCGAGGCTTTGGAGATCCCCGCCGGCATCTCGTTCGCGATGATCGTCCCCGTGTCGGTCCTGCCGACGGTGGGCCTGATGGATCCGGTCTTCGGCCGCGGGTACGGCGAAGAATCGGACTGGTCGGCGCGCGCGACGAGCGCGGGATATCAGCACCTGCTCGCGCAGGGCGCGTTCGTCTATCACGCGGGTCGTGGCTCGACCCTCGCGGCCGGAGTGATCTCGCAGAGCGACATCGCCGACTGGAGCAACCAGCACATCGTCAATCACCGCTCGCCCATGTTCCGATGGAGCGTCGACGGTTTCCTGCGTTCCGGCGTGCTCGAGAAGGCCCAGGTCCGCGCGGTCGCGGCGTTGATCCTCGCCGCTGCCGCCCGCGGGGGCTACGCGGTGATCGACCCGACGATGGACTGGGACGACCAAGACCCGAGCGTCGTCACGGTCGCCATCCGGTCGCAGGCGTATGAGATGTGCACGGCGCACTGGAACGGGTTCACGGTGGAGATCGACACCGACTCCCTCGACGTGCTCGCCTCCATCCGCAACTTCTTCTCCGGCGCGGAGCCCGTCTACACGAACATCCCGGCCGCGACGTGGGAGGGTGCCGAGGAATTCGGCTATCCCCTCGGCGTGTGATCGCGGTGCGCAGTCTGGGAGAGGCGTTCGATCCGCGTCACAACTCCATCGGGTTCCTCCGGTGGGCGATGGCGTTCATGGTCATCTTCAGCCACGCGGGCCCCGTGGCCGGCATCTTCGGCGGCGTCGACATCGGCGCGCAATGGGGAGCGGAGACCTCGCTCGGCGGCGTCGCCGTCACGGGGTTCTTCTTCCTCTCCGGAATGCTCATCACGCGGAGCATGGTCCGCTCGCGCTCCCCGTTCCGGTACCTGTGGCATCGCGTCGCGCGCATCTATCCGGCGTGGTTCCTCATCCTGGTCGTGACGGCGTTCCTGCTCGCCCCTCTCGCCTGGCACCACTCCCAGGGCACCTTCCAGGGATTCCTCTCCTTCCCCGACAACTCGCCGTGGGACTACGTCGCGAACAACTTCACCCTCGTCCTGAATCAGTGGGCGATCGCGGGCACCGGCGGGAGCACCCACGCGGTCCAGGTCGGCTACAACACGTGGAACGGCTCCGCGTGGACCCTGATGTACGAGTTCGCGTGCTATCTCGGCATCCTGGCCCTCGGGATCATCGGGGCGCTCCGCGCGCGCATCGTCGGCGCGCTGGTGGCGGGCGGACTCCTCCTGCTCAGCACCTTCCAGGCGCTGCACATCGGCGATCTCGGCTCCGCCATCCAGACGTTCTCCAACCCGCAGGTCCTGCAACTGGTGGCGCCCTTCGCTTTCGGCACCCTGGTGCAGCTCTACATCGAGAAGGTCCCGTTCGACGACCGACTCGGCATCGCGATGCTGGTCATCGCGGCGCTGTGCTGGTGGCGCGGAGGATGGTTCCTGTTCGGGCAGTACGCGTTCGCCTACGGGCTGATCTGGTTCGGCACGCGGGTCAAGGCGCTGTCGCGCTGGGACCGGCACGCCGACCTCTCCTACGGCATCTACATCGCCGGCTGGCCCGTCATGTTCCTCGCCGCCGAGTACGGGCTCCCCGAACGGGCGGGTGCCTTCGTCTATCTGCTCGTCGTGATCGTGGTGGTGCACGTCTACGCGTACCTCAGCTACATGCTGATCGAGAAGCCGGCGTTGGACCTGAAGAACTGGATGCCACGATGGCTGGCGCGCATCCGAGGAGTCGATCCCGTGGCACCCGGCGGAGGCGGCACGGGCATCCTGGTGCGGGCTCGCTTCGTTCCCCTCGTGCTCTTGCTCATCGCGACGGCGGCTCTCGTCGTCATCGGCGTCGTACGGTAGAGCCCAGGAGGTCGTCGTGAACAGGATCGTCGTCATCACCGGTGCTGGGGGCTACGTGGGCCGACACGTCACCCGCGCGGTGGCGGAGCTGGGTTACGAGGCCGTCGCGGTCGTTCGACAGCGGCGCGAGGGCGACCTCGCCGCGGAAGCCCGCATCGTCGAGGCCGACGTGCTCGACCCGTCGTTCGACATCGCCACGGTGGCCCCCGTCGAACGGATCGCCGCGGTGATCCACCTGGCGTGGCAGGACGGCTTCGTGCACAACGCCCCCTCGCACCTCGAGCGGCTGTCGGACCACTATCGGTTCCTCGCCGGTCTGGTCACGGCCGGGGTATCGCGCATCGCGGCTCTCGGTTCCATGCACGAGATCGGCTACTGGGAGGGAGCGGTCACGGCCGAGACCCCCACGAACCCCGTGACGCTGTACGGCATCGCGAAAGACGCCCTGCGCCGCTCTGCGACCCTCACGATCGGCGACCGTGCGGAGTTCGTGTGGCTGCGCGCGTACTACATCCTCGGGGACGACCGCCGGAACCGTTCGATCTTCGCCAAGCTCCTCGAAGCCGCCGACCGGGGCGACACGGTCTTCCCCTTCACATCCGGACGCACGCTGTACGACTTCATCGATGTCGCGGAACTCGGCCGCCAGATCGCCGTCGCGGCGACGGTGGAGGGCCTCACGGGCATCGTGAACGTGGCATCCGGCGAGCCGGAGTCGCTCGCGAACCGTGTCGAGCGCTTCATCGCCGAGAACGGCCTCGACATCGCTCTGCAGTACGGGGCCTTCCCCGACCGTCCCTACGACTCCCCGGGCATCTGGGGCGACGCGGCGACGATCACCGAGCTGATGGCCCGGTCGCCCTTCGACCAGCGCTCCTGACGCTCGCGCGCGAGCTGTCCGGCGCGAGAGGGTGCCGACGGCGGAGACCGAAGCGCGCCGGCTCGGCGAGCCGTGTCCGGGTCGTCGGGGGAGACGGCGTCAGCGACCCGGGATCGCGGAGCCCTCGACGTCGATGCGCATGTACCCGGTCGCCCGGGGGTCGAACTCGACGTTGAACGAGGTCGCCTGCATGATGTTGTGCAGGTCGTTTCCGTGCGCGTCGATGAGCGTCGCGTTGATGAAGTACTTTCCACCCGCGAGCGGGGGATCCTTCAGCACGAACGACACCTCTGCGGATCCCGTCATCGGGTCGACGGGCGTCTTCAGCCAGTCCGTGCCCGTGACGAACATCTTGTGTCCCATGTGATCGTCGATCTGGATCCGGCATCCCCACTTGTCCAGGTGCGTGGACGAGAGCGTCAGCTGGATTTCGAGGTCGTCACCGGGCTGAAGAGGTTCACCGGGGCCGCGTCCCACGACGACGGCGCGCACGCTGTCGACCGAGCCCTGGGGACGCGGTGCACCCGGGTCGGCCGCGTCGCGCTCGGCGACCCGTCGTTCTTCGAGCAAGTCGCGGAAGCGGGCGACCGCCGTGGATGGCGCGCCGTCGAAGAGCACCTCGCCCTGATGCAGGAGCACCGCGCGACCGCAGAGCTCGACCACCTGATCGAGCGAGTGCGTCACGAGGATGATCGTGCGGCCTTCCTTCTGGAAGTCGCGGATGCGGTCCATGCACTTGCGCTGGAACGCCTCGTCGCCGACCGCGAGCACCTCGTCCACCAGGAGGACGTCGGGATCGGTGTGCACGGCCACGGCGAACGCGAGCCGCACGTACATGCCCGAGGAGTAGAACTTCACCTGCGTGTCGATGAAGTCGCCGATCGAGGCGAAGGCGACGATGTCGTCGAACTGCGCCTCGGTCTCTTCGCGGCTGAGCCCGAGGACCGACGCATTGAGGAAGACGTTCTCACGGCCCGTGAGGTCGGGGTGGAAGCCCGCACCGAGCTCGAGCAGCGCTGCGAGGCGGCCCCGCTCTTCGACGGTTCCCGAGGTCGGGTCGACGATGCCGCCGATCACCTTGAGGAGTGTGCTCTTGCCCGAGCCGTTGTGACCGATCAGGCCGATCGTCTCGCCGGCGTAGATGTCCAGGTCGACGTCGCGGAGCGCCCAGAACTCCTTCTTGTGACGGCGTCCGGCGCGACCGAGCGTGACCACGCGCTCCTTGATCGAGGAGTCCTTGCGGATCGTGAACTTCTTCGAGACACCGCGGATGCGAGCCACCTCGGGGCGAGGGGCGTTGTCCGCGGGCAGGACGGGGGGAGTGGGCATGGGGGTCACAGCTCCTGGGCGAAGTTGCCCTGCAGGCGGATGAAGACGCGGTGGCAGACGAGCAGGAGAACGAGACCGATCACGCCCGCGATCCCCATGCGGAGGAGGAGGTCGCTCGGCCATTCCGCGGTGTCTCCGGCGACCCAGAACGCGCGCTGGAAGCCGAGAACGGCGAGCGTGAGCGGGTTGTTCGTGTACACGTCGAGCACGACCGGGGACGGGATCAGGGTCTTCGCCATCTGCCAGGAGTAGACGATCGGGCTGGCCCAGAACAACAGCATCGTGATGACCTCGACGAGGTACTGGACGTCGCGCAGATAGACGTTGACCGCGCTGAAGAGCAGGGCGAAGGCCGTGCCGTACAGGACTATCAGCAAGATGGAGGGGACCGCATACACCAGCTGGAGGTGGAACGGCGGCTTCGCGACGAGGAACGTCGCGCCGATCAGGACGATGAGCTGGATGCAGAAGTTGAACAGCGCGGACCCCACGCTCGAGAGGGGGAACACCTCGCGCGGGAGATAGACCTTCTTGACCAGACCCGCGTTCGTGAGCACCGAGCCGGTGCCGCCGACGACGATCTCGGTGAAGAGGCCGATCGCCGACAGCCCCGCGAAGACGTAGACCGCGAAGTCGGGGATGCTCTTGGCCGCGCCGAGGAACTGACCCATGACGACGAAGTAGACCGCCAGTTGGATCAGCGGGCGGATGAGCGACCAGAAGAAGCCGAGGGTGGAGTCCTTGTACCGGGCCTTCAGGTCGCGACGGACGAGGAGACCCAGCATCTCGCGGTGGGAGAAGATCGCGCGGACCGCTCCCCACCACGCTCCGGAGCCGCTGATGGCGCCGACCGGCTTCAGCGGGGTCGCCGCGAGCCGCTGCAGGCGAAGCGTAGCCTCTTCATTTGCGCGTGACATCGCCTTCGATCCTACCGTGCGGGTTCCTGAGAGCCGCCGGAGGCGAGACCGGCGTCGAGTGACGGGCGACGATCAGCTGCGCGCCGCAGCGAGGTACTCCGCGAGCCGCTCCTGCCACGTGACGTCGAGGATGCTCGTCTCGAGCACGCTGTTGCGCGGTCGCGGCGAGATCCGAGCGGTCGATGCCGCGTGATACTCGTCGGTCGAGACGCCGACGACGCGGTCCGGGTCGTGGCCCGTCAGGCGGAAGACCTCACGGGCGACCTCGTGCCACGCTGCCGGTTCGCCGACGCTCGTGACATTGTGCACGCCGTACGCGGCACCCGACTCGAGGAGGCGGCGGATGCTCGCGGCGATGTCGGAGGCGAACGTCAGGCGACCGATCTGGTCGTTCACCACGCGCGGATCAATCCCGCGCTCGGCGAGGTCGACCATCGAGCGGACGAAGTTCTTGCCCTCGCCGACGACCCAGCTGGTGCGCACGATGTAGTGCCGGGGAACCACGGAGACGATCGCGTCGCCGGCAGCCTTCGTCTGGGCGTACACGCCCAGGGGGGAGAGTGGGTCGGAAGCGGTGTACGGCGCGTCCTTCGTGCCGTCGAACACGTAGTCGCTCGAGATGTGGACGAGGGTGACGCCGTGGGCGGTTGCCACGCGGCTCAACGCGGCGACCGCGGTGACGTTGGCTTTCCAGGCCTCGACACGCCCCTCGGCTGTTTCGGCTGCGTCGACCTTGGTGTAGGCGGCGGCGTTGATGATGGCGCGGTAGTCGCGCCAGCGGCGCGCGGCATCCAGGTCCGACGAGGTGAGGTCGAGGTCGGCGCGAGAGGCGTATTCGATCCAGGGGTGCTCGCCGAACTCCGCGCGCAACGCGCGTCCGAGCTGTCCGTCCGCCCCGGTGACGAGGATCTTGGCGGGTGCCATCGGCACGACGTCGGCGAGCCGCGGGTGCTGGAGGTCCTTGGCGCTGATCTCGACCGAGTCGAGCGGAATGGGCCACGCGATCGCGGCCGTCTCGTCCGCGAGGTTGAGGAAGGTGTACGTCGCATCGGGCGACCAGTGATCGTTGACGAGGTACGTGTACGCCGTGTCGGGCTCGAGGGTCTGGTACGAGTTGCCGACGCCACGCGGCACGAAGATCGCCGTCGAGGCGTCGAGCTCGGCGGTGAAGACCGCGCCGAAGGTGTCGCCCTCGCGCAGGTCGACCCATGCTCCGAAGATCCGACCCGTCGCGACCGAGACGTACTTGTCCCAGGGCTCGGCATGGATGCCACGGGTGGTGCCGGCCGCGTCGTTGAACGAGATGTTGTTCTGCACCGGACCGAAGTCGGGCAGGTCGATCCCGGCGGCGAGCATCTTCTCGCGCTGCCAGTTCTCTTTGAACCATCCCCGGGTGTCGCCGTGCACGGGGAGATCGAGAAGGATCAGCCCCGGGATCGGGGTCGTCCGCGCCGAGAGGGCTTTGCCGAACTCGATGGTCACCGCGTCACTGCCCCTTGCTGGCGTAGAAGGCCTCCACGCCGTCTTTCGTGGGGGCCCACCAGGACTCGTTGTCGCGGTACCAGTCGATGGTCGCGGCGAGACCCGATTCGAAGTCGCCGTAGGTCGGCGCCCACCCGAGCTCGGTGCGCAGCTTGGTGGAGTCGATGGCATACCGCAGGTCGTGGCCCGGTCGGTCGGTGACCAGGTCGTACGCGTCGACGGGCTGGCCGCTCAGCTGCAGGATCAGCTCGACGACCGTCTTGTTGTCCTTCTCGCCGTCGGCGCCGATCAGGTAGGTCTGACCGATCTCGCCCTTGTCGAGGATCGTGAGAACGGCGGACGAGTGGTCGTCGGCGTGGATCCAATCCCGGACGTTCTCACCCGTGCCGTACAGCTTGGGACGGATGCCGCGGAGCACGTTCGTGATCTGGCGCGGGATGAACTTCTCGACGTGCTGGTACGGCCCGTAGTTGTTCGAGCAGTTGCTGATCGTCGCGCGGACGCCGAACGAACGCACCCACGCGCGGACGAGGAGGTCGGACCCGGCCTTGGTTGACGAGTACGGCGACGACGGGTTGTACGGGGTGCTCTCCGTGAAGCGCGCCGGGTCGTCGAGCTCGAGGTCGCCGTACACCTCGTCGGTGGAGATGTG
Organism: Microbacterium testaceum StLB037; assembly: GCF_000202635.1. Lineage (NCBI taxonomy): Bacteria > Bacillati > Actinomycetota > Actinomycetes > Micrococcales > Microbacteriaceae > Microbacterium > Microbacterium testaceum. The sequence continues at coordinate 598,106 of NC_015125.1, read as the reverse complement.
GTGGAAACGCACATCGTGGCGACGCGCCGCCTCGAGCAGCGTGTACGTGCCGATGATGTTCGTGTCGAGGAACGGACGCGGGTCGTGCAGGGAGTTGTCGTTGTGCGACTCGGCGGCGTAGTGGACCACGGCGTCGGCTTCGGCGACGAGGGGGTCGACGACCGCGGCATCCGCGATGTCGCCCACGACCAGGCGCACCCGGTCCTCCGGCAGACCGGCCAGCGACGCGCGGTTGCCGGCGTAGGTGAGCTTGTCGAGCACCGTCACCGTGTGCTCGGTGTGCGCCACGACGTGGTGGACGAAGTTGGAACCGATGAAGCCGGCGCCGCCGGTGACGAGAAGGCGTGCCATCAGTGGCCTCTTTCCAGGATTTCGAGGAGGTAAGCGCCGTAGCCGGACTTGACGAGGGTCTTCGCGCGTTCGCGCAGTGCCTCGTCGGACAGGAAGCCCTGCCGCCAGCCCACCTCTTCGGGGACCCCGATGCGAAGACCAGTGCGGCGCTCGATCGTGCGCACGTAGTCGGCGGCGTCGGTCATCTGGTCGAAGGTTCCGGTGTCGAGCCACGCGGTGCCGCGGGGAAGGACCTCGACCTGGAGCTTGCCGGCCTCGAGGTAGGCGCGGTTGATGTCCGTGATCTCGTACTCGCCGCGGGCGGACGGCTCGAGCCCGCGGGCGATCTCGACGACATCGTTGTCGTAGAAGTAGAGACCGGGAACCGCGTAGTTGCTCTTCGGGTGGGTGGGCTTCTCTTCGAGCGAGACCGCTCGACCGTCGGCGTCGAACTCGACCACGCCGTACGCGGTCGGCTCGCCGACCCAGTAGGCGAACACGGCGGCGCCGTCGACATCCGTGAAGCGCTTGAGCTGCGTACCGAGCCCGGGGCCGTAGAGGAGGTTGTCGCCGAGGACGAGGGCGACCTTGTCGTCGCCGATGAAGTCCGCCCCGATCGTGAACGCCTGGGCGAGGCCGTCGGGCGACGGCTGCTGCGCGAAGGACAGGTCGATGCCGAACTGGGACCCGTCGCCGAGGAGCCGTTCGAAGAAGGGGGCATCGTGCGGGGTCGTGATGATCAGCACGTCGCGGATACCCGCGAGCATGAGCGTCGACAGCGGGTAGTACACCATCGGCTTGTCGTAGACCGGAATCAGCTGCTTCGAGACGCCGAGCGTGATCGGATGCAGTCGCGTGCCCGAACCACCGGCGAGAATGATGCCCTTCACGCCCTCATCGTGCCACAGTTCGCGTCACGCTCCCGAACTCGGCGGCACCCGGAAGAGACGGGTGAAGACGCGGACGGGTCTACTTCAGAAGCCGTCGGGCCGCCATCTCCTCGAGGGACTGGCGGTAGGTGTCCCCGCCCACCGGCTCGTCGATCACCCAGTCGACGAAACGCCGCACTCCCTCGGTGAAAGACACTTCGGGGTGGAAGCCGAGCACCGAGCTGAGGCGCCGGGTGTCCGCGACGTTGTGGCGGATGTCGCCGAGCCGGTAGCGGCCGGTGATCGACGTCTCCACCGGGACACCGAAGGCGGTGGAGAGCGCCGCGACGACGTCGAGCACCGTCGTCGCGATACCCGAACCGACGTTGAAGACCCCGCCCGCAGCCGCGGGGGAGGTGGCCGCCAGGAAGGTGGCCTCCACGACATCGTCGATGTACACGAAGTCGCGGCTCTCCCGGCCGTCCTCGAAGACATCGATTCCCTGCCCCTGACGGATGAGGGTCGAGAAGATCGAGAGGATCCCCGTGTACGGGTTGGTCAGCGACTGTCCCGGTCCGTAGACGTTCTGATAGCGCAGCGACACAGCTTCGACGCCGATCGTCGGAGCGACCGTCATGATCAGCGACTCCTGGACCTGCTTGGTGATCCCGTAGACCGACGAGGGGTGCAGCGCCGCATCCTCGGGCGTCGGGATCAGCTCGAGCTCCTCACCGTCGTCGCCGCGGACGGCGAAGTCTCCGCTCGCCATCGCGGCATCCGTCCGGTGGGGCGGGTAGACGACGGCGCCGGTGGCCGTGCGGTACGCGCCCTCGCCGTAGATGGACCGCGAGGAGGCCACGACCACGCGTCGGACGGCGTGCGGCTCGTTCGTCAGGAGATCCATGAGCTTCGCGGTACCGCCGATGTTCGCTTCGACGTAGCGGTCGATCTCGTACATCGACTGGCCGGTGCCGGTCTCGGCGGCGAGATGGATCACGATGTCGACGTCGACCAGGGCGGCGCGGAGATCCTCCACCGAGGTCACGGTCCCGCGTCGCACCTCGGCCACGCCCGAGACCGCGCGCAGCAGCGGCGAGGTGGTGTCGGGATCCGGGCCGTGCACCTGTGCGAGAAGGGCGTCGAGCACACGTACTCGATGGCCGGCCCTCACCAGTCGCGCCGCCAGGCGGCTCCCGATGAATCCGGCGCCGCCGGTGATGAGGACGTGAGCCATCGGGTCAGTCCGCCAGAACCGACCGGAAGTACTCGATCGTGCGCTCGAGGCCGGGGCGCAGCGCGATCGTCGGCTCCCAGCCGAGCTCGCGGCGCGCGAGGTCGATGTTGGGCTGACGCTGCTTGGGGTCGTCCTGGGGGAGGGGACGGTGCTCGATCGTCGAGGTGCTCCCGGTGATCTCGAGGACGGCGTTCGCGAGCTCGAGCATGGTGAATTCGCCCGGGTTGCCCACGTTGATCGGGCCGGTCACCTCCTGCCCCGTGTTCATCAGGCGGACCATGCCGTCGACGAGGTCATCGACGAAGCAGAAGGAGCGCGTCTGCGAGCCGTCGCCGTAGATCGTGATGGGCTCGCCGCGCAGGGCCTGGACGATGAAGTTCGACACGACGCGGCCGTCGTTCGGGTGCATGCGCGGGCCGTACGTGTTGAAGATGCGGATGACCTTGATCGACAGGTCGTGCTGGCGGCGGTAGTCGAAAAACAGGGTCTCCGCGGCGCGCTTGCCCTCGTCGTAGCAGGAGCGCGTGCCGATGGGGTTGACGTTGCCCCAGTAGTCCTCGGTCTGCGGGTGCACCGCCGGGTCGCCGTAGACCTCGGAGGTCGAGGCCTGCAGGATCGGAACGCGCAGGCGCTTGGCGAGGCCCAGCATGTTGATCGCGCCCATGACGCTGGTCTTGGTGGTCTGCACGGGGTCGTGCTGGTAGTGCACCGGGGAGGCGGGGCACGCGAGGTTGTAGATCTGGTCCACTTCCACGTAGAGGGGGAAGGTGACGTCGTGCCGCATGAGCTCGAACCGCGGGTTGTCGAACAGGTGCTCGACATTGCGGCGGGATCCCGTGAAGAAGTTGTCGACGCAGATGACCTCGTTGCCCTCGTCGAGCAGTCGCTCGGAGAGGTGGGACCCGATGAAGCCGGCACCGCCGGTGATGAGAACTCTGGATGACACGTCCTCAGCGTAACAGCGGGGTGTCGGGCGCTCAGCGGGTGGCGGACACCATGCGCGCCTGACCGAACGTGCGCCCGAGGGTGCCCTCGAGGCGCCCGACGAACATCGGCCATCCGTCGCCGAGAGTGATCGGCTGCGGATTGCGGACTCCGTACAGCAGCCCGGCGGCGGTGAAGGCGAGGCGCCACCAGAGCGGGTAGCCGTGGACGGCGAACGCGCGCCCTGTCCCCCGGCCGTACGCGCGCAGCTTCCGCCGGCGCTCCGCGGTGTCGAGTCCGAAGCCCGTCGAGATGCCGTCGACGTGGACATCGGCGGGGAGCCACCGGAACTCGTGGAGGAGGCGAGGTTCGTGGGCCATCGCGCGCAGCAGCAGATCGGTGCCCTCGGCCACCTGCCACGGCGACGCGGAGCCGGGACCCATGTTCTCGTCGAACCCCCTGACGGCGTCGAACAGCGAGCGGCGGATGAGGATGCCCATCTCGATCACCGACCACACGTTGTACTTGTCCAGCGGTGTGCCCGCGGCGGGCAGCGTGGTCTTGGGGCCTCGTTCGTCCCACGAGGTGAAGCCCCCGGCGAGGAACGCGGGGTCGTCGACGGCCGCGTGCAGGGCGGCCACCGTTCCGTCGGGGTACGTCGTGTTGTCGTTGGGGAAGGTGACCACGGCGTCGCCGGCGGGCAGGGCCGCAACGCCCGTGTTCCGCCCGAGCGAGGCGCCGCGCGCGGAGGTGGTCGCGGTCACCGGGACACCGCGCGCCGAGAACTCCGCGGCGAGGGTCGCCACATCCTCCTGCGCGCCTTGCGCGACGAGGACGACATGATCGCCGTCCTGGAGCTGGTGCTCGAGAGAGGTCAGCAGGGCGCGGAGCGGCTCGAGCCGTCCCAGCGTCGTCACGACGAAGCCGATGGTCATGGGGCGTCCTCTCGGGTCAGGGCAGGGCGTTCACGGCCGGGTAGGCCGGATCGGGAGCGGGGGAGCCGAGGCGCCAGCCGGCGCGCACGTAGGCGGCACCGCGCCGGTCGCCACGGGCCAGCGTGAGCAGGACCTTGGCGCTGAGGCGGGCGAGACCGGTCACGGTCGTGGCACCGCCGTGCAGGGCGAGGAAGTGGCGGAACGCCTGGCTGGAGTAGGCGAGGATCCGCGAGCCGGCCCGCGAGTGCGAAGACGAGACCGCGTGGGTCAGGACCGCGTCGGTGACCTCGGCGAAACCGATGCCCTGGGAGCGGAGGCGGAAGCCGTATTCGACGTCCTCCCAGTACATGAAGAAGCGCTCGTCGAGAAGACCCGCGGTCTCGAGCGTGGATCGCCGCACGAGGACGCAGGCCCACGTGAGGAAGTCGGGCTGCTCCGCCGGACGCGGCTGGCGGATGCCCCAGGTCAGGCGATTGACGATCCCGCCGGCGGAGAATCGCTGGCCGTCGGGCGTGACGATGCGCGGACCCACGACCCCGAGGGACGCGTCCGTGTCCAGAGCGGCGCGCAGGAGCTCGATGTCGCTCGAGGGGAGGGTCGCGTCATTGTTCATGACGAGCAGGAGATCGATCGCGTCGTCGGCGAGAAGGACCTTCATCCCCGCGTTCACCCCGACGGCGAACCCGGTGTTGGCGCTCAGCTCGACGAACTCGATCCGATCGTCGGGCGCGAAGGCATCCCGGATCGTCCCGTCGGCCTCGTTGTCGACGACCACGACGCGGGTGATGGCCGGAGAAGCGAGGAGGCCGGTCACGCACTCGACGGTCTGCACGCGATCGCGCCAGGTGAGCACGACCGCGCCGATGCGGGAGGCCGCGTCACGGGGGGAGGAGGTCATACGGTGCGGTCCTGTTCTTCTCGGGCCGGAGGGGTCGCGATGTCGCGCATCGCGGCGGCGCACGGCCGCCACAGCAGGAGGGTGGCCAGGCCTTCGGTGAGGGCGTAGCCGAGCGCTGCGCCGAGGGGGCCGATCACGATCGCCATCGCCACCATCGCGGGGACGCCGATCGCCGTCGCCACGAGCGTAGCGCGCATGACCAGACGGGCCTTGCCCGCGGGGAAGAGCACGTGACGCGTCATCGAGGTGCGGACGGAGAGGAAGAGGAACACGAGCCCCATCGCGGCGACCAGATCGAGTCCGGCCGCGGCCGACTCGCCGAACATGACGAGGCTGACCCAGGGGCCGAGAGCGGTGAGGACGACGGCGCCGAGGAGGCCGAAGGCCCCGTGCGTGGCGAGGGCCACCCTCAGGCGTCGGCGGCGGTCGAGGGCGTCGCCCTCGCTCACCCAGCTTTGGAACGCGCTCGCGAGGGTGAAGGGCAGGACGCTCCCGAGCTTGAACATCTTGTCGGCCGAGGCGTAGCCGGCGGCCGCCGAGGGAAGCGCCGTGACGTTCACGAGAGGAGCGGGGACGCTGGAGTACGCGCTCAGCGCGGCGTCGTTCACCGCGACGGGAAGGCCCGCGCGCAGGAGACCCGGGATCTCGCGTGCCGGGGGCCAGGGACCGGGATGCCGGCGCAGCAGGCGCGCGCTGAACAGCATCGTGCCGCCCAGCGTCACGAGGATGCCCGCGACCGGGTAGAGCTCGACGATCCCGGTCAGCAGGATCGCCCCCGCGGCGAGGGCGGTGGCCACCACGCGCGGGACGGCGTCGAAGAAGATGATCGTGCGAGGGTCCCCGACGCCCGCGCAGTACCAGGTGAAGGACAGGGCGATCAGAGCGCCCTGGACGCCCATCAGCACCGTGAGCAGCTCGGATCCGGGCGAGGCCACGAGCCAGCACACCACGGCGAGGAGGGGCAGCACGATCGCGGCGAGCAGCAGTCGCACCACGATCGAGTCGCGGTACAGCCGGGCGCGCCGCTCGTCGTCGGGGGCGATCGAGATGAGGGCGGGGCCGACGGCCGTCCACCCGTAGCCGATCGCGATCGCCGCGAAGGTGCCGATCGCCTCTCCGGCGATCGCGCTCGCCCAGCCGCCGTCGCCGGCGAGGCGCGAGATGAGCGGCAGCACCAGGAGGGGCGAGATGGCGGCGATCGCCGGGACCACCATGAAGCCGAGAAGCCGTCCGCGCAGCGGTGCCGGTCCCGCGGTGTCGGTCATCGACGCTCCCCGAGAGCGCGGTCCAGGACCTCGGCGACGCCGTCGGCCGCGCCGTCCCAGGTGAAGCGCGAGGCCCACTGCTGCGCGGCCTCGCGGGTCGCGGGGCTCGGCGGGGCGGCGAGGGCGGAGCGGATCGCGTCGCCGAAGGCTGTGGCATCCGTCGCATCCGCGTACCGCGCGGCGCTTCCGCCCACCTCGCGGAGCACGGGGACGTCGTTGGCGACCACCGGGACGGATCGTCGCAGCGCGTCGACGACGGGGAGACCGAATCCCTCGACGAGGGAGGGGCAGACGTACAGGTCGGCGACCTGGAACAGCGCCTCGAGCTGGGCGTCGCTCACCCAGCCGGGAAGGACGACGTCGCCCTCCAGGCCCAGCCGCTCCACGTCGGCGGCGAGGGGGTCGGGCAGGCGACTGCCGGCGATGACCGTCACGGGCCGCTCCGCGGGGGAAAGGGATGCCACGGCCTCGAGCAGTCCGCGGAAGTTCTTGTGCGGCATCCGGTTGCCGACGCTCAGGACGATCGGTCGGCCCACGGGAAGGGCGAGCGGCGCGAGGATTCCCGCCGGGTCGTCTTGCGGGCGCGGCTCGGTGCTGCCGTTGTGCACGACCGAGATGCGTCCTGCGGCGACGCCGAGATGGGCCCGGATGCTGTCGGCGGCCGCGTGGGACACCGTGAGCACCTGGTCGGCCGTGCGGGCGGAGCGCCGCATAAGGAGTGAGGTGACGCTGCGCTGCGCGCGCTCGGCGAGCCCGCCGGGCACCTCGTCGTAGATCGCGTCGTGCACGGTGACCACGCGGGGAACCCCACGGAAGACCGGTCCGAAGTTCGCCGGGGCCCACACCAGGTCCGCCCGGTACCGACGGGCGAGGGCGTCGGTACCGGCCACGGCACCGAGGGCCCAGGTCGCCGGGTCGGCGCCCACCCACGGCACGATCTGTACCGGGCCGGGGAAGAAGGTCGTGACGCGCGTCTGCCCCGCGCGCCCCGTGAGGGCGGCGAAACGGGCGTGCGGCAATCGCTCCTCGAGGCGCGGGAGGAGCTCCCGCGCGTAGGTCTCGGTCCCGCCGCGTGAGCCGGTGAACCCCAGCAGGTCGACGAGGATGCGGGACGCGGCCATCAGCTCTCGATGACGGCTTCGGGCCGCTGCTCGCGTCGCGGCGTGGTGAGCACGCCGGAGAAGAAGCTCATCATGACGGTCTGGAAGCCGAGGATGATCGTCAGCGCGCTGGGGACGGCGATGCGCACCGCCTGGGCGGCGTTCTGCTGCCCGAAGTCGAGGCTGCCCCACAGGGTCACCTGGACGATCCCGATGACGATGCCCAGGACGAAGAGGGCGACGCCGATCAGGAGACCGCGCTCGGCCGACCACTTCGCGACGATCCGTCGGTATCTCTCGCTCGTGGGGAGGAATCCCTCCTGCGTGGCGTAGAGCTTCGTGAGCCAGAAGAACAGCAGGGATTGGAATCCGATCACGCACAGCGCGCTGGCGTAGACCATCGTGGTGACGTCGAAGCCGACCCCGGCGATCTCGACCCCGCCGAACGAGAGCACACCGACCGCGATCGCGCCGAGGAAGAAGGCGACGAGGCCGGGGTAGACGAACAACCAGCGCGGAGCGAACAGCAGGAGGAAGCGGAGGTGCCGCCACCCGTCGTGCCAGCTGCGCAGGTGCGGCGGGCGGGAGCGTCCGTCCTTCTTCAGCGTGGTCGGCACCTCTTCGATGCGGTACCGAGCGAGAGAGGCGCGCACGACCATCTCGGAGGCGAACTCCATGCCGGTGGTCTGCAGGTCGAGGTCGCGGATGCGCGCGCGGTTGAAGCCGCGCAGACCGCAGTGGAAGTCCCGGATGCCGGGACGGAAGAACAGCTCGCCGATGAACGACAGCACGGGGTTGCCGAGGTACTTGTGCAGCGGGGGCATCGCGCCGGGGGCGATCCCGCCGCGGAAGCGGTTGCCCATGACGAGGTCGGCGCCGGCACGGAGGCGCTCGACGAAGGGCTCGAGGTTCTCGAAGTCGTAGCTGTCGTCGGCGTCGGCCATGATGACGAACCGGCCGCGCGCGGTTTCGATGCCGTTGATGAGCGCGGCGCCGTATCCGCGGCGCGGGGCGTGCGACACCCGGGCGCCGAGCCCCTCGGCGATCGCCTGGGAGCCGTCGGTGCTGCCGTTGTCGGAGATGAGCACCTCGCCGCGGATGCCGCTGCGCTGCAGGAAGCCCTGGGCCTTCCGGATGCAGACCTCGAGCGTCTCCGCCTCATTGAGGCAGGGCATGAGGATCGTCAGCTCGACCTCATCGGTGGGGACGGGATCGGTTCGGGCGGGAGTGGTCACGGGGTGTCTTCTTTCGTCTTCACCGAGGAGCGGGTCGGCAGCGCCAGTGCCGACGCGATGCCCTCCACGGTGCGGCGGATGGTGCGGGTGCGGACGGCGGTGTCGTACCAGGCGCGCGCGCTGCGGCGCAGGTCGTCACCGCCGTCGGCGACGGTCCGGATGGCCCGGGCGAGGTCGTCGGGGCGGGTGGTGGCGGCGACGACGCCGTTGACGCCCTCGTCGATGAGCTCTGTGGCGGCGTTGCCGTCGCCGGCGACGAGGACGACGGGAGTGCCGTGCGCGTTGGCTTCGACGACCACGAGGCCGAAGCCCTCACGGCGCGAGGGGTGCACGAGCGCGAGGGCCCCGTGCAGGAGCGTGTCCAGTTCGGCATCCGAGACGAATCCGGGGAACTCGGTCCAGTCGGAGCCGCCCACGCGCTGGACTTCCGCGCGCACGGCATCGGAGCTCGGGCCCGTGCCGAGGATCACCAGTCGGAGGTCCGGGATGCTCTCGCGTGCGGCGGCGACCGCGGCGGGGATGACCTCGACCTGCTTGTCGGGGATGTGTCGGCCCACGTACAGGACGTAGGGCGGTTCGGCCGCCGGGCCGGGGGTCCCGACCTCGACGGCGTCGTCGATCAGTCCGGGGCTGACGAGCGGGGGTCGGCGCAGCCCCTCGGTGCGCAGACGGGTCGCGGTGAGCTGCGAATGACAGGTCGCGAGAGGGGTGAGGGCGATGGCCGCGCGCTGCAGCACCCACGCGATCGTGCCGGTCACGAGACCCGAGTACTCCACCCACTGGCGCCGGTGCCAGACCTCGAGGTAGTCCACCACCACGCGCGTGCCCGATCCGAGCAGGGCCAGTCGCGCCGCGAAGACGTTGAAGATCGGCAGACCGCTGACGATGAGGGCCGTGTAACGACGACGGCGACGCACGAGCGTGCGGAACAGCGCGGCGGCGTAGCGCAGGGCCGCCGGGATGCGGCGCACACCGCCGGGGGAGTACAGGCTCAGACGACCCGTGATGGGGCGGGTGCGGAAGTGCTCCTCGACCGGGGTCGGGCCGTCCCATTGCACGGCGGTGAGGTAGTCGACCTCGAGTCCCCCGCGTCCGAGCTCGTCGGCGACGGCGCGGTACTGCCGCTCGCCCCCGCCGGTGGAGTACGGGAAGAGGCAGTCGTAGGCGACCGCGACGGTCGTTTCGCGCGACATCGTCAGCACCCCTCGATTCGGAAGAGGCGCGCCTCGGGTCCCTGGGAGTCGACGAGGACGAGGTGCGCGGACGGGACGAGGTCTTGGATGCCGTCGTACGCCGTCGCCCCGTTCGGGTCGTCGATCACGTCGCGACGGCCGAAGTCCAGCACGTAGTCGATTCCGAGCTCGTCGACCGTGGAGCAGACGGCGGGGTCGGAGTCGATGTCGCGCAGGTGCGTGTTGAGGAACAGGAGCTCGGGGGACGGGGAACCGAAGACGTGCCGCTGCGTCACCTCGCGATCGGCGAGCGCGAGGGCGAGAGAGGTCCCCGTGCGCGGGCTGCCGATGATGAGCGCATCGTCGGGGGTCTCGTCGTCGAGGCGCTCGAGCAGGGCGTGTTCGTCGCCGGAGAGGATGAGCGCGTTGTCGGTGTAGGCGTAGGCCTCGTGCACCTGCGCGAGGGCGATCCGCACGTTCGGGCCGAGCACGACCGAGAACACGGCGAGGATCGCGACCACGGAGGCGGTTCGGCGCGCCCACCGCGGGAACGACCACCGGGTCGCCCAGCCGCGGGCGACGTCGACGATCGCGAGCGCGCCGAGCGTGGCCACGGGGATCGCCGCGAGCGGGAGCAGCGCGGCCAGGCGATTCGCGTCGTTGTACCAGGGGTTCGTCAGCGCCTGCCGCACGGGGGAGTCGATGCGCAGACCCGACACCACCATGAACAGCACCACGGCGACCCCGAACACGGCGAGGACGGGGACCCACCGGGGGCGTCGGGCGACGGCGACCGCACCCGCCGCCAGGAGGAGGACCACCACGATCGTCGGGGTGAAGCCGCGGGGCGAGGCGAGCAGCCCTTCGCCGGCGGACTGGGCCAGGTTCTGCCAGGGGGCCCAGCCCGAATGCTCGGCGCCCGTGCGGAAGATCGACCACACGACCGCCATGACGAGACCGAAGCCGACGACGGCCGCGCCGACCCCGATCATCGACGCACGTGTGCGGGCGTCGAACGCACGGACGGACAGGGTGCCGATGACGGCGGCCGCGGAGAAGGCGAGCAGTGCCAGGAACGCGTTCGGGTGGCCGAGGAAGACGCCCCCCGCGAGGAGCGCCGCCAGCAGCAGGGCGCGCGTGAGCGCGCGCGGGCCGCGGTCATCGAGAGCGGTGATCACGGTGGAGAGCGCCGCGGGCACCATCGCGTACCCGACGAGGTTGGGGTAGAGCACACCCCAGTTGAAGAAGAGCGCGGGGAAGGCGCCGAAGCCGGCGGAGAGCGCGGCGGCCGTGATGTACGCGGTGCGTCGCTGAGCGAACAGCGCGCCCACCAGCGCCATGATCGACGCCGGCCACAGCACGGAGACGAACGCGAGGTTCGCCCCGTTGACGGCGACCGGGACCGAGGCCCCGGTGAGCTCGACGACGAGCGTGGTGATCGCGTGCCAGCCGTTCGGGTAGAACCCGATGTCGGAGGTGGCGCCGATCTGGAACCCCGAGGCGTCGCCGTTCTGCACGGCGAGAGCGATGGCGTTGAGATGGACGATGTTGTCGAAGCGCTGGGCGATGTTGTCGGGAGCGCCGAAGGCGCGCGCGAACATCACGGTCGTCACTCCCGCGGTCGCCACCAGCGCGAGTGCCGCCGTCAGCAGCGTGCGGCGCGCGGTCGGTGCCGGATCGGCCCCCGTCCCGCGACGGAGCAGGAGCCCGATGCCGACCACCACCAGGGTGGCGAGAGCCAACGGCAGGAGATTCCACCGCAGCCCGACGAAATGGCCGAGGGTGGAGGCGGCTGCGGCCAGCGTGACCGAGACCGCCGGCGCGAGCAGGAGGCGCTGGGGACTGCGGATGCCCCACCCGGCCGCGACGACCGCGGCACCGGGGAGGATCAGGACCAGGACGGCGACGAGGTACGACGGAACGGCGCTGATCCAGTCACCCATACGATCCGTCTCCGTCAGTTCCGTTTTCGACACGCCATCGTATCGGACGGTCTCTGCGCGCCCGCTGAGCCGTTCCGTGCAAGCGTCCAGAGGCCCGCCGGTAGGATGGTCGGCGTTCTTCCCCGAAACGAGAGTTGTTCGCGTACATGGATCTTCTGGTAGTCGGTTCGGGCTTCTTCGGTCTCACGATCGCGGAGCGGGCGGCTGCGGCCGGGCGTCGCGTGACGGTGATCGATCGCCGCCATCACATCGGGGGCAACGCCTACTCCGAGGATGAGCCCGAGACGGGCATCGAGGTGCACCGGTACGGCGCGCACCTGTTCCACACGTCGAACCCGACGGTGTGGGAGTACGTCAACCGCTTCACCGACTTCACCTCGTACGTCCACCGCGTCTACACGACGCACAAGGGCGTCGTCTTCCCGCTCCCGATCAACCTCGGCACCATCAACCAGTTCTTCCAGGCGGCGTACACCCCCGACCAGGCGAAGGCGTTGGTGCACGAGCTGGCGGGAGAGTTCGATGCGAAGGATGCCGCGAACCTCGAGGAGAAGGGGATCGCCCTGATCGGCCGGCCCCTGTACGAGGCGTTCATCCGCGACTACACCGCGAAGCAGTGGCAGACCGACCCGAAGGATCTCCCCGCCGAGGTCATCTCGCGCCTGCCCGTCCGCTACACGTACGACAACCGCTACTTCAACGACACGTGGGAGGGGCTGCCCGTCGACGGGTACACCGCGTGGCTCGAGCGGATGGCCGATCACCCGAACATCGAGGTGAAGCTGTCGACCGATTACTTCGACGCCTCGCAGCCGCTGAACAAGAAGGCCACCGTCGGCCAGGTGCCCGTCGTCTACACCGGGCCGGTGGACCGGTACTTCGACTACGCCGAGGGCGAGTTGTCGTGGCGCACGCTCGACTTCGAGCAGGAAGTGCTGCCGATCGGCGACTTCCAGGGCACCAGCGTGATGAACTACGCCGACGCCGACGTGCCGTACACGCGCATCCACGAATTCAAGCACTTCCACCCCGAGCGCGCCGACCGCTACCCGACGGACAAGACCGTGGTCGTGCGGGAGTACTCGCGCTTCGCCACGCGGGCGGACGAGCCGTACTACCCGGTGAACACCGCCGACGACCGCACCGGCCTGCTCGCCTACCGCGAGCTCGCGAAGGGCGAGCGGGACGTGCACTTCGGCGGCCGCCTCGGCACGTACCAGTACCTCGACATGCACATGGCGATCGGTTCCGCTCTGTCGATGTGGAACAACCAGCTCGCGTGAGGTCCCCGTGCGTGTGACCCAGGCCTCCGCGGGCCGTCCTGCCCTCGCCGGACGGGCGGACGAGGGGCGCTGGGCATATCGCTCCGACATCGACGGCCTGCGCGCCGTGGCCATTCTGCTGGTCGTCACGTATCACGTGTGGATCGGTCGGGTCTCCGGCGGTGTCGACGTCTTCCTCATGCTGTCGGCGTTCTTCCTCACCCGGGGATTCGTCCGCCGCATGGACGGACCGTCACCGGTGCGCCCTGTCCTGCACCTCATCGGCATCTTCCGCCGCCTCCTCCCCGCGGCGGCCGTGACCCTGGTGGGGGTTCTCGCCCTCGCGTGGACGTTCTTCCCGCCCTCCACCTGGCGTGCGACGTGGGAGCAGACCTGGGCCTCTCTGCTGTACGTGCAGAACTGGGTGCTGGCCGCGGACTCCGTCAACTACTACGCGCGCGTCGAGACCCCGAGTCCCCTCCAGCACTTCTGGTCGATGTCCGTGCAGGGGCAGGCCTTCGTGCTGTGGGTCGTGCTGCTGGCGATCTGCCAGGCCGTCGTCCGACGATTCCGCCTGTCACCCGACCGGGTCGTCGGCGGGGTTTTCGGGGCCGTGTTCGTCCTGTCGCTGTGGTACTCGATCGTGCGAACGGACGCGGCGCAGCAGAGCGCGTACTTCGACACGGGGGCGCGGCTCTGGGAGTTCGCCGCCGGTTCGCTCCTGGTCATCGCCCTGCCGCACCTCCGACTTCGTCCGCGCCTTCGTGCCGTGCTCGGATGGGCGGGGCTCGCCGGCCTGCTCGTCGTCGGCCTCGTCCTGGACGTGCAGGGAGGGTTCCCCGGCTATCTCGCGCTCTGGCCGGTGCTGTGCGCGGCCGCCGTGGTCGTCTCGGGCAGCGGCGAGGAGGCTCGCGGACCCGCCCGGTTCTTGGCATCCCGACCCCTCCAGCTGCTCGGTCGCGACGCCTACGCGCTCTATCTGGTGCACTGGCCGCTGCTGATCACCTTCCTCGTGCTGACCGGCAGCGACAGCGCCGGCTTCGTCGGCGGAACGCTCATCATCGTGCTGTCCCTCGCGCTCGCCCGTGCCCTCACGGCCGTCGTGGACACGCCCGTGCGCGCGTGGCGCAAGGGCGACCCCTCGCGATCGGTCCCGGTCGCCGTCCTCGTCGCGGCGACCGCGGTGGTCGTGCTCCCGCTCAGCGCGTGGCAGGTCTCGAACGAGGTGGAGGCCCGCAGCATCGCGGCTCGCGCCGCCGTGACGAACCCGGGGGCCGCGGTCCTGCGCGACCCCACGCTTCCCGAGCCGCCCGCCGACGCCGCTCTCCTCCCGCTGCCCACCGCGCTCGAGGAGGAGTGGATGCAACTCGACCGGCCCTGCTCGGGCGATCGCGTGCCCGAGAACGGCATCCTGAACGTGTCGTGCTGGGAGACCCCGCACACCGCGCGGGCCGCGCACACGATCGTCGTGGTCGGCGACTCCCACTCGCAGCAGATGACCGCCGCCCTCCTGCCCGTCGCAGAGGAGAACGGGTGGGGAGTGGTCATGCTCGCCAAGGGCGGGTGCTCCATGGGACTGGACGAGCCCGGGATGGACGACCAGTGCGACGAGTGGCGTGAGGCCGCGATCGAGCACGTGGAGCGGATCCGACCGGATGCCGTCCTCACCGTCGTGACCCGTTCGGACTGGGGCGAACTCGACGAGGCCGTGCGCCCCGGTATCGACCGCTTCCTCGATCGCATGGGCGACGCGGGGATCGAGGTCCTCGGCGTGCGGGACAACCCGCGTTTCCCCTTCGACATGTACAGCTGCGTGGCGGAGTCCTCCGACCCCGTGGACTGCGCCGTCCCGCGCGCGGGTTCCCTCGCCGACGACAATCCCGCGGCGGTCCTGGACCGCGCGGGCGTGCAGCTCGTCGATCTGACGCCGTGGATCTGCCCCGACGACGTCTGCGTCGGCGTGGTCGGCAACGTGGCGCTCTACCGCGACGACAACCATCTCTCGCGCACCTACGCCACGACCCTCGCCCCCTCGTTGGCCGAGCAGTTGCCGCCCAGCCTCGGATGACGCTCGCACGTAGGATTCTCTGGTGACCCCCGCCGCCGTCGGCGCCCCCGGCTCGGTGCGGCGCTCCCTCCACTCGCTGTGGCTGCTGTCGTCGCGCGACCTGCGCGTGCGCTACTCCACGAGCGCGCTGGGGTACCTGTGGTCGGTGCTCGACCCGCTCGTGATGAGCGGCATCTATTGGTTCGTCTTCACCCAGGTCTTCCACCGTTCCGTGGGGGAGGACCCGTACATCGTCTTCCTCATCACGGCCCTCCTGCCGTGGGTGTGGTTCAACTCCGCGGTGACCGACTTCACGAAGGCGTTCAAGAAAGACGCCCGGCTCGTCCGTTCGACGTCGATCCCGCGGTGGATCTGGGTCAACCGCATCGTGGTCAGCAAGGGCGTCGAGTTCCTCTTCTCGATCCCCGTGCTCGTGCTGTTCGCCGTCTTCGGGGGTGCGCAGGTGTCGTGGGCCCTCCTGGCGTTCCCTCTCGCGGTCCTCCTGCAGACGATCCTGCTCGTGGGGCTCGGCCTCGTCGTGGCGCCCCTGTGCGTGATGTTCGGCGATCTCGAGCGCACCACGCGGCTGGTGCTGCGGGCCCTGTTCTACGCGTCGCCGATCATCTACGGCGTCGGCAACCTCCCCGGCGTCTTCGCCGACATCGCGGCGTTCAACCCGCTGGCCGGGATCTTCACGCTGTACCGCGTCGGATTCTTCCCCGACCAGTGGGACACCCTGACCGTGGTCGTGGGCGCGGCGGTGAGTCTCGGCATCCTGGGACTCGGTCTTCTCGTGTTCCCGCGTCTCGAGCGTCCCGTGCTGAAGGAGCTGTGATGACCGCCCCCGCGATCGAGGCGCACGGGCTCGGCGTGCGGTTCCGCCGGAACCGCCGCGGGAGCCGCACCCTGAAGGACCTCTTCGGCGGGGCGTCCCGTCGGTCGCGGCCCGACGAGTTCTGGGCGCTGCGCGACGTCTCGTTCCGTGTGCAGCCGGGGGAGTCGATCGGCGTCGTCGGCCGCAACGGGCAAGGGAAGTCGACGCTGCTCAAGCTCGTCGCGGGGGTCCTGCTTCCGGACGAGGGCGATGTCGTCGTCGAGGGCGGGGTCGCCCCGCTCATCGAGATCACCGGCGGTTTCGTGGGCGACCTGACGGTGCGCGAGAACGTCCGCCTCACCGCCGGATTGCACGGGATGCCGCGCGCCGAGGTCGCGCGTCGGTTCGACGACATGATCGCCTTCGCCGAGATCGGCGACTTCGTCGACACCCCGTACAAGCACCTGTCGAACGGCATGAAGGTGCGGCTGGCGTTCTCGGTGGTGTCGCAGCTCGATGAGCCGATCCTCCTCGTCGACGAGGTGCTCGCCGTCGGGGACCGTTCGTTCCGGGAGAAGTGCTATCGCCGCATCGACGAACTGCTCGCCGAGGGACGCACGCTCTTCTTCGTCAGCCACAACGAGAAGGATCTGCGCCGCTTCTGCACGCGCGGGCTCTACCTCGACGGCGGGCGGCTCGCGATGGACGCTCCGATCGCCGAGGTGCTCGACCGCTACAACGAGGACTACGCGACGCGCTGACCTCGTCGGACGGATGCCGACGGCCTCCGCGCCGTCACGTCACGGGCGCGCGCTCCAGCGGCGGCATCGGCGTCCACGACGCGTCGCGCAGGATGCGGCGACCGTCACGCAGACCGCGGAAGAGGTGGCTCGTTCCGCGGAGCTTGCGCTCGACGACGACCAGGCGGATGAGCTCCTTGACGAAGGTCAGCGCCGTTCCCGCCGTGAAGGGCAGCGGGCGGTAGACACCGAGCTCGCGGTAGTACTTCTGCAGGTAGGCGCGGTTGCGCATGATGTAGTACCGGTACGCGTCGCTCGAGGCGTTCATGTGCCGGATGCCCATGTCCCACTGCTTGATCTCGCGCGTGCGACGCAGCACGAACTCGTTCACGATGACCGAGGGCGTCTGGCGGGAGGCGAGCCACCCGTAGAGCTGGTCGTCCCAGTAGATGAAGAACCGGGGGTCGGGCAGCCCGATCTTCGCCACGATGTCGCGGTGGATGAACATGCCCTCGAAGCAGCCGGAGTTCATCGGCTTGAAGCCCGAGTCGTCGAAGCCAGCGGGGGCGAAGGGGATCGGGATCGCCATCGACTCGGCGACGCGGTACTGCCAGTAGAACTCGCTGCCGTCGTAGTCGTAGCGTCGGCCCTGGATGCTGCGGAAGCGCGGCGTCCAGTGCCCCATGCGGGCGAGGCCGTCCGAGACCACCTCGACGTCGTCGTCCATCAGCCAGATCCACTCGGATCCGAGCTCGTAAGCGACGCGCATGCCCTCGCTGAACCCGCCCGAACCGCCCGTGTTCGTCTCGAGACGGCGGTAGACGAGCTCGGTGGGAAGGCGATCGCGGAACGCCTCGACGACCTCGGTGGTGTCGTCGGTCGAGGCGTTGTCGATGACGACGAGGTGCCCCGGAGCCGGGTCCATCCGCTCGATGCTCTCGAGCAGGCGCGTGAGCAGGTGCGTGCGGTTGTAGGTGACGACGACGATGGTCGCGGTGGCCGGATCGAACGCGGTCACGACTGCTCCTCGAAGGTGGCGCGCCACTGGGCCTCGGAGACGAGGTCGGGCAGAGCGCGGCGGTACTGGTCGGACAAGCGGGGCCACTCGCGCTGCAGACGGCGGTGCAGGCGCAGACTCTCGCGCAGCATGCGGCGGTACTGCGCGCGATCGCGCGTGTAGATGTTCTGTCCCGAGCCGTCGGCGGCGCTGACGAGGGCGCTGTCGAAGGAGGGCACGCGCCACCAGTGGGCGTCGGCCTTGCCGAACTCGACCTCGGGCTGCGCGACGTTCTCGGGTCGCGGGGTGTGGAACCAGTGCGACAGCAGGGTGCGCAGGGTGAACACGCGCAGGCGCATGCCGCTGGGGCTGTCGAACTCGTGCCGCTTCAGGCGCCGGAACACCTGACGCCCGCGGCGGGAGCGCAGCGGCACCCCCGAGTCCTTGTGCACGATCGTCTCGGGATGCTTCTTCGCGATCGCGCGCGCCTCGGGCATCGCGGTCGCGAGGGTCCGCCGCATGTGCGCGGGACCCGAGAGCACGTCCCGGAGGGCACGGTGGCGGAGCTCGACCGGGTAGTACTGCATCATCATGAGGTGCTTCAGGTCGAGACGCCGACTGTGCCGGATGAGCGTGCCGCCCTGCGGTGAGCGCGAGTGCAGGAGCGCGGAGACGATCCGGTTGCGGGCGTGGAAATAGGCCTGCCAGTCGATCGAGTCGTCCTTGCCGACCCACGACACGTGCCACAGCGCGACACCGGGCATGGAGACGGTGGGGTAGCCGGCATCCCGAGCCCGAAGGCAGAACTCCGCGTCGTCCCACTTGATGAACGCGGGGAGCGACAGACCGATCTCGCGCAGGATACTCGTGGGGATGAGGCACATCCACCAGCCGTTGTAGTCGGCGTCGAGTCGCATGTGCAGCGTGGGGGTCTGGCGCAGGTTCGCGACGCTGAAGTCGTGGGGGAGGCGCTCCTGGTAGAGCGCCCGCCACATGAAGGGGGCGTCGTCGACGACCTCGGCCCACGCGTGCAGCTTCGGGCGGTCGAGCAGGTCGAACATGTGCGCGCCGACGATCGTGGGAACCGAGGCGTAGCGACCGAAGACGACGGACCGGCGGATCGATTCGGGTTCGATGCGGACATCGTCGTCCAGCAGCTGGACGAAGTCGCTCTCGGGGCGCTGCAGGGTCTCGGTCATGGCGCGGGCGAAACCGCCCGACCCCCCGAGGTTCGGCTGGCGGATGACCTGGAGGGTCTCGCCGAGGCGCGACGCGACCTCGGGGTACGCCGTCTGGTCGGAGACGAGATCGGTGCCCTGGTCGATGAGGAAGACCCGGTCCACGACGTCGAGCACGTCGGGCGCGTCGGCGAGCGCCTGGAGCGTGTTCACGCAGTAGTCGGGCTTGTTGTACGTGGTGATGCCGATACTGGCCTTGCCCGGGCGGACGGGTTCTTCCTCGGTCGTCCAGGCGGCGCCCTCGAACATCGCGTCCGAACGGTCGGCGGCGACGTCGAACCAGATCCACCCGCCGTCGCTGTACTGATCCAGAACGAGGTCGAACGAGGTCTCGGCGGACTCCCCGCGCACCTCGCGCGTCTCGATGCGCTGCTTGGTGCCGGCGCCGTTCGACCGGTAGACGAGGATCGTCGCGTCTCCCGAGGTGCGCACCGTGAGGCGCACGTGCCGGACGGCCGTCCAGTGCTGCCAGTACGACGCGGGGAACGCGTTGAAGTAGGTGCCGAACGACACGCGGCGGCCGGCGACGATGCGCGCGCGGTGGCGATCCAGCACGTTGCTCAGCTGCGCCACGTTGGTCACGCGGACCGGCTCTTCGTCGATCGTCGACCACGTCTCGGGGTCGACGTAGAGCGGGAGAAGGTCGGGATCGCGGTCGAGCGGGAGCACGGCGTTCTGCAGGGTGTACGTCACGAAGGGTCTTTCGTCGAAGGCGCAGGCCGTCGGGCGGCCAGCCCGGAGTCTACCCGGCAGCGGTGGGCGGGCCCTGAACGCCCGAACCGGTGTCGGGCGCCGGTGCCGGCGGCATCCGGAGCCCGAGGCTTTCCCGCCAGGAGCGGGACTGCCCCGCGCGAACCGCGCACACGACGAGCAGCAGCAGACCCGCGCCGGAGAGGGTGAAGCTCTCGAACAGCGAGAAGGTGAGGAGGGCGACGAGGGTCAGGGGTGCCCACGCGTGCACGACCGAGCGGCGCTCGCTCGCGACGAGCCAGCCGCGCGCGAGGGCCAACGCGCCGAGGGTGAGGAAGAGGATGAGCCCGGCCCACCCGACCTGCAGGAGGACGTCGAGGTAGGCGTCCAGCGCCGAGGTGTGCTCCTCGCCGAGGGTGAAGTTGAGCGTGGCGAAGGGGAACGACTCGGGCGACCACGGGCCGTACCACCCGAAGCCCTCGACCGGCCGGTAGGCCACGTAGGTCAGGAGCTGCGACCACAGGTCGGTGCGAAGAGAGAAGTCGGCGCGCGCGTCGAGGAGCGCGACCAGCGCGTCCCGCGCGCCGTACCCCGTCGCGACCGTCGCGATCACGACGACGCCGAGGATCAGCTGCGCCAGAGGGCGCCGCTGCGCGGGGATCCGGCGGACGAGGGTGAGTGCGAGGGCCGCGGCCCCGGTGGCGACGGCGACCGCGATCACCGTCGGCGACCCGCTCAGGGCGGCGAGCGCGCCGGCGAGGACGACGGAGGCGATCGCCGCGCCTGCGCGCACGGACTGCGTCCGGTACTCGACGAGGAACGTGATCAGGGCGATGACCGTGACGAAGCCGAGCACGTTGCGCGTGCCGAACAGCCCCTGCACCGGACCGAGCGCGGCGATGTCGCCCTGGATGCCCAGGAACGGGATCGGGACGTCGAGCAGGATGCCGCTGAGGATCTCGAGCGCGAGCGACGCGCCGAGCAGCCAGCGGAGCACGTCGCCCAGCGCGCGCACGGTCTGCAGGGCGTCGCGCACGTGACCGATGACGACGGCGAGGAAGGACACGGCCACCAGCTCGGCCCAGCCGCCGAGGCTCGCCGCGGGATCGGCGCTCCAGAGCACGCTCGCTCCGGCCCACGCGACGAACAGCACGAGGGTGGTGGGGGCGAGGCGCACGAGCTCGATCTCGCGTCGGCGCGCGCCGAGCACGCCCACGCCGAGCAGGCAGAGCCCGAGGACGATGGTGGCGAGGGTCACGTCGCCGGCGACGCCGCGGATGGCGGAGGACCCGAACACCGTCGCGAAGACGAGGAGGGTGAAGGCCCGCGCGAAGCCCGCCGAGGCGAGCAGCGCGGAGGTCACGATCCGGCGCTCTGCGGTTCGCCGCGCTCGATCGCGATGCTCTGCTCGGCGGGGCCGACCCCGACGAGCGGGGCCTGCTTGATCTTCGCGCCGAACAGGACGACGAACATCCAGCCCCACAGCAGCAGCGGACCCGACTCGGTGAGTCCCTGGACCACGAGCAGCGCGCCGATGAGGGTGGGCAGGAGAGTCAGCGGCGAGTACGGGCGATCGGCGCGGAGATCCCAGCGCGGCCGGTCGACCGCGAAGAACCAGGAGCGCCAGAGGTAGGCGAGGTACACCAGGACGAACAGCAGGACTCCGACGCCACCGAGCTGGAAGAAGACGTCGATCCACACGCTGTGCGCCTGGACGACGGTCTGGCCGTGGTCGACGATCCACCCGTCGATGAGCGGCTCCGAGGCGATCCACGGTGTCGAGAAGCCCCAACCGGTGAACGGGCGCTCCGCCGCACGGGCGAGCACGTCCGCCCAGATCCCCTCGCGTCCGGTGAGGTCGGCGCCTCGACCGAGCAGGCCGAAGATCGCGTCGCGCCCGAACCACAGCGCGGCCGCGCCCCCCAGGCCGATGACGGCGTACAGCGCGTACCACCGTGTCCGCTCGCCGGGACGGCTCGCGGTGCGCATCACCAGGACCGTCCCCAGCACGAGGGCGACGAACGCCGCGGAGATCACGGCGGTGGCCGACCCCGCGCGGACGAACAGGAACGCCGCGACCGCGATCCACCCGAGCAACCAGAGGCGTCGGGGGGCGCCGGCGGCGAACCGGATCGCGAACACGATGATGGCCACGAGCATGACGGATGCCAGGAGGTTGGCGTTTCCGAAGACGCCCTGGATGCGTCCCCCGTCGAAGAGGTTGTCGCGCGACCAGTACACGATCGGATCCATGCGCGAGGTCGGGAGCACGAAGCCGGGCAGGATCGGCCCGCGGACGAATACCGACACCGCGAGCTCGAACAGCAGCGAGAGGCCGACGATCCACTTCGCCGCCGACGCCACGGCGCGCACGACGTCGCGCCACGTGAGGACCGCCCCGACGAACAACCCCTGGAACGTCGTGATGCCCAGGAGGAGAAGCGTGAGGACGGATGCCGCCGGCCAGGCGCTCCACAGAAGGGAGAGGAACGCCCACCCCACGTAGCCGAAGGCGAGCCACGGCAGACGACGCCAGGCCACGGGCGGGCGCACCACGGCCCAGACGACCCCCGAGACCACCGCCGTCGCGACGACGATCACGGTGCTGACCGTCGGACCGACCGCGTTGACGAGGCCGACGCCGCCCAGGGCGAGCGCGATCACGAACACGCACCACGCGCGCAGGAGCAGGTGCCCGGTGGTCTCGCGCACGGGAGCCGAGGGCGGCGCCGAGACCGGGTGGTTCGTGTACATGGCCATGGTGGAATCAGGCTACCGTCCGGGTCCGGAGGGCGACGGGCCGGAACGCTAGGCTTTCGCCCGTGCTGGTTGCCCTCTCGAACACGCCCCGGGATTACGCCTGGGGAAGCCCGACCCTTCTCGCCGAGCTCGAGGGGCGCGTTCCCACGGGCGCCCCCGAGGCCGAGGTGTGGTTCGGCGATCACCCCGGTTCCCCCGCGCGGGTCCTCGACGGGTCGGAGCGCACGCTCGACGAGTGGCTCCCCGGGGTGGACGGTGCGCCCGCGCGCCTGCCGTACCTCCTGAAGCTGCTCGCGGCCGGCTCCCCGCTGTCGATCCAGGTGCACCCCTCGAAGGAGCAGGCGGCCCGGGGGTTCGCGGACGAGGAGGCCGAAGGCGTCCCTCGCGACGCGGGCTCGCGAAACTACAAGGACGACAACCACAAGCCCGAGGTGATCGTCGCCCTCAGCGAGACCTTCACCGCGCTGGCGGGGCTGCGTGACCTCGACCAGACGCGGCGGCTCGTCGCCGGCCTGGGGGAGGCCGCGGGCGTGACCGCGCTGCGCGAACGACTCGCCGCCGCCGAGCCGGCTTCGGCCCTGCGCGACGCGATCGGCTGGGCGCTGGCGGAGGCGACGACGGCGGAGATCGAGCAGATCGTCGAGGGTGCGGCATCCGTGTCCTCCCCGGATTTCGCCGCGGAGGCGGCCCTCGTCCGTCACCTGCGCGAGGAGTACCCGGGCGACCCGGGCATCGTGGTGGCTCTGCTGATGAACCTCGTCGAGCTGCGCCGCGGCGAGGCGATCTTCGTGCCCGCCGGGGTGCTGCACGCGTACGTGGCGGGGCTCGGCGTCGAGATCATGGCCGCCAGCGACAACGTGCTGCGCGGCGGTCTGACGCCCAAGCACATCGACGTTCCCGAGCTGCTGGGCCTGGTCGACTTCCGCCCGGCCGCGCCGCCTCTGCTCGCCCCGCGGGCGGACGGGGACGGGGTCGAGCTGTTCGCGCCGGGCATCGCGGACTTCGCCCTCGCGCACGTCGCGACCTCGACGGAGCCGGCGCACGTCGACCTGCGCGGTGTCTCGATCGCCGTGGGCGTCGCGGGCGAAGCCACCGTGACGGGCGCGTCGGGGACCAGCCTGCGGCTCGCTCCCGGGCAGGCGGCGCTCGCCACCGCCGACGAAGGCCCTCTCACCGTGAGCGGCGGCGAGGTCTTCGTGGCCATGCCGGGGGAGTGACCCGCGACACGCCGACGGCCCGGGTGAAGGTTCACCCGTGCCTTGAGGGTTTACGATCCGCGACTTGACCAATCCGAATGACACGGGTGTAATTACTCGTACGCGAAAACGCGTGCGGGGGCTCGAGTGAGGCGGAGGACGACATGACGTCGCAGTACCGGTCCGGTGTTCCGGACAACTGGTTCGTCGATCCGGTCGACCTCGGTGTTCCCGGTGTCCGTCGTGACATCGACGCTGTCGAAGAGAACACGCTCGCGTGGCAGACCGACGCGCTCTGCGCGCAGACCGACCCCGAGGCGTTCTTCCCCGAAAAGGGCGGATCCACGCGCGACGCGAAGCGGATCTGCACCTCGTGCGACGTCAAGTCCGAGTGCCTCGAATACGCCCTCCAGAACGACGAGCGCTTCGGCATCTGGGGCGGTCTCAGCGAGCGCGAGCGCCGCAAGCTGAAGCGTCGCGCCTGACCTCCGGATCGTCCCTGAGCGATCCTCCTCCGCACGGCGCGGCGTCCGCGAACCGCGAGGAGCGCGCTTAGGCTGACTGCGCCATGCCCGCCCGTGTTCACGCCATCCTCGTCGTCCGCCCCGAGGGACGGACTCCTGCCGCGCACCATCTGACCCGCACCCTCGCGGCGATCGCCGCGCAGAGCCGCCCCGTCGACGCTCTGACCATCGTCCTGTGCGGAGCCGACCCGGCGCTGACGCAGCTGGCCGCCTCATCCGGTGCGGAGGGCGTCATCACGGCCTCGGCCGGAACGCCCTTCGCCGCCGCGACGGCGCTGGCGACCCCCCGACTCACGGGGGACGCGGTCTGGCTGCTCGCCCAGGACACCGCCCCCGAGCCCGACGCTCTCGTCCGGCTCGCCGGAGCGCTCGAGCTCTCCCCGTCGCTCGCGGTGGCGGCGCCCAAGCTCGTCCGCTGGGACGAGCCCGAGGAGATCGTCTCCCTCGGCATCAGCCTCAACCGCTACGGTCGCACGGTCGAACTCGCGGCCGGGGAGTTCGACCAGGGGCAGCACGACGGCGATGCCGACGTTCTCGGCGCGGACGTGCGAGGCCTGCTGATCCGTCGTGAGTCCTGGACCGCGCTCGGCGGTCTCGATCCCGCCCTCGGCGGTGCGGACGAGGGCGTGGACCTCGGGGTGCGCGCGCGTCTGGCCGGCGACCGGGTGTCGCTGGTCCCCGCCGCCCGTGTCGCGGTCGCCGGCGACGGTGTCGCGGCGATGGCTCGCGGCCGCCGTCGCGCGCGGCGCCGCGCCTTCGCCGAGCGCACCGCGCAGTTGCACCGGCGCCTCGCGTACGCCCCGGCGGCAGCCGTCCCGCTGCACTGGCTGTCGCTGCTCCCGCTGGCGCTGTGGCGCACGATCGTCCACCTCGTCGGCAAGGTGCCGTACCGCGTCCTTCCCGAATGGGGCGCGACGATCCTCGTCATGGCCCGTGTCGCCGCTGTCGCGCGCGCGCGACGCCGGATCCGTGCCGTGCGCGCCGTCGGGTGGTCGCGCATCGCGCCGCTGCGCGTCTCGCGTGCCGAGATGCGGCTGCGGTGGGAGGGAGACGGCGCCGTCGTGGACGCGCCCGTCCGCTCCGAGCTGCAGTTCTTCGTCGGCGGAGGGGCGTGGGCCGTGCTCGGCGCGCTCGCCGTGTCGGCGGCGCTGTTCTTCCCGCTGCTGGCCTGGCCAGTGCTGGGTGGCGGCGCCCTCGCGCCGCTGCGCGCGACGGTCGCCCAGCTGTGGCAGGACGCGGCGTGGGGCGCGCGTCCCCTGGGACTGGATGCCATCGGCCCCGCCGATCCGTTCTCGGCGATCATCGCCTTCATCGGCACCCTGTCGCCCGGGGACCCGTCGCGCGCCCTCGTCGTGCTCTGGGTGCTCGCCCTCCCGCTCGCCGTCCTGGGCGGGTGGTTCGCCGCGACCCGGGTGACCGAGTCGCCGCTGCTGCGCATCGTCGCGGCCGTCGCCTGGGCGCTCGCGCCGACCTTCCTCGCCGCTCTCGTCGAGGGCCGACCCGCCGCCCTCCTCGCCCACCTTCTGCTGCCGTGGCTCTTCTACGCCGCGAGCGTCGCGCACCGGGCCTGGGCGCCGGCGGGGGCGGCATCCGTTCTCCTCGTGCTCGTGCTCGCCTGCGCTCCCTCTCTCGCCCCGGCGGCCGTCGTGCTGTGGTCGGCGGCGCTCGTCGTGGTCGCCCTCGTGGCCGGACGCGGAGTGGCCCGCGTGGTGTGGCTCGTCGTGCCGTCGATCGTCGTCTTCGCGCCGCTCGTGTGGACCCAGGTGCGCACCGGGAACCCGTGGGGCCTGCTCGCCGACCCCGGGGTGCCGTACGCCGGCGACGAGGTGACGGCCGACCCGCTCGGCCGAGCGCTCCTCGCCGCGGGATTCCCGAGCTCCGACCCCGGCGGGTGGGCGTCGGTGCTGAACGGACCCGTGTGGTGGGTGGGTCTGCTGATCGCCCCCCTGGCCGTCCTGGCGCTGCTCGCGGTCCTCACGCCGCGGTGGGTGACGGCATCCGCTCTGCTGATCATCGCGGCCGTGGGTCTCGCGACGGCGTTCGCCGCGGTGGGGGTGTCCGTGTCCTTCGACCACGGCACGCCCGTTCCGCTGTGGCCGGGCGCGGGCCTGAGCCTCGCCTGGCTCGGTGTCGTGGGAAGCGCGATGGTGGCTCTGGATGCCGGGATCGGGGAACGGGTGCGCGTCCTCCGGCCCATCGGTGCCCTCGTGACCCTCGTGGCGCTGGTCGTCGCGGTGGGACCGGCGCTCACGGCATCCCTCGACCAGGCCCATCCGCGGTCGGTGCTCACGAACGGACCGACCTCGACCCTCCCCGCGTTCGTCGCGGCGGAGGGGCGCGGATCGACCGCGATCGGGACCATCGTGCTGGACCCCCGCGCCGACGGTCTGCGCGTCGACGTCGTCTGGGGCGGGAGCGCCACCGTGGGCGGTCAGAGCACCGTCCAGGCCACGCGGACCGAGGCGCGGCCGGCCGATCGCGACCTCGCCGCGCTCGCGGCGGATCTGACCACCCCCTCGTCGGACGACGTCGTGTCGCGCCTGGCGGAGCGGGGGATCGCGTTCGTCCTGCTCAAGTCCGCCCCGGCGGGTGAGAACGACGTCATCCGCGGTGCCCGTCTGGCCGCGGCGACCTCGCTCGACCAGCGGGACGCGCTCGACGGCGTCGGCACCACGTCCCGCGGCGACCTGTGGCGCGTGACCGCGGACGTACAGCCGCGACAGCCGCTCACCGACACCCAGGCGCACCTGCGCAACCTCGTGACGCTGGGGTCGCTGGGGGTCCTCCTCGTCGCGCTCCTGCTGGCCGTGCCCACCACCGCCTCGCGCCGCGTCGCGCGACGCACGCCCCGCATCGTGGGCCCGACCCCGGGAGGAAGCCGATGAGCAGCGACCGCCGACTCGTCCGCTGGGCGACGACCAGCGCCCGCGTGGTCGCCGGGTCCGTCGTCGCCGCGGCCGTCGTCGTGGGGACGGTGGCGGGCATCGCGGCGCCGTGGCCGACCCTCACCGCCACCCCGGTCCGCATCGAGGCGACGCCCGCGGCCTCCGACACCGTGCTGGCCTGCGACGGGCCGCTGCTCGCACTCGGTCGCAGTGCCGAGCAGGCGGGAGCGCTCAGCGCGGCCGCGCCGCAGGCGATCGTGAGCGGACCGGCCGACAGCGCCGCGGTCGAGAGTGCACTGACCGGATCGACCGGCGACGGATCGGGGAATGCCACGGCGCTCCGCGCGCAGCCGCGCGACGGCGTGGCGGTGCCGGTCGCCGCCGCGGGGTCGGCGACGGCCACCTCGGAAGATCTCATCGGGTTCTCGGCATCCGCGTGCCGCCCTCCGCTGGCGGAGTCGTGGCTCGTGGCCGGCGCGACGACGACCGGGGCGAACGACCTCGTCGTCCTCGGCAACCCCGGCGACGTGCCCGCGACGGTCCAGCTGTCGGTCTACGGGGCGCAGGGGGTGTCGACCCCTCCGGGCGGAAGCAACATCGTCGTGCCCGCGGGCGAGCAGCGCGTGGTGCCGCTGGCGGGGCTTCTCCTCGGCGAGGAGAGCCCGGTCGTGCGTGTCACGGCCACCGGGGCCCCCGTGCACGCGTCGCTCCAGGCGAGTCTGACCCGCCTCCTGCTGCCGGGTGGAGTGGACCAGGTCGCCCCGTCGGCGCAGGCCGACACGCACGTCGTGATACCGGGCGTCCAGGTCCTGACCTCGGGCGGGAGCGATGCGGGGACGGTCCTTCGTCTGCTCGCCCCGGGTGCCGCCGCCACCGCGACGGTGACCCTCACCCCGGTCGGCACCGCCGCTCCCGGGGAGCCGCGCCAGGTCCCCCTCGAGGCGGGGAAGCCCACCTCGCTCGACCTGTCGGGTGTCGGTCTCGGCGCGTACACGGTCGACGTCACCGCCGACCAGCCCGTGGTCGCCGGAGTCTGGTCGACGACCGGCTTCGGCCAGGGGGCGGACTTCGCCTGGTACAGCCCCGCGCCGCAGATTGCGGTTTCGAGCGCCGTCGCGGTGGCATCCGGTGCCGGTGCCGCGCTCGTCCTCAGCTCCGATCGGGGCGCGGGAGACGCCACGGTCACGCTCACGCCCGCCGACGGCGGTACGCCGCTCACCATCGCCGTGCCGGACGGGGGCGGCGTCTCGACCGCGGTCGCCGCGGGGGTGTACACGCTCGAGCCGAGCACCCCGGTGCGGGCGGCGGTCACCTACGCGTCGACCGGAGCCGTCGCCGGGTACCCGCTGTGGCCGGCCGACACCGCCGAGTCCGCGGTGACGGTGCTGCCGTAGGGGCACGGGACGAGCGCTGAGCGCGCCGGCTCCGCCGCGCCGCGGATCAGAAGTAGCGGAAGCGCTCCGGGCCGAGGTCCCAGGGGTCGCGGTCGAGGTACTCCGCCGCCGCGCGGAAGACGGCTCCCTCGATCATCATGCGGCGGTGCAGGTCGTCGTCGTGGTGCGGGTGGCCGAGGCGTTCGATGGGGATGCGGTAGAGGATGATGCGCTTCTCCTCGCGCAGCACCGTCCAGCGGGGGATTCCGTCGGTCGCCGCCGGGGGCATGATCCCGATCTCGAACGAGACCTCGCGCAGTTCGGCCCAGGCGGAGCGGAGGAATTCCGCCGCGGCACCGACGGCGATGTCGAAGCGCTCGACCCGGGTGTCGATCGGGGGGAGCGGCGGGCGCACGACCGGGCTGCGGTTCTCGCGCCCGTGACGCCCGTGGCGGGAGGGGCGGGCGACCGGCCGGGCTTCGCGGGTTCGTCGACCGCACCATGCGCCCATCCTACGGTCGCGCTCGCGGGGCGCGGGGCGCGGGGCGCGGGGCGCGGGGCGCGGGGCGCTCGCGCGGCGCGGGGCACGCGGGTCTGGGGCCCCGGGGTGCGGAGCGTCGGCCACGGTGTGCGGGCTCGGGGCGCGGGGCGCGCACGGGCGGCCGAGCGCGGGGAACGCGGCGCGGCGCGCGAGCGGCGAGGGACGGGCGGACTAACGTAGCCCGCGATGCGCGACAGACTCTGCTCGAAGGTGGGATGCGCCCGCGAGGCGATGAGCACCCTCACCTACGACTACGGCGACCAGATGGCGGCCCTGGGCCCCCTGGGCCGTGTCGACGATCCGCACGCGCACGACCTCTGCGCCATCCACGCCGACCGCCTGTCGGTGCCGCGCGGCTGGGTGGTCGTCCGGCACGAGACGCTGCGCGCCTGAGAGGCGTCAGCGGCCGGTGAGGCTCGCTGCGCGCTCCCGTTCGATCACGAGCGCGCGGTACTCCCGATCCCGTCGCACGGAGGCGACCGCCCGCACGAAGGCTTCGGGATCCGCCGGGGGGCGCGGCGACACGAACGGGGCCACGGCGTCGGCCAGAGACCCGGCGATCCGCACGCGTGCGGCCGGGTCGAGAAGCTCCGCTCCACGCACGAACTGCGACACGCGCGCGGCGAGCCGATCCGGCAGACGCGACACGTCGGCGACCTGTGCCCACGATTCCCAGCCCGGGGGCAGCCCCGGCGCCGGCGGAGGGAGGGGACGCGTGCGCGTCCGTTCGCTCGCGGTGCCCGCGACGAGGTCGCCGAGGCGCTGAGCGCGCGGCGTGAACATGCCCACGACCGCGGCGATGCCGCCGAGGGTCAGCCACAGCTCGAGCACGCCGACGAGGGCGCGGATCAGCGCGGCACGGAAGCCCGCCGCTCCGCCGTCGACGCGGACGATGCGTCCTCCGACGGCGAGGCGACCGAGGCTGCGTCCGCGTGACAGGGTCTCGACGGTGGTGGGGAGGACCACCATGACCAGCACGATCAGGGTGATGATCCCGATCCGCAGCGCGCTGTCGGGAAGGGCCCCGGATGCCGCCATCGTCACGAGCAGGAGACCCCCGCCGATCAGCAGCACGACGCCGACCACCATGTCGATCAGGCAGCCGAGAGCACGCAGGAAGAAACCGAGGGGCTGGACGTCGAGGGCGACCGCCTCACCGGTCAGGATCTCCTCGGACGCGATGTCGATGAGCGTGACACCGCGCGCCGCGGGCGTGCGCACCTCGGATCGGGGGGATGCCGCGGACGAAGCCATGCGTACAGTTGATCACATGGACCTCGACGCCCTCACGGCCGCCCGCCGCGAGGAGTGGGCGCGCCTCGACGAACTGGGCCGCACGCGACGTCTGAGCGGCGACCAGGTCGACGAGCTCGTCACGCGGTACCGCGCGGCATCCGCTGATCTCGCCGATATCAAAACCTCCGCCGGACGTACGCCGCAGGGAGACTACGTCTCGATCCTCCTGGCCCGTACGCGCCTGCGCCTCACGGGCGTGCGCGAGAACGTGCTCAAGCAGATGCCGCGCTTCTTCCTGCTCCAGTTGCCGGCGGCGCTGTACCGCGTGCGGTGGACGACTCTGGCGGTCGCGATCGGTTTCATCGTCGTCTCCACGATGGTCGCCCTGTGGATCTCGGGCGACCCGGCGACGGTCGCCGCCCTCGGCAGCCGGAGCGAACTGCAGAACTACGCCGACGAGCAGTTCGTGAGCTACTACCGCGAGAACCCCAACGCGATCTTCGCGGGTTCGGTGTGGACCAACAACGCCTGGATCGCGGCGCAGTGCGTGCTGTTCGGGGTCACGGGCATCTGGCCGCTGATGGCGATGATGCAGAACGCGATCGGGGTCGGGCAGTCGGCCGCGATCATGATCGCCTTCGACCGGACCGACGTGTTCTTCCAGTTCATCCTTCCGCACGGGCTCCTCGAGCTCACCGCGATCTTCGTGGCGGGGGCCGCGGGGCTGCACATCTTCTGGGCCTGGGTCGCCCCCGGTCGGCGCACGCGCGCGGCGGCCCTGGCCGCCGAGGGGCGTTCCCTGGCCACGGTCGCGGTGGGGCTCGTCTTCGCGCTCGCTCTGTCGGGGATCGTCGAGGGTTTCGTCACGCCGCGTGAATGGCCGTGGCAGGTGAAGATCGCGATCGGCGCGGCGGCGCTCGGGGTGTTCCTCTTCTACATGCTGTGGGTCGGCGGGAGGGCCGCCCGGTCGGGCGAGACCGGCGATCTCACCGAGTACGAGGCGGGGACCCCCACGCTCACCGCGGGCTGAGAGATTCCGAGGGATTCTCGATCGTTCCCCTGCGTGTCATTTTTGATTCACTCAAAATTAGCTAGAGTGAAGGCATGCTCGACGATCGGACGGATGCCACCGCGGATGACCTCATCCGCGGTGCCGGACTCCGGGTGACGGCGACGCGTGTCGCCGTCCTCGAAGCCCTTCGCACCCGCCCGCACGCCACCGCGGACGCCGTGTACGACGGCATCCGCGGATCCCTTCCCGGCACGAGCAAGCAATCGGTGTACAACGCCCTCGGCGACTTCGTCGACGCGGGTGTCGCCCGCCGCATCGAACCCGCCGGCCACGCCGGCACGTTCGAGCTGCGCGTGGGGGA
Source organism: Microbacterium testaceum StLB037 (assembly GCF_000202635.1). Taxonomy (NCBI): domain Bacteria; kingdom Bacillati; phylum Actinomycetota; class Actinomycetes; order Micrococcales; family Microbacteriaceae; genus Microbacterium; species Microbacterium testaceum. The sequence goes on along the minus strand of NC_015125.1, from coordinate 566,525 downwards.
CAACCACCACCACGTGGTGTGCACCGTGTGCGGACGCATCGACGACGTGGACTGCGTCGTCGGGGCGGCACCGTGCCTGCATATGCCGGAGGGGAGTGGGTTCACCATCCAGACCGCCGAAGTGACGTTCTGGGGGGTCTGCCCCGACTGTCGAGCCACGTCCGAAGCCGAACGACCGAGAGGATCCCGATGAGCGACGCTCTGAACGGGTGCCCCGTTTTCCACGATGGAGCCGCCCCCGACGACAACCGACTGCCGGTGGGCGAAGCCCCCGCCGACAGCGAGCCCGCCGGCGCCCTGCCCCACCCGACCCAGGGATCCGCCAACCGCGTGTGGTGGCCCGAATCCCTCAACGTGAAGATCCTCGCCAAGAACAACGCGCTGCGCGACCCGCTCGACGAGGGCTTCGACTACCGCGCCGCCTTCGAGGCGCTCGACCTGGATGCCGTCAAGAAGGACCTGCAGGAGGTCATGACGACCTCGCAGGACTGGTGGCCCGCGGACTTCGGGCACTACGGACCCCTGATGATCCGCATGGCGTGGCACAGCGCCGGAACCTACCGCGTGACCGACGGTCGCGGGGGATCGGGCGCGGGCATGCAGCGCTTCGCCCCGCTGAACAGCTGGCCCGACAACGTCAACCTCGACAAGGCCCGCCGCCTGCTGTGGCCCGTCAAGAAGAAGTACGGCCAGTCGATCTCGTGGGCCGACCTCATGATCCTCGCCGGCAACGTGGCGCTGGAGGACATGGGCTTCCCGACCTTCGGCTTCGCCGGCGGACGCCAGGACGTGTGGGAGCCCGACGACGACGTGTACTGGGGCCCCGAGACCACGTGGCTCGGTGACGAGCGCTACACGGGCAACCGCGAGCTCGAGAAGCCGCTCGCCGCCGTGCAGATGGGCCTCATCTACGTCAACCCCGAGGGCCCCAACGGCAACCCCGACCCGCAGCTCTCGGCCCACGACATCCGCGAGACGTTCGGCCGCATGGCCATGAACGACGAGGAGACCGTCGCCCTCATCGCCGGCGGCCACACCTTCGGCAAAACGCACGGTGCGGCGAGTGACTCCCACGTCGGTCCCAACCCCGAGGCCGGCGACATCGAGGACCAGGGCCTGGGCTGGAAGAGCAGCTACGGCAGCGGCAAGGGCGACGACACCATCTCGAGCGGTCTCGAGGTCACGTGGACCTACCACCCGACCCGCTGGGACAACGAGTTCTTCCACATCCTCTTCGCGTACGAGTGGGAGCTCTTCGAGAGTCCGGCCGGTGCGCACCAGTGGCGTCCGAAGAACGGCGCGGGCGCCGATATGGTCCCCGAGGCCCACTCCGACGGCCGACGCGAGCCGCGCATGCTCACGAGCGACCTCGCGCTGCGCGTCGACCCGGCATACGAGAAGATCTCGCGCCGCTTCCTCGAGGACCCGGCCGCGTTCCAGGATGCCTTCGCCCGCGCGTGGTTCAAGCTGACCCACCGCGACATGGGCCCGCGTGAGCGCTACCTCGGTCCCGAGGTGCCGTCCGAGGTGCTCGTCTGGCAGGACCCCGTGCCCGCCGTCGACCACCCGCTGATCGATCAGGCGGATGCCGCTGCCCTCAAGCAGCAGATCCTCGACAGCGGCCTCACGGTGCAGCAGCTCGTCACCACCACGTGGGCCGCCGCCTCGACGTTCCGCGGCAGCGACAAGCGCGGTGGCGTGAACGGCGCGCGGATTCGCCTCGAGCCGCAGCGAAGCTGGACGGTCAACAACCCCGAGCAGCTGGCATCCGTCCTGTCTGTTCTCGAGGGCGTGAAGGCCGCCTTCGACGCGCAGGGCGAGAAGAAGGTGTCGATCGCCGACCTGCTCGTGCTCGCCGGCAACGCCGGTGTCGAGCAGGCCGCTCGTGCCGGGGGCGTCGAGGTCGAGGTGCCCTTCACCCCGGGCCGCACCGATGCCTCGCAGGAGCACACCGAGATCGAGTCGTTCCGCTGGCTCGAGCCGGTCGCCGACGGCTTCCGCAACTACGCCTCGCGCGAGGCTCGCCTCCCGGCGGAGTTCCTTCTGCTCGACAAGGCCAACCTGCTCACCCTCACCGCGCCCGAGATGACCGTGCTGGTCGGCGGCCTCCGCGCGATCGGGGCGAACTGGGACGGCAGCGACTGGGGCGTGTTCACCGACACCCCCGGTGCGCTGACGAACGACGTGTTCGCGAACCTCCTCGACCTCGGCACGACGTGGAAGCCGCTCGACAGCGGCAAGCACGCCTTCGAGGGGACGAAGGACGGCTCGGGCGAGAAGGTCGGGATCGGCACGCGTGTCGACCTCGTGTTCGCCTCGAACTCCGAGCTGCGCGCGCTCGCCGAGGTCTACGCCTCCGACGACGCCAAGGAGAAGTTCGTCCGCGACTTCGTCGCCGCCTGGCGCAAGGTCACCGAGCTCGACCGGTTCGACCTGGTCTGAGCTGCGGCGCGCTGAAGGCCCGTCCCCTCGTTGGGGGCGGGCCTTCTGCGTGCATGCGGGGCCTCGTCCCACTTGTGGTCGGTGCGGGGCGTGCGGGGTCGCCATTTGTGGGACACGCACCGCGTTAAGTGGGACGAGGGGTCTCCGCCTGAGGGTCTGCGGGGCCTCGTCCCACTTGTGGTCGGTGCGGGGCGTGCGGGGTCGCCATCTGTGGGACACGCACCGCGTTAAGTGGGACGCGGGGCGGGCGGATGCCGCGGCTCAGGCCCGCGCGAGGCGGCGCAGGCCCTCGTCCAGCGACACGGCCGGCGCCCAGCGGAGGTCGCGGCGGATCTCGGTCTGGTCGAACCAGTGCGCTGTCGACAGCTGCTCGGCGAGGAACCGAGTCATCGGCGGCTCGTCCTCGCCGGGACGCACGGCCCACACCCGCTCGACGAGCGCCCCCGCGGCCTTGGCCAGCCCCGCGGGCACGCTGAACCGCGGCGGCGTCACGCCCGAGGCGCGGCAGATCCCGGCGAGCAGGTCGCCGACCGGACGCGGTTCGCCGTTGGTCAGCACGTAGGCACGGCCGCTGACGGCGTCGACGCGGTCGAGGGCGGCGACGATCCCGGATGCCGCGTTGTCGACGTACGTGGAATCGATGAGCGCCGTTCCGCCGTTCAGCAGCGGCAGCCGTCCCCGGCGGGCGCGGTCGACGACGCGCGCGATGAGCTGCGTGTCGCCCGGACCCCAGACGAGGTGCGGGCGGATCGCCACGAGCGCCAGGCCGTCACCGACGCGGGAGAGCGCGAGCCGCTCGGCCTCGGCCTTGGTGCGGGCGTATTCGCCGTGTGCGGCGTCCGGATCGGCGGGCTCCGCCCCCACACCGGCGAGGGCGTGCCCCGCGTGCGCGACCGACGGCGACGACACGTGCACGACGCGCGAGACGCCCGCCGCGGCGGCGGCGTCCAGGAGCGTCCGCGTCCCCTCGACGTTCACCGCGTGGAACTGCCCCGGATCCCCCGCGAGCGACACCTTGGCGGCGAGGTGCACCACGCCGTCGATCCCGTCGAGGGCGGATGCCACGGCATCCGGATCCGTCACCGAACCGAGGCGATCCTCGGCGCTGTCGACGCCCGACGCGCGGCGCTGCAGGGTGCGGACCTCGTGCCCGGCGTCCTGCAGGGCGCGGACGACGGCCCGGCCGAGGAAGCCGGACGCGCCGGTCGCGAGAACCCTCACGGGGCCGTCGGCTTCTCGCCCGCGAGCAGACGTTCGGCCCACGCCGCGAGGCGCGAGCGGTCGATCTTGGAGTTGTGCCGGATGTCGGTCGGCAGCGTCGGGGCGACGAGCACCGCGGCGAGCGGCTGCGCGGTCGCTGCGCGGACGGCGTCCGTCAGCTCGGGAGAGGCGAGACCGGGGCGGCGCGCGCCGGCCTCGACGACGGCGACGACGACCTGACGGCCGACGGGTCCGACCCCGACGGCGGCGGCTCGCGACACGGTGTCGACGGTCTCGGCATCCTGTTCGATGCCGACGGGGGTCACGGGACCCTCGGCGGTCGTGATGACGTGGGGGAGGCGCCCTTCGACCCAGAGGCGGCCCTCGGCGTCGAGGTGACCGACATCGCCGGTGCGGTGCCAGCGGTCGGCGAGGCCGCGGCGGGCCTCGCGGTCGGTGAGGTAGAGGCGGAAGTACCCGCGCTTGAGGTGGGGGGCGGAGATGACGATCTCGCCGGTGACCCCGGCTTCGGTCGTCGGCTCGCCGGTCGCGCGACCGTCGGCGTCGATGGCCGAGATGCGCACCTGGCCGGTGCCGAGCGGGCGGCCGACGCACACGCCGCGATCTCCCGCGGCCTCCTCGATCTCGGGAAGCGTGACGTCGGCGACCAGCAGACATTCCGTCATGCCGTACGGGGTGTGGGCGACCGCGTTCGGCATGAGTTCCTGCGCGCGGCGCAGCAGGTCGATGCTCACGGGCGCGCCGGTGGAGAGGAACGTCTCGACGCGCTCGAGCGCGGCGCGGTCGTCGTCGCCGAGAGCGTCGGAGGTGGCGACCACGTTGGCCACGGCCGCGGGCGAGAGGAACACGATGCGGGCGTCCGAGGCGCGCACGGCCGCCGCGACCGCCTCGGCGGTGAGGGTGCGGGGAGCGGAGACGTCCATGTCGGGCGTCGCCGACCGCGTGCCGAGCGCCGGTCCGAGCAGGGCGAACGGGGCGAATCCGGTGACGAGGCCCGTGTCCGCCGTGACGCCGAAGTGCGCGGCGAGGGTGTCGCGCAGCGCGGTGAGCTGGGCGTGCGTGTAGACGACGCCCTTCGCCGGTCCCGTCGACCCGGAGGTGAACAGCACCGCCGCGTCCGCCTCGGCCGCCGGCACAGGCGGGAGGGTGTGGCCGCGGCCCGCGCGGGCGAGGTCGGACAGGCTCGCCTCGACGCCGAGCGCGCGGCTCGTGGCGAGGGGGAGGGCCGTGGCCGAGATCCGACGCCCGGGCCAGCCGAGGGCGCGGGCGGCGGCGAGTCCGGCGAGCTCGCCGATGACGACGTCGGGTACGGCCCCGCGCACGGCCCGCGACAGACCCCGGATGCCGAGACCCCGGTCGGCCACGACGACCACCGCGCCGATGCGCAGGCACGCATACAGCGCGGCGGTGAGCGTGGGGCCGGGTTGCACGAGCAGCGAGACGCGGTCGCCCGCGCGGACGCCGAAGGCATCCAGGCCCGCGGCGATCTCGTCGACGCGGGTGGACAGCTGTCGCCAGCTGACGCGGAGCGGGGCGCCGTCGCGGGTGGTGGTCATGTCGATCACCGCGGTGTCGTCGTCGTCGCGGCGCGCGTCGAGGGCGTCCCAGAGGTGACCGGTGGCGATGGCGGGCGGGGTGGCGTCGAGGTCTGCGGCGGTCGCGTCCGTGGAGCCGGGGGTCGCGGCATCCGTCGCCACGCCCTTCTCCTCGAGCCAGTCGAGGACGACGTCGGCGTAGGGCCGCTCCTCGGCGATCAGGTGCCCGGCCCCCTCGAAGCGGTGCACGTCGGCGTGCGGCAGGCGCTCGGTGAGGTCGTCGAGGTGGCCCTCGCCGAAGACGGGGTCTTTCGGGCCGCGGAGGAACAGCGCGGGCACCTCGAGCTCGCGCAGCCCCGCCGACATGCGCCGCAGCGCTGGTGTGCTCTCGTCCGCGGCGGTGGCGGGGATGTCGGCGACGAAGCCGCCGATCCCGCGGCGGCGGGCCACCGTGGCGTACGGCGCGCGGAAGGCGGAGCGCACCGCCGGATCGAGGTCGGCCAGCGCAAGGGTGGTGTCGAGGAACGCCGTCGTGCCGGTGGTACCGGCGGCGAGCATGCCGCGCGCGGTCGCGACGCGCAGCGCGAAGGGGAGAGGTGCGCCGTCAGGGTGATGGACGGCGGTGTTCAGGGCGATCACGGCGGCGAGGCGGTCGCGGTTCTCCACGGCCCAGCCGAGAGAGACGGGCCCACCCCAGTCGTGCCCGATCGTGACGATCCGACCCCGGATGCCGAGCTCTCCGACGAGCGCCTCGAGGTCGGCGATGCGCTGAGCCAGCGTCCGCCGCAGCGACGAGCGCTCCGAGAAGCCCATCTCGAGCTGGTCGACCGCGACGACGCGCCAGGCCGTGCGGCCGGTCTCCGCGCGCTCCAGCGAGGTGTTCACGAGCGCGCGCCAGAGGTACGACCACGTCGGATTGCCGTGCACGGCGACGATCGTGCCGACGGGTTCGATGCCGCGTTCGGAGAGGGCGGTCCCGGTGTCGAGGACGTGCCAGGTGCGGGTGGCCCCGGCGTCGGCGGCGGCCCCCGGAACGTCGACGAGGCGTGACAGAGAGGGGTCGAGACCCGGGAGGCCCGCAGGCGGGAGGGTCGCGTTCAGGTCGGTGACCCTCACCAGGCCAGCTCCAGCATGCCGGTGTTCAGCCCGGAGCCCACTCCCATCAGGAGGACGCGATCACCCCGACGCAGCGTCTTCTGCTCGTCGGCGAGGGTGATCGGGATGGATGCCGGGCCCACGTTGCCCAGGTGCGGGTAGGTCACGGGCACGCGGTCGCGGTCGAGCTTGGCGGCTCGGACGATCGCGGAGGTGTGGACGGAGGAGACCTGGTGCGTGATGTAGCGGTCCATCCCGGTCCACGAGAATTCGCCCTTCGCCTCTTTCCACGCCGACACGACGAGGTCGAGGCCGCCCTTGAGGAGGGCCTTGGCATCCGTGAACATGCCGTCGACGCTGCCGACGCAGAGGTCGTAGAACTGCGTCGCCGCGCGCGTCACGCCGCCGACGATCCGGTGGCCCTCGGGGTGGTCGCTCGCGCGCCCGAGGACCGCCGCGGCGGCACCGGAACCCAGCGTGAGCGAGGCGAACTCCTGCATGAAGGCGTCGCGGTCGAGGTCTTCGCGGACGAGGCGGTTGATCGTGTTGACCTGGATCTCGTCGGCATCCTCGCCGTTGACGATCAGGGCGTACTTGACCTGGCCCGACTGGATCATGCCGGCGGCGAGGCTCATGCCGTTGATGAAGCCGAGGCACGCGTTGGCGACGTCGAAGTTGATCGCCGAGCTGGGCAGACCCAGACCGTGGTGGAGACGCACGGCGACCGAAGGCTCGAGGTGCTTGCGCGTCACCGAGGTGTTGATGATCAACCCGATCTCGCTGGGGTCGACGCCCGCTTCGGCGAGTGCCTGCTTGCCGGCGGCGATCGTGGCCTCGTCGGACGACTCGCCCTCGGCCCAGTTGCGGCGCTCGTTGACGCCCGCGACGCGGCGCAGGAGGCCGGGCTTCAGCTTGAGGCGCTGCAGCGCCGGGGCCAGGCGCTCCTCGATGTCGTCCGACGTCGTGACGCGGCTGGGCAGGACGCTCGCCACCGAAACGAGGGCCACATCGTCGAAGTGCGTGGTGGCGTTACCTGGCAAGAGTTCTCCCGCATCCTGTGCGTAGACGGCGCAGCCGAGCGCGGAGGGAACGCGCTGTCGGCTCGAAGGGTACCCCCCAGGATAAGCCGCGACGTATGTCCCCGGCTGCATGGGGCCTGGATGTGCTAGAGCCGCCCGGCCGCCTTGAGCGCGAGGTAGCGGTCGGCGACGAGCGGGGGCAGGTCGTCCGCGGAGGCGGAGACGGCGTCGCCGCCGGCGCGGACCACGGCGGCACGGACGCGGTCGGCGTCGTGCCGCGCCCGCTCGATGGCGGCCGCCGCGTAGACGGAGGCGGCATCCGTCCGCTCCGGTTCTTCGCCCGGTCCGTCGGTGGCCGTCGCGACGAGCAGGCGGGAGCGCGCCGCCACGGCGGGCAGTGCGGCGAGGAAGCCCCGAGCCGCTTCCGGGTCGTCGTGCGCGGTGAGCAGCACGACGAGGGCGGGGCGGACCGTGAGCTGACGGACCTGGGCGAAGGCGGCATCCCAGTCCGTGTCGATCAGCTGCGGCTCGACGGGAGCCATCGCGTCGACCAGGGCCGGCAGCAGCTGAGAGCCGTCGACCTTCGTCACGCGGGCGCGCGCGACACGGTCGAACATCACGAGGTGCACGTGGTCGCCCGCACGGGCGGCGAGAGCGGACAGGAGGAGGGTCGCCTCCATGGCGGCGTCCAGGCGGGCCCCGTCTCCGACGCGCGCCGCCGCGGTGCGGCCGGTGTCGATCACGATGACGACATGCCGGTCGCGTTCGGGGCGCCACGTGCGCAGCATCGTCGTGCCGGCGCGTGCCGTCGCGCGCCAGTCGATCGAGCGGACGTCATCGCCGCGGACGTACTCGCGCAAGCTGTCGAACTCGGTCCCCTGTCCGCGCACCATCAGGCTCGTGTTGCCGTCGAGCTCGCGCAACCGCGCGAGGCGGGACGGCAGATGCCGACGCGAGGTGAAGGGGGGAAGGACCCGGATCCGTCCCGGTGCGTCGACGACCGCCTGCCGTCCGGCCAGTCCGAGCGGGCCGGAGGCGCGCACCACCACGAAGCCGCTGCGGATCTCGCCGCGGCGCCGAGGGAGCAGGGGGAGGGGAGCGCCCCGCCGTTCGCCGGGCGGGACGACGAACCGCGAGCGCTCCTCCGGCGCCCCCGCCGTGGGCTGCCACGCGTCGCGGACCCGTGCGCGGAGGACGCGACGGCCGAGGTTGCGCACCCGCAGCTCGCCGGCGACGGGCTCGTCGCGCAGCACCCGCTCCGGGAGCCGGCGCGTGATCTCGACCGCGCGCGGGTCGGCCGCAGCCAGCATGTCGACGAGGGCCGCCAGAGCGCACAGCAGCACCCACACGCCCACGACGAGCCACGCGGGCGCGCCCGCCGTGCTCAGGAGCACGAGCGGGACGACGCCGACGGCGACGAGCAGGGCGAGACGGCCGGTGACGAACATCAGATGGGGACGCGGGTCTGCTGCAGCACCGAGGTGAGGATCGCATCGACGGAGACGCCCTCGATCTCGGCCTCGGGGCGCAGGCGGATGCGGTGGCGCCAGACCGGAACGAGCATGGTCTGCACGTGGTCGGGGGTGATCGCGGGATACCCGCCGAGCCACGCCCAGGCCTTCGCCGCGGCGAGCAGCCCGGTCGTCGCGCGCGGGCTCACGCCGAGCAGCACCGAAGGGCTCTGCCGGGTCGCCCGGGCGAGGTCGACGATGTAGCCGAGCAGGTCGTCATCGACGGCGACGGTCGCGGCGGCGCGCTGCGCGGCGAGGATCTCGTCGGCGGTCACGACCGGATCGAGGCCCGCCGCGTCGAGTCGGCGCGGGTCGAATCCGCCCGCGTGCCGCCGAAGGACATCGACCTCGGCGTCGCGGCCGGGCAGGTCGACCACGAGCTTCATGAGGAAGCGGTCGAGCTGAGCCTCGGGCAGCGTGTACGTGCCCTCGTGCTCGACGGGGTTCTGCGTCGCGGCGACGAGGAAGGGGTCGGGCAGCGGGCGGCTCACGCCGTCGGACGACACCTGACGCTCCTCCATGGCCTCGAGGAGGGCCGCCTGCGTCTTCGGCGGGGTGCGGTTGATCTCGTCGGCCAGAAGGACGTGCGTGAACACCGGCCCGGCGCGGAACTCGAACTCCCCGGTGCGGGCGTCGTAGACGAGGGAGCCGGTGACGTCGCCGGGCATCAGGTCGGGGGTGAACTGCACGCGGTGCGTGTCGAGGCCGAGTGCTCGGCTGAACGAGCGCACGAGAAGCGTCTTCGCCACCCCCGGGACACCCTCGAGCAGGACGTGTCCGCGCGAGAGCAGGGCGATGAGCAGGCCCGTGACCGTGCCGTCCTGACCGACCACGGCCTTGCCGACCTCGACCCGCACCCGGTTCATCGCTTCGCGCAGCGCGGCGTCTCGCGACCCGGGCTCGACCGGTGCGCTCGCCGCCGGTGCGGCGGAGGGCGGGGATGCCGGCTGCGGGGGAACACCGGGCTGAGGGGCGTCGAGAGGACTGTCGGTCATCGGGTGGTCCTTTCGGTGGAGAGCGCGGCGCGCACGCTCGTCTCGAGGTCGCGGAGGCGGTCGCTGGCCGCGACCAGGTCACGATCGGTGGTGGGGGTGTCGGTGATCAGGATGCCGCGCATCGCGCCGCGGTCGGCTCCGAGCCGCTCGGCGACGGCGTCGGCAACCTGCTCCGGCGGCGTGTGCGTGGCCAGGCCCATCACGCGGACAAGCCGACCGCGTGCGGCCCGCCGCAGCTCGTCGAGGGCGTGCGGGGCGTCTCCCGCCGCGGCGTACAGGCGCGCACGCCCCTCGGTCGTCTCGTTCGCGCGGACCATCACCGGAAGGCGCTCGGTGACGAGCGGGCCGAAACGGCGCCCCCGCCAGATCGCTGCGACGAGCCCCGAGAGAAAGAGCAGGAGGATGGCGGGGGTCACCCACGGGGGAGTGAGGTCGCCCAGTGTCTGCGGGGCCGTGCCGGCATCCGCGTCGGACGGGGAGGGGACGTACCAGACCACGGTGCCGGTCCGGGCAAGAGTGCCGATCGCGAGGGCGGCATTGCCGTCGAGGGGGAGTGCGGCGTTGGTCATCGTCGACGTGCCGTCGAGGGCGGTGACGGTGCGCCCGTCGCTCGTCTCCCACGAGAGGAGCCCGAAGTCGCCGTCGACCCGATAGCACCCGTCGACGCCCTGACCGGGCACCATCAATTCGCCGGTACGCGCGGTCCCCGCAGCCTCCGGTGCCGGGAGATCGCACCCGGGGTCGGCGGCACGGTCGGCCGCGAAGCCACCGAGGGCTGAGCCGTTCATGAGCACATCGAGGGCACGCGACCGCGGCTCCACGAGCACGACATCCCGCGCCCGCTCGGCGAGCGAGCTCAGGGTCGCATCGGAGAGCATCGGAGCGTCGCGCATCACCAGGGTGGCGTCCGATCCGGCCAGGGCCCGTTCCGCCGTGGCGCGGTCGCGCGCGACCGTCACGGTCACTCCCTGCTGCTCCAGGATGCGGACGAGCGCGCGGGCGCCGTCGGGGGCGGGGGACTCGGGATCGAGCAGCCCCTTCTCCTTCCAGCCCCCGTAGACGAGCGTCGTCCCCACGAGTCCGATGAGAAGGAGGCCGACCGCAAGAGCGATCCACCCGAGGGCGGCTCGGCGGCGGGGGTGCGCGGTGACGGGCGCGTCGCTGATTGCGGTCACGAGGCCCCCGCCAGGGCGGCCGACGCGGGGCGCGTGCGGACGGCGTCGGCGTCGAGATCGGCGACCACGCGGTAGCTCTTCTCGGTCCCGGGACGACGGAGATAGCGCACGTCGTCGAAGAGGGATGCCGCATTGTCGAGCCCGGCTCCCAGCGCGGGAAGCGCGGCCGCGGCCGCGCGCGCGAAGGTATGCACGGTGGCACCGGGCGGTGGGTCGACGAGGCCGCGCTCGGTGAGGCCCCGTGCGAAGGCACGGAACCGGAGGACGATCGCCGCGTCCCACTCGCCGCGCGCGGCCGCGGCTTCGGCGTCGCGACGCAACTCCTCGGCCGAGCGCCCGTCATCTTCGTCGAAGAGCGCGCGCGCCGGGGGCTGCGCGCGGGCGAGCGCGCGGGGTCGGCCCCAGATCAGGATGCCGATGACGATGCCGACCGCCAGGATGAGCGCCAGAACGATCAGCGCCGGGGGACCCCACTCACCGTTCGCGGAGTTGCGCGGCAACTCTCCGAAGAAGTCGACCACGGCTCGTGCCAGTCGATCGATGGGCGTCGGCTCGGCGGCTTGGTAGGCCGGGTCGGAGAGTTCGCGCTCGGCCCACTCGCGCGCCTCGTCGGCGTCGGGCAGGAGGGCGGAGAGAGCCGAGGCCGTCAGCGCGAGCGGCGGCGTCATGCGTCGTCGGGCCGGGCCCCGGGAGCCGTCCACGTGGTCGTCGACGGTGGGGCGGGCGGGTCCGATGCTTCGTCGCTCGTGGTGTCTCCGCCGGTCGCCGGGAGGCCGGACTGATCGCCGGCCACCGGAGTCGGGGTGGCAGCGGGAGCCGGGGCCGGGGCCGGGGCCCCAGCGGGAGCCGGGGCCGGGGCCGGAGCCCCAGCGGGAGGCGGAGGAGGCGCGGCCGCGTACGGCGGCGCGGCGGCCGGTACTCCTCCGGACGGCGCCGTGGTCGGCGCCGAGCCGTACGGCTGCCCGGCCGGCGCGGTTCCGTAGGGCTGCCCCGTCGGCGCCGCCCCGTACGGGGCAGCGCTCGGCGCCCCACCGTACGGGGGAGTGGTCGGCGCCCCACCGTACGGGGGAGTGGTCGGTGCGGGCCCATACGGGGGAGCAGCAGGTGCCGCTCCATACGGCGCCGCGGACGGCGGACCCCATCCCGCGGGCACCCCGCCGGGCACCGGGGCTCCCCACCGCTGGACCGGGGCGACCGAGCGCCCGATGCCCACGCGGTACGGATCGGGAAGATCGTCGGCGCCGGCATCCCGCGCCTCCACGTACGAGGCGAGGTCTTGATCCAGTCCTTCGACGCGCATGCGAGCGTCGACGTAGACCAGGACCGCCGACGTGGACTGCACGACGAGGGCGATGCACTGGACGAGCAGGATGCCGACCTGCCCGATCACCTGCACGACGATGTAGCCCACGATCGCCCCCGGTTGGGCACTGCCGGTGGGAGCGATGAGGGTCGAGATCAAGGTCGCTCCCATGCTGAGCGGGATCGAGATGATCTGGGCGACCACGCTGAACGCCACGGAGATGATCACGAGAACGCCGAACGTCGACCAGAACCGCCCGCGCGTGAGCCGCCACGATCGCGCGATGCCGGCGCGGATCCCGGCGCCCTCGAGGATGATGACGGACGGGACGAGGAAGAGCTTGGTCGCAAGCCACAGGTAGAGCGGGATGCAGGCGAGGCCGAGCAGGATCCCCAGGAGCACGCCCACGGGCAGGATGGCGATGGAGAGGGGGACGACGATCGCGGCCAGCACCGCGAGCACGACGAACGCCGCCGCGAACGTCAGGGCGGCGTACCCGATGAGGCGCCAGAAGACCGGTCGTACCCGCCGCCAGACGACCTTCAGCGTGGGTTTCTCGGCGACGACCGCGTGCGCGACCTCGGCGACGACGACCCCCTGCACGAGGACGCTCAGTCCGCTCGCCGCCACGCCCAGCACCAGGGCGACGACGGCGGTGACGGCGATCGACCCGGCCATCACGGCGTTGAAGTCGTCGCTGCCCTCTCGGAGCGTGTCGAGCCGGGAGAAGCTGGCGATGGCCGCACCCGCCACAGCGACGCTGAGGATCACGTACGCCACGGTCTGCACGACGAGCGCGAAGCCCAGCAGGACGCGGGGGTTGTGACGAAGGGCCGTGAACGACCGGCTCAGGATCATCCCGAATCCGTACGGATGCAGCGGCACGATGCCCGGGCGCGACGCGGGGGTCCAGGCGGGGTACGCGGTCACGATGACGCCTCCTCGGTGGTCGGCAGTGTCTTCATCGTGTCACAGACCACCGACACGGAACGGGACTCGGAACCGGACACCCCCGGCACGCTCGGCCCCTTCCCGGGCATCTCGACTACTCTCAGAGGGATTGCTCCCTCACCCGGGGTGCCATTGCCCGTCCCCGAGCGGGTTTCGAGACGGAAGACGTACACCCGATGACTTCACGGATCCTGGTTGTCGACGACGACACCGCACTGGCCGAGATGATCGGCATCGTGCTGCGCACCGAAGGATTCGACACGGTCTTCTGCGCCGACGGCGCCCAGGCCGTCGACGCCTGGCGTACCGAGCGGCCCGATCTGATCCTGCTCGACCTCATGCTGCCCGGCGTCGACGGCATCGAGATCTGCACGCGCGTGCGCGCCGAGTCCGGCGTGCCGATCATCATGCTCACGGCCCGCACCGACACCGCCGACGTGGTGAAGGGGCTCGAGTCCGGTGCCGACGACTACATCATGAAGCCGTTCAACCCGAAGGAGCTCGTCGCCCGCATCCGCACCCGCCTGCGCCCGGTGCAGGTACCGGTCGACGAGACGCTGCGCATCGGCGACCTCGTGGTCGACGTGGCCGCACACGAGGTGCGGCGGGGCGACAACCCGATCGCGCTCACCCCGCTCGAGTTCGAGCTCCTCGTCGCCCTCGCCGAGAAGCCGCAGCAGGTGTTCTCCCGCGAGATGTTGCTCGAGCAGGTCTGGGGCTATCACTACAAGGCGGACACGCGCCTGGTGAACGTGCACGTCCAGCGACTCCGGGCGAAGATCGAGGCCGACCCCGACAACCCCCGCATCGTCACCACCGTCCGCGGTGTGGGCTATCGCGCCGGCGCGGTGGCTTGAGGCCGTCATGACAGGCGCGGTGCGCACTCTGGCGTCGCCGCGAGGGTGGAGCACGCGTGACTGGCGCGCAACGCGTGACCGCGTCATCACCCTGTGGCGGCGCTCGCTGCGCTTCCGCACCATCGTCATCACCGTCGCCCTGACCGCGACGACCATCCTCGTGACATGTCTCGCGATGGCCCTCGTCATCCAGAACGAGCTCTTCACCGCACGCAAGGACCAGGTCCTCCTCGAGGCGCAACGGGCCACCGCCTCGGCGCAGGCCACCCTCGACGCCGCCGTCGACTCCACCGACCCGGCCGCTGCCCAGACGCTCATGAACGGCATCGCGACACGGCTGTCCCAGCAGTCGTCGAGCGACCTCATCGCGCTCTACCGCATCGGCCCGCCCTCGCCCCTCGCCCCGCAGCCGTTCATCTCCCCGACCTTCGAGTCCGCCCTCGTGACCCCCGAGCTGCGCACCCAGGTGCAGTCCAGCCCCGACCTGCAGTGGTGGCAGTCGGTGGCGCTCCCCGCCGAGAACGATCGCGAGGTTCCCGGCATCCTGGTCGGTCATCAGTTGCGCTTCCCCGCGCAGGACGGAGTCGACTACTACGAGCTCTACATGGGGTACGACCTCGCGAGCGCCGCGCAGACGCTGTCGTTCGTCCAGGTGCTCCTGTGGGTGGTCGGCCTGATCCTCGTCGTGCTCATCGGCGCGATCGCCTGGGTCGTCCTGCGTTCGGTGACGACGCCGATCGCGGATGCCGCCGAGACCAGCGCGAAGCTCGCGGCGGGCGATCTGGGTGTGCGGCTGCCAGTGCGCGGCGAGGACGAGCTGGCCACGCTGAACCGGTCGTTCAACGCGATGGCGGACAGCATCGAGTCCCAGATCAAGGAGCTCGCCGACCTGTCCCTCGTGCAGCAGCGCTTCGTCTCGGACGTCTCGCACGAGCTCCGGACGCCCCTGACCACGATCAAGCTCGCGGCGGACATGATCAACGACCAGCGCGAGGAGTTCGATCCCGTCACGGGCCGCGCCGCCGAACTGCTGCACGCACAGGTGCAGCGCTTCGAGGTCCTGCTCACCGACCTCCTCGAGATCAGCCGCTACGACGCGGGATCCGTGCAGCTCGAGCTCGAGCCCACGAGCCTCGCCTCCCTGGCCGAAGACGTCATCGCATCGATGGAACAGCTCGCCGAGAAGCACGGCACCGACGTGCGTCTGGTCGCCCCGGGCGGATACACCCCCGTCGACATGGACGCCCGCCGCATCCGTCGGATCGTGCGCAACCTCCTCGGCAACGCGATCGAGCACGGGGAGGGTCGCCCGATCGTCGTGTCCGTCGACAGTGATCGGGATGCCGTCGCCCTCGGCGTACGCGACTTCGGTCTGGGCATGCGCGCCGAAGACGTCGACCGCGTGTTCGACCGGTTCTGGCGCGCCGACCCCTCGCGCGTCCGGACGATCGGCGGAACCGGTCTCGGCCTGTCCATCGCCCTCGGGGATGCACGGCTGCACGGCGGCACCCTGGCGGTGTGGTCGGAACCCGGCCGCGGCTCCAACTTCGTTCTCACCCTGCCGCGCGACGGTCGGCCACTGGGGAGTTCACCCCTTCCTCTCGTGCCCGACGACGAGCAGGGCGGCACCCTCGAGGCGCTCGGCCTCACCCAGCCGATCTCGCTCGGCCGCACGACGACGACGCGAGGAACGACATGAGGCGCGCCCTTTCCCTGTTGAGCCTCACGCTGGTGCTCGTGCTCTCGGCGTGCACGGGCCTGCCCACCGCGGGATACGTCAATCCCGGCCGCGGGCCGCAGACCGACGACACCCAGACGTTCGCGTTCGTCCCCGACGGACCGCAGGACGACGCCTCGCCGGCGGAGATCGTCGAGGGCTTCCTCCGGGCGGGGTCGGGTCCCGCCGACGACTGGGCCACCGCGAAGCTGTTCCTCGCGCCGGGCACGCAGTGGGATCCCCGCGCGCGCGTCACCATCGACCGCTTGGCGGACCGTCGCGCCGCCGCGTCGTCGGACGGGGCGACCGTCACCGTGTCGCTGTCGACGGTCGCGAGCGTCGACGCGAACGGGGCGTATTCGCCGAGCGTGGACGGCACGACGGAGTCCCTCGGCTATTCGCTGACGAAGGTCGACGACCAGTGGCGCATCAGCGCGGCCCCCGACGGTGTCGTGCTCTACGAAGAGGTCTTCCCCACGGTCTACCAATCGGCATCCGTGGCCTACTTCGACCCGACCTGGACGTTCATCGTCCCGGATGTGCGCTGGTTCCCCCGACCTCTCGTGGCCAGTCGTGTCGCGACGGCCCTCGTCGACGGTCAGCCGAGCGCCTGGCTCGAAGGAGCGGTGAAGAGCGCCTTCCCCGAAGACCTCTCGTTGGTCGGACGTTCGGTGACGCTGTCCTCCGGCGGCGTCGCGCAGGTGCAGCTGCCGCGGGCGGCGCTGAGCCTGGACACCACCACGCTGAACCGGATGCAGACGCAGTTGACGCGCAGCCTGTCGACGGCCGGCATCAGCCAGGTGCAGATGACCGTCGAGGGCACCCCCGTCGCGGCCGAGGAGGTCCCGGTGCGGGTGACGCGCGTCGATCCGCCGCCCGCGGTCGTGACCGCGGACGGGACCTTCGGCATCCTCTCGGGGGATCAGGTCACCACGATCCCGGGCTTGTCGGATGCCGTGGAGTCGCTCGGACCGCAGTCGGTCGAGCTCGAGGCCGATCGGAGCCTCGCCGCGGTCCGCACCGCGCAGGGCACGGTGGCGAGTGCGCTCGCCGATGGCCGGACGTTCCTCCTCGACGACCGTCCCGGTCTCGTGGCGCCCTCGATCGACTCGTCGGGGCTCATCTGGAGCGTGCCGTCCTCGTCGCCCGCGCAGCTCCGGGCCTTCACCCCGGAAGGCGTTCCCGCCGAGATCGGCAACGCCTGGCCGGATGCCTCCGAGATCACCGCCTTCCAGATCTCCCGCGACGGCACCCGGGTGGCCGCGATCGTGACCGTCGCCGGTGTCCGCGAGGTGTGGCTCGCCGGCATCCAGCGCACGACGAACGAGATCAACCTCGGCCCGCCGCACGTGTTGTCGTTCACCGAGTCGGGGGCCTTCGATCTGGCCTGGCTCGACGACGCGACCCTCGGCATCCTCACCGTCGACGCCGGCGTCAGCCACCTGGGGGAGCTCGGGGTCGGCGGTCGCGGGACGATCGGAGCCGCTCCCGACGGCGCGCGCACCGTCGCGGGAGGGAGCACGAGCGTGCGGGTCCTCGACGACTCGGGACACTTGTACAGCCGACGGGGCAGCTCGTGGACGCTCGTGGCGGACGACATCCGCGTCCTCGCGGCGCAGCAGGGCACGACGTCCTGACGGTGCGGTTCCTCCCCAGAGAGGCGACGTACCCGGCTCTCCCCGGATCGACGAAGGCCGGCCCCGCGGAAGGGCCTCGATCGGTGAGCATGGGCGCATGTCCTCCCACGCGGTTCCCCCGAAGGCGGTCGTCGCTGCGCTGCACGACGCCCTGACGTTCTGGCTGCCCATCGCCTGCGCGGGGTGCGGACTCGTCGACGTGGGACTGTGCTCCGGATGCCGCGCGGCCCTGGCCGCATCCCCCCACCACCGTCGCACCGAGGCGGGGCTGGCGGTGACCAGCGCGCTGGAGTTCTCCGGAGTGCCCGCGCGGGTCCTCCGCGCGCTGAAGGAGGAGGGGCGCACGTCCCTGGCACGCGCGCTCGCGCCGGCGCTCGCCTCGGTGATCGCCTCGGTGCTCGCCGAGGCGGTCGGAGACGATGCGGTCGTGACGACCGTGCCCTCCTCGCGCGCCGCATACCGACGCCGCGGCTACCGCCCCGTCGATCTCCTCGTGCGTCGGAGCGGGTGGAGACCTGTGCCGTTGCTGCGGGTCGCGCGGTCGCCGCGCGACCAGCGCGGCCTGGATCGCGCTGCCCGTCGGGCCAACGTCGGCGGGGTGTTCGTCTCGCGCCCCGTCCGCGGCCGCGATGTCGTCCTGATCGACGATGTCGTCACGACCGGCGCCACGCTGGACGACGCGGCGCGTGCCGTGCGCGTCGCGGGTGCCGGCCGCGTGATCGCGGTGACGTTGGCTCACACGCCCCGTCACCGGGACCGCGGAGCGTGATCATACGAAAGATAAGGACGGGTGACGAAATGACGGCGAGAGCGTGACACGAGAGGGTCGCCCTACTAGCGTGGGGATGACTGAAGGCGACGGATGTTCTGCCCTTAGACCGGGCAGAACCCGGAACAAGGAGGTCACGGATGGACACCAACATCGTCGGCGTGGGAGTCGGTATCACCGATCGTTTCCGCTCGGTGGTCGAAGAAAAGGTGAGCCGTATCGAGCACCTGGCCCCTCGAGCGCAGGCGCTCGAGGTCAAGGTCACTCATCGCTCGTATCGCAACGGGCGTATGGAGGATGACACCGTCGAACTGACTCTCGACGGCAAGGGCCCGGTCGTGCGCGCGGAGGCGACCGACGCGGACAAGTTCGCCGCCCTCGACCTCGCGGTCGACAAGATCTCGGAGCAGATCCGCCGGGCTAAGGACAAGCGCATCGACGCGCGCAACCACCCCCGCGGCGCGAAGTTCGAGAAGGGCACCGGCGAGCTCTCCGGCATCGACGTGCAGCCGGCCTCCGTCGATGTCCTGCGCGCGGTCGCCACGGGCGAAGTCCCCGTGCAGAACGATTCGGACACCGAGGAGGACTACTCGCCGGTCGTGATCCGCGAGAAGGAGTTCGGTGCCGAGTGGATGACCGCCGAAGAGGCCGTCGACCGCATGGAACTCGTCGGCCACGACTTCTTCCTCTTCATCGACGCGCGTACCGATCACCCGAGCGTGGTCTACCGCCGCAAGGGCTGGGACTACGGCGTGATCGCGCTGTCGACGCAGGCGCCGCCGCAGGCCGTCGCTTCCTGACGCACGGTGAAAGGGGAGCCCCCGGCCGCTCGGCCGGGGGCTCCCCTTCTGTGTACGAACGGTCTCAGCCGTCGAAGATGTCGCCGAGGAGCGATCCGATCACGAGGCCCCCGAGCATGCCGCCGACCATGTTGCCGCCGCCACCGCCACCGCCTCCGCGACCGTAGCCGCCTCCCCAGCCGCCGCCTCCACCGTCGCCCCAGTCGGAGGGGCGGGACTGCTCGATGTCGCGCTGGGCGATCTGCAGAGCTTCGGCGGCGAGAGCGCCGGTGCGGCGCGCCGTCGCCAGCGCCGTCTCCCGGTCGTCCTCGGCGACGGGGCCGAGGGGGAGACCGGCCCGGAGGCGTTCGGCCTCGACGAACCGCGTGCGCGCGTCGGCGCCGATCCAGCCACGGTGCCCGGTGATGAGTCCGCGGGCGACCGCGAGTTGTCGGTCGGCGTCGTCGATGGCGTGTTCGACCTGCTCCTGCGAGGGGACGGGCCGCGCCGCCCGCTCCCGCGCGAGGTCGAGTTCGGCGTTGGCCTGACGCAGCACCGAGAGCGAGCTGAACGGGTCCGTCCGCGAGCCGGCCGGGGGAAGAGACGCGAGCGCGCGCTCGAGGTTCACCATCGCCTGCGTGACGATCGGGGTCATCGGTCCGCGCCGGGCCTCGGCGAGATCTCCGCGGGAGTCGTCGATGACGGCCGCCAGAGTGGACTCGGCGCGCAGAGCCTCGATCTCGAAAGTGTCGACCGCGTCGAGCAGCGACTCGGCGCGACGCACGGCTTCCGTGGCGGCTTCGAGGGCGACGGAGGCCTGCTCGCGTTGTCCCGCCTCGCGTCGGCGTTCGGAGACGCCGGCGGTGTGCACGGCGAAGTCCAGCAGCTGGTCGATCTCGTCGGGGTTTCCGCCGATCTGCTGCAGCGCCGTGTCGCTGTAGCGGTGGGCGAGGCGCTCCACCACCTCGCGGGCGTGCGGCACGCGCTCAGCCAGGCGCTCGCGATCCGCACGCACGCGCGCGAGGATCTCGGGGGCGCGGCGCACGGCATCGATCTTCGGCTGCAGAACGAGAGTGCGCTCTTCCAGCAGGTCCTCGGCCCACTTCGACAGCTGGATGATGCGCGCGTTACGGGTGCGCAGCTCTTCCGCCGTGTCGGGGATCTCGTCGTGGTTCAGCTGGTGCAGCTGGAACGCTTCGGCCAGGTGCGTCTTCACCGAATCGAGTGCCGCGGCGAGGTCTTCCGTGGCCTTGTCGCCGAGCTCCGCGCGGGCGAAGTCGAGTTCGTCCGAGGTGAGTCGCACGCGCTCGTCCGCCGCGACGATCGCCAGCTCCGCCCGTCGCGCCAGATCGGCGTCCGCGGCATCCTGTTCTTCGCGCTTTCGTCTGCCCCAGAAACCGGCCATGGCACGATCCTAGGCCGCGTGATCGAGGAGGGAGCCGTGTGTTCGCTGCGGGCGCGAGGTCTTCTTGCGGGCTCGCAGGTCACGAACGGGTAACACGGATAACATGGGCGATGTATGCCTGTTCGCAGGCCGGCGTCCGCACGGGCGCCGCACCCGACAGATGGAGATGCTTCGTGGCCAATCCGCTCGAGAAACTGCTGCGCGCCGGAGAGGGACGCATCCTGCGCCGCCTGCAGGGCGTCGTCAAGGCGACCGGTGCGCTCGAAGAGGACTACGAGCACCTCACCGATGAGGAGCTGCGTAACGAGACCGTCGAGCTGCGCGCGCGCTACGAGGCGGGCGAGACCCTCGACCAGCTGATGCCCGAGGCGTTCGCGGCCGTCCGCGAGGCGGCCAAGCGCACGCTCGGTCAGCGCCCGTACGACGTGCAGATCATGGGTGGCGCAGCGCTTCACCTCGGCAACATCGCCGAGATGAAGACCGGTGAGGGAAAGACGCTGACCGCGGCTCTGCCGGCGTATCTCAACGCCATCGCGGGCAAGGGCGTCCACGTCATCACCGTCAACGACTTCCTCGCGAGCTACCAGTCCGAGCTGATGGGGCGCGTGTACCGCGCCCTCGGCATGACGACCGGCACCGTGGTCTCGGGTCAGACGCCCGAGGTGCGGCGCGAGCAGTACGAGGCCGACATCAGCTACGGCACGAACAACGAGTTCGGCTTCGACTACCTGCGCGACAACATGGCGTGGCGCAAGGAAGACCTCGTGCAGCGCGGCCACTTCTTCGCGATCGTCGACGAGGTCGACTCGATCCTCATCGACGAGGCGCGCACGCCGCTGATCATCTCGGGTCCGGCCTCGGGAGAGGCCAACCGCTGGTTCGCCGAGTTCGCGAAGCTCGCCCGCACCCTCGAGGCCGGGGTCGACTACGAGGTCGACGAGAAGAAGCGCACGATCGGTGTGCTCGAGCCCGGAATCGAGAAGGTCGAGGACTACCTCGGCATCGACAACCTCTACGAGTCGGCGAACACCCCGCTCATCTCGTTCCTCAACAACTCGATCAAGGCGATCGCCCTCTTCAAGCGCGACACCGACTACGTCGTCATGAACGACGAGGTCATGATCGTCGACGAGCACACCGGTCGAATCCTGGTCGGACGCCGCTACAACGAAGGCATCCACCAGGCCATCGAGGCCAAGGAGAACGTCCCGGTCAAGGCCGAGAACCAGACGCTCGCCACCGTCACGCTGCAGAACTACTTCCGTCTCTACGACAAGCTCGCCGGCATGACCGGTACGGCGGAGACCGAGGCGGCGGAGTTCATGTCGACCTACAAGCTCGGCGTGGTCCCGATCCCCACGAACAAGCCGATGATCCGCAAGGACCAGTCCGACCTCGTCTACAAGAACGAGACGGCGAAGTTCGCCCAGGTCGTCGAAGACATCGTGGAGCGTCACGAGAAGGGCCAGCCGGTCCTCGTCGGGACGACCAGCGTCGAGAAGAGCGAGTACCTCTCGCGCCTGCTCGCGAAGAAGGGCGTCAAGCACGAGGTGCTCAACGCCAAGAACCACGCGCGCGAGGCCGAGATCGTCGCCCGCGCGGGGCGTCTGGGTGCGGTGACCGTGGCCACGAACATGGCCGGTCGTGGAACCGACATCATGCTCGGCGGCAACGCCGAGTTCCTCGCCGTGCAGGAGATGAAGGCGAAGAACCTCGACCCGGTCGAGACCCCCGAGGCCTACGAGGCCGAGTGGGATGCCGTGTACCAGGGCATGCGCGACACCGTCGCCGAAGAGGCGGCGAAGGTCGTCGAGGCCGGTGGTCTCTACGTTCTCGGGACCGAGCGTCACGAGTCGCGTCGCATCGACAACCAGCTGCGCGGACGCTCCGGCCGCCAGGGCGACCCGGGTGAAAGCCGCTTCTACCTCTCGCTCACCGACGACCTCATGCGGCTGTTCCAGTCGGGTGCGGCCGAGGCGATCCTCGCGCGGACGAACTTCCCCGACGACGTCGCGATCGAGTCGGGTCTGGTCTCGCGCGCCATCAAGAGCGCCCAGTCGCAGGTCGAGGCGCGAAACGCCGAGATGCGCAAGAACGTGCTCAAGTACGACGACGTGCTGAACCGCCAGCGCGAGGCGATCTACGCCGACCGTCGGCACATGCTGCAGGGCGACGACATCGCCGACCGCGTGCAGCACTTCATCGAGGACGCCATCACCGCCGTCATCGACGACCACACCGGTTCGGGCCACACCGAGTCGTGGGACTTCGACGCCCTGTGGACCGAGCTGAAGACCCTCTACCCGGTGAGCGTGACGATCGACGAGGTCGTCGCCGAAGCCGGCGGGAACAAGGGGCGCATCACGGCCGAGGGTCTCAAGCGCGAGATCATCTCGGACGCCCGCATCGCCTACCAGAACCGCGAGGAGTCGCTCGGCGCCCCCGCGCTGCGCGAGCTCGAGCGTCGCGTGGTGCTGCAGGTCCTCGACCGCCGCTGGCGCGAGCACCTCTACGAGATGGACTATCTCAAGGACGGCATCGGCCTGCGCGCGATGGCCCAGCGCGACCCGCTGATCGAGTATCAGCGCGAGGGGTACCAGATGTTTCAGTCGATGATGGGGCAGATCAAGGAGGAGTCGGTCGGCTTCCTCTACAACCTCGAGGTCGAGGTCCGCAAGGTCGAGGGCGAGGACAGCGCCCAGGTCGAGGCGAAGGGGCTCGCCCCCGCTCCCGTCGAAGGGCAGCGCCTGGAGTACTCCGCGGCCAACGACGCCGGCGAGGTCGAGGTCCGCAACGACCGCGGCCAGGTCCAGCAGGCGGCGACGAACCGTCTGCGCCAGGCCGCAGCGCAGGCTCCCGCCGCCGAGGCTGCGGCCCCGAGCGGACCGCGCGGTGCGTTCGGTCAGCGCACCGAGGCTCCCGAGCAGCCCGTGGCGAACAACCGCGCCGATCGCCGCGCCGCCGGCAAGAAGAAGTAACAGACACACGGATGCCGCGCCCCTGACGCTCGTCGGGGGCGCGGCATCCGCTTGTCCACGCGCAGTCCACCCGGTGTCGATTGGCTCTGAGGGCGCGGGGATATCCTGAACCGATGAGCCCGTTGCGCCCCCTCGATCAGTCGTCGAAGTTGAAGGATGTCCTCTACGAGATCCGTGGAGAGGCCCTCGTCGAGGCAGACCGACTCGAGGCCGAGGGGCACGCGATCCTCAAGCTGAACACCGGCAACCCCGCGATCTTCGGGTTCGAGGCACCGCATCAGATCGTGCGCGACATGATCGCGGCGGTGCCGAACGCGCACGGGTACAGCGACAGCCGCGGTGTGCTGTCGGCACGGCGCGCGGTGGTCTCGCGGTACGAGGAGGAGCCCGGCTTCCCGCACCTCGACCCCGATGACGTGTATCTCGGCAACGGCGTGTCCGAGCTGATCACGATGACCATGCAGGCGCTCCTGGACGAGGGCGACGAAGTCCTCATCCCCGCTCCCGACTACCCGCTGTGGACCGCGATGACGAGCCTCGGCGGCGGCACCCCCGTGCACTACCTGTGCGACGAGTCCCGTGAATGGCAGCCCGACCTGGAGGACATCCGCTCGAAGGTGACCCCGCGGACCAAGGCGATCGTCGTGATCAACCCGAACAACCCCACCGGTGCGGTGTACTCGCGTGAGGTGCTCGAGGGCATCGCCGACATCGCGCGGGAGCACTCCCTGCTGGTCCTCGCCGACGAGATCTACGACCGCATCCTGTTCGATGACGCGGTGCACATCCCGATGGCCACGGTTGCGCCAGACCTGCTGGTGCTCACCTTCAACGGGCTGTCCAAGACGTACCGCGTGGCGGGGTATCGCTCCGGGTGGCTCGCGATCACGGGCCCGAAGAGCCACGCCGAGGGATTCCTGCACGGCATCAACCTGCTGGCATCCACGCGTCTGTGCCCGAACGTGCCGGCGCAGTTCGCGGTGCAGGCCGCGCTCTCGGGCGTGCAGTCGATCGACGCGCTGATCGCTCCGTCCGGTCGTCTGCACGAACAGAGGGATGCCGCCTGGCAGGGCCTCGAAGCCATTCCCGGCGTCTCGTGCGTGATGCCGCGGGGCGCGCTCTACGCGTTCCCGCGGTTCGACCCGGACGTCTACGAGATCCCCGACGACGCGAAGTTCGTGCGCGATTTCCTCGTGGCGGAGCACGTCCTCCTCGTTCAGGGCTCCGGCTTCAACTGGCCGGCGACCGACCACGTGCGGATCGTGACCTTGCCCGAGGCGCGGGTCATCAGCGATGCGATCGAGAGGCTGGGCAACTTCCTCGCGTCGTGGCGCCCCTGAGCGTCAGAGCAGGGCGAGGGCAGTGACGCGCCAGCGGCCGTCGATGCCCTCGAGGCGCAGGGCGACGGCGCGGGTGCGTGCGCGTGCCGCGGCGGTGACGGTCGCTTCGTAGACGCCGTCGGCCGGGGAGAAGAGGTGAACGCTGCGGATCTCGTGGATGTCGCGAGGAACGGGTACTCCTCGGGCGCTGCGCGCGCGTTTGGCGAGGCTGGCGCGCACGACGAGGGAGCGGTAGACCTCCTCCGACGTCCACCGCGCGAGTTGCTCGACCTCGCGCACGCCCGCGAGGACCTCGAACACCCCGCGGACGATGTTGCGCGTGAAGACGTCGGCGCGGGGCAGCCGCGCCGCCGAGGTCTTCTGCGGAGCGAAGAAGTCTTCCGCGTACGAGGGGGATGCGCCGACGGGTGAATCGACGATCGAGAGTGGAACGGTCATGCGTTCCTCCTGGGTCACGGGCGGTCAGAGCGGGCTTGGTGGCTCGACAGTAGGACACCGCCACCCCCGCCCCCGGGGCGAAGCCCTCAGGTTGTGGAAAAGAAACGCAGGGTGAATGCACGGGGAGGAGCGCTCAATCCGGGTGGCGGATCTGCCCTTCGCCCCACAGTTCGGGGAAACTCGCCTCCTGCGATTGCCGCCAGAGCGCGGAGCGACGGGCGACCTCGATGCGGTCGTCGATGTACGAGGCGACGCTTTCCGCGTCGAGGCGCCAGCGCGCGGGATCGCCGACCTCGATCGCCCGGATCTCGCCGCGTTCGACGAGCGAGAGCACCTCGTCCCGCGTGATTCCGAGGCGTTCGGCGACGGCATCCGGATCCAGGTATCGGCTCGCAGGTGAACTCATATCGGTCACGCCCTCATTATGTCCGCCGTTTGGCCGGGGGAGCGGCTTCACCCGCACCACGCCCGCCGATCCCAGGGGGAGACCGACCGCGGAAAACAGGGGAAGCGGATCGCGCTGCGAGCCGTCGAAGAAGGCACCGCCCTTTAGTGTGGAGAGGTGTCGACACTCAGTGAACTCGTCTACGCCCAGGGTCGTGCCAGTGAGGCGGACGTCGAGTGGCTGCACCGACTCGCCGGCGACGGTCAGCTCCTCGCCGACCTCGCCTTCGCCGACATCGTGATCTGGGTGCCGACGCCCGACGACTCGTTCGTCGCCGTCGCGCACACGCGGCCCGGGGGAGCGGCCACGCTGTTCTACCGCGACATCGTCGGTGACCGGGTCCGCCCGCAGTGGCGCACGCAGGTGCGCGACGCGTTCCAGAGCGGGCGCATCGTCGACTCGGCATCCCCCGACTGGTTCGAGGAGACGCCCACGCGCGTCCGCGCGGTCCCCATCGTGCGCGAACTCTCGAGGGAGGGCAACGCGGTGACCACCGTCGGCGTGCTCACGCGCCACACCAACCTCGGCGAGACGCGGACTCCGTCGCGCCAGCAGATCACCTTCAACGACTGCGCCGACGACCTGTTCGGCATGATCGCCTCGGCGGAGTTCCCCGACCTCGCCGCACCGACCGCCCCTCGTCGCGGTGCTCCGCGCGCGTCGGACGGGCTGATCCGGCTCGACGTCGACGGCATCACCACCTTCGCGAGCCCCAACGCGCTCTCGGCGTTCAACCGCATGGGCTTCGACGACGAACTCGAGGGGGAGTCTCTCGCCGAGGTGACCGCGCGCATCCTCCCCGCCAAGCGGCAGGACGTCGATGAATCGCTCCCGGTCGTCGTGAGCGGCCGCGCACCGTGGCGCGCCGACATGGAAGCGCGAGGCGTCCAGGTGTCGCTGCGCACCATCCCGCTGCGCGATCGCGGCACGCGCGTCGGTGCGATCGTCCTCAGCCGCGACGTGACCGAGATCCGCCACCAGGAGCAGGAGCTCATCACCAAGGACGCGACGATCCGCGAGATCCACCACCGGGTCAAGAACAACCTTCAGACGGTCGCCTCCCTCCTGCGCATCCAGGCCCGCCGGACGCACTCGGACGAGGCGCGCGACGCGCTGACCCAGGCCATGCGTCGCGTCTCCGCCATCGCGGTGGTCCACGACACGCTGTCGGAGGGCCTCGCGCAGAACGTCGATTTCGACGATGTGTTCGCCCGCGTGCTCAAGCTCGTGGCCGAGGTCGCGGCCGCGCCCAACACCCGCGCACGCACCCGCACCACCGGTCAGTTCGGCACCCTGCCGAGCCAGTTCGCGACACCGCTCGCCCTCGCTCTCACCGAGCTCGTCACCAACGCCGTCGAGCACGGACTCGCGGGGCAGGAGGGCGACGTCGAGATCGCGGCGGAGCGCAGCGACGAGGTGCTCGCGGTCAGCGTCCGTGACACCGGCGTCGGGCTTCCCGAAGGGCAGGTCGGGCGCGGTCTCGGCACGCAGATCGTCCGCACGCTCATCCAGGGCGAGCTCGGCGGCACGATCGACTGGCACACCCTGATGGGAAGCGGCACCGAGGTGACGATCGAGATCCCGCTGCGCTACATCGGGGGCTCGTCCGTCTGACGAGCGACGTTCTCGCAGATACGCGCGAAGCTCGCAGAATCCGCCGTCGGATCTGCGAGCTTCGTCGATTCCTGCGAGGTACTCCGGCTCGCGGGCGGCGCCGAGTGACCCCCGCGATAACGACGACGAAGCCCGCCCCCGGAGGGACGGGCTTCGTCGAACGGCGGATGCCGTGAGGTCAGGACGCGCGGCGAGCCCGGGCGGCGCGGCGCTTGAGGGCGCGGCGCTCGTCTTCGCTCAGACCGCCCCACACGCCCGAGTCCTGGCCGGACTCGAGGGCGTACTGCAGGCAGACCTCGGTGACGGTGCAGCGTGCGCAGACCGACTTGGCCTTCTCGATCTGGTCAACCGCGGGGCCGGTGTTGCCGACCGGGAAGAACAGTTCGGGGTCGACGGTCAGGCAGGCTGCTTTGTCGCGCCAATCCATAGGGGGTGCTCCTTGTAACAGAAAATGTGGTCGATTCGGCACCGGCTTTCGGGTCCGGTACCCTGGTGGGAACGCGAGCGATTGCTCGCCCCACTTCGCTGTGGGAGCACACGGCTTGTTCCATGCTCCCATAGCGATTCCGCACGATCAAGAGGTAACCGGTAGGTTTCCAGAACGTAACGGCGTGACGAGATCCGCCGGGAGGGCTGTTCCGATGCCTGTCCGCCTCTCGGCCGCGCTGATCCTGGGCCTCGAAGCCCTCGGCATCCTGGCTCTCGCCGGCTGGCAGGTGGTCGCCCTCATCGGCGGCGACACCGATTCCGTCGTCAGCTCGATCGCCCTCATCGTGCTCACCGTCATCGGCGCGGCCATCGTCGCGGCCTTCGGCGTGGCCACCGCACGCGGGGTGTCAGCCGGACGTTCGGGCGGCATCGTGACGCAGCTGCTCATCCTCTCCGTCGCGCTCGGCGCGATCACGGGGGAGTGGGCTGCGCCGGCGGTCGCGCTGCTGATCGCCGTGCCCGCGGTGGTGGGTCTGGTCCTGCTGATTCTCGCCGTCCGGGCGGCCGCCCCCCGTCGTCGCGATGACGACGCGAACTGACGCCTTCCGGGCACGGTCCGGAGGGGTTTCGGGGCGCGTCCCTCCGTTCGGGGCGTGATCAGTGCGCCCCGAACGGGCGGCGGGGACGGAGGGAGACCTAGGGCGTGTCTTGTAATTGGTCGGTGTGTTGGCTGAGATGCTGGCAGGGTGTCGCGTTTCGTGTTGCTCTCGGATGATCAGTTCGTGTTGATCGCTGATCTTCTCCCTGGGCCTACGGGTAGGAAGGGGCGTCCGTTCGCGGACGCGCGGACGATGGTCGAGGGCATCGTTTACCGGTACCGGACCGGGATAGCCTGGCGGGATCTGCCGCGGACGTTCGGGCCGTGGCAGACGGTGTGGGCTTGGCATCGCCGTCTCGCGGCCGATGGCACCTGGGACGTCGTGCTCGACCGACTGGTCAGCGCTGCGGACACCGCTGGCGCGGTGGACTGGTCGGTGTCAGTGGACTCCACGATTGCGCGCGCCCACCAGCACGCGACGAACATCTCCCGGGTTACGGGGGGCTTCGTCGAATTACACGAATCCGCGACTCGAGCCGCCTGACCACGGCTTCGGTCGCTCCCGCGGAGGCCTGTCCACGAAGATTCACCAGCTCGTCGACGGTCATGGACTGCCCTTGGTGACATTGGTCACCCCCGGACAAGCGGGCGACTCGCCGATGCTGCTGCCCCTGCTGGCCGAACTCCGCGTCACCCGGCCGGTCGGACGCCCGCGCACCCGACCCGATCGAGTGCGCGGCGACAAGGCGTACTCATCCCGAGCGATCCGCGCCCACCTTCGCAGCCGTGGCATCGAAGCAGTGATCCCGGAGCCCCGCGACCAGCAAGGCCACCGGAAACGGCGCGGATCCCGAGGCGGACGCCCCGTCTCCTACAACCCGGTCGACTACCGCAACCGCAACGTCATCGAACGCGGCTTCTGCCGAGTCAAACAATGGCGAGGCCTCGCTACCCGCTACGACAAGCTGGCAATCGTCTACCGCGCCGCGGTCGTCCTCAACGCCGTCATCGCCTGGCTACGCCATTTACAAGACACGCCCTAGGCGGCGAGGCCGAGGGCCTTGCGCAGGCGCGCGACGTGGCCCGTGGCCTTGACGTTGTACTGCGCCTCGACGATCGTGCCGTCCTCGTCGATCACGAAGGTCGAACGCAGGACGCCCGTCACGGTCTTGCCGTAGTTCTGCTTCTCGCCCCAGGCGCCGTACGCCTCGTGGACCGTGTGGTCGGGATCGCTGAGCAGCGGGAAGGTGAGGCCGTCGCTGTCGCGGAAGGCGCGCAGCTTCTCGGGGGTGTCGCGCGAGACGCCGAGCACCGTGTAGCCGGCGCCCTGCAGCGAGGAGAGGCTGTCGCGGAAGTCGCAGGCCTGCGTGGTGCACCCCGGCGTCTGGGCGGCGGGGTAGAAGTACACGATCACGCGGCGACCCCGGAAGTCGCTCAGCGAGACAGGGTGCTCGTCCTGGTCCAGCAGGGTGAAGTCGGGGGCGGTGTCGCCCTTAGCGAGGTTCGTCACCCCTCCAGCCTAGAACGCTCGATGGCCTGGAACGTGGTCAGCAACCGGTGGAGGGAGTCGAGGCGGGCCTCGGCCCCCGGACCCAGGCGACCGGATGCCACGGCTTCCGCGATCGCGCAGTCCGGGGCATCGGGCAGGTGCGTGCAGCCGCGCGGGCAGTCCTCCGCGGCCTGGGCGAGGTCGGTGAACGCGCCGAGAACGTGGGCGGGATCGACATGGCCGAGGCCGAAGGAGCGCACTCCGGGGGTGTCGATGACCCAGCCGGACCCCGCGGGACCGCGGTAGCGCAGCGACACTGCCGAAGACGAGGTGTGGCGTCCGCGGCCCGTGACCGTGTTGACGTGTCCGATCGCGCGCTCCGACCCCGTGAGGGCGTTCACGAGCGTCGACTTGCCGACGCCGGAGTGCCCGACGAAGACGGTGGAGTGCCCGGCGATGGCCTCGCCGATCTCGTCGAGCGGCATCGCGCCCTGCGCGCTGGTGAACACACGCAGATCGATGCCGTCGAAGTGCGAGAGGAACTCGGTCGGGTCGGCGAGATCGGTCTTGGTGACCACGAGGAGGGGGCGGATGCCGGCATCCAGAGCCGCGACGAGGTACCGGTCGACGAGCCGTTCGCGGGGCTCGGGATCGGCCGCCGCGACCACGATCAGCATCTGGTCGGCGTTGGCGACGATCACCCGCTCGACCTGATCGGTGTCGTCGGCGCTGCGGCGCAAGAGAGAGGTGCGCTCCTCGATCCCGACGATGCGGGCCAGCGTCCCTTCGTCTCCCGAGAGGTCGCCGACGACGCGGGCGCGGTCGCCGTTGACGATCGGTTGCTTGCGCAGCTCTCGGGCGCGGGTGGCGAGGACGCGGCGCTCGGTCGGCTCGTCCTCGTCGAGGAGCACGGTGTAGCGGCCGCGGTCGACGCCCAGCACGCGGGCGATCCGCGCGTCGGCGTGCGCGGGGCGCCGCTTCGTGCGGGGGCGGTTCGCCTTGGGGTTCGGGCGGACCCGGATCGACGACTCGTCGTACTCGAGATCGTCGTCGTCCGGGTCGTCGAGCCAGCTCACGCGACGCTCCGTGCGTCAGCGCGTGGCATCCGCGTCCTCGTCCAGGCCCAGCATGGTGCGCCAGAGGCCGGCGAACTGCGGGAGGGTCTTGGCCGTCGTGCCGATGTCGTCGATCTCGACGCCGGGGACGCGCAGACCGATGAGCGCACCCGTCGTGGCGAGGCGGTGGTCGTGGTGGGCCTTCCACTCGCCGCCGCGCAGCGGCTGCGGCACGATGCGGATGCCGTCTTCGAGCTCGTGCGCCTCGCCGCCGAGCGAGCGCAGGTTGCCCACCAGAGCCGCGATGCGGTCGGTCTCGTGCCCGCGGATGTGGCCGATGCCGTGCAGTGTGGTCGGGCCGTCGGCGAACGCCGCGAGCCCGAAGAGCGTCGGGGCGAGTTCTCCCGTCGCGGAGAGGTCGAGCTCGAGGCCCACGATCCGGTCTCCCGCGGAGACGGTGAGCGTTCCGCCGCGGCGGCTGACGCGCGCACCCATCTCGCTGAGGATGTCGGCGAGCAGGGCACCGGGCTGCGTGCTGTGCAGGGGCCATCCGGTGACGGAGACCGTTCCGCCCGTGACCATCGCCGCGGCGAGGAAGGGGGCGGCGTTGGAGAGGTCGGGCTCGATCGCGACGTCTTTCGCGCGAACGGGGCCGGCCGGGACGATCCATTCGCCGACCGACGGACGCTCGACGTGGATGCCGCGGTGGCCGAGGGCCTCGACCGTCATGTCGATGTGCGGGATGCTCGGCAGCCGCGAGCCGACGTGGCGCAGGTGCAGGCCGACGTCGAAGCGCGGAGCGGCCAGCAGCAGCCCCGAGACGAACTGACTCGACTGGCTGGCGTCGATCTCGACCTCGCCGCCGCGCACGTGGCCGTGCCCGCGGACGGTGAACGGCAGCGCCCAGTGACCGCCGTCGTCGATGTCGACGCCGACGTCGCGCAGAGCCGAGATCATCGCGCCCATCGGGCGGTGGAGGGCGCTCTCGTGGGCCGTGACCGCGACGTCGCCCCGGGCGAGTCCCGCGAGGGGCGCGACGAACCGCATGACGGTTCCGGCTTGTCCGCAGTCGACCGTGGTGTCGCCCGCGAACGACGCGGGCGGGGTGACGAGCAGGTCGGGGCCGAAGGGGGAGTCGGTCGCCACCTCTTCGATGCCCACGCCGAGGGCGCGCAGCGCCTCGACCATGCGGACGGAGTCGTCGGAGTGCAGGGGAGCGTGCAGCATGCCGGGGCCGTCGGCGATCGCGGCGAGCACGAGTTCGCGGTTGGTGAGGGACTTGGAGCCGGGCACCGTGACAGTGGCATCCACCGCTCCGTCGGCGACGGGCGCGTTCCACGCCCCACGGGGAGTGGCGGCGGAAGGGGAATACCCGAGACGTGTCATCGGTTCTTAGCCTACTGAAAGGGGACGACACGTGACCGCACTTCTCGAGCGCTCCGGCGTGCAGCCGACCATCCCGATGGTCGTCGACACGCCCGACGTAGACTGGCGCGTAATGGACGACACGGCAGACACCCTCCCGCCGGTGGCGGAGCCCCGCGCGCAGTTCGAAGAGCAGGCGCTGCCCTTCATGGACCAGCTGTACGCGGCGGCGATGCGCATGACGCGCAACCCCGCCGACGCGGCCGACCTCGTGCAAGAGACGTTCGTCAAGGCCTACGGGTCGTGGGCGACGTTCACGCAGGGCACCAATCTCAAGGCGTGGCTGTACCGGATCCTCACGAACACGTACATCAACACGTATCGCAAGAAGCAGCGGGAGCCCTACCAGAGCGCGATCGACGACCTCGAGGACTGGCAACTCGGCGGTGCGGAGTCGACGACCGCGACGAGCGCCCGCTCGGCGGAGGCCGAGGCCATCGACCACATGCCCGCCTCGGTGGTGAAGGACGCGTTGCAGTCGATCCCCGAAGACTTCCGACTGGCGGTTTACCTCGCCGACGTGGAGGGCTTCGCCTATCAAGAGATCGCCGACATCATGAAGACACCGATCGGCACGGTCATGAGCCGTCTGCACCGCGGCCGACGGCTGCTGCGCGACCTGCTGTCGGACTACGCCAAGGAACGCGGCTTCCAGGCCGCGACGGGAGAGAAGAAATGAGCGACTGCGGCTGCGACCAGGCACGGCGCGACCTGGAGGAGTACCTCCGCAACGAGGTCTGCAAGACCCAGCACCGTGACATCCGTGAGCACCTCGAGAACTGCCCCGGATGCCAGGACGAGGCGCTCGTCGCGCGGACGCTGACCGAGGTGGTCGCGCGCGCGTGCAAGGAGACCGCGCCCGAGGAGCTGCGCGACCAGGTGCTCGCTCGACTGCGCTCGGTGCAAGCAGCCCACTGACGAGGCGGCGCCGTCGATCCGTAGGCTGGGGTCATGCCCACCACCGACACGCGCACGCTCGCCCTGGATGCCACCTCCGCCGCCGATCTGCAGGCCACCGGCCTCGAGTACACCCTGGTGTCGGCGGATGACGCGGCCTTCGAGCCGTTCCTCCGCGCGGTGTCCCGAGGCTTCCTCGGCGAAGAGCCCTCGGCGGATGAGGTCGAGAGTGCGCGTCGCGCCCTGACCCCGCGTCGCCTGACCGGCGTCTTCGATCGCGCGGGCATCGATCCTGACTCCCCGGTGGCGACGGTCGACTCGTGGCCCACGGAGCTGACCGTCTCGCCCGGGCGTACGATCCCGCTCTGGTCGATCAGCGCCGTCACCGTGGCTCCCACCCATCGACGCCGCGGCATCGCGCGGGCGATGCTCACGGGAGAGCTGCGCACCGCGGCAGCCGCGGGATTCGCTCTCGCCGGGCTCACCGTGACCGAGGCGACGATCTACGGACGGTGGGGGTTCTCTCCCGCCGTGTGGGCATCCGATGTCGTGGTCGACACGCGGCGGGCACGCTGGACCGGTCCGGTCGCCCCGGGCCGGCTCGACTTCGTGTCGCCCGAGAGCCTGCCCGAGCGCCTGAGCCGCGTGCACGAGCGCGTGCGCGTCGAGCGCCCGGGCGCGGTGCCCGGCTGGGAGGGGCGCTGGCGCGGCGTGGCCGGGCTCACCCCCGACGCAAAGGATGCGAAGAAGGTGCGCGCCGTGTCCTACCGCGACACCGCGGGCGAGGAACGGGGCATCCTCGTCTACACGCTCGACTCGGGTCCCCACGGCGATTTC
This sequence comes from Microbacterium testaceum StLB037, assembly GCF_000202635.1. Taxonomy (NCBI): domain Bacteria; kingdom Bacillati; phylum Actinomycetota; class Actinomycetes; order Micrococcales; family Microbacteriaceae; genus Microbacterium; species Microbacterium testaceum. Next base: position 532,569 of record NC_015125.1, on the reverse strand, counting down.
TCCCCGCACGTGTTGACGGTCCGCGCGCTCTTCGCCGACGGTGACGAGGCGACCGCGGCGCTGTGGCGCTTCGCGATCGAGCACGATCTCGTCGGCGAGGTGAAAGCGTCGCTGCAGCCGACGACCCCGCCCGTGCAGTGGATGATCGCCGACCGTCGCGCGGTGACCGTGACGCCGACCGACCACCACTGGCTGCGCGTCCTCGACGTGCCGGCGGCGCTGAGCGCACGGCGTTACGCCCGGGCCCTCGACGTCGTCCTGCGGGTGGAGGACCCCCTCGGCTTCGCGGACGGCGCGTGGAACGTCCGCATCGACGTCGACGGGTCCGCCGTCGTCGAGCGGGCGCCGGAGGACCGGGCCGTGGACCTCGAGATGACCGTCGGGGCGCTGGGCTCGCTCCTGCTGGGCGGCGTCCGTGTGCGCGACCTCGCCGCGGCGGGGCTCGTGCGCGGGCCGCGGGAAAGCCAGGCCGCCGTGGACGCGGCCTTCACACCCGAGGTCACCCCGCTCCTGGACATCTGGTACTGAGCGAACCTCATAGGGTCGCCCCGTAGCCTCTCCTCGCGATGTCCGACGCTCCACCCTCCTCTCCGCCGCGGCGCTCCCGGCTGCGCGTCGACCCGCGCGCCGTGGCGGCGGCCCTGGCCGGGTTCCTGCGTGCCAACCCGGTCGCGGTCTGCGTCGCGATCCTGATCACGGCATCCGCGGCGGCCACGGGCACCCTGTGGGGGGAGGACGCCCTCATCTGGGGCGCGGGTCCGCTCGCCACCTTCGCCTCCGGGCGATGGTGGACGATCGCGACCGCGCTGTTCGTCCCGGATTCCCCGGTCGACGCGATCACCTCGATCGTGCTCGCCCTCACGGTGCTCGCCGCGGCCGAACGGCTGCTCGGGTCCCGGCGGACCGGCATCCTGTACCTGGTCATCGGCGTCGTCGGTCTGCTCGCGGGCGTCGGGATGCACGCGGCCGTATGGTCGGTGACCGATCTCCGGCCGGTCGTCGCCGCCGAGGTGCCCGTCCTCGACCCCACGACACCGATCGCCGGGGTCGTGATGGTGGCCAGCGCCTTCGCCCTCACCCTGTGGCGTCGACGCCTGCGGTTGGTCGGGTTCGCGCTCCTCGCGCTCTTCGCCCTCTACGCCGGCGACGCCGACTCGTGGTACCGCATCATCACGGCGGCCATCGGACTCGTCGTCGGGGCCGTGCTCGCCCGGGGCATCGAGCGCCGGTCCTGGCATCGCAGCTCCACCCGCGAGACGCGCACGCTCCTCGCGCTCATGGTGGCCGTGGTCGGTAGCGGGCCCCTCGTCGCCCTCATCAGCGGCGGCGGGCGCGGGCCGCTCTCGCTCGTCGTCGACGCGTACACGCAGTACGACGACGCCCTGCTCGCGCGGTGCGACACGCTCACCGAGGCGGTCTGCAACGAACAGATCGCGTTGCTCATGACGCGGGGACTGGGGCCGGCCCTGCTGGCGATCGTTCCCCTCGTCCTCATGCTGATCGCCGCGTGGGGTCTTCGGCAGGGCCGTCGATCGGCGCTCATCCTCGCGGTGCTCACCCTCGTGGCATCCGGGATCACGCCCCTCGTCTCGCTGACCAACGGACGTCTGCGCATCGACCCGTGGGTCGACGGGAGCGGGGCCGAGTACGTGCTGTGGGCGCTGGCATCCGTCGTCATCCCCCTCATGCTGGCGGGGGCCCTCGTGATCGCCCGGCATCGGTTCCCGGTGCGGGCGACGCGGCGCGCGGCGCGGACGGTCGCGATCGTCATCGGCGTCGCCTTCGTCGCGATCGGGTCGGGATTCTTCGTCACCGAGGAACTGGGGCGACGTGCGTTCGACCGCGACATCTCGGTCATCGACATGTTGGGCCTCACCCTGCGCCGGTTCTTCCCGCCCTCGTACACCACCCCCGGCGCCTCGGGATTCCCGCACCACGGGGTGGCCCTGTTCGCCTACCAATGGACCGGGGTGCTCTTCTGGGCGATCGTGATCGCGGCGATCCTGTGGCTGTATCGCCGCGTGCAGCGTCCGGATGCCGACGACGACACGCTCTATCGGACGCTGCTGCGACGGGGGAGCGACACGCTCGGCTTCCTGGGCACGTGGGCGGGGAACCGTCACTGGTCGTCGGCCGACCGGGAGAGTGCGATCGCGTACCGTCTCGTCGGGGACGTGGCACTGGCGGTCGCAGATCCGCTGACCCCGCCCGGCGGTCGCCCGGAGGCGCTGCGAGGCTTCACGGACTTCTGCCTCGAACACGGGTGGATCCCCGCGTTCTACAGCATCCATGCGGAGACGGCGGCCGACCTGAGCGACCTCGGCTGGCGGCAGATCCCCGTCGGCGTCGAGACGGTGATGGACCTTCCCGGCCTCACCTTCGCGGGCAAGGCCTGGCAGAAGGTGCGCCAGCCTCTCACGCGCGCCGAACGCGAGGGATACACCGCCGTGTGGACCCGCTGGCACGAGCTGACCGTTTCCCAGGCGTCTCAGGTGGTCGCGATCGACGAGGAATGGGTGGCCGACCGCGCGCTCCCCGAGATGGGCTTCACCCTCGGATCGCTCGAGGAGCTGCGCGACCGCGACGTGCGTCTGCTCCTGGCCGTCGGTCCCGACGACCGGATCGAGGCGGTCACGAGCTGGATGCCGAGCTGGACCGACGGTGAGCTGACCGGGTGGACCCTCGACTTCATGCGGCGTCGGGCCGAGGGACCGAACGGGATGATGGAGTTCCTCATCGCCAAAGCGGCCCTGCAGCTGCAGGAGGAGGGCGCCACGGTGCTCAGCCTGTCGGGTGCGCCTCTCGCCGACGATCCCGACGAGCCGGCCGACGGGGATCCCGCTCCGCTGCGGGCGCTCCTGCGATGGCTGGCCGAGGTGCTCGAGCCCGCGTACGGGTTCGCGTCGCTGTTCCGCTTCAAGGGCAAGTTCCGCCCCCGCTACCGGCAGCTCTCGCTCGCGTACCGCGACCCCCTGCAGCTTCCGTCCATCGGTGCCGCCGTCGGCCGCGCCTACCTTCCGGACGCATCGCGCCGTGAGATCGTCGCCCTGGCGAGAACTGCATGGGAGGGTCGCCGGTGAACCGCTTTCTTCTGTCCTTCGAGCTCATCGACAGTCCGCTCCTGGTGATCTGCGCCGTCGTCGCCGGTGTCGGCGCCCTCGCCGTCATCGTGTGGAAGCCGCGCTGGATCATCGGCACCCTGCTCATCGGCGTCGCAGCGGGCATCGCCATGTACGTCGTGGCCCACATCCTCGAGGCGCAGGGGCTGTTCCAGGGACCGTTGCCCGCCCACGCGGCCACCTGGGCCACCGGGGGCATCGTCGCGGTCGCCGTCGGCGTGGTCGGGATCTGCCGTCGTCCGTGGGGACGCCGGGTGGTCGGTGTCGTGACCGTGCTGGCCGGACTCCTCACGGCCGCTCTCGGGGTCAACACCTCGTACGGGGTCACGCACAACCTCGCCGCGATCCTGGGCGTCCAGGCCCTCGACCCGGCGTCGCTGCCCGCCCCGACGGCCACCGCGGGAGATCCGGCGACGCTCTACCAGGACTGGCAGCCCCCCGCGGGCATGCCGTCGCAGGGGTCGGTGAGCGCCCTGACGGGGGATGCCAAGATCCCGACCGGCCAGTACGCCGCGCGCGACGGGTCGCTCTACCTCCCGCCGGCGGCGCAGGTGGCGAACCCGCCTGCCCTTCCGCTCCTGGTCTTCATGATGGGGCAGCCGGGATCCCCCGACCCCACGAACCTCGCGAAGGCGCTCGACGCCTTCGCGGCGAAGCACAACGGTCTCGCCCCCATCGCGGTGGTCGTAGACCAGCTGGGCGCTGCCGACCGCGACCCCGGGTGCGTCGACTCCGCGAAGTTCGGGGCCGTCTCGACCTACATCAACGAGCTCGTGCCGAAGTGGGCCGAGGCCAAGCTGAACATCGTCAAAGATCACCGGTACTGGACGATCGGCGGTTTCTCGAACGGCGGCTCGTGCGCCGCGGTCTACGGCGCGAAGTACCCCCAGGTCTGGGGTCAGATGCTCGACATCATGGGCAACGAGTTCCCCGGGTCCGAGCACGTCGAACAGACGGTGACCGACGTGTTCGGCGGAGATGCGGGCGCGTTCCAGGCGACCAAACCGTCGGTCATCATGGGGGCGGCGCCGGCCGGCAGTTACACCGGTCACCTGGCCATCTTCACGTGGGGGAGCCTGGACACCACCTACGGGCCCGGACAGAAGGCGAACGCGGACGCTGCCCAGGCCGCCGGATTCACCGTCGTCACGTACGTCGTCGAGGGAGCGGGGCATACCGGCGAGGCGCTCGACGCGAGCCTCGCCTACTCCCTCCCCGTGCTGGCGCCGGTCCTCGGCCTGGCGCCGCCGGCATCCTGACCCTCCGCACCGACGGAACGAGAAAGGTCCGGACCGACATCGTCGGACCGGGCCTTTCTCGTGGGGAGGATCAGCGCGCGAGCGCGGCCTTCATGATCTCGGCGTGCTCGTTCGCGTGCACCTTCGGGGAGCCGGTCGCCGTCGATGCGGCGGCCGCGCGCGAGATGACGCGGATCGGGCGACCGAGCTTGTCATCGACCTCGAGGGCGATGAACGGCCACGCACCCTGGTTCTCGGGCTCGTCCTGAACCCAGACCAGCTCGGCGTTCGGGTAGGTCGCGAGAACCCGGTTGAGTTCGTCGATCGGCGCCGGGTAGTACTGCTCCAGGCGCACGAGGGCGATCTCGGGGTTCGGGTTCTTGTCGAGTTCGGCCCGCAGATCCCAGTGGATCTTGCCCGCGTGCAGGAGCACGCGGGTGACGGCGCCGGCGTCGAGACCGCGGTCGTCGTCGAGGACCGGCTCGAAGCGGCCCTCGAGGAAGTCCTCGACCGGGCTCGTCGCGCCGCGCAGTCGCAGCATGGCCTTCGGCGTGAAGACGATGAGCGGCCGGCGGGGGCGCTGGTACGCCTGACGACGCAGGAGGTGGAAGTACGACGCGGGGGTCGAGGGACGCGCGACGATCATGTTGTCCTGCGCGCACATCTGCAGGTAGCGCTCGATGCGCGCCGACGAGTGGTCGGGTCCTTGGCCCTCGTAGCCGTGGGGGAGCAGCAGCACGACGCTCGACTGCTGCGCCCACTTCTGGTCGGCCGAGGAGATGAACTCGTCGATGACCGACTGCGCACCGTTGGCGAAGTCGCCGAACTGCGCTTCCCACAGCACGAGCGCGTCGGAGCGCTCGACCGAGTAGCCGTACTCGAATGCCATCGCGGCGTACTCGCTCAGCAGCGAGTCGTAGACCCAGAAGCGGCCCTGGTTCTCGCTGAGGTTCGCGAGCGGCAGCCACTCCTGGCCGTTCTTGCGGTCGTGCAGCACGGAGTGGCGCTGCACGAACGTGCCGCGGCGCGAGTCCTGACCCGCGAGACGGACGGGCGTGCCCTCCATGAGGACAGACCCGAAGGCGAGCAGCTCGCCGAACGCCCAGTCGATGCCGCCGTTGCGGCTCATGTCGAAACGCTTCTCGAGCAGCTGCTGGAGCTTGTTGTGCACGGTGAAGCCGTCGGGCTTGTTCACGAAGGCGTCACCGATGTGGTGCACGACCTCGCGGGAGACACCGGTCGTCTCGGGCGCACCCGTCGGAACCTCGTCGGCCGCCTCGGTCGAGACGACCGGGTTGGTGCCCGTCTCGGCCTCGTGCGTGTCGGCGAAGGCGACCTCGAGACGGTTCTGGAAGTCCTGTTTCGCCTGCTCGTACTCGTCTTCGGTGATGTCGCCGCGGCCGACGAGGGCCTCGGTGTACAGGCGCCGGACGGAGCGCTTCGCCTCGATGAGGTTCGTCATCAGCGGCTGCGTCATCGAGGGGTCGTCGCCCTCGTTGTGACCGCGGCGGCGGTAGCAGACGAGATCGATCACGACGTCGCGGTGGAACTCCTCGCGGTACAGGAACGCCAGCTCCGCCGCGCGGACGACGGCCTCCGGGTCGTCGCCGTTCACGTGGAGCACGGGCGCCTGGATCGTCTTGGCGACATCGGTGGCGTACACCGAGGTCCGAGCGTCCGTGGGCGTGGTGGTGAAGCCGACCTGGTTGTTCACCACGACGTGGATCGTGCCACCGGTGCGGTAGCCGCGCAGCTGCGACATCTGCAGCGTCTCGACCACGACGCCCTGACCCGCGAACGCGGCGTCGCCGTGCACGAGGATGGGCAGCCACGAGAAGCTGCCGATGGGCTTGCGGTCCTGCTTGGCCCGCACGATGCCCTCGAGCACGCCGTCGACGGTCTCGAGGTGCGAGGGGTTGGCCGCGAGGTAGACGGGGAGCTCTTCACCGTTGTCGCCGACGAAGGTGCCCTCGGTGCCGAGGTGGTACTTCACGTCGCCCGAGCCGCGCTTGCTGCCGATCGCGACAGCGCCCTCGAACTCGCGGAACACCTGGCCGTAGGTCTTGCCGCCGATGTTGGTCAGCACGTTGAGGCGACCGCGGTGGGCCATGCCGATCGCGGCGCCGTCGAGGCCCTTGGAGGCCGCACCCTGCAGGATCTGGTCGAGCAGCGGGATGAGCGACTCGCCGCCCTCGAGGCTGAAACGCTTCTGGCCGACGTACTTGGTCTGCAGGAACGTCTCGAACGCCTCGGCCTGGTTCAGCTTCGACAGGATGCGGAGCTGCTCGTCGTGGCCGGGCTTGATGTACTTGACCTCGACGTTGCTCTGGAACCACTTGCGCTGGATCGGATCCTGGATGTGCATGTACTCGACGCCGATGGTGCGGCAGTACGAGTCGCGCAGGACGCCGAGGATGTCGCGCAGCTTGGCGACGCGCCGATCGCCCAGACCGCCCGTGACGAACTCGCGGTCGAGGTCCCAGAACGTCAGCCCGTGCGACTCGATCTCGAGGTCGGGGTGCGTGCGCTGCACGTACTCGAGCGGGTCGATGTCGGCCATGAGGTGGCCGCGCACGCGGTACGAGTTGATCAGTTCCTGGACGCGCGCGCTCTTGTCGATGCGCTCCGAGACGTCGACGTTGATGTCGGCGGCCCAGTGGATCGGCGCGTACGGGATGCGCAGCGCCGCGAAGATGTCGTCGTAGAAGCCGCGCTGCCCGATGAGCAGCTCGTGCACCTTCTTGAGGAACTCGCCCGAGCCGGCACCCTGGATGACGCGGTGGTCATACGTGCTGGTCAGGGTGATCGTCTTGCCGATCGCGAGCTCGTTGAGCGTCTTCGCGCTGGAGCCCTGGAACTCGGCGGGGTAGTCGAGCGCGCCGGCGCCGATGATCGCTCCCTGACCGCGCATGAGGCGGGGGACCGAGTGGACGGTGCCGATGCCGCCGGGGTTGGTCAGCGAGATCGTCGTGCCCTGGAAGTCGGCCGGCGTCAGCTTGTTGTTGCGGGCGCGACGCACGAGGTCTTCGTAGGAGGCGAGGAACTCGCCGAACGTCAGCGTGTCGGCGCGCTTGATGCTGGGCACCAGCAACGCGCGGGAGCCGTCGGGCTTGGGCATGTCGATCGCGATGCCCAGGTTGATGTGCGCGGGAGCCACGACCGAGGGCTTGCCGTCGATCTCGGCGTAGTAGACGTTCTGGCTCGGGAACTCCTTGAGCGCCTGGATCAGCGCCCACCCGATGAGGTGCGTGAAGCTCACCTTGCCGCCGCGGGTGCGCGACATGTGGTTGTTGATGACGATGCGGTTGTCGATCATCAGCTTCGCGGGGATGGTGCGCACGCTCGTCGCGGTGGGGACCGTCAGCGAGTCGTCCATATTGGATGCCAGGGCCTTCGGCATCCCCTTCAGGACCGTCACGCGGTCTTCCTCGGTGCTCTCCGAACCGGCCGAGGGAGCAGCCGTGGGAGCCTGCGCCGGAATCGGCTGCGGCTTGGCGGGCTTCGTCGTGGTGCGGGCCACGGGTGTCTGACCGACGACGGGAATGGGGGCTGTCACGGGCTTCGGCTCGGCCGCGGGAGCGGACGGGGGACTGCCGGCCGCGGCGGATTCGTCGACGACCGGGTGGTACGCCTCCAGAATCGGCCACCAGGCCTTGTCCACGGAGTGCTTGTCGACTTTGAACTGTTCGTAGAGTTCGTCTACGAGCCACTCGTTCGCGCCGAACTCGCCCTCGTTCGAAGTACCGACGCCCGTCACCTGGCTCGACACAGTCGATCGCCTGCTTTCCTCGATGAAGATTCCTGTGGAATGCACGCGACGTCGCCGTCACGCACCCTCTCAACCCTAGCCGAGGTTTCTGGACGGCTTCCGGGTCTTTCCATTCCCCCGATGTGGTGAGGTGGATGCCATGGAGTTCTCCGGTGCTCAGCCCGATGTCGATCTGACCTACTCGGACGTCTTCCTCGTCCCGCGCCATTCCGAGGTGCGCAGCCGCCTCGACGTCGACCTCGCGCCGGGCGACGGCAGCGGAGCGACGCTGCCGCTCGTCTCGGCCAACATGAACTCGGTCACGGGGACGCGTCTGGCCGCGACCCTGGCGCGCCGCGGCGGTCTCGGCGTCCTCCCCCAGGACCTGGCGCTACCCGACCTCGTGGACGCGGTCGGGAGGGTGAAGGCGCAGCCCGTCGCGTGGGACGCTCCGCTGGTCCTCCCGCCGTCCGCCACGGTCGCCGACGCGCGCCTGGTGCTTCCCCCGGTGCCGGGTCGCGGGATCGTCGTCGCCGAAGCGCGCGAAGACGGGGTCATCGCCCTCACGGACTTCCGGGGGATCGTGCCGGCCCCGCGCCTGGCGACCGCGCTCCCGGATGCCACCCTCGGCGACATCGCGCGCACCGACGCCCCGCTGGTCGAGGTGGCCCGGGTCGGTGATCCGCGCGAGATCTTCGCCCTCGTGGGCGAGGCGGACATCGTCGCGGTCGTGGATGGCGACCGCGTCGTGGGAACCCTCTCCGCGCGGAGCGCGCTGCGCGACTCCGTCTACCGTCCGGCCGTCGACGCCGACGGGCGTCTGATCGTGGCCGCCGCCGTCGGAGTCAACGGCGACGTCGCGGGCAAGGCTCGGGCGCTGGCCGCGGCCGGGGTCGACGTGCTCGTCGTCGACACGGCGCACGGTCACCAGGCGCAGATGCTCCGCGCGCTGCGCGAGGTCGCGGCGCTGGATCTCGGCATCCCGATCGCCGCGGGCAACGTCGTCACCGCCGAGGGCGTGCGCGATCTCACCGACGCCGGAGCGTCGATCCTCAAGGTCGGCGTCGGACCGGGCGCGATGTGCACGACCCGCATGATGACCGCGGTCGGACGTCCGCAGTTCTCGGCCGTGCTCGAGACGGCGGAGGCCGCGCGCAGCGTCGGCGCGCACGTCTGGGCCGACGGCGGGGTGCGCTACCCGCGCGACGTCGCCCTCGCGCTCGCGGCGGGCGCGGCATCCGTCATGATCGGCTCGTGGTTCGCGGGCACGATCGAGTCTCCCGGGCGCTTGCGCACCGACGAAGGCGGGCGGGTCTACAAGGAGTCGTGGGGCATGGCCTCGACGAAGGCCGTGCAGGGGCGCTTCGGTCGCCTCGATCCCTTCGAACGCGCGCGCAAGGAGCTATTCGCCGAGGGCATCTCGTCCTCGCGCATCTACCTCGACCCCCAGCGCCCCGGTCTCGAGGACCTGCTCGACATGATCACCTCGGGCGTGCGCTCCTCGTTCACGTACGCGGGAGCGGCGACGGTGGCGGAGTTCCACGAGCGCGCACGGGTGGGCCTGCAGTCCGCCGCCGGATACGAAGAAGGAAAGGCGCTCCCCGTCAGCTGGTGAGCGCGCTCGCCGCGACGTCGGCTTCGAGCGTGATCCACGCGCCGAGCTGGACCGAGAGGTCGAGGTCGTCACCCTCCGCGTGCGCGGTGCGCCGCGGGTCGGCGGGGAAGAGATCGGCGCGTCGGCCCCTCCACAGGGCGTCGGCGTTGATGCGCACCAGACGTCGCGCGCTCTCGGAGACCGCTCGACGCGGGTCGTCCGCGGGGGCGTCCCCGAACGACACGGCGGCCTCCGCGAGATAGCGGGCGAGGATGCCGGCGAAGAGACCGCCGTCCCCACCTCCGGCGGCGGGGAAGAGGCCGTCGTCCGGGGCGCACCACCGTTCGACGGCGTCGACGAGGGCGGCCGCCCGCGCGAGGTGCGCATCGCGGGAATCGGCATCGGGCGCCGCCTCGGCGAGCGCGAGGGCCGAGCCGATCGCGACGCCCTGGTTGTACGTCCACAGCTCGGAGCGGACGACGCCGTGCTCGATGCCGTCGCGGACGAGGCCCGTCTCCGGGTCGTCGAGGGTGGCGGCGACCCACGCGTCGAGGTCGACCGCCGACCCGCGCCGTGACGTCCACGCCAGGGCGATCGCGGCGGGGGAGTTGGCGGGCGCGTTGTAGAGGTCGCTGCCCACCGCCCACGGGAGGGCCCCGACGGCGGGGTCGATCGCGTCGTCGAGTCGTCGGACGAGACGTTCCAGGCGGCGGTCCCCGAGGTCGAGGCGCTGAAGGGCCAGGGTCATCCACGCGACGTCGTCGTAGAACGGGGTGGTCCACCGCCCCAGCGTGCGGAGGGTGACGCCGCGGTGCAGCTCGCGCAGGAGGCGGGCGCGTCGCGGGTCGGGTCGGTGATCCTGCGCGTCGCTGAACGCGTGCAGCAGGTGCGCGTGCCACCAGTAGTGCCACGTGCGGGCCCGCGGGACCCCCGGCGCGGCGGCGTGCGCCCACGCCACCGGTCCGTGGCGGTGGACGAAGCGGCGGACGACGGCCGACTCGGCCGCCATGGCGCGTGCCTGCGCCGGGATCGTGGCATCCATCCCTTCATCCTGCACGGGGGACGGATCGCGACGAACCGGCCGCGAGAGGTGCGGCGCTGCCCTAGAATCGTCGGCACGATGGACGACCCTCCCAGTTGTAGACCCAGGCCCCAACGACCCCCCTCCGACGCCGATCGCCGATCGAGCGGAGGTGATGACTGATGGATTACGTCATGCTGGGCGTGGGGCTGCTGCTCACTGTGGGAACCGGGCTCTTCGTCGCGAGCGAGTTCGCGCTCGTCAACCTCGACCGCGCCGACCTCGAGGCGCGACGAGAAGCCGGCGAGTCCCGCCTGTCGCTCACGATCGATGCGCTGCGCATCACCTCGACGCACCTGTCGAGCGCGCAGTTGGGCATCACCCTGACGACGCTTCTGACCGGTTACACGATGGAGCCGGCGATCTCGAACCTGCTGCGGCCGGCCTTCGACTCGTGGGGTCTGCCCGAGGCGCTCACGGTGTCGGTCGCCTCCGTCATCGGCGTCGGTGTCGCCACCGTCCTGTCGATGATCCTCGGTGAACTGGTGCCGAAGAACTTCGCCCTCGCCATCCCCCGGCAGACGGCGAAGCTCGTCATCCCGTTCCAGGTCGCCTTCACCGCGGTGTTCAAACCCGCGATCGTCCTGCTCAACGGCAGTGCCAACGGCGTCTTGCGCGCGATGGGCGTCGAGCCCAAGGAAGAGCTGTCGGGCGCCCGGTCGGCTGAGGAGCTGTCGAGCCTGGTCAAGCGCTCGGCGAGCGCCGGAATGCTCGAGAAGGACACCGCGTCGCTGCTGGATCGCAGCCTGACCTTCGCGCGCCTCAGCGCGGCCGACGTCATGACGCCCCGCCCGAGCGTGCACGCGCTCGCCGCGGGCGACCCCACCGACGACGTCGTGCAGCTCGCGCGACGGACCGGCCACAGCCGGTTCCCCGTGTACGGCGAGTCGATGGACGACATCGTCGGCGTCGTGCACCTCAAAGCCGCGATCGGCGTGCCGCGCGAGAAGCGCGGGGAGGTGCCGGTGGCCGCGCTCGCGACCGAACCGCTGCGCGTCCCCGAGACGGTGCACCTCGACGCCCTCGTGTCGGAGCTGCGCTCGCGCGGCTACCAGATGGCCATCGTCGTCGACGAGTACGGCGGCACCGCCGGGATCGTGACGCTGGAGGACCTCGTCGAAGAGATCGTGGGAGAGGTGCTCGACGAGCACGACCGCTCGCGCGCCGGCGTGGTCCGCACCGCCGTGTCGCTGACGTTCCCCGGCGACCTCCGTCCCGACGAGGCGCTCGACCGCGCCGGAGTACGCGTGCCCGAGGGCGAGGCGTACGACACCGTGGGCGGTTTCATCATGGCCGCGCTCGAGAGGATCCCCGCGGTGGGCGACACCGTCGAGACCGAGGACGGCGTGCTGACCGTGAACCGCATGGACGGCCGCCGCGTCGACCGCGTGCAGTACACCGCGAACCCGGTGGAGGAGAACATCGGCGACCTCGTGCGCGCGGCGAAGGGGGGTGACCAGCGATGAGCGATTGGGCAGGAATCGCCTGGTTGGTCGTGCTCCTCGTGGCCAACGCCTTCTTCGTCGGTGCCGAGTTCGCCGTCATCTCGGCGCGTCGCTCGCAGGTGGAGCCGCTCGCGGACCGCGGCTCGCGCGCGGCCAAGACCGCGCTGTACGCCATGGAGCACGCGACGCTCATGCTCGCCACCTGTCAGCTGGGCATCACGATCTGCTCGCTGCTGATCCTGAACGTGTCCGAGCCCGCGATCCACCACCTGCTCGCGGGGCCCCTGGGGCTGACCGGTCTGCCCGAGGCGGCCGTCGACATCGCGGCGTTCATCGTGGCGCTGCTGGTCGTGTCGTACCTGCACGTGGTGTTCGGCGAGATGGTCCCGAAGAACCTCGCGTTCTCGCTCCCGGACCGCGCCGTGCTGATGCTCGCCCCGCCGCTCGTGGCGGTGTCGAAGGCGTTCTACCCGATCATCGTCGCGCTGAACTGGACCGCGAACCACGTGCTCCGGCTGTTCCGCGTCGAGCCGAAGGACGAAGCGGCATCCACCTTCACCCTCGACGAGGTCGCCACCATCGTGAACCAGTCGCGGCGGGAGGGGGTCCTCGACGACTCGGCCGGCACCGTCACGGCGGTCGTCGAGTTCACCGAGAAGAAGGCCGCCGACATCGCCGTGCCGATGGCCCAGCTCGTCACCCTCCCGGAGCGGACCACGCCCGGCGAGATCGAACGCGCGGTGGCCCAGCACGGCTACTCGCGGTACGTGATCGTCGACGAGGCCGGCCACCCCACCGGGTACGTGCACCTCAAGGACGTGCTCCGCGCGGCGGACGGGTCGGATGCCGACATGGCGCGCCCCATTCCGAGCAAGCGCATCCACCACATGGTGTCGGTGCTCGAGACGACCGACCTCGAGGACGCCCTCGCGCTCATGCGCCGCTCCGGCCGCCACCTCGCGCAGGTGCGCGACGAGGCCGGCGACGTGCGGGCGGTGCTCTTCCTCGAGGACGTCATCGAGGAGCTCGTCGGCGAGGTCCAGGACGCCACCGCGCGTCGCCGCTTCGCCTGACCGACGCTCCCGACGAAGAACACCGGATGCCACGGGCCCTGGGCTCCGTGGCATCCGGTGTTCTGCGCTCCCGCGCGCGTCGCGCGAGATCACACGTTCCGTGCGAGATCACCCCGCTCGCGCCGTCCTCACCGCGTGACCTCGACCCGATCGTGTGATCTCGGCGGCCGGGGCTGGGGCTGGGGCTGCGGCTACGGCGGCCGGGGCGGCTACGGCCGGGGCTGCGGCGGCCGGGGCGGCTACGGCTACGGCGGCGCCGGGGCGGCGGTCAGTAGGCGCGGACGTACTGGGCGGGGGCGGGGACGGGGGCGCCGAGCGCGGCGGCGGCGCGCAGCGCGTAGTGCGGGTCGCGGAGCCATTCCCGGCCCGACAGGATCGCGTCGGCGCGGCCGTCCGCGAGGATCTGCTCGCCGAACGTGGGGTCGTCGATCATGCCGACGGCGGCGACGAGCAGTCCGGTCTCGCGGCGGATCGTCGCGGCGTAGTCCACCTGGTACCCGGGGCCGGGCACGATGTGCTGCTCGGGGACGAGCCCGCCGCTGGACACGTCGATGAGGTCGGCGCCCGCAGCCGCGACCAGGCGCGCGGCGGCCACGGTGTCGGCGAGGTCCCACCCGCCCTCGGCGGCGTCGGTCGCCGAGAAGCGCACGAACACGGCGGCGTCGGGCGCGGCGGCACGGACGGCCTCGGTCACGCGCACGACGAGGCGGACGCGGTTCTCGAAGGAGCCGCCGTAGGCGTCGTCGCGGTGGTTCGTCAGCGGCGAGAGGAACTGGTGCAGGAGGTAGCCGTGGGCGGCGTGGACCTCGATGACCTCGAATCCGGCCGCGACGGCGCGGCGGGCGGCATCCGCGAAATCGGTGACGACCTTCTCGATGCCCGCGGTGTCGAGCGCGACCGGTGCGGCGAACGAGTCGTAGGCGAGCGCCGACGGGGCGACGGTGGTCCATCCGCCGTCGGCGGGCGCGACGCTGCCGCGGCCGCCGGTGAGGGGCGACGTGGTCGAGGCCTTGCGACCGGCGTGGCCGAGCTGCACGCCCGCGACGGATCCGCGCGCGCGGATCGCCGCGACGACGGGCGCCCAGGCCTCGGCTTGCGGGTCGTTCCAGAGTCCGACGTCGTCGGGCGAGATGCGTCCCTCGGGCGAGACCGCGGTCGCCTCGGCGATCACGAGTCCCGCGCCGCCGGCCGCGAACTGCGCGAGGTGGACGTGGTGCCAGTCGTTCGGCATCCCGTCGGTCGCGCTGTACTGGCACATGGGCGACACCCACAGGCGGTTGCGCGTCTCGATACCGCGGACGGACAGAGGTGTGAAGAGGGTGCTCACGTCGGACCTTTGCGTTCTCTGGTGGCCGTCTAGTCTGGCGATCATGACGGCGAAGGAATGGACCGGGGAGGATGCCTCCCACGCCCTTCGGAGGCCAACGGCCCTCGACGACAAGTATTCCCGCGGGGTGGTGGGGCTCCGCACCGGCTCGGCCCGGTACCCCGGCGCGGCGATGCTCGGCGTCGAAGCCGCGTGGCGCACCGGTACGGGCATGGTGCGCTACCTCGGCCCCGAGCGTGCGCAGGACCTCGTGCTGCAGCGCCGCCCCGAGACGGTGACCGCCGACGGGCGCGTGCAGGCCTGGGTCATCGGATCCGGAACGGATGCCGCCGAGCGCGACGCCGCGGAGACGGCGGCGCTGCGCGGCATCCTGAACGGCGATCTCCCGGTCGTCGTGGACGCCGGCGCTCTCGACCTCGTCGTCGGGGCCGCGGCTCCGGTCGTCGTGACGCCGCACGCCCGCGAGCTCGACCGCTTGCGCGCGGACCTCGGGCTGTCGCGGGCGGATGCCACGGACGACGCCGCGCGGGAGGAGGCGGCGCTCGAGACGGCCGCGGCCCTCGGGGGCGTGGTGCTGCTGAAAGGAGCGGTGACGATCGTCGCCACCGGGGACGGGTGGGTGCGCCGGGTCGGAGCGGGGACGCCGTGGCTCGCGACCGCGGGCACCGGGGACGTCCTCGCGGGGGTGCTCGGCGCCGTGACGGCGGGAGCGGTCGCCGCGGATCGCCGCGGCCTCGACGACCTCGCGGCGTGTGCGGCCACGGCCGCCTGGCTGCACGGGACGGCCGGGCGGGTGGCATCCGGAATCTCCGGGGGAGAGGGCGGACCGATCACCGCGCTCGACGTCGCGGAGGCGCTGCCCCGGGTCGTGGCGGGGGTGCTGTCGGACTCGATCGGGTAACGGTTGGCTGCTCGTGGCCCCGCGAGCACGGGTCCCCGTCCGGGGCGGAAGGGGCCGCCCGCTTAGGATGAGGCGGTGTTGAGGCGTGTCGTTCCCCTGTTGATCGCGTTCGTCGCCGTGCATGTCACCGTGGCGATCCTGGGCTATCAGCAGCCCAACGAGCCCATGGGCGACGTGTACCTCGTGTACGAACCCTGGTCGCGCTGCGCCCTGTTCGGGGGTGTCGACGTCACGTCCTGCACGCGCTCCGCGACGTGGGAATGGCCGGGCATCACCGAGAAGTGGATCTATCCGCAGCTCGCGTTCCTGCCCATGACCTTCGCGTGGGTGTTCGCGTGGGCCATTACCTACACGCCCGCGTGGGCGCTCACCGTCGCCCTGGCGAACTTCGTCGCCTTCGTGATCCTCGTCGGCAAGGGCCGCTCGCGCGGCCGCGTCCTCGGGGCGTGGTTCTGGCTCGCGGCGATCCTGCTCATCGGACCGGTGGGGCTCTACCGCATCGACGGGATCACGGTGCCGTTCGCGATCCTCGGCAGCATCTGGCTCGTGCGGCGGCCGTTCCTGGCATCCGTCCTGCTGTCGATCGCGGTGTGGATGAAGGTGTGGCCGGCCGCGATCCTCGCCGCGGGGCTGATCGTCGTGCGGCGACGGCTCGCTCTGGTCTGGGGCGCGGTCGCGGTGTCGTTGGCGACGGTGATCCCCGTCGTGGCGCTGGGCGGCGCGCCCTTCGTGCTCGGGTTCGTGGGGGACCAGACCTCGCGCGGCATCCAGATGGAGGCCCCCGTCGGCGGGCTCTACATGATCCTCGCCTCGTTCTACGTGCCCGGTTCCGAGGTCTACTACGACGGCGGCGTGCTCACCTTCCAGGTGACCGGTCCGGGCGTGGATCCCGTCATCGCGATCATGACCCCGCTCATGCTGCTCGTCATGGCGGGCGTCGCCGTGGTGGGCGCGCGCAAGCTCTGGGCCGGAGCGACCTTCGTCGCGCTCTTCCCACCGCTCGCGTTGGCGCTGGTGACCGCGTTCATCGCGTTGAACAAGGTCGGTTCGCCGCAGTACTACGTGTGGGTGTTCGCCCCCGTGATCCTCGGCCTGATGATCGATCGCCGCCGCTGGTACGGCCTCGCCGCCCTCACCCTCGTGATCGCCGGCCTCACGCAGTGGATGTACCCGATGGTCTACGACGGGCTGATGGCCACGCACCCGGCGCCCTTCCCGGTCTTCCTGCTCGAGACCCGCAACGTGCTCGCGCTTGTGCTCATGGTCTGGGCGATCGTGCGCGTGGTCCGCGTGCCCGTGGGTCGCGTGACACGGCCGGCGGACCTGCGCGAGTTCGTGACCGGCCGCAAGACGCCCGCGATGGCGGCGACGGCCGACTAACCTCGACACCATGCTCGTCGCCTTCTCCGTCGCCCCGTCCGGAACGGGCAGCCTGTCTGCCGAGAACCCCGACGGGTCGGTGCACGCCGCCGTCGCGGCCGCCGTTGCGGTGGTTCGCGCCTCGGGGCTCCCGCACCGCACCACCTCGATGTTCACCGAGGTCGAGGGCGAGTGGGACGAGGTCTTCGACGTCGTCAAGCGCGCCACCGACGCCGTCCTGCCCTACGGCTCGCGCGTGTCGCTGGTGCTGAAGGCCGACATCCGGCCCGGGCACACCGGCGAGATCGACGGCAAGATCGAGCGGCTCGAGCGCGCGATCGACGACGCCGCGTCGGAGTGACCCCGCGCTGACCCCGGCCGCCGTTCTTGCCGTGGCGAGACGCGTCGCGCAAGCGGCGTTCTCGACGCGCGCGGCCGGATAAGTTGAGACAGGGAGAGCGGGGGATCGGGTGGAACCGGAGATCGGTGACGCGCTGGGCGCGTCGTACCGTTTCGTCGATCGGATCGGATCCGGCGCTGCGGGCGAGGTCTGGCGCGTGCGCGATGTGCGCGACGAGTCGATGCGCGCCGCGAAGGTGCTCCGGCGCGAGCACGCGCAGGATGCCGAGCTCGTCGAACGCTTCATCCGCGAGCGCACGGTGCTCACGCGCCTGCGGCACCCGCACGTCGTCGCGGTGCGCGACCTCGTGGTCGAGGGCGAGCGGCTCGCGATCGTCATGGACCTGGTCGAGGGGGGAAGCCTGCGCGACGCCCTCGAGGAGCGGGGCACGCTGCCGCCCGCCGAGGCCGTCGCCCTCACCGCCGCCGTGCTCGACGCCCTCGCTGCGGCGCACGCGGTCGGAACGGTGCACCGCGACATCAAGCCCGACAACGTCCTCCTGTCCCGCGACGCGGCGGAAGACGAGGGCGACCCCGGCGCCGCGGTCCGCGTGGTCGACTTCGGCATCGCGCGCGTCCTCGACGAGCGACGACGCTCGACGACCGCGATCATCGGCACGCCCGAGTACATGTCGCCCGAGCTCGTCACGCTCGGCGAGGCGGGACCTCCGAGCGACGTCTACGCCGCCGGCATCCTGCTCTACGAACTCCTCTCCGGACGCACCCCGTTCGCGGGCCCGGGCACCGACTTCACCGTCGCGTATCGGCACGTCAGCGCGGAGGCACCTCGCCTCGACGTGCCCGACGAGGTGTGGCGCGTGCTCCACCGCCTGCTCGGCAAGGCGCCGACCGAGCGCCCCTCGGCCGCCGAGGCGGCGGAGAGCCTCCGACGCCTGAAGAGCGCGGTCGCGACGCTGCCGGCGCTGGCCCCCGTTGCCGCTCCCGAGGGCTTCGCCGAGGCCGAGCGACCCGCCACGGTGCTCCGAGGCGTCACCCCGAGCGCCCCGGAGCCGGTCGACCTCCCCGCCGACGAACCGGCCCCCGACCTCGGCGCCGCCGGGCAGGCCACGGTCCTCCGGCCGATGCCTCGCCGCGAGGCGCCCGCTCCCGTCGCGCAGGAGCCGGCCGCGAAGACCACGCTCTGGGCGCGGATGCCGCGCGGTCGCGCGCTCTGGATCGCCGGCGCCGCGGTGGTCGCGGTCGCCGCCGTGGGCGCGTTCTTCCTTCTGCGGCCCGCGGCGGGCGAGGCCGCGCCGGCGGCCGCCGGTCCCGTCGTGACCGCGAGCCAGCAGGACCGGGCCCTGCCGACCGGCCTCAGCGTGAGCCGGTCGGTCAGTTACGACCCGGAGAAGAAGATTGCGACCGTCACGATCGAGTACGGTGCCCAGAACGCCCCGCTCACCGGGCCTTTCCTCGAAGTGCTGCCGGGCGCTGCGGCAGCCGATGCGTGCCCTGCGGTGACGTGGTCGGACGCCACGGTCACCCGCAACCAGGCGAGCGTCACCGGGATCTCGGTGAACTGCGGATGGAGCGTCGAGGGCGTGACCGTCCCGACCCAGGATGCCGTGACCGTCACTGCGCAGGTCTCCCTCGCGCTCTCGGGCCAGGAGGCCGTCGACGGGTGGCTCAAGGAGGCCGCGGCGGCCACGACACAGGCGGTCTCGGATGCCGAGGTGTCGGGCGCCTCCTACCCGGTGCAGCGTCTGCGCGACATCCAGGTGACGACGCCCGCTCGCACGGTCGGCGGGACGGCGCTGCCCGTGACGCTCCTCCCGGTCTGGCCGAGCGGCCCCGATCCGGTGAACCCGTTGTTCACGAGTCCGTCCGTGGGGGCGCCGAGCGCGATGCTCGATGCCGTCGCCGGCGGGACGGCCGGAGTGCGCTTCAGCGACGGCTGCGCGGGAGCGCTGACCGTGTCGTCGGACGGTCTCGTCGTGACGGCGCTGTCGGTCGCCCCCGACTGCACGGTGCGCGCGCGGGTGGGCAACTTCACCGACCTCGTGAGCCCGCCGTTCGGCATCACGACGCGGTGAGGTCGCGCGCGGCTGGGGCTGCGCGGGGCTGAGGCTGCGCGGGGGTGAGGCTGCGCTGTGCTGAGGCTGCACGAGGGTGAGGTCGTGCGGCGGCGAGGTCGCGCAGAGCCGAGGCCGCCCGGGGCTCCAGCCGTGCGGCGACTCAGCCCGCGGCGACCGCGACCGACGGGCCGGCGGCCTGGACGAACCGCGCCGCACCCGCGACGCACGCGTACCCGCGACCGGTCGTCACCGCCACGGGAGCGCGACGGGGGAGGGTCACGCCGAGCAGGTCGCCGTCGTAGTCGACGTCAGGCTGCAACAGCACGCCGCAGCGCGACTTGCGCAGCGTCTTCGTCCAGCCCGAGTACTGCGCGCGCAGGTCGGCGGACCGCCCGGCCGCGATCACCAGCACGTGCTGCTGCGACATCGTGAGCAGGCTCGCGAGCGACTGATCGGTGTCCTCGAAGGACTCGGCGTCGTCGACGAGGATGACGACCGGTCCCCGTTCGAGGCGGACGGATGCCACGAGCGCCGGGATCTCGTCCGCGCCGACGACCACGCGGTCGAGGTCGGCCGTGGCCAACGGTGAGCGACGGCCGCAGACGCCCCACACGGCCACCGGGGTCGTGGCATCCGGAGCAGTCCGAAGGGCCTGCGCGATCGCGAGGAGCAGAGTCGACTTGCCCGAACGCGCGGGGCCGGCGACGAGCACGTGCTCACCCTCGTAGACCTCGAGGAACGCGGGGGCGAGGTCCGCCTCGGCGATGCCGATCGGGAGGCGCCACGGCTCCCGGCCCAGCTCCGCCGTCGCGCCGAGGTCGGCGATCCCGACCTGGTCGGGGAGGCGTCCGACAACGGGGGCCTTCGCGGCGGTGCCGGCGTAGGTCGCCTTCACCCGGGCGACCGCGTCCGTCAGACCTCCCGCGGGGGTGGCGACGTGCGCCTGCCGGGCGGTCTCCGCCAGCACGCACCGGCCCGGAACGGACGCCGGAGCGTCCTTGGGGCGCAGGCCCGCCGAGGTGTAGTCGTACGGGTCGGCCAGGCGGAACATCCACTTCTGCGTGGTCACCTCGTCGATCGCCGAGGGAACCGCCTTCGCGCGCGTCGTGGACACGGCGAAGTGCAGGCCCAGTTCGGGGCCGTCGGCGTACGCGCGGTAGAGGCCGTCGAGAAGCTGCTGCCCCTCGTGGTCCTGGAACTCGTCGCGGAGCGCCGCGAGACCGTCGATGAGCACGATCGCGCGGCGCCGCTGCCCCTCGTCGGCGCGACGGCGCTCGAGGTCACCGCGGAGATGACGGAGGAACCGCGCCTGCTGTTCGCGCGCGCCGCCCCCGGCGCCGACGTACGCCACCGTGTGGGGGAGGTCGGCGAGGGGAGCGAGGTCGCGGGCGCCGGCGTCGAGGACGAGGATGTCGAGGTCGTCGGGGTGCGACTCCGCGGCGAGAGCGAGCGCGATCGACGACAGCGCGGTGCTGGTGCCGCTGCCCGGGATGCCGACCGCGAGGAGGTTGCCGCGCGTCAGGTTCCACCCGGCGGCGACCTGGCGCTGGCTGTCCGGCTCGTCGGCCAGAGCGAAGAACACCTCGGCGCCCTGCACACCACCGACCGCGGGCACACCCGCGGCGACGCCCGCGTCAGCGGCCTCGTCGCCGAAGCCGGCCAGCGGGACGCGGGAGCCCAGCGCCTCCGGCCACACGGGCCGCGGGGCGGCGATGCCGGCCTCGTCCGCGGCGGCGCGAATGGCGTCGATCACGACGTCGAGGTCGGTCGCGGACTCGTCCACCACGGTCGTCCGCGGGGCGGGGGCGATCCCCGAGAACGTGACCGGCTGCAGCTCGACCGCCTCGACGACCGCGCGTTCGGACTGCCCGGTCACGAGGGCGGTCTGCACGGGGGCGATGTCGTCCTGCCCGCGCTTGATGTAGGCACGACCGCGCTGGGCACGACCGATGGCGGATGCCGCCGGCACACCGATGACGTTGTTCGAGTCGTCGCGACTCTGCACGCGCAGAGCGACGCGCAGGTTGGTGTTCGCGAGGATGTCGTCGTTGACGACACCCGCGGGACGCTGCGTCGCCAGGATCATGTGGACGCCGAGAGTCCGGCCGACGGCCGCGACGCTCACGAGCGAGGACAGGACGTCGGGGAAGTCCTTGGCGAGCATGGCGAACTCGTCGACGACGAGCAGCAGACGCGGCATCGGCTCGGCCGGCTTGGTCGCGAGGTACGCGTCGAGATTGTCGACGCCCTCTCCGGCGGCGGCGAAGATGCGCTGACGCCGCCGCATCTCGGCCTCGAGGGACCGGAGCGCGCGGTCGGCCAGCTGCTCGTCGAGGTTGCTGATCGTGCCGATCGTGTGGGGCAGCCGCTCACAGGCGGCGAAGGCGGCGCCGCCCTTGAAGTCGATGAGGATGAAGCTCAGCCGGGTCGGATCGTTGCGCAGGGCGAGGCCCGCGACGAGCGAGCGGAGGAACTCGCTCTTTCCCGAACCGGTCGTGCCGCCCACGAGGCCGTGCGGGCCGTCGTGAACGAGGTCGAGTTCCATCGT
Source organism: Microbacterium testaceum StLB037 (assembly GCF_000202635.1). Lineage (NCBI taxonomy): Bacteria > Bacillati > Actinomycetota > Actinomycetes > Micrococcales > Microbacteriaceae > Microbacterium > Microbacterium testaceum. The sequence continues at coordinate 510,722 of NC_015125.1, read as the reverse complement.
GCCGCCCTCGCCCATGCCGATGGGGGCCGTGATGCCCCGGGCGTTGGTCCAGAGGTCGCGGACCGCTGCCGCGTTGACCTCGTCGAGGCCCAGGAGCGGGGGAAGGCGCACGAGCCCGGGCAGAGCCGCTCCGGGCACGACGAGCTCGGGGTCGTCGAAACGGGCCACGTCCCGCGCACCGGCCGCGGCGGTGTCGATGTCGATGCCGGCCAGGATGACGTCGTCGACCGTCACGAGGTCTCCGGGACGGGTGACGGTGGCCGCGGCATCCGGAGCGACCCGCACCACGACGGTGCACGCGGCGGGAAGCTGCTCCTCGGATGAGGCGATGACGATGCCCGACACCTGCACGCCCTGACGGTCGCGTGAGAGCGTGGTCGTGCCGTCGGGGCGTCCGTGGCCGAGCAGTTCGCGCGCGGGGGCGTTGCGACCCTCGGTGAGCACGTCGGAGTCCAGCACGAGCAGCACGGAGGCGGTGGGGATGTCGTGGATGCCGTCCCGCAGGCCCCGGAGCAGGTCGGTGCTGCGCTCGCGGTTGTCGGACATCCAGCGTTCCTGGGTGCCGGTGCCCTGTCGACGCGTGTGAGGGAGCCACCCGGCCCATGCCCACTCCGGAGAACGGCCCGCGTCGCAGAACACGCCCACGGTCAGGTCGGCGGGACCGACGTGGACGCCGGCTTGGACCACGAGGCTTCGCGCCAGCGCCAGAGCGCCGTCGCGGTCGCCCACGATGCCCACGACCCCGCCGGCGGTGAGGTCGATCTCGACGGGCGCGGAGGGGATGGTCGCGGAATCGAGGATCTCGCGGACGTCGTCTTCGAGACGGGTACCGGAGCGCTCGTCGATGGCGGGGCGCCAGGGGACGTCTCCGATGCCGGCGTGCAGCGCGAGGAGATCGGAGGAACTCGCGCGTCGCTGCCAGAGCGTCGTCGCGGGGATGGCGGCGCGGCGGAGGGTCGTGGCCGGGTCGGGGATGGCATCCATTCTCCGGGCCTTCTCGGCCTGTCCGGCCGAGGCGATGTCGTCGCGCAGCGTCTGGAGAGCCTGGGTGAAACGCTCGTCTTCTTCTTTGACGTTCTTCGTGTGGCGGCGCTTCTGCTCGAACCACACTCCGACGCCCAGGACCGGGCTGAGCGCGGCGAACATCGCGTATCGGGCGTCTCCGAGCATGAGCACCATCACGAAAGCCAGCACGAGCGGAGCGGCCACCGTGATGATGCTGAACTTCGACGCGGGGGGCACATCCTTCCGCGTCGGAGGGGTGATGGGGTCGGGCTCGGGCGGGCGACCCGGACGCGGCGGACGGTTGAAGGGCGCGGTCGCCGCGGGGGTGATGTTGTGGAGGGATCCGGGCTCAGGGGCGCCGGCCTCCTCGATCGAGGGGCGGAGCAGGACACTGGTGCCGCCGGCGATGACGACGGCCGGCCCCTCGACGACGGTCCCGTCGTCGCCCGCCTCGGTGCCGTCGACCAGGGTTCCGTTCGTGGAGCCGCGGTCATCGATGCGCAGACCGTCCTCCTCGCGGACGGCGGCGAAGTGCTCCCAGGACGCGCTCGTGGTGGGCAGCATGAGATCGGCCTGGGGGGAACGACCCGCGATCAGCGCTCGCCCGCGCGGGACGTCGACGATCGGCCCGGCGTGGAGGCCTCCGGACAGCGTCGCCGTCCAGTCGGTCGCCGGCTTCGGTCGCCGCGGTTCCGAGAGGGCGATCCGGGTGCCCTCCAGCAGCAGGACCTCGGTCAGCTCGGTGGAAGCGGGATGCCGCTGCGCGTCGACGGAGACGAGGGTTTCGGGCGCGAGGTCTCGCCCCGTCGCCGCCGAGATGAGTTCGGCCAGGGTGGCCTGGCTGCGGTGACGGGCGAGGTCGACCACCTGCTCGTCTTCGTCGATCGCGATCAGCAGACGCATCGGAGCCTCCGGGAGGGGATCAGTCGGCCTGTCCGGCGAACCACACCAAGGGGGCGGTGGTGTCGGTCGACAGGGGGCGCAGGCCCAGGTTCTGGTCCGCCGAGTACAGCGGAGCGATCGCGGGGACCAGGGCGGTGGAGCGGGAACCGTCGAGCGCGGGGCCGGCGATGCCGTCGCCGGGGCCGGCGGACAGCGCGCCCAGAGCCGACGTCACCGCCGAGGGCTCGGTGCTGCCGGCGGAGGCGGCCGCGAGAGCCACGAGCACGGTGGCGTCGTGGCTGCGCGAGTCGGCGAGGCCGGCGACGGAGGCGAAGGAACGGTCCTCGAAGAGCGTCGTCGCCGAGGAATCGTCGGCGAGGACTCGCACCCCGGCGAGGAACGCCGACATCGCCCGGCCGTCGACGTCGGGGGACAGCGCGACCGTGTCGCTCCATCCGGCACCGACCGTGGTCAGCTCCGTGGAGAGGGTGCCGCCCGCGCTGACGAGCGCCTCGGAGAACGCCGGGGAGGTGGCCTCGGGCGTGACCACGATCGGAAGGTCGGCGTCCTCGCTCTGCAGAAGCTGCACGACGCCGGCTTGCGTGGTCGCGGGTCCGTTGACGAGCACGGCGTCGAGGGGACGCGATCCCCGCGCGGCCGCGACGGCGGCGCGGAAGGCCTCGACGTCCCCGCCGGCGGAGAAGGGCACGACGGCGGCAGGGGAGAGCCCGGCGGGCGTGCCGTAGCCGGCGTCCACGAGCAGCACCGAAGATGCGCCCTTCAGCGCGGTCGGAAGTGCCGCGCTGATCGCGTCGGTCGTCGCACCGGTCAGCCACACGCCGTCCCCGGCGAGGGACCCGTCCGTGACGTAGGGGAGCACAGCGGGGACCCCGGCCGTGCGGGCGACCTCGACCGCGCCGCTGACGTGGGAGCCGCTGGTCGCGACGACGATGCCGGACGCCCCGTCGTCGACGAGCTGCTGAGCAGCCGCCCGCGCTCCATCGACGGTGCCCTTGTCATCGACCGCGCGGACGGTGACGGGGTGCCCGCCGAGAGCGAGTCGTCGAGCGGCCACGACGGCGCCGTTCGCGGCATCCTTCCATTCCGCTCCTTCGCCCGGTGCGGAGGAGAGGGAGACGATCACGCCGATCGTCAGGTCGTCGGGCACCGGCGCCGAGATCGCCACCGGGATGGACCCGACCGCCTGCGCCTCGGTCGGGCGGGTCAGCGACCAGGTCGTGAAGCCCGCGGCGACGAGGACGACGGCCGCTCCCGCGGCGATCAGGGCGACGCTGCGACGCTTCATTTGCCGTCTCCGATCCGGAACGTGTACACCGTCTGCGTCGCGGCGCCGGCGGGGGCCTCGATGTGGAACGGGGGCAGCTTGCCCCCGGCTTCGAGTGAGGCCTGCGTCTGCGCCTGCTGGAGCAGGATTCCCGCGACGTCCTGCGAGCGGACGTTGGCGTATCCCTGCGCCTGCTGCGAGGCGAGGGCGAGCTGCACGTCGGCGGTGTCGACCTTGGCGGCGCTGGTGACCATCGACCCGAGAAGCCCCGAGCCGTTGACCCGGCGGTCGCCGAGGTCGAGGAGCACCTTGTTCAAGTCGGCCTGCAGCAACGAGGACGCTCCGTCGGTGTCGCGGGTGGCCGCGCCGATGCTCGACGAGATCGTCGACAGCGACGACAGGGTCTGCGCGGAGACGCTCTGCGAGATCGCCTGACCGGCGGCCGTGAGGTCGTCACGCTGCGATTCGACCGTCTTCTTGCCGCTCTCCGCGATCTCCGACGAGGTCGAGGTGAGGCCGGCCACCGATCGATCGAACATGGCGCCGATGGTCGCGGCATCCGTCTTCCCGCGAGCCGAGATGACGCGCACCTGCTCTTCGATGAGGGCCGAGACCTTCTTGGCCGCCTCGGCGTCGGCGTCGGCGAACGCGCGCTCGATGCTGGGTCCCAGGCCGTCCTGCTGCTTCTTCAGCGCGTTGATGCGCTGATCGAGCTCGGTGCTCTGGTTCGCGAGGGCGTCGGTCGACTCGGACAGGGCCGTGACCAGCTCGGCGAGGTTCTGGTCGCCGCCGGACGCGGCGGAACCGATGCGGCCCACGGCGTCGCGGACGGCGGAGGTCTGGTCGAGCAGGCCGGAGATGGCGGTGCCGAGCTGTCCGTCGGTGCTCGTCTGCTCGATCACGTCGTTCCAGGCCCGCGCGTCGTCGGTCAGACGGTCGAGAAGCGGTGCCGAGTAGCCGTCCGGCGTCCGCAGCGAGCCCCCCTCGCATCCTTCCGAGGTGATGTAGGCGCGAAGGCGGTCGATCTCCGCGAGGGAGGGGCCGCCGAAGATGGGGGTGGAGAAGGAGCGCTCACCGGAGCCGGATCCCTCGCCGGAGCCGGAGCCGTTGCCCGAGCCCTCGCCGGAGCCGTTCCCGCCGTCGGAGTCGCCGCCGCCGTTGCTTCCGCCGTCGGAACCGCCGCCTCCGCTGCCATCACCGCCACCGTTACCGCCGCCGTTGTTCCCGCCGCCGTTGTTCCCACCCTCTTCGTCGTCATCGACGAGCGTGCACAGCTTGTCGGCGAGGCGGGCGGCCTGCTCGCGGATCGATCCCGACTGGTCGGGCGAGCCGAGCTGGTCGCGCGCGGCTCCCGCGATCTGGTTCACGTTCGAGAGCGCCGCGTTGAGCGACCCCAGCGACCCGGAGAGGGAATCGAGCGCCGAGCCGACCTCGCCCAGCGACTGCGGCACGGATCCGTCAGGGAGACCGTCGGACACCTTCTTCGTCGCGGCCTGGACGGCTTCGATCGCGGCGGACGTCTGATCGAACTGCGTGACGACGGATGCCATGAGCTCGGGCTTGAGGGAGTCCACGAGCTCTCGCCCGTCGACGACCAGCTGCGCGAGCGTCGCCGTGACCTCGCCCTGCGCGCTGAACAGCGCGCACGTGGTCGACGGGTTCTGGCAGGAGTCGGCGCTGGGGGAGTCGGGGCCGATGGTCTGGCGCAGAGCGTTCTGGACCTCGCCCTTGCAGTCGTCGGCGGCGGAGGCGTAGTTGTCGAGCTCGACCGCGAGGCGCTGGATGTTGCCGTAAACGGTGTTCGCCTCTCCGGGGATCGTCGAGCTGGTCGAGCATCCGGTCCCCGTCTGGGTCGATGGGGGCGGCGGCGCGCTCGTGTCGCCGAGCATGCCGTCGACGGCCGACAGGGCGCCGCCCAGCTGCTGCAGGACGGCCGAGTTGGTGCTGTCGACCGTGCTCGACAGGTCGGACTGCAGGCCCGTCAGCTGGGCCGTGAGGCCGCGCATCGTCGTGCCGAGCGAGGTGGTGCTGTCGGCGAGCTCGCGCGCGGTGCGCACACCCAGCGTGTCGGCGGTGCTCTCGAGGTTCGTCCGCACCTCGGTGATGGTCGTCCCGGCGCGGCCGAGCACGTCGTTGACCGCGGCCACGACCTCGATCGTGCGGCGCTGGAGCGCGAGCTGCGAGGTGGGGTCGTCGTTGAACGCGGCGTCGAGGACACCGCCCATCGAGGCATCGGTCGAGATCCCGGGCTGCACGGCGATGTCGAACGCGGGGACCGAGAAATCGTCGACGTCGGCGACGAGGGTGAGAGTGCTGCTGGCGCGGCCGGACGGCGGGGCGAGCAGCGATGCCCACTGCACCACCGCGTCGCCGTCGTCGGACCGGCTCAGCACTCCGTTGGTCACGGTCGAATCGGTGTCGGAGTCGATGACCACCCGGCTCGGGGCGACCCCGCCGAGCACGGTCGAGGCGGCGATCGTGAGCGGGGCGCCCACCAGCGCCTCGCGCGTCCGCGACTGACCCGCGGCGTCATAGGTGAGCTGCTGCGGCTTCACGGTCAGGTTCTCGACCGTGACGTCGATCTCGACGCGGCCGGAGTAGCCCTTGAGGTCGCTCAGATCGGTGCCGCTGGAGTCGGCCGTGCGGTACGAGGTGCGGATGCGCACGGGGATGTCGTCGGCGACGTCGGCCGGGGTGAACGTGGCCGACTCGCTGCTCGTCTCGGACGGAGAGCTGCCGATCGCGATCGTCGTCGAGGTGACGCTCTGGATCGCGGCGTCGGTCGTGACGCCCACGGCGACCGACTGCAGGAGGCGGGTCGGCGTGATCTCCGCCTGACCGTTCGTGCAGGCCGTCACGGTGACGAGTGCACCGACCGCGACCATCGCCGCGATGACGCGCGGCAGAGCGCGTCGCGTTTTCGTGGAGTTCCCCAATGACATCCGTCCCCCTTGATCCCCGTCCGGCAGCCAAGGTGGATCGTAGTCGGTACCCGCGACATTGCCTCATTCGCGGGCCGCGCTTGACATCCGGCACGGGGACCGTCCTCCCGCTCGCGGCAGCGCCACGGCCCTTCTCGAAACGATTCGACAGCGATGAGTGCGACCACTAACATCGTCGAGTGACCTCTTCGACGACCTCGAGAGGTGCGGCGATGCGGGCGCTCCTTTCTCTCGCCATCGGCAGTTTCGGCATCGGCATGACCGAGTTCGTCGTGATGGGCCTCCTGCCCAACATCGCGCGCGAACTCGTCCCGACCACCTGGGCTGCGTCTCCGGACGACGCGATCGCCCAAGCGGGCTGGCTCGTGTCCCTCTACGCACTCGGCGTGGTCGTCGGCGCGCCGACGATCGCCGGTTCCGTCGCGCGTTTCCCACGTCACCGCGTGATGATCGTGCTCGCCGCGGCGCTGGCGTTCTTCACCCTGCTGACGGTCATCGCCCCGACGTTCGAGTTGGTCGCGGCATCCCGGTTCCTCGCCGGACTCCCGCACGGCGCGTACTTCGGCATCGGCGCGCTCGTGGCCGCCGACGCCCTCGGCCCGGGCAACCGGGCGAAGGGCGTGGCCTTCGTGCTCACGGGACTCACGATCGCGAACGTCGTGGGCGTGCCGCTCGGTACGCTGCTCGGCCAGCAGGTCGGCTGGCGGGCGGCGTTCGCCGTGGTGACCGGCATCTTCGTGCTCGCGACGATCTGCATCGCCCTGTTCGTGCCGAAGCACCCCGGCTCGCCCGGTCGGCGTCTGCGCGACGAACTCCGCGTCTTCCGCATCGGACAGGTGTGGTTCGCGCTCGGCATCGGTGCCGTCGGGTTCGGTGGATTCTTCGCGATGTACAGCTACATCGCCCCGATGATCACCGAGGTCGCGGGGCAACCGGAGTGGGCGGTCTCCCTCGTCCTCGTCCTCGTGGGCGTGGGGATGACGGTCGGCAACGTCGTCGGGGGTGCGCTGGCCGACAAGGATCTGCGCTTCTGGCTCTTCGTCGGCCTCACCGCGCTCGGCGCGGCGTCCGTCGGCTTGGCGCTCACCGCCGGGTGGATCGTGACGCTCGTGGTCTTCGCTTTCCTCGTCGCCTTCTGCGGTGCTGCCCTGAGTCCCGGCATCCAGACCCGCCTGATGGATGTCGCCGAAGACAACCAGTCGATCGCCGCCGCCCTGAACCACTCCGCGCTGAACATCGGCAACAGCCTGGGTGCGTTCCTCGGCGGTCTGGCGATCGCCGCGGGTCTCGGACTCGTCGCCCCGGCGTGGGTCGGCGCGGTGCTCGCCCTGGGCGGGCTCGTGGTCGCCGTCGTGTCGTACCGCGTCGAGGACCGCTCCGGTCGACACCCCGAACACCGGATGCCGGCGGCCGAGGCCGCGACGACCGCGATCACCGGTTCGATCCCGACGCAGGGCTGAGCCTCTATCGCTCCTGCGCCGCCGTACCCGACCGCTGGGTGTCCAGAACACCCGGAAGCTGCTCGCACCGCGTCCGGGTGTTCTGGACACTCAACGTGCTCGTGGGTGCGCGGCGTCTCCCGATCGCCTGCGCTCCGAGTCTGAGGTGCGCGACGCGCGCGGCGGGGGCGCGTGTCCACAACACCCGGATCCCTGAGGTTTCGTCCGGGTGTTCTGGACACTCGACGCTCAGCGCGCGCCAGCGGGCGCGCCCGGCAACGCGAACCGGGAAAACGACGGATGCCGGCCCCCCCGCATCCGCACCCGTCAGGCCGCGAACAGTCGACGCAGATGCGTGGCGACGGCGGCGGTCTCGATGAGGAAGCCGTCGTGGCCGAAGTCGCTCGCGAGGACCACCGCCTCGTCGCCGTCGAGGGTGTTCGGGATGCCGCGGGCGATGCGGTGCTGTCCGTCGATCGGGAACAGGCGGTCGCTGTCGATTCCGAGGACGAGCGTGGTCGCGGTCACCCGGCGCAGCGCGTCTTCGACGCCGTCGCGGTCACGACCGACGTCGTGCGAGTTCATCGCCTCGACGAGCGTGAGGTAGCTGTTGGCGTCGAAGCGGCGCGTGAACTTGTTGCCGTGGAAGTCGAGGTACGACTCGACCGCGAACCGTCCGCCGCGCCCGAGCGGGCTCACGCCCGACTGCCAGGACCGCTGGAAACGCTGGTTGAGCTCGGTGGGGCTGCGGTAGTTCAGCAGAGCCATGCGGCGGGCGAGCGCGAGCCCGCGGTGCGGGCCGTCCCCGTCGCCGGAGTCGTAGTACTCGCCGCCGGCGAAGCGCGGGTCCATCCGGATCGTGTCGAGCTGCACCGAGTTCAGCGCGATCTGGTCGGCGGTCGTGATGGGCGGAGCCGACAGGATCGCGGCGCGCTCCACGCGGTCGGGGTGTCCGACCGTCCACTCGAGGGCGTGCATGCCGCCCATCGAGCCGCCGATCACCGCGGCCCACCGGTCGATCCCGAGCGCGTCGGCCAGCTGTGCCTGCGCGCGGACCTGGTCGCGGATGGTCAGGTACGGGAAGCGCGAGGCCCACTCGTACCCGTCCGGCGCGATGCTGGCGGGGCCGGTGGAGCCCTGGCATCCGCCGAGCATGTTGGGGGCGACCACGAACCAGCGATCGGTGTCGATCGCCGCGCCGGGGCCGACGAGGTCGCTCCACCAGCCCGCGGTGGGGTGGCCCGGACCCGCGGCGCCGCGGACGTGGCTGTCGCCGGTCAGCGCGTGCAGGATCAGGACGGCGTTGTCGCGCGCGGGGGACAGCTCTCCCCACGACTCGTAGGCGAGGCGGAATCCGGGGAGGGACTCGCCGTTCTCGGTCGCGAACGCCCCGAAGGTCGCGAAGCGGCGCTCGCCCGCCGGGTCTCCGTCGCGCCAGGCGCCGGTGGCCGGAGGCCGGCCGAGGAGGGAGCGGGCGTCGGCCTCCGTGATCGGCGCCGACGGCACCGTGTCTTCGGAGATCTGCCAGTCCATGGCATCCATTCTCTCCGGTCCGGTGGGGCTTCACCGGACTGTTACGGCGATGTCGGAGGCGCGGTCTACCATGCCGCGTATGGGTACGTGGAGCGCAGAACCGTTCGGAAACGACAGTGCCGCCGATTGGGCGTACGAGCTCGATGAGGCGAAGGACTGGGGTGTCGTGAGCGACGCCCTGCGTGTCGCGGCAGAGGCGGCCCCGTCGGAGCTCGACTCCGATGACGCGGTGCTGGCGATCGCTGCAGCGGAGGTCGTGGCGCGGGGCCTGGGGCGGGTGGCGGACTCGGCCGAGAGCGTGGAGGCCTTCGTGGCGCGGGTGTCGCCGCCGTCTCCCGAGCTCGTGGCCCTCGCCGTGTCGGCGCTCGCCGTCGCGGCGTCCGACGAGGGCGAACTCGCCGATCTGTGGGAGGGCGACCCCGACTGGCTCGCCGAGAACGAGAAGCTGCGCGCGGCGCTCACCACCGGCTGACGAGGTTGTCCAGCCCCCGCTCGCCGATGTCGGGTGGGGCCATGATCGCCGCATGGCGACCTTCCTCCTCATCGCGGCCTCCAGCGACATCGGGCGTGCGACCACGACGCGACTCCGCGATGCGGGACACCGTGTCCTGACCACGGCCCGGGACTCCTCGGTCATCGAGCCGGATGCCGTTCTGGATGCCACCGACTTCGACGCCGTCGACCGGGTGGTGCGCGAGGCGGGCGAGCTCGACGGCATCGCGGTGTTCGCGGGGTCGATGCTCCTCAAGCCGGCACATCTGACGTCGCGCGAGCAGTACGACGGGCTGATCGCCGCATCGCTCACGACGGCGTTCGCGGCGGTGCGCGCGGCGGGCTCGCACATGCGTGACGGGGGCTCGGTGGTGCTCGTGTCGTCAGCCGCGGCCCTCGCGGGTCTTCCGAATCACGACGCGATCGCGGTGGCGAAGGCGGGGGTGATCGGGCTCACGCTCTCGGCCGCGGCGAGCTATGCGGCGCACGGTCTCCGCGTGAACGCGGTCGCCCCGGGACTCGTCCAGACGCGGCTGACCGAGAAACTCACCGCGAGCGACCTGTCGCGGAAGGTCTCGGAGGCCATGCATCCGCTGGGTCGTCTCGGTGAGCCGGATGACGTCGCGCGAGCCGTGGAGTTCCTGCTGTCGCCTGACAACGCGTGGGTGACCGGTCAGGTGCTCGGCGTCGACGGGGGTCTCGGGAGCCTGCGGCCGCGGCAGAAGGTGTGACGCCGTGACCCGGGGAGGGCCAGGGATGAAGGGAGGAGCATTCCCCGACGTGGATCCTCCCGGCATCCCTCGCCCTCCGACCGTCACCGGGGTGCTCCGCGGCCGGGACTCGGCGGCGCATGCGACGACGCCCCGACCCGGCCGAAGCCGGATCGGGGCGTCTCCCGCGAGTGAACTCAGGCGCGAGCGGCCTCGGACAGGCGGCGCGCGGCGGCGAGAGCCTGGTCGAGGTCGGCCTTGAGGTCGGCGATGTTCTCGAGGCCCACGGACAGGCGCACGAGGCCCGGGGTCACTCCGGCGGTCAGCTGCTGCTCGGGGGTGAGCTGCGAGTGCGTGGTCGAGGCCGGGTGGATGACGAGCGAGCGCACGTCGCCGATGTTGGCGAGGTGGCTGAACAGGCTGAGCGAGTTCACGAACTCGCGGCCGGCCTCGACGCCGCCCTTGAGCTCGAACGACAGCACCGCACCGACGCCCTTGGGGGCGTAGTTGTTGGCCGCGGCGTACCAGGGCGAGGTGGGCAGGCCCGAGTAGTTCACGCTCGCGACGTCGGGGTGCGACTCGAGCCACTCCGCGATCTCCTGAGCGTTCTGCACGTGGCGCTCGACGCGCAGCGACAGGGTCTCGATGCCCTGGATGAGCTGCCATGCGCTCTGCGGGGAGATGGAGGCGCCCAGGTCGCGCAGCAGCTGCACGCGCGCCTTGATGATGTAGGCCAGGCCGTCACCGACCGCCTGGGTGTAGACGGCCCCGTGGTACGAGGGGTCGGGGGTGGTCAGGCCCGGGAAACGGTCGGAGTGCTCGGACCAGGCGAAGGTGCCGCCGTCGACGATGACACCGCCGATGGTGGTGCCGTGACCGCCGAGGAACTTCGTGGCCGAGTGCACGATGATGTCGGCGCCGTGCTCGAACGGGCGGATGAGGTACGGCGTCGCGATCGTGTTGTCGACGATGAGCGGCACGCCGGCCTCGTGCGCGATGTCGGCCACCGAGCGGATGTCGAGCACGTTGATCTTGGGGTTGCCGATGGTCTCGGCGAAGAACAGCTTCGTGTTCGGCCGGACCGCGGCGCGCCACTCCTCGGGGTCGTCCTGGTTCTCGACGAAGGTCGTCTCGATGCCGAGCTTGGCGAGGGTGTACTTGAAGAGGTTGTACGTGCCGCCGTAGATCGAGCTCGACGACACGATGTGGTCGCCCGCCTGCGCGATGTTGAGCACCGCGAACGTCTCGGCCGCCTGGCCGCTGGCGACGAGGAGGGCGCCGGTGCCGCCCTCGAGGCCCGCGACGCGCTGCTCGACGACGTCCTGCGTGGGGTTCTGGATGCGCGTGTAGATGTTGCCGAACTCGGCCAGCGCGAAGAGGTTCGCGGCGTGATCGGCGTTGTCGAAGACGTACGACGTGGTCTGGTAGATCGGGGTGGCGCGGGCCTTCGTCACCGGGTCGGGCTGGGCGCCCGTGTGGATCTGCTTGGTCTCGAAACGCCAGTTCTCGGGTGCCGACATGGCTGCTCCTCTGGTCTGGGGGCCGAGGCGGTCGCCGTGGCCTCCTGCGAGCGTAGGGACAGCGTCCGACACCGACAACCGCCGCGGACACGGGCCGTAACACCTCTCCCGATCCGGTGTCGGCGGGGACCGATAGCGTGGATGCCATGACGCGACGCGCAGTGGTGACCGGGGCCAGTTCGGGTATCGGGGAGGCGACCGCACGTCTCCTGCGCTCACGGGGGTGGGACGTCGTGGGAGTCGCCCGCCGCGCCGACCGACTCGCGGCTCTGGAGAGCGAGACCGGGGTCGTGGCCCGCGCGGCCGACCTGACCGACGCCGACGATGTCGCGGCGCTCACGGCGTGGCTCGACGAGACCGGAGGAGTCGACGCGCTCGTTCAGGTGGCCGGGGGAGCGCGCGGGAGCGATCGCGTCGAAGACGGCGATCCCGAGGACTGGCGCTGGATGTTCGAGGCGAACGTGCTCGCGTCCCAGCGCTTGGTGGCATCCCTCCTGCCGTCGCTGCGCCGCGCGGCCGGCGCGTCCGGTCACGCCGACCTGCTCTTCGTCACCTCCACCGCCGCGCAGACCGCCTACCCGGGCGGCGGCGGGTACAACGCCGCGAAGGCGGGCGAGGCGATGCTCGTGCACGCGCTGCGTCAGGAGCTGAACGGGGAGCCCCTGCGGGTGATCGAGATCGCGCCGGGCATGGTCCGCACCGAGGAGTTCACCCTTAACCGCCTGGGCGGAGATCAGGATGCCGCCGACAAGCTCTACGAGGGCGTCGAGGCTCCGCTCGTGGCCGACGACGTCGCCGACGTCATCGCGTACGCGCTCGATGCGCCGGGGCACGTGAACCTCGACCTCGTGACGGTGCGCCCCGTCGCGCAGTCCGCCCAGCATCTGCTGGCACGCGGCCCCCTGCGGACCCGCTGAGCCGATCCTGCCGGTATGACCGCATCGACGACGCTCGACGTGGAGGCGCTGCGCGCCCACCCGAGCCGCGCCGAGCTTCGGCGGTTCTGGGCGCGATTCCGTCAGGAGTATCCGCGCGTCCGCGATTCCGAGAGGCGGGGGCGGCGGGCTGTCTTCACCTTCCTCCTGATCACCTCGACGGTCGGTGCCCTGGGGATGTGGGCGAACATCGCGGCGGAGATGCGCCAGGGCGGCTCCGACGAGGTTCGACCTATGTTCCTTTTCGTGTTCCTGTTCCTCGGGGTGCTCGTCTTCAGCGTGTGGGGCATCGTCCGCACCGGCAAGCGACGCACGCGCCCCCGCGAACACTGGGCGCTTGCCCGTTTCGCCGACGACAACGGGCTCGAGTACGTCCCGGGGCCGCGGTCGGGAACCATGCGCGCCTGGTGGAGCATCACGGGGCACACCGTCGCCCGCGCGATGACGCGCGAGAACGCCGACGGGCGAACGGTCGAGTGGGCGGACTACGAGATCCGCAACGCCACGCGCCGGTTCACCTACCCACCGGTGGGCGGATGGATCAAGATCGGCCTCCGACGCCCGTTGCCGCACATCATCGTGCGCGCCACTCGGCGCGGAACCCGGGCATTCGCGGTGGCGGCCGTTCCCGATTCCGGGCAGCGGCTCTCGCTCGAGGGAGACTTCGACGAGCACTTCGACCTGTACTGCCCCGAGGGATACGAGGCGGATGCTCTCTACCTCTTCACGCCCGACGTCATGGCGCAGGCGATCGACGACGCCGGTGGATGGGACATCGAGATCGTCGACGACCTGCTCATCCTCGTGCACCCGCGCGACGTCGTCACGACCGATCCCGCGCGATGGGCCGAAGTGATGCGCACCGCGGATGTCTTCGCGACGAAACTCGAGCAGTGGGAGCGCTGGCGCGAGACCCAGCTGCGAGACGACCCCGCCGTCGACGAGACCCGGCTCGATCTGGCGCAGGTCGCGCCGGCGGGTCGTCGCCTGCGGACGTCGTGGGGGCTTGCGGCGTGGGTGTCGTTCGCCCTCGTCGCGGTCCTCACCGTGGGATTCTTCCTCCTCGGACGCCCGTAAGCGGAGGGAGAGTCAGCTCACCTCGCCGCGCGCCGCCTGCGCGTCCACCTCGGCCTCAGCCCGATCGGCGAACGCGACCTTGGGCACGAAGAGCAGCAGAACCGCCGCCGCGAAGCCGCCCGCCGCGCAGATCGCCCAGACGGTCAGGTAACCGGCGAGCGGTGCCGCCGTCGCCGCCACCGCCGATCCCGCCCCCGCGGCCAGCACCACGCCGAACACCGCGGACGACATCGTGCCGCCCACGGTCTTCGTGGTGTTGGTGAGAGCGGATGCCACGCCCGTCTGCCCGCGCGGAGCGGCGGCCGCGGCGGCCGCGGGCATCGCCGCGACGAGCGCTCCCGATCCGAGACCGGCGATCGCAAGGCACAGCAGCACCTGCCACAGCTCGACGTGGAGGGGCAGGAGGAGGGCGTAGCCGGCGCCCACGAGGACGGCCGCACCGATGAGCACCGCGCGGGGACTCGCGCGGCGCGAGGTCACGGCGAACAGCACCGCTCCCACGATGAGCGACACGAGGTAGACACCGATCACGTTGGACCGGTCGGTGGCATCCAATCCCAGCCCATATCCGAGCGCGCGGTCTGTGCCGGCGTAGGTCGCGAGCGGCCCCTGGGCACCGAGGAGGCTGATGCCGACGAGGAAGGCGGTGGTCTGCACGGGCCACATCTCGGGGCGGCGGAGCACGCGGATGTCGACCGCCGGGTCGCTCTGGCGCAGCTCGAACCACACGAAGACCACGAGGAGGGCGACCCCCGCGACGAGCAGGGCCGTGATCGCGAGCGGACCGGGGCCTTCGGGAAGCCGCACGAACGACAGCGCCCCCGTCACGCAGAGCAGAGCGCCCGCGAGGATCGCGAAGCCGCCCACGTCGAGACGCCGCGCATCGGGGGAGCGCTCGGACTCGGGCACGCCCAGCCAGATGACGAGGGAGACGAGGGTGACCGCCACCGCGGGGACCATGAGCGCGAGCCGGAGGTTCCCGCCGGTCGCGGCGAACAGGCGTCCCGCGGCGAGGGCTCCGATGATCGCCCCGGCCTGCAGACCGACGACGAGCAATCCGGCGGCGCTGCGCGTGCGCGAGACCCCTCGCTGCAGACGGCGACCCCGGTCGAAGATGAGGGCGATCTCCAGCGGAAGCCACACCACGTAGAACCCCTGCAGCGCCCACGCGAGCAGGAACGAGGTGAACGAGTCGGCGAAGACGAGCCACCAGCTGGCCGCCGCCGTCGCGAGCGCCGAGAGGAGCAGGATCCGCTTGTGGCCGAACATGTCGCCGAGCTTGGCCAGCACCGGCAGCACGAGCGCCGACAGCAACAGTTGAGCGGCCTCGAACCAGTTGACGTCGGCATCGCGGATCCCGAGGTGCACGACGATGTCGGGCAGCAGGGGCACGTAGAACCCCTGCAGGATGCCGCTGACGAGCTCCACCACGACGAACCAGCCGATGAGACCCGCGGTCACCCCGAGTGCCGACGAACGCACCCGACCGACCGCGCCGGAGACGCGCGACATGGCGCGACGATAGCACCGCGGGGGCGTGGCATCCGGGATCCTGCCTCTGCGCGCCCGAGGGGGACTCCGCGCGGAGGGGCCGCGACGCCGACGCCCTAGGGTTGAAGGCAGTCGAGAGAGGAGTCCGGTGTGACGGACGAGCGCGAGCGGTTGACCTGGGACGATTTCGGCGCGGCGACCCGCGACATCTCGCGAGCGATCGTGGCCGACGGGTTCCATCCCGAGGTCGTCGTCGCCATCGCCCGCGGCGGACTGCTGCCCGGCGGCGCGATCGCCTACGGCCTCGGCGTCAAGAACTGCGGCGCGCTCAACGTGGAGTTCTACACCGGCGTGGGCACGGTGCTCGACGCCCCCGAGGTGCTGCCTCCGGCCCTGGACCTGTCGTACCTGAGCGGGCGCCGGGTGCTCCTCGTCGACGATGTCGCCGACAGCGGCCGCACGCTCGACCTCGCCGTGAAGCTCCTGGACCGGCACGGAGCCGAGGCGCGCTCGGCCGTGATCTACACGAAGCCCTCCACGATCATCACGCCCGACTACTCGTGGAAGAACACCGACCTGTGGATCGACTTCCCCTGGTCGTTCCAGGGATCGGTGCACGAGGAAGACGCGGCGTGACGGCGAAGTCCCTCGCCGAACTCGCGGACGCCGGGCTGATCGACCGTTCCTGGGTCGAGCCGTTGGCTCCGGTGGCCGCGGACATCGCCGCGGTCGGCGAGCGGTTGCGCAGTGAGGGGAAGCCGTACCTGCCGGCCGGAGACCTCGTGTTGCGCGCGTTCCGCACCCCTCTCGACGCGGTGCGCGTGTTGATCGTCGGTCAGGACCCCTACCCGACCCCGGGTCACCCGATCGGGCTGTCGTTCGCCGTCGACCCGCACGTGCGCCCGCTGCCGCGGAGCCTGTCGAACATCTACCGGGAGCTCTCCGACGACCTCGGCATCGCCCCCGCCCCGCACGGCGACCTCTCGGCGTGGTCGGCGCAGGGCGTGATGCTGCTGAACAGGGTGCTCACCGTGGCGCCCGGGGCCCCGGCATCCCACCGCGGGTGGGGATGGGAACGCGTCACCGAACATGCGATCCACACCCTGGCCGCTCGTGAGGCGCCGCTCGTGGCCGTGCTGTGGGGTCGGGATGCCATGAACCTGGCGCCGTTGCTCGGCGACACCGCGATCGTGTCGTCGCCGCACCCGTCGCCGCTGTCGGCGAGCCGCGGGTTCTTCGGCTCGAAGCCGTTCTCGCGCGTCAATGCGCTCCTCGAGGAGCAGGGCGCCCCGCCCGTGGACTGGCGTCTTCCGTCCTGAGGTCGTCGCCGCACGGCCCGGGGACACCCGGGGGAAACACCCTCGTGCGTAGAGTGGCGAGCGTGCTGGAAGAAGAGTACGAGAAGAGCCGTCGGCGTCTGCCCGCGCACCTGCGTCGTGCGCCCGAGCCGGAGCGGCCGTTCTCGTACGAGATCCGTCCCGCGACCGAGGCGGACATCCCCGACATCCGCGAGATCTACAACTACTACGTGCGCAACTCCGTCGTGACCTTCGACGAGAAGGCCTGGTCGATCGCGAAGTGGCGCGACAAGTTCGCCACGCTGAAGCGGCTGGGACTCCCGTTCCTCGTCGCGGAGTCGCCGAGCGGACAGGTCCTCGGCTACGCCCTCGTGCAGCCGTGGCAGTCGAAGTCGGCGTACCGCTACACCGTGGAGAACTCGATCTACCTCGGCCAGGCGGCCGCGGGGAAGGGCCTCGGCCGCGCGCTTCTCGAGGCACTCATCGCCGCGTGCCAGGATCTCGGCATCCGCGAGATGGTCGCCGCGATCAGCGACAAGGGCGCCGACGCGTCCATCGCCCTGCACGAGAAGCTCGGTTTCACCGAGGTGGGCCGCATGGGCCGCGTCGGCTTCAAGTTCGGCCGCTGGCTCGGCGTCGTCTACCTGCAGAAGAGCATCCCATCGAAGAAGAAGAAGCGGAAGCTGTTCGGCTGATGCGCCGCTCGGAGGCCGAGGGCCCGAGCCCGCGCTCCGATGTCCGAATGCCGCGCGCGGCGGGCGAAACTCCTGAGTTATCGGTCCCGGATGCCATGAGCGGCGCTCTTGCGACGCTGGACGTCCGGTTCCTCAGGAGTTTCGCCCGCTTCGTCAGTCCTGACGTGCGGCCGCGAGGATCACCGCGGCCAGGTCGCTCGGGCGACTCCACATCGGCCAGTGTCCGGTGGGGAGGTCCACGCTCTCGACGCGCGTGAGCCGGGCGACGTCAGCGAACATCGGGTGGCCGGCGTCCGCGAGCTCGTGCACCTGTGCGCTCGGGAGCGAGCAGCACACGAGGGTCGTCGGAACATCGTGACGCAAGTCGTTCGTCAGCTCCACGGCCTGCCGCAGGACGGGGGCCGGCTCGGCAACGGCGCGAGCGCGGAACCGTTCGAGCAGGTCGGGGGTCAGCCCCGCGAGGCTGGCCTGCTGAGCGAGGACGTCGAACGGCGGAAGGGCCAGCTCTCTCACGTCTACCGGCAGTTCGGGCGCGAAAGCCCTTCCGTTCCAGGGCCCCGAGTCGACCCAGACGACGCGGCGGACGAGTTGCGGATGCCGATCCAGCACGACGCTCAGGGGAGCGTTGGCGCCGCTGTGCGCGACGACGACCGCCGGCGAGTCGAGACGCGCGAGGAGATCGATGATCGCGGCGGCCTGGTCGTCGACCGCCCTGCTCGTACGGTCGGGATCGTCGGGGTCCAGACCCGGCAGCGTCAGGGCGATGGTACGGGTGGAGGGAAGGTGGGCGAGGAGGTCGTCCCACGCCCACGCGCCGAGCCAGTGGCCGGCAAGGAAGATGAGGGGCGGGGTGCCGGTGGTGATGTTCATTGCCCCAGAATCGACCAGGGCGCGAGCAACGGTATGTCACTATTTTTGTCATGAATGTTCGGGT
Organism: Microbacterium testaceum StLB037; assembly: GCF_000202635.1. Classification (NCBI taxonomy): domain Bacteria; kingdom Bacillati; phylum Actinomycetota; class Actinomycetes; order Micrococcales; family Microbacteriaceae; genus Microbacterium; species Microbacterium testaceum. The sequence goes on along the minus strand of NC_015125.1, from coordinate 492,484 downwards.
TTCTCTCCCGTGAAGCGCGCGGAGCGCCTGCACGCGCTGACGGAGATGCTCCGTCGTCACGGCGCCCGCGGGTGCTCGGCGGAGAGGATGGCGCGCGAATTCTCCGTCTCGGTCCGTACGGTCAAACGTGACCTGGCGGCGCTCGAGCGCAGCGGGACGCCGATCTGGTCGCGTCCCGGCCCGGGTGGCGGCTATGGACTCGCCGTGGGCTCATCCCTCCCCCCGGTCACCCTGTCGTCCGCGCAGGCGGTCGCCCTCCTGGCGGCGGTCGCGGCGAATCCCGACGCGCCGTACAACGATCTGGCGCGGGCGGGGGTGGCGAAGATCCTCGACGTCGTCGATCCCCGGACACGGGCTCGGGCCGAAGAGCTCGCCGCGCGCGTGTGGGTCGATGCTCCGGTGTCCGCGTCACGGGCGGTGCGGTCGGCGCTCGAGGAGGCGCTGGCCGACCAACGCGTCGTCCGCGTCAGGTACACGACGGCTGCGGGGCAGACGACCACGCGCGACATCGAGCCGGTCCTGTTCGCGTCGCGGGAAGGCCGATGGTTCCTCATCGGGTGGTGCCGTCTGCGGGAGGCCATGCGGTGGTTCGCCCTCGAGCGGGTCGAGCGAGCCACAGTCCTCGCTGAGGAGCGCAGCGGCCACACCGTCCAGGAAGTGGGGGAGCCGCCTCGGACGTCACACCCCGTGAGCGGCGTGCGGTCCACCCGGTGAGAGGTTTCGGCCGATGAGCCGCAGCCGGGCCGGGCTCCTGAGATTCGGCGTCCCTGCGCCCACAACCGGCACCGCGACGAGGCGGCGCTCGCAGATGTCAGGAGTGTGGCCCGCCCCGTCGCGGCGCAAGAATTCGGGCGCGATTCAGCGCCCGGGCGACGCGGCCTGGCGCACCTCATCGACGAGCGAGCGCCACGGCCCCTCGACCTGCGCATCGCTCAGCCGCGCGCGGTGCACGGCGGTGTCGCCGCGGTGCACCTCGATGCGCCATTGGTAGCGGTCGGCTCCGGCGGTCGGGGCGGGAGGAGCGTCCCACGGGCAGCTCTCGACGAGCTCGCGCCAGTGCGGGGCGCGCTCGGGATCGGGCTCCGCGCGCCACTGCTTCGACAGGCCCGCGATACCGCCCGAACGCACGACGAGGATCGCGAAGCGTTCGTCGTCGTCAGCCTGCGGCATCCTCCTCGACGCCGACCCCGGCCCACGCGGCGCGGACGGCGGCGACCTCCTCCGACTCCTCACCGTACTCGGTGGCCGCGGCGACCAGGGTGGCCCGTGCGAACGCCGCGAAGTCCGCGGTGGGGGAGAGGGTTCCCGCCGTCAGCGTGCGATACCAGATGAGTCCCGCGCGCTCCCAGGCGAACCCCCCGAGCCGGGTGGCGACGAGGAAGAACGCCCGGTTGGGGATGCCCGAGTTGATGTGCACGCCCCCGTTGTCGTCGTCGGTCTCGACGTAGTCGCGCATGTGGCCGGGCTGCGGGTCTTTCCCGAGCACGTCGTCGTCGTAGGCGGTGCCCGGCGCCTTCATCGACCGCAGCGCCTCGCCCTGCACGGCCTCGGCGAAGATCCCGGCCCCGATCAGCCACGACGCCTCGTCGGCGCGCTCGCCGCGATGGTGCTGCTCGGCGAGCGCGCCGAAGACGTCGGACAGGGATTCGTTCAGGGCGCCCGACTGACCCTGGTACTCGAGGCCGCCGGCGGCCTCGGTCACCCCGTGCCCCAGTTCGTGCGCGATGACGCTGAGCGACCGCGTGAAGCCGACGAACACGTCGCCGTCGCCGTCGCCGAACACCATGCGCTCGCCGTTCCAGAACGCGTTGTCGTAGTCGTCGCCGAAATGCACGGTCGCCAGCAGCGAGCCGCCGGCCGCATCGATGCCGTCGCGCGAGAAGGCGTCCCAGAAGAAGTCGTAGGTGGCCCCGAGCCCCTCGTAGGCCTCGTCGACCGCGCTGTCGCCGGAGGGAGGCTCGTCTTCGCTGCGGACGCGGCGACCGGGCAGGTTCTCGGTGTTCCGCGCGTCGGAGATGACCCGGTCGGGGGCGGGAACGGCCTCCGCGACGAGCGCGTCGCCGTCGATCGACAGCCGCAGCCGTCGGCGCGTCGGCCGCGACGGCCGCGGCATCGCGAGGGTCTTGCGCGCGGCGGCCGCCGCACGGGCGAGACGCGGATCGTCTGTCGAGGCGAGCCGATCGAGCAGGAAGGGGGGAACGATGCCGGGGATCATGCGCCGAGGCTAGCGCCGACCTCCGACATCGTGGCATCCCTTGTCCACAGCCACGATCGGCTCACGGCCCCGGCGCCATCGCTCGAAGAGCGGCGAAATGCGCGTCGAAGGCGTCGCGGCCGAGGGGCGTCAGACTCAGACGCGTAGTCCGGCGCCCGTCCGCCCGCTCGGGCGACGACTGCTTCGTCGTCCTCACGTACCCGAGCTCGATGAGAGCGCGGAGCGTCTTGGAGAGGTTGGCGTCGCTGAGGTCGAGGGCCGCTTTGACGTCCGCGAAATCCGCCTCGGCGAGCGGTCGCAGCATCGCGCAGATCCGCAGCCGCGTCGGCGCGTGGATCGCCTCGTCGAACCGCGGTTCGACCGACGCGGCTCTCCCGTCCTCCCGAGAATCCTTCGCCATGGCGACTACCCGCGAGGCAGTGTCGGAATGGATGCCAGCAACTGCCGCGTGTACGCCGCCTGCGGCTGCAGCAGCACCTTCTCGGTCGGTCCCTGTTCGACCACCCGGCCGTCCTTCATGACGACGACGTGGTCGCACACGTTCTGCACCACGCCGATGTCGTGCGAGACGAGCACGAGCGTCAGGTCCTCCTCGGCCCGCAGGCGCGCGAGGAGTCGGAGGATCTGCGCCCGCACGGTCACATCGAGAGCGGACAGCGGTTCGTCGCCCACGAGGATGCGCGGGCGGTGCACGATCGCCCGCGCGAGGGCGATGCGCTGACGTTGACCGCCGGAGAACTCGTGGGGGAAGCGGGCCGCCATGTCGGCGTCGAGCCCCACCTGCTCGAGGACCTCGCGCACGCGCGCGCGGCGATCGCCGTCGATGCCGAGGGCCCAGAGCGGCTCGCCGACGATGCGTCCGACGCTCATGCGGGGATCGAGCGAGGCGTACGGGTCCTGGAACACGATCCCCGTCGCCCGCCGCAGCCCGTGCAGCGACCGCGCCGAACTGCGCGCGTCGACGGCCCGACCGTCGACCTCGACGGTGCCCGCCGTGGGGACGTCGAGACCGAGGAGCAGACGGACCAGCGTCGACTTGCCCGACCCCGACTCGCCGATGATCCCGACCGCCGAGCCCGCGCGCACCGACAGATCGACGTCGTCGAGCCCCACGGTGCGTTCCGGGCGGCCGAAGCCCCGGCGGGGCGCGGGATAGCTGCGCGAGAGACCGCGCGCCTGGATGAGCGTCTCGGTCACGGCGTCTCCTCGCCCTTCGCCGCCTCGCCGTGCGAAGGCCCCGGCCCGGCGGGGAACGCCGGTGTCCCGGCATCCGCCCCCGCGATCTCCGGATGCCACAGCGTCGCCGTCGCGTCCCGCACGAGCGCGCGCGTGATCGGGGACGACGGTGCGCGCAGCAGGGCGCCCACCTCGCCCTCCTCGACGACACGTCCGCGGTCGAGGACGACCGCGTGCGTCGCGACCTGCGCGAGGACCGCGAGGTCGTGGGTGATGAAGACGAGGGACATGCCGGCATCCTGGACCAGGGAGCGCAGCAGCGACAGGATGCCGGCCTGGATGGTCACGTCGAGCGCCGTCGTGGGCTCGTCGGCGATGAGCAGGTGCGGCCGGCAGGCGAGAGCCATCGCGATCGCGACGCGCTGGCGCTGACCCCCGGAGAGCTGGTGCGGGTAGCGCGACACGATGCGCTCGGGGTCGGGAAGCGCGACCCGTTCCGCCTCGGCGATCGCCCGCCACAGGGCCTCTCGGCGCGAGACGCCCTCGTGGATCCGGACGGATTCGCCGATCTGCCGCCCGACCGTGTGGAGGGGGTTGAGAGCGGTCCGGGGCTCCTGGAAGACCATTCCGATGTCGTCGCCGCGCAGGGCCGCGAGCTCGCGATCGGGGAGGCCCAGGATCTCGCGCTCGTTCCAGCGGACGCTCCCGGTGGCGCGCGCGCCGTCGGGCAGCAGCCCGAGGATCGCGAGGGCGGTGAGCGACTTGCCCGAGCCCGACTCGCCGATCAGCCCCACGCGGGCGCCGTCGGGCACCTCGAACGAGACCCCGTCCACCACCGCGCGTCCGGCGATCTCGACGCGCAGGTCGGTCACCCGCAGGCTCATGCGACCACCCCCGGCACGTGCGTGCGGGCGGCGGGCGCGCGATCGGCGAGCGTGGGGTCGCCGGCCTCGCGCAGCGCGTCGCCGAGGAGGTTGAGTGCCAGGACGGTGAGGGTGATCGCGAGCCCCGGCCACACCACCGTCAGGGGGTGAACGGCGATGTACGCCTGGAGGTCGTTGAGCAGCACGCCCCACGACGGCTGGGTGATCGGGGCGCCGAAGCCGAGGTACGACAGTCCTGCTTCGGCCAGCACGGCGACGGCCATGCCCCACGACAACTGCACGATGAACACCGGGGCGACGTTCGGCAGCAGGTGTCGGGTGAGGTTCTGCCACGCGGTCAGCCCGCTCGCCCGGCCCGCGAGGACGAAGTCGCTCTGCAGCACGCGACGCAGCTCCGGCCGGGTCACGCGCGCGATGTTGACGCCGAAGCCGATCCCCACCGCCCAGATGACCACGGCGAGGGAGCCGCCCCAGACGGCCGAGATCATCATGGCGATGATCAGCACGGGGAAGGCGATGAGGATGTCCACCAGCACCGCCACGCTCTCGCGGATCCACCGCGCCGTGAGCGAGCCGAGCGCTGCGAGCGCGATCCCGAGCACCGAGGCGACGATGCCCGCGCCCACGGCGACGAGGATCGTCGTGCGCGTTCCCGCCATGAGCAGGCTCGCGATGTCCCGACCGTTGTTGTCGGTGCCGAGGACGTGCGGCCACGAGGGGTCGGCCCAGCGCGCGCGGACGTCGACCGCGCCGGGATCGAACGGGGTCCAGAACAAGGACACGATCGCGACCACGACGAGCAGAACGACGATCAGGATGCCGAATCGGCCGGTGCCGAGGCCCCACAGGCGCTTCAGGGTGCTCACGACGCCTCCCGCTGCCGGGGGTCGATGAGACGGTGCAGCAGGTCGACCACGAATCCGACGACGAGCACGAACCCGGTCACCGCGAGAAGCTCGCCCTGGACCTTCGGCAGGTCACGGGCGGCCACGTCCGCCACGAGCATGCGCCCGACGCCCGGGAGGGTGAACAGCTGCTCGATGACCACCGCGCCGACGATGATCCCCGCGATCTGCAGGCCCAGCACGGTGATGATCGACAGGCCGACGTTGGGGAGGCCGTGGCGCAGCAGCGCCCGCGTGCGGGTGAGGCCCTTCGCCGCGGCGGTGCGGACGTAGTCCTGTCCGATCGCCTGGAGCGTGGCGCTGCGGACGAACCGCAACAGCATCGCGCCTTCGACGACGCCGATGGTCACGGCCGGGAGGATGAGCGCCCGGAACGCCGCACCCGGGTCGTTCCACCCCGCGCGCGGGAACCCCTGCGGGGGCAGCCACCCGAGCCAGACGGCGAACACGACGACGAGCATCATTCCCGCCCACACCACCGGCACGGCCGCGAGTGCCTGCGCTCCGACGCTCAACGCGGTTCCGCCCGCGTGGCGACGGCCGAGAGCCGACAGCACCCCGAACGGGATGCCGACGACCAGCGCGACGATGAGCGACATCGCCGCGAGGGGCAGCGTCACCTGCGCTTTGGCGACAAGCTCCGTGACGACGGGAGTGCCGGTGAGCAGCGAGGTACCGAGGTCGCCGCGGAAGAGGCCGCCGATCCACTCCACGTACTGCTGCCACAGCGGGATGTTGAGACCCAGGCTCTCGCGCAGGGCCGCGACCTGGTCGGGGCTCGCCTGGGTGCCGCCGACGAGCTGGGCGACGTCACCGGGGAGCACCCTCAGCGAGACGAAGATCAGCGCACTGGCCACGACCAGGCCCAGCACGAGCAGGCCCAGCCGTGTCAGCGCGTAGCGGGTCACTCCGACGCGACCGTCACGCCCGCCAGCGGCAGACGCACGTTGAGGGAGTTCTTCGGGAAGTTCGCCACGTTCGTGCCGACGGCGGCGCGCGGAGCCGAGAGGAACAGCCAGTCGGCGGCATCCTGGTCGTCCACGATCTGGGCCGCCTCGGCGAGCAGGTCGGAGGACTGCTGAGCATCCGTGGTCGCCAGCGACTGGGCGTACAGACTCTGCACCTCGGCGTTGTCGAAGCCGAAGTAGTACGTCGGGTCCGCCCAGTTGCCGAAGTCGCGCGCCTCGACGTGACGCACGAAGCTCAGGTCGTAGTCGTGGTTCGTGTAGACGTCGGTCAGCCACGTCGAGAAGTCGACCTGCTTCACCTGCAGCTTCACGCCCACGTCGGCGTACGCCGACACGAGGAACGTGGTCAGGGTGCCGGGGTAGACGTTGGGGATCGTCAGCGTGAGGCTCAGGTTGTCGGCCCCGGCCTCCGCGAGGAGCTCGCGGGCCCGGTCGGGGTTGTACGAGATGCTGCCGGTGAGGTCTTCGTATCCCGGGTCCAGCGGCGGGATCGGACCGTTCAGAGGCTGAGCGGTGATCAGGGTCTCGGCGAGGGCGTTGTGATCGACCGCGAGGCGCAGGGCCTCGCGCACGCGCTGGTCGGACAGGGGAGCGCGCTGGTTGTTGAACGCGAGGATGCCCTTGTCGGTGGTCAGGCCCGACTCGATCGTGAAGTTGCCGGTGCCCTCGATCTGGCTCTGCAGCTCGGGGTCGATCTCGAGCGCGACATCGACGTCGCCGCTGACCGCGGCGTTGGTCGCGGCGCTCTGGTCGGGGATGTAGTCGAGCACGACCTGCGCCACGCCCGCCCTCTCGCCCCAGTAGCCGTCGTAGCGGGAGAGCGTGAGGCTCTGACCCGTGTTCCACGTCTCGACGCGGAAGGGACCCGTTCCGTTCTCCGCGGTCTGGAGGGCCGTCGTGTCGCCGTTCTTGAAGATCAGGCCGGCGCGACCGGTGAGGGCGAAGAGGAAGTCGATGTTCGGCTTCGCGAGCGTCAGCACGACGGTGGACGCATCCGGGGAGGAGATGGATGCCACGTTCGCGAGGTCGGCGCTGTTCTGGATCGTCGCGTCGTCCTTCGCGGTCTGCAGCGAGGTGACGACGTCGTCGGCGGTGAGGGCGCTGCCGTCGTGGAAGGTCACGCCCTGGCGCAGGGTGAACGAGTACGTCAGACCGTCGGGGGAGACGGTCCACTCGGTGGCGAGAGCGGGGACGATCTCGTTGTTCTGATCGCCGTCCCGGGTCACGAGGCCCTGGTACACGTTGTCGATGAGGGCCTGCTCGAGCGCGGCGCCGCTCGTGTGACGGATGTCGAGGTTCGACGGCTCGAGCGACAGACGCACGGTCAGCGTGGCGTTCGGGTCGGCTTCGCCGCTCGGGGCGGGATCGTTGCTCGAGGCTGTGCACGAGGTGAGCAGGAGTGCTCCGATCAGGAGCGCGCTCGTGGCGAGGGCGGTGCGGCGCAGCATTGCGGGGATGTCCTTTCGCAGGCCGGGGCATCCGAGTGCTGTGGATGCCGTGCAGGGGTGGAAACAGCCTACTTTCACCGGTATTCCCCCCACGCCGTTCGTGACATTGTGCGACGTCCGCCGCCCGCTGCGACGTCAGCCGAGCGGCGCGACCTCGCGGATGAGCGAAGCGAGCCCCGCGGGGTCCTCCTCCTGGGCGTTGTGGCCCGTGGCCAGCGTCCGGACCTCCGCCGCCGGAGCGCGACGGACGAACTCGTCGGCGTCGTCCGCCGTGACGAATCCGCGCTCGCCGCGGACGAGGGTGAGGGGGGTGGTGACCTGAGCCACGTCATCCCAGCCCGTCGTCGCGAGGACCGCGCGCACGGCATCCGGGGTCGACGGGTCCGCTCCCGCATTCACCGCGGCTGCCGCGAGGTGGGCGAAGTGGTGCTTCCACTCGACGCGTCCGTCCGGGCGCACGCGCGAGTTGTGGAACACCCCGCGCTCCGCCGCGGTCCGCGAGCCGCCCAGGCCGAACGACAGGGCACGCTCGACGAGTTCGTCGCGCGAGGCCCAGTCGGTGGGGCCGGCGAAGAACGCGCGCAGTTGAGCGGGGCCGCCGCTCGGGTCGATCCCCGGGGTGATGTCGACGACGACGAGGCGCTCGACGAGGTCGGGACGGGATGCCGCGACCGCGGCGCCCGTGAGACCGCCGAGGGAGTGCCCCACCAGCGTCTGCGGACGCGTCGTCCACGCCTCGAGCGCGGTGACCACGTCGGGCGCGAGGACGCGTGCGACGTACGCGGCATCATCGCGCCACGAGGAGTCGCCGTGCCCGGGGAGATCGAGCGCGAGGGCCGGGAGGCCGAGGTGCAGCAGGGTCGTGTCCCAGGTGTGGGCGTTCAGCCCCGCGCCGTGCAGCAGCGTCACGGCCGGGGGAGCGTCTCCCCAGCGCAGACCGCTCAGGGTCCGTCCGTCGTCGAGGGTGAGCTGCACGCGCTCGACGGTCGGGGTCGGCCGGCCGATGTCGGCGGCTTGGGCGGGAAGGAACGAGAACTCGTCGACCTCGGGCATGGGATCCAGCCTCGCACCCCGCGCCCGTGCGCCGCCACCGCGCGGCGCCACGACCGGGCCCGCGGATACCGGACCCGCACGGCGGGGCCGCCGTAGGCTGTCGCCATGGGCGAGGAGAAGCGCGTGCACCTGTCGAAGAAGGCACCGGAGGCGTACGCCGCGCTGCGGTCGTTCTCGAGCACGGTCGGGCGGCTCGCCGCCGAGGCGGGCATCGACGCGCGCCTGCGCGAGATCGTCCAGATCCACGCCTCTCAGCTGAACGGGTGCGCGTACTGCGTCCGCGTGCACGTCGACGCGGCGGTGAAGGCGGGACTCGACGCCGACGTGATCGCGCAGATCGCGACCTGGCGCGAGTCGGGCGTGTTCGACGAGCGAGAGCGCGCCGCCCTCGAGCTCACCGAGTCCTTCACCTTCATCCACGAGGATGGCATCCCCGACGAGGTGTACGACCACGCCGGGGGCATCCTGAGCGAAGCCGAGTACGTCGCCCTCAGCTGGGTCCTCGTCGCGATCAACTCCTTCAACCGGGTGGCGATCGCGGGGCGGTATCCGGTCCCGCCGCGGAGTGCGGCGCCCGCTCCCGCGACCGAGCCGGTCCCGCACGATCACGGCGGGGAGTCCGCATGACCTCGCTGGTGTCCGGCGCGGCGAACTTCCGCGATGTCGGCGGTCTGCCGGCGGGGGAGGGACGCACCCGCGAGGGCGTGTTTTTCCGATCCGGCAATCTCGTGGCTGTCGACGACGCGGGAATCGAGGCGCTGCGTTCTCTCGGCATCCGGCGGGTGATCGACCTGCGTGACGAGACCGAGGTGACGCACGCACCGAGCCGCTTCGACGACCTCCCCGTCGAGGTGCAGCACGAGCCGCTGTTCCTCGGATCCGTCGACTCGTTCTTCGCGCGCGACGTCAGCCTCGACGAGCTGTACGCGTCGATCGTCGACGAGTCCGCCGACCGGGTCGTGGCGGTGGTGCGTGGCATCCTGAGCGCCCAGCCCGTTCTCGTGCACTGCACGGTCGGCAAGGACCGCACGGGCGTGACGGTGGCGATCGCGCTCGCCGCGGCCGGTGTCGACCGCGAGGCGGTGGTCGCGGACTACGCCCGCACCGAGGCCCTGCTGCCGCCGGAGCGCAATGCCGCCGTGCTGCGCGCGATCCGGGCGTTCCACCCCGAGAACGTGCACGCCGAGGCGCTCGCGACCCTCTCACCCGCGCCGGTGATGCGCGCGCTCCTCGCGCGTCTCGACCGCGAGTACGGCTCGCCCGCCGGGTACCTCCGCGCGCACGGGATGAGTGACGCCGAACTGCGGCGCCTGCGCGAGGTCCTCGTCGACTGACCGATTCCTCGACGTCGGGATACAAAGGGGGAACTCAGGTTAGGCAACCCTTCACCGCGGGTATAGTGGATGCCATCATGGCCCCCTCCTCCGAGCACAACGACGCCGCCTGCCGCGCGTCGCGGCACACCCGCGTGCAGCACCTCGTGACCGCCGACGAGACGTCTCTCGTCGAGCTCGAGACGCTGCTCGCGACGCTGCCCATCTGCTCGACGGGGCGCGTGTTCATCGAGGTCCCTGACGCGTCCTGGGTCGGCCGCATCGCCGCTCCCGCGCGCATGACGCTGAGCTGGCTCGATCGCTCGCGTCGCGGTGGGGCGCCCGGAACCGGCCGCTCCTGCGCGCCGGGTGAGGCCCTCGCCCGCGCCGTCTCGGGCTGGGCGGGCGAGATGCTGTGCTGCGACGACGACGACACCCGCATCTTCCTCCTCGGCGGATACCTCGGCACCGCCGAGATCGTCGATGACCTGGTGGCCCGCCACGGCGTCGACGCCCAGGCGATCCACACCCCCGAGCGCTTCGGGCTCGCGACCGCGCGCTGATCCGACGGCGCACGTCATCGCCGCGCGCTGAGCCCGCGAGTCACGGCGGGAGGACTTCCCGGGCTGATGCCGGAGGCAGGGAGCGGTCCTCCGCTCCCGGATTCTCCTGCCGTCGCAGGCGTTGCGCAGGCCACGTCGCCGCTCTCAGCTCCCTCGCGGCACGTAATTGCCCTCGGCCAAGCCGGCTTCGATCTCGAAACGGTTCCGGAGCGGGTCCCGGCCCGCGAGCGCGTAGAGCACCGGCATGAGGAAGCCGTAGCGCTGCCACTGCCGCTTGTGCACGGCCTCGTGGCCGAGCACGGTGCCGGTCGGGCGGTCGTCCCCGGTGAGGAAGCACCCGCCCACGCACACGCCGCCGCGGGGGAAGGCCCACCGGGGGAGCCCCCGGAAAATCCAGAGACCGTGGCGCTTCTCGATCCGCCCGGTGCTCCAGAGCGAACCCCACACCCAGCCGACGGTGCAGCCGTACCAGTAGCCGAGGCGGCTGATTGGGGAGTCGAGGAGGAAGCCGGGGATGAGTCGGTCCCACGCGCGTCCGCGGGCGACGGCCCGGTCCGCGCGCTCGCGCCACCCCGCCGGAGGCCGGGGGATCGGGCTCACGCCAGGGCCCCGATCAGGCGCAGGATCGTTCCGAGGTCATCGACGGCCGCGGCGGGAGACGACGGAGAGAACTCGGTGAGCGTCGCCCCCGCGAGCGGCAGGCGCTCGCGCAGGCGACGGATGGATGCCACGACGTCGGCCGTGCGCGCACCGAACGGTTCGGGAAGGGCGACGCCTGTCATCTCCGCCGGGTCGAGCACGTCGAGGTCGACGTGCACGTAGACGCGGGATGCTCCCGTCGCCACGACCGCCTCGGCCAGCACGTCGGGATCGGCCAGGTCATCGGGGGCGATGACCCGCACGCCGTGATGCTCGATGAAGCGCTGCTCCTCGGCATCCAGGGCTCGAGTCCCGGCGAGCACGATTCGTCCGGGGGTGATCCCGGGTTCGAGGCGGTGGAGGTCGTCGCCCTCTCCCGCGATCGCGCGCAGGACCATGCCGTGGAACGCGCCGCTGGGGGAGGAGGCCGGGGTGTTGAGGTCGGCGTGGGCGTCGATCCACACCACGGCGAGGTCGTCGCCCGCGACGGCGGAGACGGAGCCGAGGGCCACGCCGCAGTCGCCCCCGATGACGATCGCGGGCTCGTCACCGGCGCGCACGGCGTCCTCGATCCGCTCGCGCATCCGCATCAGGGCACTGAGGCGATGCACGCCCGTTCCCTGCGCGTCTCCGGCTTCGGGCACCGCGTCGAGGACGGTGGTCGAGGCGCGCGGCAGGTCGCCCGCGATCGCCTCGGCACCGTCGATGAGCTGCATCGCGCGCGACGAGGACGAGCCCTGCCACTGCGGAGCGACGATGAAACGCGCCATGGGTACCTCCGGGAGAGACGAGAGTGCACCGCCCGGCGGACCGGGCGATGCACTCTCGGAACGGATCAGACCTGGTCGGGGCTGGGTGCGTCGATCGCGGCCCGCTGCGGACCGCCGACCTTGAGAGCCGCGAGGCGTGCCTCGACCTCGGTCAGCTCGCCCACGTCTTCGAGCGCGTTGAACTGGGCGTCGATGCTCGACGCCGCCAGCTCCTGCTTGCCGGCGGCCAGGGCCTCCTGGCGGCGGATCTTGTCTTCGAAGCGGCCGAGCTCGCTCGTCGGGTCGAGGACGTCGATCGACCTGACCGCGTCGTGCACCTTGTTCTGCGCCTCGGCGACCTTGGCACGCGCGGTGAGCTCGTTGCGCTTCGCCTTCAGCTGCTCGAGCTTGCTCTTCATGCCGTTGAGGCCGTCCTTGAGCTTGTCGACGACCTCCGTCTGCGCGGCGATCGTCGGCTCGGCGGCCTTCGCCTCGCCCTCGGCGGTGATCTGACGCTGCAGGGCGATCTTGGCGAGGTTGTCGAACTTGTCGGCCTCGGCGACGTTGCCCGACGAGCGCAGTTCGTCGCCCTTGCGGCTCGCGGCCAGGGCTTTGTTGCCCCACTCCGCGGCGGCCTGGCGGTCTTCCTGGTGGTCGCGCTCGAGAAGGCGCAGGTTGCCGATGGTCTCGGCGATGGCCGACTCGGCGTCGGCGATCGAGTTGGAGTAGTCGCGGACGAGCTGATCCAGCATCTTCTGCGGGTCCTCGGCCTGGTCGAGGAGCGCGTTGATGTTCGCGCGGACGAGGGTCGTCATGCGACCGAAGATGGACTGCTTGGCCATGCGGGGTTCCTTCCTAAGGCGACGATGTCGAGTCTGGTGTCGAATGCTACGAATTTTCTGTGACGGCCGGGAGCGGCTTGCGGCGGCGTATCAGAAGCGCCCGCCTCCGCGGCGTGACCGGCCGCCGCCGCTGCTGCGCGAGCCTCCCGAGCGCATACCGCCGCCGCTGGAGCGTGACCGCGACCCTCCGGAGCGCCCACCGAAGCCGCCGCCCCCGAAGCTTCCGCCGAACCCACCGCCGAACCCGCCGCGCGAGCGCGACCCGCCGCCGAGGAGGGAGTTGACGGCGATGCCACCCAGGATCGCCCCCAGCATGTCGGTGCCCCCACCGGATCCGCCCCCGAAGCCCCCGACGTCGTTCTGCGCGAGCGAGCCGGCCTCGCTCGAGAGCTGGGCGGCGCGCTGGGCGAGCGAGAGTGCCGCGCCGGGATCGGTCGCGCGCAGCTGCTCGGCCTGCACGAGCGCGGCGCCCGCCTCGGCCAAGCGCGTGCGCGCCGTGGGCCCGACCGCTCCCCGCCGCGCGGCGATGAAGCTCTCCGTCGATGAAACCTGCGCCCGCGCCTGGGCGAGGGTGCTGTCGAGCTGCGCGGCCGCGCGCCGCTGACGCTCCGCCTCGTCTCGGGCCGCGGCGAGCACCGTGTCGATCGTGGTGTTGGCCTGCTCGAGGGTGGCGAGGGCCGAGAGCGGGTCGGACCGCTCGCCGCCGAGCGACGCGCGTGCGGCGTTGCGCTGGGCGGTTGCCGCAGCCACCGCTCCCGCGATCCGCCCGTCCGGGTCGGGGAGCGCTCCCGCCGCGGCGATGTCGCCGTCGATCTCGGCCGCGAGGTCGGCCGAGCGGCGCTCCGCTGCTCCCAGGTCGTCCGCGAGCGTCGAGATCGCTTTCTCAAGGGTCTCGGCCTGGCTCACGGCCACCTGGCTCGCCCGAAGAGCCACAGCGGCGTCACCGCGTTCCCCGGCCGTGAGCGCCGTCGAGGCCTCCGCGATCTGCTGCGCCGCGAGGTCGAGACGCGCCCGGGCCTGCGCGGGGTTGTCGGACACGGGTGCGAGCGCGCTGTCGGCGTACCGCTGGCGCAGTCGAGCGAGCTCGGCGTCCGCCCCCGCGAGGGCTGCCGCCGCGGCGGCGTGCTGCTGCTGCACGCGGGCGAGGGCCTCGGGAGCCTCGGCCTCGAGCGCTCGAAGCTCTTCGAACGCCGCCGCCTTGGCATCCAGAGCCTCATCGGCGGAGGCGCACAGGCGGAGGATCTCGGTGTAGCCGGCGCGACGCTGCTCCGGGGTCTCGGGCGTCTCGTCGTCGAGCTGCTGCGAGATGGTGAAGGCGCGGTCCAGATCGGCCTTCGCCTGCGCCAGGACCTCGACGAACGGAGCGGCCGCCTCGTCGCCGAACTGGGCGCGCGCGAAACCGAGTTCTTGCTCGCTGTTCTTGACGGCGTCGTCCGTCGCGACGAGCGCCGACCCCGCGCGGCGGGCGAGGTCGTCGATGTCCTCGACCGCGGCTGCGGGACCCCCGGATGCCGCGCGCCGACGCCGCAGCCCGAACCACAGCAGGCTGCCGACGATACCCAGCGCGAGCAGCACGAGGAGCACGATCAGGCCGAAATCCGGACCGCTGCCCGCGGGTGTCGGCGGGGAGGGCGCCGGGGCGGCGCGCTCGGCGGAGGTGAGCCCGTCCGCGGCCTTCACCGCGGCGCCTGCCCAGTCGCCGCTCGCGAGCGCGGGCTGCACGAGGTTCTGCTCGATGTCGGCCAGCTGCGCCGAGGTCAGGGCGCCGTCGTCGACGTCACCCGAGAGGTAGTACGCGCGACCGGTGACCGACACGGCGAGCAGGTACTGGTGGGGACCGAGGTTGTTGCGGTTCGCGGTCTCGTTGGCCCACTCCTCGGCCGCCTCGGGCTGCGTGAACTCATCGACGTACGCGACCCACATGTCGAAGCCGGTGTCGGTGGTGAGACGCACGAGGCGCGACTGCACCTCGGCCTCTTGCGCGTTGGTGAGGACGTCGGCCTGATCGAGGACGAAACTCGACCCCAGGGAAGGTGGCGGAACGGCCGCGGCGGACAGCGGCCACCCGAGCACTCCGGCGACCAGCACGAGCAGAGCCACCGTCGCTTTCGCGGCACTGGGCTTTCGCATCCCTCCCCCTTCGGCTGCCGGACCCGTCCACTCTATAAACGACCTCCGACACCGGGGTAGGAGCGGCGCGTCCGCTCTCAGCGCACAGACGGGACGCATAGGCTCGGACGCTCGGAGGTACACCATGGACGACCGCTACGGAACGGACGTGCTCGCCCGCGGGTGGCGCGATGCCGGACGCATCAAGCCCGCCGAGGTCGCGGCATCCGTCGATCTCGTGGTCGAGGTCGCGGGCACCGACTACGTCGGCGCGGTCACGCGTGTCGAGGGCATGAACGTCGAGCTCGAGGACCGTTTCGGCAAGCGCCGCCTCTTCCCGCTCGGGGGCGGTTTCCTCGTCGACGGCAAGCCCGTCGTGCTGAAAGCCCCCTCCGCCGCTCCGAAGGGCCGTACGCGCACGGCATCCGGCTCCTTCGCGGCCGAAGATCAGCGCGCGCGCACCGCGCGCGCGAGCCGCATCTTCGTCGAGGGTAAGCACGATGCCGAACTCGTCGAGAAGGTCTGGGGCGCCGACCTCCGCGCCGAGGGAGTCGTCGTCGAGTTCCTCGAGGGCGTCGACCTTCTCGAGCAGGTTCTGGATGCCGAGCCCCCGACCGCCGAGCGACGCTACGGCGTGCTCGTGGACCACCTCGTGCCGAACTCCAAGGAGTCGCGCATCGCCGAGAGAATCGCCCGGGGCCGTCACGGCGCCCACGTGCGCATCGTCGGCCATCCCTTCGTCGACGTGTGGCAGTGCGTCACGCCCCGCGCTCTCGGCATCGCCGCGTGGCCCGAGGTGCCGCGCGGGATCGAGTGGAAGGTCGGTGTGTGCCGCGCCCTGGGCTGGCCCGCCGAGGAGCAGGCCGACACCGCGCGGGCGTGGCAGCACATCCTGTCGAAGGTCACCACCTTCCGCGACCTCGAGCCGGCGCTCCTCGGCCGCGTCGAGGAACTCATCGATTTCGTGACCGTCCCGTGAGCGGCCGCAAGGTGCCGGTGCGGCACACCCCCGAGGGGCAGCCGAACACCCCGGATGCCAGGGACACCGCGCCCGTCTTCCGCGACAAGCCGGTGTCGTTCGTGCGCCGCAGCGGCCGCATGTCGGAAGCGCAGGACCGGGCGTGGGCCGAGCTCTCGCCGGTCTATCTGTTGCCGGTCGAGCGCGCCGCGGCCGCGACCAGCGTGAAGGCCGGGACCGCCGCCGATCTCGAGCACGTTTACGGCCGCGCGGCCCGCCTGGTCGTGGAGATCGGCTCGGGTCAGGGTCATCAGATCGTCTCGGCCGCGTCCGCCGACCCCGACACCGACTTCCTCGCCGTCGAGGTCTTCACCGCGGGTCTCGCGCGCACCATGCTCGACGCCGACCGCGAGGGCGTGAAGAACCTCCGCCTCGTCGAGGCCAACGCCCCCGAGGTGTTGGAGCATATGCTGCCGGCGGCATCCGTCGACGAGCTCTGGGTCTTCTTCCCCGACCCCTGGCACAAGAACAAGCACACCAAGCGCCGGCTCGTGGCTCCCGAGTTCGCCCGGATCGCCGCTCAGGCTCTCCGCCCGGGCGGCACCCTGCGCCTCGCCACCGACTGGCAGGACTACGCCGACCAGATGCGCGACGTCCTCGACGAGGCCCCCGGCTTCGAGCGGGCCTTCGCGGGGGAGTGGGCCGACCGCTTCGAGGGTCGGGTGCTCACCGCCTTCGAACGCAAAGGCCTGCGGGTCGGTCGTGACATCCGCGACCTGACCTACACGCGGGTCTCGCCGTGACCGCGCACACCGCGGTGCCGGTCCGCGAGCGTTCCACGTGGACGCCCAAGCTCCTCCCGGCGCTGTTGGTGTGCCTCGCCGCCCCGGCGCTCTTCATCGTGCAGATCGTCTGGCTCGGCTGGATGCTGCTCGCGCTCGCCGTGGCATCCGGAATCTTCGTCGACCGGCGAAACGGTGTCGCCCTCGCCCGCGGCGAGGAGCCGAGCATCGCCCGCGATGTCTCGCTCGTCGCGATCGGTCAGTTCATCGTCAGCCTGATCCCGCTGCACGCGGAACTCGACAACGCCGCGTTCGTGCGGTTCACCCTCGCTCTCGGCGGGGCCGTCGTGGTGCCCTATGTGATCTCGCGCTTCGTCTATCGCGACCGCGCGATCTCGTTCCCGTGGCGCGGCGGCGGGCGCTGGACCTGGTGGCAGTGGGCGTGGCTCGGCGGGGTCATCATGCTCGGCTACCTGATCCTGCCGTTCTACTTCATCACCTCGGGCGTCTACCGGAACTGGCCCGAGGTGACCACGCCCGAGCTCATCGCCCGGCTGTTCGTGGGCGTGGGCGCGGTCGGCATCTGGGACGAGCTCTTCTTCATCTGCACGGTCTTCGTGCTGCTGCGCCGGCACTTCCCCGACCTCACCGCGAACCTCCTGCAGGCGATCGTGTTCGTGTCGTTCCTGTGGGAGCTCGGCTACCAGGCGTGGGGACCGCTGCTCACGATCCCCTTCGCGATCGTGCAGGGCTTCCTCTTCCTGAGGACGCGCTCGCTCTGGTACGTCGTGACGGTGCACCTGCTCTTCGACGCCGTCGTCTTCGGCGTGCTCGTCCACGCGCACAATCCGGGTGCGGCGTCGATCTTCCTGATCTGATCCGGGATGCCGCGATGCCCGGGTTCCGCCCAGGTCGGCTCGCTATCCTCGGAACCGGACGCCCTCCGCGTCCCCGGACGAGGGATCAGTACCCGGCGCGCGACAAGACTGGCCAAGGAGCACTGTCATGTCGTGGATCGTCCTCATCCTGTCCGGCGTCCTCGAGTCCGTCTGGGCCACCGCGCTCGGTCGTTCGGAGGGCTTCACGAAGCTCTGGCCGACGGTGATCTTCGGCGTCGCCCTCGTGGCATCCATGGGCGGACTCGCCTTCGCGATGCGCGAGATCCCCACCGGAACCGCGTACGCCGTGTGGGTTGGAATCGGTGCCGCGCTGACGGTCGTCTTCGCCATGGTCACGGGCGCCGAGGCGCTCTCGGTGGTCAAGGTGCTGCTGGTGCTCGGGCTGGTGGGGTGCGTGATCGGCCTGAAACTCGTCAGCGACACCCACTGACCAGGGACTTTTCCTGAAAGTCAACCGGATGGAACGTTCGGGTTGATCCGCTACGATCTGGCTTCACTGCACTTGTCCGGGCCCGACACCGTCGTCACTCGCCCACATCTTCCCCTGTGAAAGGTTCCGAGTGAGCGCACCGCCGAGCGAGCTTGCCTCCCCGACGCGTCCCTCGCGCGTCATCGAGCGCCCGAGTCGATACCGCCGTCTCGACCGACTGCGCGGGTCGCGCATCGGCCGCGCGCTGCGCCAGTACGGCGAAGACGTCCTGCGCCCGCCGCAGGGCGTCGTGCCCGTGGAGCGCGGGTCCTTCACCCGTGTGCTGCTGCTGTGGGCCGTCGCCCGCGCCGTCAACTTCGGCTTCCTCTGGGGCTTCTACTCCATCGCCAAAGCCGCCCGCTGGGGCTTCGGGCCCGACAGCGAGCGCCTCGGCACCTTCTTCGACTACCTCACGGGCTGGGACGCCGACCGCTACGGGCAGATCGCGGCGCAGGGCTACCCGATGTCGCTCCCGATGAACGTTTCGGGCGACATCCTCCCCAACAACTGGGCGTTCCTCCCGGTGTTCCCCGGCCTCGTCCGGGTGCTCTCGGATGCCACCGGCCTCGGCTGGCAGCCCATCGCGATCCTCCTCAGCCTGGGCGCGAGCCTCGGAGCGACCTGGCTGCTCTTCCTCCTGCTGCGCACGGTCACGAAGCCGCAGCCCGCCTGGTGGGCGGTTGTCTTCTTCTCCTTCGCCCCGATGTCGTTCCTCTTCGTGATCGGTTACAGCGAGGGCCTGTTCATGGCGCTCATGTTCGGCGCCATGCTGCTCGCCATCAAGCGCAAGTACCTGTGGATCATGCCGATCGGTCTGGTCACCGCCTACACCCGCCCGGGTGTGCTCGCCCTGGGCCTCGCCCTCGGGATCGTGTTCCTCGTGCGCTTCTTCCGTCGCCGCGTCGACCCGTTCCCCGTGCGGGAGTGGGCGTCGCTCATGGTCACCGGTGGCACGATCGCCGTCGCGGGTCTGTCGTGGAACCACATCGCGCAGTACGTGACCGGGACCCACAACGCCTACATTCGCACCGAGCTCGGCTGGTGGCTGGACTACGTCGGCAACGACGCCTTCACCCCGTTCACGCCGTGGTTCCGTCAGGCGGGAACGCACCTGGGCGTCGTCGGCATCGTGCTCGTGATCGCCCTCATCGTCGCGTTCCTCGCGTTGATGTGGTCGCGTCCGGTCCGTCGCCTCGGGCTCATGGTCGTGTCCTACGCCTTCAGCTACGGGGTCTACATCCTGGCGGTGTTCCTTCCGCAGCAGAGCACGTTCCGCCTCCTCATGCCGATGGCGCCGATGATGGCCGACGAGCGGTGGTCCTCGACGCCGCGCCGGCGCGTCGCGATCGTCACCGGATGCCTCGTGCTCCAGGTCGTCGCGATCCTTCTGCTCTGGACCCGCGGGAACCCGTGATCCGTCGATTCCCCGCACGATGAGGGGGCGGTGCCGCGACGGCACCGCCCCCTCATCGTTCCGCCGTGTCAGTCCGGACTGCCGCCGGGGTCGACGGCCTCGATCATGTCCTCCTCGACCGGGTTGTCGGCATGCATCTCCGCCGTGCCGACGGCGTCCGCCTCGTCCTCGGCGAACGCTCCTGCGGTGTCGTCGTCCGGCCTGCCGCTCATCGCGCGTCCCCGGAAGGAGCCGGGGCGGTCTCGGGGGGAAGCGGCACCGTGGGCTCCGCGGGATTCGGGGCGAGCGGCTCGGGCGTCGTCGGCGTTCCGGGCTCGGTGGGCGTCTGGGGGAAGGGCGCGGGAGTACTCATGGCGCCACTCTCGGGGCCTCGGAACGCGCGCGCGACCCCCTTTCGCACCGGCCGCCCCGGGTGTAATCGCACTAGGCTCGATAGGAGGGGAGTACCACAAAGAGGGGGACGACATGTCCACGGCGCATGACGTCACGCGACGAGAGGCGATCGCGCAGTACCGGCTCATCGGGGAGCCGTCCGAGCCCGATCTCCAGGGCCTCGTCGAGCTGGCGGCCACGATCTGCGGTGTCCCGACCGCGGTCATCAACATCATCGACGACCGGATGCAGCACCAGGTCGCGGCTGTCGGTCTCGCCGCGGCATCCTGCTCCCGCGAGGATTCGATGTGCGCCGCGGTCATCACCAACCCGGGGCGCGTCGTCGTCCCCGACGCCCAGCTCGACCCCCGGTTCGCGCAGAATGCGTTCGTGACGGGAGAGATCGCGAACGTGCGGTTCTACGCGTCGAGTCCGCTCATCACTCCCGCGGGCGTGGCGATCGGCACGTTGTGCGTCTTCGACGACGTCGTCGGGGAGCTTTCGGATGCCAGCAGCCACGCGCTCGATCTGCTGGCGCACCAGGTCATCGACGTCCTCGAACTCCGCCGCATCCAGCGCGAGCTCGTGGAGTCCAACGCCCAGCTCGAGCAGTTCGCCGTTCAGGTGAGCCACGACCTGCGCAACCCCCTTACGGCGCTCGCCGGATTCATCGAGCTCGCGGCCGACAGCCCGGAGATGGCGGAGGCACCGCGCGCGGCGCAGTCCCTCGCGCGCGCGGAAGCCGCCGCGGGGCGGATGACCTCGATGGTTACCGACCTCCTCGATTTCGCCCGCATGGGGGGCACGCGGCCGAGCATCACCGACGTCGACGTCGCCGACACCGTCGACGCGGTCCTCGAAGACCTCGACGGGGCCGTGGTGAGGACGGGGGCCGAAGTGACGGTCGACGTGTCGACCGTCGTCCGCGCCGACGACACCCTCCTGCGGGTGCTGCTGCAGAACCTCATCGCCAACGCCGTGAAGTTCACCGTCGCCGCCGAGCGCGTGCCGCGCATCCGCGTCACGGTCGAGACGCTGCCCGACGGGTGGCGCGTGAACATCGACGACAACGGCGAGGCGGTCGAGCCCGAACTCCGCGATCGGGTGTTCGAACCGATGCAGCGCGGTCACGGAGCCGATGTACCGGGCATCGGCATCGGCCTGGCGACCTGCCGGCGGATCGTCGACGCCCACCACGGCTCGATCGGCCTCGACGCGTCGCCCGAGGGCGGAACGCGCGCGTGGTTCGTCCTGCCGAGCGCCGCGTGACGGGTACCGGGCGAACCGCCTGAGCGCAACCGTCGCGACGAGCCCCGTGGCGTGCCCGTAGCGTGGACGCACATCCCGACGACGAGGAGGAGCGACCGTGGCCCGCAATGTACGACTGATGCGATGCGCCCCCGACGACGTCTTCCGCGTCCTCGCGAACGGCTGGTTGTACCCCCTCTGGGTCGTCGGCGCCTCGCGCATGCGCGACGTCGCCGAGGAGTGGCCCGCGGAGGACTCGACGCTCCACCATTCCTTCGGGTCGTGGCCGGCGCTCGTGAACGACACGACGATCATGCGGGTGTGGGATCCGCCGCGGCGTGCGGTCCTCGAACCCCATGGCGGTCCGATCGGGATCGCACGCGTGGCCATCGACGTGAAGCCCCGCGGCGACATGTGCGTCGTCCGCATCCAGGAGGAGCCCGTCACCGGGCCGACGAAGCTGTTGCCGCACGTCGTCTTCGACGCGATCACCCGGTGGCGCAACGCCGAGACGCTGCACCGGCTCGCCTACCTCGCCGAGGGTGGTGCGCCGGGTACGAGCGGCGGTTCCGCCGCGCGCGGTCACGAATCCACCGCAGAGCGGGAGCCGATCGATCGATGAGTGAGAGCTACGACGCCATCGTCGTCGGTTCGGGGCCCAACGGTCTCGCCGCCGCCGTCACCCTCGCCCGCTCCGGTCTCTCGGTGGCGGTCTACGAGCGCGCGGACACCTTCGGGGGAGCGGCCTCCACCGCGGAGCTGACGCTCCCCGGCTTCCGGCACGATGTCGGGTCGGCGGTGCACCCGCTGGCTCTCGAGTCGTGGTTCTTCCGCGAGTTCGGGCTCGATCGTCGCGTGCCGTTCGTGGTGCCGGAGATCTCGTACGCGCATCCCCTGGACGGGGGCCGCGCCGGGCTGGCGTTCCGCGACCTCGAGCGCGCATCCGACACCCTCGGCGTCGACGGCCCTGCCTACGAGCGGATCATGCGCCCGCTCGTCGAACACCTGCGCGGAGTCGCCGATTTCACCGGAAATGCGCTGCTGCGTATCCCCGGCGATCCTCTCGCCGCGTTCTTCTTCGGCATCCGCTCTCTCCAACAGGGTGGCCCGTGGTGGAACGCCCGGTTCCGCGACGAGGTCGCGCCCTCGCTCATGACCGGCGTCTCCGCGCACACGATCCTGCGTCAGCCGAGCCTCGCCGCCGGAGGAGCGGGGCTCGTGCTCGCCACCTACGGCCATGGACGCGGCTGGCCGATCCCGATCGGCGGCAGCCAGTCGATCGCCGATGCGATGATCACCGACATCCGCGCGCACGGGGGCGTGCTGCACGCCGGCGTCGAGGTGACCTCCCTCGACGAGCTCCCGCCCGCGCGCGTCGTCCTTCTCGACACGACCCCGCGGGCTCTGATCCGGCTCGCGGGAGACCGGATGCCGCCGGCCTACCGTCGTATGCTCGAGCGGTTCCGCTACGGCGGTGGGGTCGCCAAGGTCGACTTCGCGCTGAGCGATCCGGTGCCGTGGGCGAACGCCGACATCGCCCGCGCCGGCACGGTTCACATCGGCGGCACGCGCGCCGAGATCGCCGCCGCCGAGAACGCCGTCGTCCGCGGTGACCTTCCGGATGCGCCGTACGTGCTCGCGGCTCAGCCCACGCTCTTCGACGGAACGCGCGCCCCGGAGGGAAAGCACGTCCTCTGGGCGTACACGCATGTCCCGGCGGGGAGCCCGGCGGACCGCGAGGAGGCGATCGTCCGCCAGATCGAGCGCTTCGCCCCGGGCTTCCGCGACACCGTGCTGGCCTCGACCTCGCGCACGGCCGAGGACATCGCGGCGTGGAACCCCAACTTCCCGGGTGGTGACATCTCCGCGGGAGCTCCGACGCTTTTGCAGCTCGTGGGACGCCCGGTCTACAGCCCCGACCCCTGGCGCACTCCTATGAAGGGTGTGTATCTCTGCTCGTCGTCGACGAGTCCCGGACCCGGTGTCCACGGGCTGGCGGGGTGGCACGCGGCGCTCAGCGCCCTGCGTCACGAGTTCGGCACGCGCCTTCGGCCCGATCTGGCCCCGCGCGAAGACCAGCTCGTGCCGCCGACCTCCTGACCGTGCCGGAGGGGGACAGCGTCTACCGGTTGCGGCAGCGCCTCGACGCCGCGACGACCGGACACCGCGTGCGAGAGGGGGAGCTGCGGTCGGGCTCGGCCGCCGGGACCTCGCTCGCGGGCCGGCGGATCGTGGGCTACGACACCCACGGCAAACATCTGCTCACCCGCTTCGACGACGGCACGACCCTCCACACCCATCTGCGCATGCAGGGCAGCTGGGCGATCACCCGAGCAGGGCGCGCGCTCCCGACGCCCGTGCGCGAGAAGGCGCGGGTCCGCCTCCGTCTCGACGACGGCCGCGAGGTGTGGGGACTCGACCTCCCCGTGGTCGAGCTGGTGCCCACTCCCCGCGAGCGCGATGTCATCGGGCATCTCGGACCGGATCCGCTGAGGGAGGATTGGGATGCCGCGGACGCGGTCCGGCGGTTGTCCTCCCGGCCCGAGCGGGCCTTCGTCGCTGCTCTCCTCGACCAGACGCGCATCGCCGGTCTCGGCAACCTCTGGGTCAACGAGCTCGCGTTCCTGCGTGGCATCCATCCGTTCGCCCCCATCGGGACGACCGATCTCGACGCTCTCGCCGCGCTGGCCGCGCGATGTCTGCGGATATCCGCCACCGTGCCGCGGATGTACCAGGTGACGACGGGCGATCGTCGCCGGGGCTCGTCGCACTGGGTTGCGGGTCGCGCGGGGCGTCCGTGCCTCCGCTGCGGAACGCGCATCCTCGTGCGCGAGGAGGTCGCG
Source organism: Microbacterium testaceum StLB037 (assembly GCF_000202635.1). Taxonomy (NCBI): domain Bacteria; kingdom Bacillati; phylum Actinomycetota; class Actinomycetes; order Micrococcales; family Microbacteriaceae; genus Microbacterium; species Microbacterium testaceum. Next base: position 468,635 of record NC_015125.1, on the reverse strand, counting down.
GGTGATCCCGAGCAGCGTCGCACGTGGTGGTGTCCGCTCTGCCAGCCAATGCCGGGGCCTCCTGTCGGCACCGATGTCGGAGCCCCGGAGTAGAACGGAACGATGGCCGTCGATCGCGAGAACCTGCTGCGCGTCACCCGTATCTACGCGGAGGACGCGGCGCTCGAGCTCGAGCGGGGGCGCGAGATCGTGGCGCGCTGGCCCGATGCCGATATCGTTCCGGTCGCCTCGCACTGGCAGATCCCCGAGGTCCACGGCGACGAGACCAATGTCGCCCGGTGGGTGCGCATCAAGACCGAGGCTCTCGTCCTGGGCGTGAAGAAGAGCGTGACCACGCGGGTGAACGGTCGGTCGGCCGACTTCATCGCGCCGTCCCTGTCGAACGGCTGCGCCATGGCCTGCAGCTACTGCTACGTGCCGCGACGCAAGGGGTACAGCAATCCGATCACCGTGTTCGCGAACATCGAGCAGATCGCGAAGCACCTCGCCCGGCATGTCGCCGCGCGAGGACCCAAGACAGAACCCAACCAATGCGACCCCGAGGCATGGGTCTACGACATCGGCGAGAACGGGGACTGCTCCGTCGACGCGATGATCAGCGAGAACGTGCGCGACATCTGCGATCTCTTCCGCATGACGCCGACGGCGAAAGCGTCGTTCGCCACGAAGTTCGTCAACCGTGACCTCCTCGCGTGGGATCCGGCCGGTCGAACCCGCATCCGTTTCTCCCTCATGCCGGCCGCGACGGCGCGGGTCACCGACCTTCGCACGTCCCCCATGTCCGAGCGCATTGCCGCGATCAACGATTTCGTCGACGCCGGGTACGAGGTGCACGTCAACTTCTCACCGGTCATCCTCACCCCGACGTGGCTCGCGGACTGGGCCGAGTTGTTCGACGAGATCGACGCGATCCTCCACCCGCGCGCGAAAGCGCAACTCGCGTGCGAGGTCATCTTCCTCACGCACAACGAGGCTCTGCACGAGGTCAACCTCGGCTGGCACCCCCGGGGCGAAGACCTGCTCTGGACGCCGACGGAACAGGAGCAGAAGCGGTCTCAGAACGGCGCGATCAACGTGCGGTATCGGCACCCTCTGAAGGCGCAGAGCGTCGATGCGCTCACGGCACTGATCGCCGAGCGCTTGCCGTACTGCCGCGTTCGCTACGCGTTCTGAGGGTGCTTACGAGATGTCGCCCGTGGGGGAGTCCGACGTCGTCGCCGCCTCATCGGCGTCCTGCTGGGCCGCCGCACCCTCTTCGGGCGATTCGCTTCCGGCGCCGTTCGAGTCCTGGTCCGGAGCGTCGTCCGCGCGACCGTCGTGATTCGTCATGCTGTCTCCATCCGTCGGGGATCGCTTCCACGATCCGCGAGCGACGTTCGCACGGTGACGCCGGTGTGTCCAGGGGGTCGACGCCGGGACATCGGCTTCACAGCGGACTGACGCCGTACCGCTCGGTGAACGCGGCCGCGGCCGCGTCTTCGAAGTCGTCCGCGTCGTCGCGCAGGTCGATGTCGTCCATATCGTTCACAGGAAGGGCGCCAGGGCACCGGCGGTCAGAGCGAAGCCGAGGGCGGTCACGCCGACGGCGGTCGCGGCGGCGAGCGATACGCGTTCCGCACGGCGGCGACGGGCGACGTTCAGGGGGTGTGTCGTGCTGCGCAGCGACGCCTTGGCCTCCTCGAGGCCGTCGTATCGACCGATCGGGATGCCGTGGGCGTCACGCGAGACGTAGCCTCCCGCCACCTCGTCGACGCAGCCGAAGTACTCGCCGGCGCGATGAGCCACCCAGAAGCCGGTGTCGACCTTGGCCCACATCGTGCGTGCGGACGGCGTCGCGACGGAAGGAGCAGGTCGATCCGCGATCATGACCGACTCGGCCGACGAGCGGTGAGTCACCGTTCCCATGGGTTTGCTCCTTTCGCGAGCGTTTAGCTTCCCTTAGAACATACTCGCTTAGTAACTAGCTCGCCTAACTATTATTCTGAGGTATAGTCACCCCAACCGAGGGGAGGTGTGCCGTGACCGACGTCGATCTCGCGAATCCCGGCGCGACCGCCACCGAATCGAGTTATTGGTACGGCGAGACCGTCTCGGATCGCCGACAGCGCCACAAGGCCGTTCTCGAAGCCCTCCGCATCTACCGCGCCGCCGAGGTGGCCATGCGCCGTCGCACGCGGGACTCGATGTCGATGGGCGAGAACGAGCTCCTCGTCCTTCGCTACCTCCTCCGCGACACGTCCGGGGGAGTGCGTCCCGGTGAGCTGACCCGCTACCTCGGCCTCTCGACCGCGTCGACGACAGCTCTCCTCGACCGGTTGGAACGCTCCGGACACATCGTCCGCGTCGCCAATCCCGGTGACCGCCGGAGCGTCTTCATCCAGTCCACCCCGCGCGCCGACGCCGAGGTGCGTCAGACCCTCGGCAACATGCACGGCCGCATGCTGGCGGCCGTGGTCGACATGACCCCTGAGGAGTCCGCGGTCGTCGTGGCCTTCCTCCGTCGGATGAGCGACGCCGTCGACGGGGTCGCGATCGAGGGCGCGGCGGACGAGTCCTCGTGATCTACGTGCTCGTCGGCGGCCCGCGCGACGGACAGCACGTGGACGACCTTCCTCGCGGCTATCGCCTCTCCCTCGCGGATCCGCCGCCCGAACCGTTCGGGGAGTTCGAGACCGTCCGCGCGGTGTGGTTCGAGCTCGACGAAGCGATGTTCCGGTCGGCTCAACGTCGCGACTGAGGGCCTACCGCACGGTTCCCATCGGAGCAACCCACCCCCCTGGCCCGACGGCGGGACCGCAGGGTGAAGGGATGCGCTGCGTGACATATGCCGGAGAGACCGTGATGACCACCGACGACGTTGCATCGTCCCTGATCGAGTTGACGGCGGCCGTCGCCAAGGAGGGCCAGGCGGAAGCGGTGAGCATCCCGATCGTCACGGGCGACAAGAAGGTCGCGCAGGCCGAACTCGTGATCGGTGTGGGAAACGACGTCCTGTCCGCCCCCGTGGAATGGGACGACGAGGAGCCCGACTTCTCGTCCGCCGCCAAGGAGCTCAAGGACCACCGCCTCTACCCCCATACGCAGCTGCGCATGGTGGAACCCGACCCGGATGTCGACGACGACGGGGCCATCGACTGGGACTTCGACCAGCCGACCCAGGCCTGAACCCCCGCCCGAGGCGATCCTCGGGGATCCGGATGCCGCGACTCTTGCGCCGAGTCCGCGGCATCCGTTATGTTCGCAAGTCCGCGCCATCCGGCGCGGGAAGCCGAGGAAAGACGAGACGATGACCGCGAATCGCGATCGCCGCACGGAGCAGCAAGGGCAGCAGGAGCAGTACCTGCCGTTCCTCCTCTCGTCGTACCCTCCGGCGCCGGTCGTCTAGACACCCGTCTTCTCACGCCCCGCACCGTCAGGTCGGGGCGTTTCTCTTTCCACCCGAGTGGGGGAGTGTGCTCCGATCCGTGGCTCACTCATCGCGCGACAGCGCACCACCCGAAGGAAAGGACCCATGCAGAAGCTCACCGAACGACTGGTGTCGTGGGCGAGCCTGATCGATGACAAGACCATCGAGCAGGCCCGCACCTCGTCGCGCATGCCGTTCATCCACCCCCACCTGGCCCTGATGCCCGACGCCCACCTGGGCCTCGGCGCGACGGTCGGCTCGGTCATCCCGACCCTCGGCGCGATCATGCCCGCGGCTGTCGGCGTCGACATCGGCTGCGGCATGATCGCCGTCAAGACGCAGTTCCACGCCTCCGACCTCGATGGCCGCGACCTCGCGGAGCTGCGGCAGCAGATCGAGCGCGCCATCCCGCTGTCGGCCGGTCGCGACAACCGCAAGATCGTCGCGACCGCCGAACCGCGTGTCGCCGAGTTGGAGGCTCTGGCCGAGAAGGCCGAGTTCGACCCGGGGACGTACGCCGGTCACTGGAGGCACCAGCTCGGGTCGCTGGGCAGCGGCAACCACTTCATCGAGATCTCGCTCGACGAGAACGACGACGTGTGGATGTTCCTGCACTCGGGCTCCCGGGGTGTCGGCAACCGCATCGCACAGCACCACATCAAGGTCGCGCAGCGCCTCGCGAAGCAGTGGTGGATCGAGCTTCCGCACCCCGACCTGGCCTACCTCGTCGAGGGGACTCCGGAGTTCACCCGGTACATCCGCGAGCTCCGGTGGGCGCAGCACTTCGCCCTGCTCAATCGGGAGGAGATGATGGACCGCGTCGCCAACCAGCTCGGCCGGTTCCTCGACACCCCCGTCGAGGAACGCGAGCGGATCAACTGCCACCACAACTTCACCGAGTCCGAGAGGCACTTCGGCAAGCAGGTGTGGGTGTCGCGCAAGGGCGCGATCATGGCGGATGCCGGTCGTCCCGGACTCATCCCCGGGTCGATGGGCACGGCGTCGTACGTCGTGGAGGGGCTCGGCAATCCCCTGGCGCTCAACTCGTCGCCGCACGGCGCGGGCCGGGAGTACTCCCGCTCCGCGGCGCGCAAGACCTTCACACACGAGCAGCTGCGTGAGGCGATGGTGGGCATCGAGTACCGCGACACGGACGCGTTCATCGACGAGATCCCGCAGGCGTACAAGCCGATCGACCGGGTCATGGCGGATGCCGCCGACCTGGTGACCGTGCGTCACACGCTGCGGCAGATCGTCAACGTGAAGGGGGACTGAGTGGATGCCACGGACGCGACCCCGCGTCCGTGGCATCCGTCGTTCTCGGCCCGGCCGAATAGCCTGGGGGAATGCGCGCGCGAACGAGGACGTGGAGAACCGGGGGGATCCTGCTCGGCGTCGCGGGAGTGCTGACCCTTCTGGCCGGGCAGTACATGGTGAACGCGTTCGCCCTGAGACTCGTGATCGATCTTGTCTGGGCAGCGGGGGTCGTCGTCTTCGCGGTGGGATTCTCCCGCGACGCGAGTGTCGTCGCGCGTCGCCCGCTCGGGATGACGGCGCTCGTCATCGCCGCGGCGACTCCTCTCGTGTCCGACGGCGTCATGACCGCCCTGCCCGACGCGTTTTCCGCCGATGACCCGGTCATCGCTGCGATATCCGTCGTCTCCTGGGGCGGGTGGATCGTCTCGGCGGCCGCCGGGCTCGTCGCCGCGGTGCAGATCGCCCGCCTGGGCGCCGTGCCGCCACGGTGGCGATGGATGCCGATGTGGGCCCTGTGCCTGACCGTCGGGGCGGCCGCGGTGCAATACATCACGGTGTCGGTGCTCTTCGGAGCCGGGGCCGGGCAAGACGTTCTCGTGGTCGCGAACATGATCGGCGTCGTCTCGGCGCTCGCGCCGACTCTGGGGCTGGGGGTCGTCGCGCTCGTCGCCGCGGCGTCGGAGCGTCCCGACAGCGTCGACATCTACCGCTCGGCATAGGGGACGCTCCCCGAGCCGGGCCCCGCCGATCAGGGGAGAGGAATACACCCTGAGGTGGATGTGCCCGTTCACCTTCGTTCGAGAACATGGAGAGTCGCCGCCGCCCCGTGTGCGCGACGAATCGCCCCTCGGAGCACACTCATGCCCTCCACCGTCGTCACGAACTCATCGCCCACCGCCGGGAAATCCCTCGGGGTTCTCGCGTGAGCGCCGCGAGCGCCCGGGAGCGCCAGCGCACCGCCATCCGTGCGGCACAGGCGCGCCTGGCGGCCTTCATCACGAGCACGGCCGGTGACGTCGAAGACGCCGCGCGCGATGCCGAGGCCGCCCTGCGAACGGCGGTGTCGTCGGGAGCGGGACTCGAGCGTGTCTCGGCCGAGCTCGAACTCAGTCCCCGCGCCCTGCGCGCGATTCTCGAGGGGTCGGTGCGCCTGCGGAGCCTCCACCCCGACGACGGCCTCCGCCCCGCGTGACGCTCACCCCGAACGGGAAAGGCCCCGACGGGCGCACGGTCGCGCTCGTCGGGGCCTTGGGGCCGGCATCCGGGATCGCGCTCAGCGGATGCGCTCGGCGCGGTACGTGTCGCTGCTGAACGCGAGGATCAGGTAACCGATGACGTGCAGCAGCACCAGCAGCACGATCGAGAAGAACCAGCCGTGGCCGAAGGCCCGTCCGACGCGGATCGACACGATGATGTAGAACACGAACCCGACGATCGGGATCAGGTACAGGAGCGCGAACCACCCCGAGAACCCGGCGATCTTGGTCAGGAAGACGAGGTTCACGATGGGGATGATCGCGAGCCAGCCGGGGTACCCGGCCTTGGTGAACACGCGCCACAGTGCCACGACGAGCAGCACGTAGACGGCGAGACCGATGAGCGAGTTGGTCGCGCTGAGCGCGAAGATCGACGTCTGATCGGTGATGGAGTACGGGCTCGAAGTGTGCATGGGCTCATCGTAGAGGTCTCCCAGCTCTTCTTCAGGTTCGGATTCCGGATGCCTCCCTCCGACGCCGGGGTTACGCTCGGGGGACGCGAGGCGGGAGGTCGCATGGGTGAGCGGAAGTTCGAGTGGGGCGGCCTGAGTGCCGACCGCGCCGATTACGTCACCGCCGCGGAGGCGCTGGCCATGCTCGAGGTGCTCGCGATCGCCCACACCGACCTCCAGATCACCACGGAGCTGCGTGACGGGGCTGCCCGTGCGCGCTTCGCCCGTGGGCAGCGGTGGGCGGTCGTCTCTACGCCCGGATCGCGCTGGTTCTCCGTCGAGACCGACACGGGGCACCGCACACAGCTCGTCGATGCCACGTCGTCGAAGGACGAGAGCGCGCGCCTGCTGGCGGTGTACGTCGACATCGCGGAGGCGTACGTCCGCGGCGACGCCGAGCCGACGCGCGCCGGCGTGTTCGGGGGAACGACGGTGACGGTGGACGTGAACGGACGACCCGTCGTGCTGGCGCCCTCGCTCGGTCGCCGCGTGAAGGGGCTGTTCGGGCGATAGGCCCGACCGCCGTCCGGGTCAAGCCTCTCGGGTTTGCGCCGCCGTCTTGCCAGGCTAGAGGCGCACGCGACGAGAGGAATGCCATGAGCGACCCCCAGAACTCCGCACCCGCCGACGACGCCGCCGATCTCGGCGACGACCCCACGGTCAAGCCCAGCCAGGAGAACGACCCCGACGAGGCCTCCAAGGCGCCGAAGAAGGACGACCCGAACGTCGACCACCAGGCCACCGGGATCGGCGTCATCGGAGACGAATGACCCGGATGCCACGCCCCCGACGCCGCCCCGTTCGACGGGGTCCTCTGGCGTCCGGGGCGGGCACGGTGCGGTGATAACCTTGACCGTCCGCCTCCGTAGCTCAGGGGATAGAGCGTTGGTTTCCGGTACCAAAGGTCGCAGGTTCGATTCCTGTCGGGGGCACACGAGAGAAGGCCGCGGTCGATGATCGCGGCCTTCGTCGTTCCGTGAGTGCGAGCTCTTCGAGGCCAGACGCACCGGTTCACCCGAACCGATGCCCAACTTCACCTGGCTCGTCGGGTTCCCGGCCGCTCCTCGAGCAGGCCCGCGCTGCACAGAGCTTCGACGGCCGCCCGCACGGCATCCGACGCATCGCCCTCGACCGGAGCGCCATGACGACGCACGGCGGCCGCGACCAGCTCGTCGAACGAGACGCCGTCCGCCGCCTGCCAGAGCGAGGGGCCGACACCGTCGATGATGTGCACGGCCGTTTCGTCCGGCGCCGCGCGACGGAGGAGCGCGAGTCGGTCCTCGCCGAGGGCGACGGCATCCAGGACCGGAGTGCGTGCGAACCCCTCCTTCCCGCGCGCGGGCGTCACCGCTTGGGGGGCGACCGATGCCGGGAACGCGCCGCGCGCCTCGGCGAAGACGGCGCGCACGAGCCCGATCGTGTCCTCCGCCTCGCGGTACCTCAGGCGGAGTGCACCGCCGACCCTCTCGATGTGGCCCACGATCGTCTGCAGGGGTGCCTGAAGATCGGAGAGATAGCTGCACTGCGGGGCGAGGGCGCCGAGGGCGTCCGCGACGTCGAGGGCGCCGAGCCGGGCGGGGGTGTCGACCTCGGTGCGATCCAGGACGACGATCGCGTGCAACCGCAGCGGCACGTCCGGGAGCGGGAGCAGCCCTAGACGGTCGGGGGAGACCTGACGCTTCGCGCGGGCCCGATCGTCGATGATGGACAGCGGCTTGCGGTACGGCAGCACGTCACCTTCCGCGTCGATGCCGACGCTCTCGTCGGTCACGTAGGCGAACTCACGGGCGAGCCGCGACATCAGCGTGGTCTTCCCCATCCCCGACCGGCCCGAGAACATCACCACCCGCCCGTCTTCGTCGGCGACGGCTCCGGCGTGCACCATCCACAACCCCCCGCGCCGCGCCGCGAGGGCGGCGAGTGTCACCTGCGTCGTGATGTCGGCGACGGTGTCGTCGAAGTGGAAGGACGGGCGCGGTGTCACGATGCCCGCGGGCGACCTCTCAGTCGTCGAGCGGGCACCCGACCATGCCTCGGCGAGATGCTCGCGATCCACGGGGGGAAGACCGCTGTCGTCGATGCGGATCGAGACGCCGAGAGCATCGACATCGAGAGGGTGGTCGCCGGCGGCGCGCGGGATCATGGGGCCTTCCTCGTGCCGCGCGGGGGCCGGCACCGGCGAGAGTCTGTCGGACCGCGTCGGGCACGCACGCCCGCCCGCCGACCGGGCCGGACGGGTGAACCCCGCCGCGCACGGCGTTGTCAAGACCATCCGGCGTATTCATGCCCGGTTGGGATGCTGGAACATCTCTCGAAAGGGGTCTTCCATGAGCATCGGAGCCGGCATCGCGCTGTTCGTCATCGGCGCCATCCTCGCCTTCGCCGTGAACCTGCCGAACGATTTCGTGAACCTCAGCATGATCGGGTACATCATGATGGGCGCGGGTTTCGTCGTCTTCGTCATCGGGATCGTCCTGCTCGCGCGTCGTCGCCAGACCGACACCGTCACGCGGACCGAAGGAGCCGGGGGAGCGCAGGTCACCCGCTCCACGACGCGTTCCTCGAACGACGACCTCGTGTGATGCGCTCGGGGTCACCGGCCCCGAGAAAGCGATCATGACCGAATCGATGCCCACCGCGCCCTACGACGCCCCCGTCGACGACCTGTTCGACGGGCGCTACCGCCTCGGCCGCGTGCTCGGTCGCGGGGGCTACGCCCGCGTCTATGAAGCGGTCGACACCTCTCTCGGTCGAACGGTCGCCCTCAAAGTGATCGACGGCGAGGGGGCTGACCCGGAGGATGCCGCCCGCGTCCGATCCGAGATCCGCCTGCTCGCCTCGCTCTCGCATCCCTCACTCGTCACCCTCTACGACGCTCGTCTGGCCTCGACTCCGGCGTACCTGTCGATGGAGCTCATCGCCGGCCCCACGCTCGCCGATCTGATCGCGCGCGGACCGATCGCCGAGCCCGACGTCGCACGTACGGGAGCCGAGATCGCCGAGGCCTTCGCGGTGATCCACTCCCGCGGAATCGTCCATCGCGACGTCAAGCCCTCCAACATCCTCGTGCGGCCGGGTGCGCATGCCGGTGAGACACCGCGCGCGACGCTCGCTGACTTCGGCATCGCGTCGCTCGTCGGCTCGACCCGCCTCACCAAAGCCGAGACGGTCGTCGGCACCGCCGCGTACCTGAGCCCGGAGCAGGCTCGGGGAATGCCGGCGGCTCCCGCGAGCGACGTCTACTCGCTCGGCCTCGTCCTGCTGGAGGCGCTGACGGGCCGCCGTCCGTTCGCCGGACGAACCCCGCACGAGGCGCTCGCCGCGCGCCTGGTGGCCGCCCCCGACATCCCCGCGCACCTCCCGGGTCCGTGGCGCGATGTCCTCGAACGGATGACCGCCACGAACCCCGCGGAGCGACCGGATGCCGCGGGCCTCATCGCCGCGCTCCGCCCGCTCGCCGGGCACACCGGGGCCGGAGCGTCGGTCCCGTCCGGAGGAGGCGCAACGCGGACCCGGGTCCTCCCGAAGGAGACCACCCCCACGCGTGTCCTCGAGAAGGAACGCCCGCGACGGTCACGGCGGATGCTCGTCGTGGCATCCGTCCTCGCCGTCCTGCTCGTGGGAGGAGGGATCGCGACCGCCGTCGCGCTGGCCGGCTCGCCCTCGAGCGCCGCACCGGATCTCCCCGCGCTCCCCTCGCCGCTGGACCAGCATCTCGGGGAGCTGTGGACGGAGGTCGGGCCATGAGGCGGCGCATTCTCCTCCCCGCCGGCCTGCCGCTCGCTGCGACGCTCGCGCTCACCGGCTGCACGCCTCCGGAGGCCCAGCCCACTGCCTGGCAGAGCACCGTGCAGATGGTCGCGAACCAGGCCTCGGCGGGCGACTATGCCTCCGCTCTTTCAACCCTCGACGCGCTCGAGGCCGAGGTCGTCTCCCGCCGCGACGCGGGCACCCTGTCCGCGGGCGACGCCGATGGCATCCTGAGTCGGATCGCCGCGGTCCGCGCCGATCTGTCGTCGCTGACACCCACGCCGACGCCGACCCCCACGCCGACGCCGACCCCCACGCCGACGGCCGAGCCGATGCCGGACGAGCAGCCGACGATCTCGGAGGACGGCGGAGCCGACGACGAGGAACCGGCGAACCCCGGCGATCAGGGCCCGGGTGGGAACGGCAAAGGCAAGGGGCCGGGGAAGGACGATCAAGGCCCGGGGTCCGGCGGGGGCCCCGGTAAGAAGGACGGCTGACCCGGTTCACGCGCCGCGGGCCGAAGCACCCTTCGGACATGCGAGGATTGCCCGGTGCCGCGCCGGGTGACCGCTGAACTCGACCTCGATCTGGGGGCGTCCGTCGACCTCATCTTCCAGATCACCGCTGCCCAGGGCGTCCCCCTGGCGAGCGAGAGTCTGACGTTCTCGCAGGGTGATCGTCTCTACACCCCGACCGAGATCGTCGACCAGTCGGGGAGTCGCCTCCACCGCCTCACGGCCGAGCAAGGTCCGCTCGCCGTGCGGTACGACGCCGTGGTGCAGGGAGCCTCTCAGACCCCGCGCACGAGTGATCTGGAGACCATCACCTACCTGCGCCCGAGCCGGTACTGCCAGTCCGACGAGGTGTTCGCGCAGGCGCGTCGGCAGTTCCGCGGTCTCGCCGGTGTCGAACTGCTCGCGGCCGTGTCGAACTTCGTCGCCACGACCGTGACGTACACGCCCGGCCTCAGCCTCGGAACCGACAGCGCCGTGACGACCCTCATGACCGGGCAGGGCGTCTGCCGGGACTACGCGCACGTCGTGATCGCCCTCCTGCGCGCGATGGACATGCCCGCCCGCTACGCCGCCTGCTTCGCCCCGGGCCTCGAGCCGATGGACTTCCACGCCGTCGCCGAGGCGTACCTCGACGGCGCCTGGTACGTCGTCGACGCGACCCGGCTCGCCGATCGTCGCTCGCTGGTGCGCATCGCGACGGGTCGCGACGCCGCCGACTGCGCCTTCCTCAGCTATCACGGCGGTTACGTCGGCCTCGAACGTCTGCACGTCGACGCGGTCCTGGAGAACGAGATCCCGGATGCCACGCCCCCCGACGACCACGAAGCTCTGGTGCAGATCGCCTGACGCGGGCTCTCAGGCGCTGCGCCCTAGAATTGCAGGGCTATGGATCCCGCTGCCCTCTCCGCCGCCCTGCTCGCCGTCATCGCCCCGCTCGCGGAGGCGCGACGAGAGGGGTCTTCGGCGGGACTCAGCGCCGCCGACCTGCCGCTCGAGCGGCCGAAGAACCGCGACCACGGCGACTGGGCCTCCAACGCTGCGATGAAGCTCGCCAAGGTCGTCGGCGCGAACCCGCGCGAGTTCGCGGCCGAGATCGCCGCGGGCCTCGAGTCCGTCGACGGCATCGCGAGCGTCGAGGTCGCCGGCCCGGGGTTCATCAACATCCGACTGGATGCCGCTGCCGCCGGAGCCCTGGCCAAGGTCATCGTCGAGCAGGGAGAGGCGTTCGGGACGAACGACTCCCGTGCCGACGAGGTCATCAACCTCGAGTTCGTCAGCGCCAACCCCACCGGCCCGATCCACCTCGGCGGCACCCGCTGGGCCGCTCTCGGCGACGCCCTCGCGCGCATCCTGTCGGCGCAGGGCGCGCAGGTCACGCGGGAGTACTACTTCAACGACCACGGCGCGCAGATCGACCGGTTCGCTCGCAGCCTCGTCGCCGCCCACCAGGGTGACCCGACCCCCGAGGACGGCTACGGCGGCGCCTACATCGGCGACATCGCGAAGCGCGTGGCCGAGGCGTACGACGGAGACGTCGATGCCCTCGACGCGGACGCCAAGCAGGAGGCGTTCCGCGAGTTGGGCGTCAACTTCATGTTCGACGAGATCAAGCAGTCGCTGCACGAGTTCGGCGTCGACTTCGACGTGTACTTCCACGAGAACGACCTGCACAACTCCGGCGCGGTCGAGCGCGCCGTCGCGCGCCTGCGCGAACTGGGCCACATCTTCGAGGCCGACGGCGCCACCTGGCTGCGTTCGACGGAGTTCGGCGACGACAAAGACCGCGTCATCATCAAGTCCGACGGCCAGCCCGCCTACATCTCGGGCGACCTGGCGTACTACCTCGACAAGCGCGAGCGCGGCTTCAACCGCTGCATCATCATGCTCGGTGCGGACCACCACGGGTACGTCCAGCGCCTCATGGCGATGTGCGCCGCCTTCGGCGACGAGCCGAACGTCAACCTGCAGGTGCTCATCGGGCAGATGGTCAATCTCGTCCGCGACGGCCAGCCGATGCGCATGTCCAAGCGCGCCGGCACCGTGGTGACTCTCGAAGACCTCGTCGAGATCGTCGGAGTGGATGCCGCCCGCTACGCCCTCACGCGAAGCTCCGCCGACTCGAACCTCGACATCGACCTCGACGTGCTCCAGAAGCGCACGAACGACAACCCGGTCTTCTACGTGCAGTACGCGCACGCCCGGACGCACAATGTGGCGCGCAACGCCGCGGCATCCGGAGTCGACCGTTCCGAGTTCGCGCCCGAGCTCCTCGACCACGAGTCGGAGTCGGCCCTGCTCGGAGCCCTCCAGGAGTACCCGCGTATCGTCGCGCACGCCGCCGACGTGCGCGAGCCGCACCGCGTGGCGCGCTACCTCGAGGAGCTCGCCGGCCTCTACCACCGCTGGTACGACAACTGCCGCGTCATCCCGCTCAGCGACGCTCCCGTCGAGACGGTGCACCGCACCCGCCTGTGGCTGAACGACGCAACGGGGCAGGTGCTGCGCAACGGTCTGACCTTGCTGGGCGTCTCCGCTCCGGAGCGGATGTAAGCGGATGACGGATGCCACGGCCCCGCGCCCGCGCAAGACCGGCCGCTGGATCGCGATCCTCATCGTGGTCCTCGTGCTGGTGGGGGGTGCGGTGGTCGCCGCCGAGTTCATCGCCCGTTCCGTCGTCGCCAGCACGGTGCGCTCGCTCGTCGTGAAGAACGTGGGACTCCCAGAGGATCAGAACGTCGATGTGAGCGTCGCCGGCATCGTGCTCCCGCAGTTGCTCGGTGGGCGCCTCGACGACGTCACGATCACGTCGAACGACGTCACCCTGGGCCCCATCACGGGCGACGTGCGCGTCGAGATGCAGGGTGTGCCCACTTCCGGCGGGACTGCGGCGGACGGAGGAACGGCGTCGGTGCGGCTGGATCAGGATCAGTTGCGCACGCTGCTCTCCCAGATCCCCGGCTTCCCCTCGGGAACGGTGCAGATGGCGGCGCCCGACCTGACGCTCACCAACGAACTGTCGGTCTTCGGCGTCGGCATTCCCGTCGGGGTCTCCGTGACCCCGGGTGCGTCGAACGGCGATCTCACGCTGACCCCCGCGGGCTTCGAGCTCGGCGGCAACAGAATCGACGCCGACACGCTTCGCGCGCAGTTCGGGGGAGTGGCCGACTCGATCCTCGGCACGCAGAGCCTGTGCATCGCCGATCGCCTTCCGGCCGCCCTCACGCTGACGTCCGCCACGGTGCAGGGCCAGGATCTGGTGGCCGGGTTCACCATCGACGGTGGAGTGCTGAACGACCCTGCTCTCCAACGGGACGGGTCCTGCGGCTGAGTCCATCCACGCCTTCACCCTCGCGGAGAGCCCAGTCCTCTGCGTGAGACCGAACGCCGAACGTCCTACCGTGCGGAGGCGTGCGCCCACTCATCTGTCGGCGCGCGCCCGACATGGAGGACACGCGACGATGACTCTGGATGCCACGCGACGGAGCGTTCTTGCGGCCGGGGCGTGGGCTCTGCCGGTCATGGGATCTGCCGTCCTGGTGCCCTCCTCGGTCGCCAGCCCGACCGGGACGCTCACCGTCGTGACGGAACGTTCTCGGCTGTACCCCGACGAGGCGACCACCGTGCGGGTGACCAGGAGCGATGATGCCGGGCGGCCGCGTCCCGGTGACCCCGTCACCCTCACGCTGGACGATCCGTCCCGGGGAGTGATCGACCAGCCCTCGGGGGTGACCGATGGCGCGGGGGTGTATGAGACGTCGCTGCGGATCCGCAGCGACGCCGCCTCCGGCATAGGCACGCTGACGGGCAGCTCCGCCGCGAGTGTCGCGTCGGCGACCTTCGAGGTGCGTCCCGTCGCGGTCGTCATGCACGCGGCGGACGGCGCCTCGACCCGTGTGATCGCCCTGTCGCACGGCAGCCAGGACGAGGTGATGACCCTCGAGAACCGCGGATTCGCGCACAGCGACCTCCAGCCCACGGGGCGCCACGTCTCCCGTGGCGAGGTGATCGACGTGGTCGTGGACGCCGACGCCCCGGCCACGCTGTCGCTGTTCATCGGCGCGCGTGGGCCGTGGCGCGGCTTCAACAGCGGGCAGACGACGGACCTCCAGACGGTGTCGCTGTCCCGAGGGCAGCAGAGCGTGGCGGCCGCGCAGGACGGCATCGTCTTCGTCAGGAACACCTCGTCGGAGACCGCGGCAGAGGTGTCGCTGTCAGGGGGATCGCCTCATCCCGTGTGGGTGAAGAACCGGACGACTGCGACAGAGTTCGCCGACCAGCTCGCGGCGTGGACGTCGGCACCCGTGGTGAGCCTGGTCGGGGACCGTGTCGTCGTCGATGTCCAGCGCCGCGTGGTCGATGATCTGGGGACGCGTGGGGTGTCGTGGGATCCGGCCGATGTCGTCCTCCGCCTGGACCGCGTGCTGTCATACACCTGCGACGTCTACGGTCTGACCTACGCCGCGGTCGGCATCGCGCACAAGTATCCGGGCCGGGTGTACTTCTCCGGTCCGGACTCAGGCGCCGGATGGGCGTTCGCCACGAACCAGTGGCTGTGCTTCCAGGTCGACACCGGCGCGAGCGAGGCTCTTCTCACCACTCCCGACAACTGGGGCACGTGGCACGAGGTCGGGCACACCTTCCAGACACCCGCCTACACGTGGTCGGGGCTGGGGGAGGTCACCGTCAACATCTCGTCGCTCGCGCTGCAGCAGCGGCTGACCGGCGAGCATCGGCTGGATCAGTGGCCGGAGGCGAAAGACCGCATCACGCGCTACTTCTCCCAGGCGGTCGGTGACCGGAGCTTCTCGCAACTGACCGACGAAGACCCCTTCTACCCCTTGTTCCTCTTCGACCAGTTGCGTCAGTCGTTCGGGGAGGGCTTTTATCCCGCTGTGAGCCAGGCCTACCGCGTACGCCGGATTCGGGGTCTGGCGATGCCGTCCACCGATCAAGAGAAGAAGGACCTCTTCGCGCAGATCGCCTCCCAGGTGGCGGACCGCGACCTCGGGCCGTTCTTCACCGCCTGGGGCGTTCCGATCGCGGCATCCGTTCTTTCTTCACTCGGGACCTACCCTGCGCTGCAGAACCAGATCTGGACGGCCATCGACTCCCGAGATGCGCACCGGGAGCGGACGGTGGGATACAACCTCCCGGTGGGCGTGCTCTCCGCGCGGAACGTCACGCTGTATCTGGGAGAAGCCACCTCCTCTGTCGGGGACGTCTCCGGCTTGTCCACCCTCGACGGGTCGCCGAGTTCGGTGGCGGGTCGGGAATCGTCCGCGGCGAACGTCGGCCCGCGGGAGGGGCGCGTCCTCGCCCTTCTTCGGGCTCCGGATGCCACGCCGGAGGCGCTCTGGCGGACGGTCCCCGTCACGGTCACCTCGGCGCTCGAGTTCGTCGGGATCTACGACATCCGGGCCGGCTGGATCGGCATGAGTAAGGACGGCAAGCGACTCGTCGTCACCTCGACCGGCGTCGCGCCCCACGACTACTACTTCCGGGGGAAGCTGTACTACCAGGTGATCCTGCAGAACGCCGCACGGCAGACCCTCGTCTCGGTCACGGTGAACGGCGACGACACGCACGACAAGGTCGTGGCGGCTCTCAACGGGGTGGCGGTGTCGTCGGGTTATCGCCTCCGTGTGAACGCCGCGGAGCCTTCGCGCGTCCGGATCTACCAGGACGGCGAACGGGTGGGCACCTTGTCATCCACCCCGCAGAACGTGTCGATCCGGAACGGACGCTTCGTCGTGTGACGCGCGGCCACGGGCTGCGGAGGGTGGACGTCGGTCGACGCGGGAAGACAAACGGCATACGCCGTCCAAATCACAGCGATCAGCGGCTTCTCGATTCGTCCTTCGTGGGCTCGTGGTCGTGATCTGTCCGGCGACGGGTGGTGTCCGGACGGCCGCAGGGAGAGGAAGGGGCTGGCCGGCGCGACGGAACGCCTCTTTCATCGCTCGGACGGACGAGAAGCCGGCGGCCCGCGCGACAACGGCGGGGTCCGACGACGCACCCCCGTGAAGGACGAGCTGCGCCTGGGACAGGCGGGCGGCGCGTATGGCCCGGCCGGGCGAGGTGCCGGCTTCGCGGAAGATCTGCGTCAGGTACCGGCTGGAGACGTTCAGCGATGCGGCGAGCTGTTCCACGGTGAAGTCCGATTGCGTCACGCGACGCCGGATGATGTCCTGCGCGCGCGAGAGGAGCGTGGCCCTCTGCGCGGTGACGCCGCCGCGCGCCTCGACCATGAGTGCGGTGAGGGCGTGCAGAAGGGATGCCTCGAGGGGCGCGACAGCGGCGCTGTCCGACGTGAGCGTCGAACCCAGGATGACGTCGACGACAGACGTGACCAGTGCCCACGCTGGCGGGGGGGGGGGGGGGGGGGGGAGTCCCGTCCCGAGGCCGCCCGGGGCCGACGGGTGGGGGACATGAGCGGACGAGGATGCGGACGTGGAGATGAAGAGCGGAAGGACGGCGATCACCTCGATGCGCCGAACAGGACCGTGCGAGCGAATCGCCGCGACGTCACGAAGGGCGCAGGACAGGAACCCCAGGGGACCGACCCGGGAGACGGAGCCGTCGCGGAACAACACATCCGTGCTCCCCTCGATCTGGAGCACGAAGAAGGCGTGGTTGGTGTTCGCGGCGAGCGACTGCAGCCCGAGCGCACTCGTCCGTAATCGCCGCGCGACGACGGATGAGGTCCGCAACTCGTCGGCGTGGATCATCGCGTCGCTGCGCAGCCCGCCCTCGGCCCCCCAGCCGCGCTGCCGCAGCCACTCGTAGGCGTGCGAGCCCCGGCGGTGCACCCTGCGCTCGATCGTCACGGCGGACGGTTCGAGCGGGGCGGTCATCGTCTGATCCTCAAGCACGGTGGATGGCATCCCTTCTCTTACCGTCGAGGTCCAACATGCTCACAAGAGCCACGGGTCGATCGGAGCCTTCCGGCCCGAGGAGGGCAACCGTGCGGCGAAAAATCACCCTTCGAACGAAGGCACGGGACGCGGTCGTTCATCTCGTCCACACGACCTTCGCGATCGGGTCGGAAGCTCGGTGCGGCACACGTCTCGCATGCGGAAAACGGAACAGAGCCACGAGAATCGGATATCCGGCTGGTCACTCACGCGGCCGCGCTGCTCTACTCCTCGAGAGCCCCTGAGACCCATCGAGGAGAAGACGTCATGACCGTGAGCGCTGACAGCCACTCGGATATCGACCGGAAGGCGGATCGAAGCGAGGCGGGAGGTTGGGCGGTGCGCCGCCGGACCGTCGTGGCGGGGGCCGCATGGGGCCTGCCGGTCATCATGATCGCGACCGCCGCTCCGGCCTACGCCGCGGCATCGCAGACCGTGAACCTCGCGTTCGACAAGGTCCAGTACGTGGCGACGGGATGCCAGCCGATCACCGGCGCGACCGTTACGGCGACGAACCGCACCGATGGTCGTCCGGTGGCAGGGCTGAGCATCTCCGTCACCCTTCCTCGCGGCTTCAGCTATCCGACCGGAGCGACGACGTACACCGGAACGACCAACGCGTCGGGGGTCGTCGCGCTGCCGGACATCGTCACTCCCTCGACGGGCGGCACGGTCACGTTGACGGCCGTGGCGGCCACGGTGTCGACGTCCGCCAGCGCGTCGGTCACGGTGAACCTCAACACCCAGGCGACTCTCGCTCTGGGAACCTCCGTGTCCAAGACCTACGCGTCCGCCGCAGGCGGAGTCTCGGTGGGGAATCGTCATTTCTTGACGGCGTCGGGGGATTTGTTCTTCGAGAATACGAAGATCGCGTCGGGTGTGGCGTCGGCGGCGGGGTGGTTCACGACGAATTGGGCGAAGGGGGTGTGTTTCGTGCTGTCGTCGGGTGGGGCGAAGCAGGCGCAGTTCGGGTCGATCGTGGACAGTTATCCGGCGGTGCCGGTGGGGTCGAAGGCGGTGGGCGGTGTGGGTTTCCTCGCGCCCAATGGTGACCTCTATTACGGCAACACGGTGCTGGCGACGGGTGTCGTGACGGCGTGGGGATATCGGATAACGGCGACGGGCGAGGCGATCGACTTCGTCGGTTCGGACGGTGTCCCCAAGCGCATCCTCAACGGTGCTGTCGATAAGACCTACTCGGCCATACCGACGAGCGTTCCGAACCCGGGGACCTCGGTGGGGAATCGTCATTTCTTGACGGCGTCGGGGGATTTGTTCTTCGAGAACACGAAGATCGCGTCGGGTGTGGCGTCGGCGGCGGGGTGGTTCACGACGAATTGGGCGAAGGGGGTGTGTTTCGTGCTGTCGTCGGGTGGGGCGAAGCAGGCGCAGTTCGGGTCGATCGTGGACAGTTATCCGGCGGTGCCGGTGGGGTCGAAGGCGGTGGGCGGTGTGGGTTTCCTCGCGCCCAACGGCGACCTCTACTACGGCAACACGGTGCTGGCGACGGGTGTCGTGACGGCGTGGGGATATCGGATCACGGCGACGGGCGAGGCGATCGACTTCGTCGGTTCGGACGGTGTCCCCAAGCGCATCCTCAACGGTGCTGTCGATAAGACCTACTCGGCCATACCGACCAGCAAGGCGATCAAGCCGGTGGGGCAGTCGTATTTCATCGCGGCGAACGGGGATCTGTATCGGGATGCGACGAAGTTGGCATCCAATGTCGTGGCGGCGCGGGCGTGGGTGAACGCGGCGTGGACGTACCAGGCGGACTTCGTCACCTCCGACGGGAAGCTGTTCACCACGGATGGCACGAACGTGGGTTCGGCGGGAACGGCGGCGGCGGGTGCGGCAACGCTTCCGGTCGGCGCGGGGTACTTCCTCACGGCGGCGGGCGCGCTGTACCTGTGGGACACGCTGGTGACTTCGAACGTGACCTCCGCATACGGCCTGGCCGGCAACCCCGGCGCCGGGGAAGGGTCCGAGGGTTCGTTCGTGACCTCGGATGCCAAGTCCTGGCTGGCGCTGGGATCGGCGGCCCCGACGCAGTACGCGTCCGTTCCGGTGGAGTCGGTGGTCAAGGCGGCGAAGCCGGTGGGGCAGTCGTATTTCATCGCGGCGAACGGGGATCTGTATCGGGATGCGACGAAGTTGGCATCCAATGTCGTGGCGGCGCGGGCGTGGGTGAACGCGGCGTGGACGTACCAGGCGGACTTCGTCACCTCCGACGGGAAGCTGTTCACCACGGATGGCACGAACGTGGGTTCGGCGGGAACGGCGGCGGCGGGTGCGGCAACGCTTCCGGTCGGCGCGGGGTACTTCCTCACGGCGGCGGGCGCGCTGTACCTGTGGGACACGCTGGTGACTTCGAACGTGACCTCCGCATACGGCCTGGCCGGCAACCCCGGCGCCGGGGAAGGGTCCGAAGGCTCGTACGCCGTACAAGTGGCCTGCTGAGTGACGCGCTGGTCGACCGGTGCTGTACACGGTCGGCCCGCGCTCCCGGTCGTTTGCCGTGGGCGGGTGGCTCTTCGGGTGAACTTCACGCGCTTCTTCGCGGATCGTGTCTTTCGTCACTCGAGGGTGTCGAGTGCGCAGAGAGGCACCCATACATGAGGCGCAGGCTGCCCCGTGGTGTTTTCTGACGTGTCGGTCATGCGGCCGCGCTGCATCGCGTCACCCGCTCTGCTCCTCGAATGGAAACGATCTCAAAGCATGTGTGCACGCTTACCGTGCCGAACGTACTTTCTGCGGCCCACCCGCTTCGTTCAGCTTTGAGGAGCCTCTCGTGACCCTGCAAGAATCCAGCCGCCCGGCCCCCTCCGTCCCGTTGTCATCGACCGTCTCTCGTCGAACCGTTGTCGCTGGTGCCGCGTGGGGCGTATCGGCGGTGTCGTTGGCATCCGCCACTCCCGCGTTCGCGAACGGGTCGTCGGTGTCGAACATGACGATCGCCGGTCCGGCGTCGGGCGTTCCGGCGTCGGCTGCGGTCCCGATGACGGTGACCGTGAAGGACTCGCAGGGGCAACCGCAGGCGGGTCAGCCGGTGTCGTTCAGCGGGCCGGACGGGGCGACCTTCAGCGCTTCTGATGGCGTGACGAACGGTGCGGGCCGGTACACGACGAACTTCAACCTGAACAAGCCATGGGCGACGCCCGGGAGCACGGTGACGGTGGCCGCGGTGTCGGGCAGCAGCAACGCGTCGCAATCTTTCGGTGTTCTCGGTGCGAACGTGCTCGGATGGGGATCGGGCCTCTTCGGAATGGCGGGGCTCGGTACGACGGACAACGCGCCCACGCCGCGTCAGGTGATGCAGGTGTTCCCGTCGCCTGTGGTGCAGGTGGCGCAGGGCGGATACAACTTCACGCTCTTTCGCCTGAGCAACGGTGACGTATGGGGGGTGGGACGCAACGGGGATGGCCAGCTCGCGGACGGCACGACGACCGACCGGTATTGGCCGCCGCAGCAGATCGCGGGACTGTCGAACGTCGTCGATATCGCCGCCGGTTACTCGACGGGGTACGCGGTGATGCCGGACGGGACCGTTCGCTCGTGGGGGTCGAACTACGAGTCCGCGCTCGGGGACGGCACGACTTACGCGCAGAAGTCCTTCTCCACTTCGGTCGTCACGGTGTCGGGCGTATCGAACGCCGCGAGGGTCGCGGGCGGATCGTGGTTCGGTCTCGCCTTGCTGAAGGATGCCACTGTCATGGGATGGGGTCGCAACGGCGCCGGCCAGCTCGGCGACACCACCAACCAGAACCGACCGACGGCCGTCTCCGTGTCGGGCGTTTCCGATGTCATCCAGGTCGCGGCGACGTCAGTCGCCGGATACGCCCTGCGCACCGATGGGTCGATCATGGCGTGGGGTGGTAACTGGAAGGGGCAGCAGGGAGACGGGTCCACGCAGTCCGGCAACCACTACACCCCGACACCGGTCGTGGGTGTCTCGAACGCGGCGAGCATCGCCGCGGCGAGTCAGACCGGCTATGCCCTTCTCGCGGACAAGACGGTGGTGGCGTGGGGTGACGGGGAGAACGGCGAACTCGGTAACGGTGCATCGGCCGCGTCCCCCAGCGTCGTGGCCGTTCAGGGCCTGTCCGATGTGGCGAACATCGGCTCCGGCTATGCGTTGAAGACGGATGGCACCGTCTGGGCCTGGGGCCCGAATGATAAGGGCCAACTCGGCAACGGTTCGAGCGCCTCGAACAGCAACGTCCCGGTGCAGGTCAGTCTGCCCGCGGGCATTCCCGTCACCGCGATCGGCGGCAGCGCCGATGGCGGTGCGCGCTTCGCCATTTCGGGCGAATTGACGCTGAACGTCGACGTGGTCGAGACAGAGGTGGCGGCCGGTACGGCGGGGACCGTCACTGCGACGGTGTCGTCGGGTTCGAGTGGCGTGGGCGGCGCGGAGGTCTCGCTCACTTCGTCCGGCAACGCGGTGCTCGGTGCGAGCTTGGGTCAGACGAACGCGGCGGGTGTTTTTCAGACGTCCGTCACGCCCGATCGGTGGACGGTGCCAGGGGCCCAGCTGCAGGTGCGTGCCTCGACGGATGCGGCAAGTAGCGTCGACGGCTACACCGTGCTCGGCGCCAACGCCCTCGGCTTCGGGCGCGATACCGGCAGCGAGCTCGGTGACAACGGTGCTGCGGGGCCGCAGTCGGGAACCAGCTCCATCTCGCGGGTGACTCCGTCGCAGCTCACATGCATCTTCCCTTCGCCCATCGTTCAGATGGTGTCAACGGGGTACTCCGCAGACTCCTACTACAGTTACAACGCGTCGTTCGTCTTGCTCCGCGACGGGTCGGTCTGGGCCATCGGCGGGAACAGCCACGGCCAGATCGGTGACGGCGTCGCGAACTACCACACCTCGTGGACGCAGATTCCGGGTGTCGAGAATGTGAAGCAGATCACCGCCGGCAATCAGACGGTGCTGGCGCTTCTGTCCGACGGGACCGTGATCGGGTGGGGAGACAACTACTTCGGTCAGATCGGCACGAACACCGCGGCTCAAGGGCGCGCGTACACCCCGGTGGCGATCCCCGGGCTGTCGAACGTCGCGCAGATCAGCTCCAGCAGCCAGAACTCGTTCTTCCTCCTGAAGGACAAGACCGTGTGGGCCCTCGGTCGAGGCGGCGCGGGCCTGGGAACGGGGAACGCCAACGAGCCGGATGCGTCGACTCCGGTGCAGGTCTCGGGGCTGACCGATGTCATCCAGGTGGCGGGGACCTACGCGCTGAAGAGCGATGGCACGGTGTGGTCGTGGGGCGGCAACTACTCCGGAGCTCTCGGTCAGGGAACGAATCCGGTTCCGCCTCGGTGGAGCCAGGGTGTGCCCGACTACAGCTCCGCCACGCCCGCGAAGGTCGTCGGACTGTCAGGCAAGACGGTCACGTCGATCTCCAGCTACGGCGGCGGGGCGCTCGCGCTGACGTCGGACGGTGCGGTGTACGCATGGGGCGACGGCCAGAGCGGCACCATCGGGGACGGCGGGTCTGTTTCCCGCTCGTCCGCGACCGCCGTGTCGGGTCTCACGTCCGGCGTCACCCTGATCTCGTCCTCGGGCCTCTCGGGGTACGCGCTGAAGAGCGACGGGACTTTGGTGGCGTGGGGTGACAACTCCTGCGGCCAGCTCGGCGACGGGACGACGACGAACCGTGCCACCCCCGTGTCGGTCACCGGTCTCGACGGTCTCGCCGTGACAGGACTGATGACGTACTCGCCGGTCACGTTCCGCATGTTCGCCCTCAGCTCGCCGACCTCGATCTCGGTGGACGTAGCTGACACCCAGGTCGCGGCGGGCGTTGCATCTGCGGTTCAGGCGAAGGTCGCGACCGGGTCGAAGGGGGTGGCCGGCGCGGCCGTCACACTCGCGGCGACGGACAACGCCGCGATCGCGGCGACATCGGGCGCGACGGACTCTTCCGGCGTGTTCCAGACGACGGTGACGCCGGACCGCTGGACGACGCCCGGGGACGTGGTGCGGGTCACGGCATCCGCGAACTCCGGCTCGGCGCAGGACACGTTCCTCGTGCTGGGTGCCAACATGCTCGCGTCCGGGTTCGACGGGCAGGGACACCTGGGTATCGACAACTCGGGAAGCACTCCGCTCATGCCCGTCCAGGTCAACCGTGCGTTCCCGAGCCCGGTGGTGCAGGTATCGAGTGGAGCCGTCCACGCGATGGCACTGCTGCGAGACGGATCGGTCTGGACGGCGGGTCTCTACGACTATGGGCGGCTCGGTCGCAGCACGTCGACGGTTCCGGGTACGCAGTGGGGCCAGGTGCCGGGCCTCTCGGGGGTCACGCAGATCGCAGCGGGCTGGAACAACTCGTATGCGTTGCTGTCCGATGGGACCGTCATGGCGTGGGGCTGGAACATCTGGGGCCAGTGCGGTGATGGAACGAACACCGACCGTTACAGTCCTGTTGCGGTGATCGGCTTGCCGAAGAAGGTCATCTCGCTCGTGGCCGGTCGGGTCAACGGCCTGGTCGTGCTCGAGGACAACACCGCGATGGCGTGGGGTGCGAGCAACGCAAGCGGTCAACTCGGTAACGGATCCACCTCGAACAGCTCCACGCCGGTCGTCATCTCGAACATCTCCGGTGTCGTCAAGCTCGCGGGTGGTAACGACACCCACTCCGCTCTGCTGAGTGACGGATCGGTCTGGGCGTGGGGCGCGAACGCGAACGGCCAGGTGGGCGACGGCACCACCGTCACCCGTCTGACGCCCGTGAAGCTGAGCGGTGTCACGGGGGTGAAAGACATCGCTCGCGGTGGCGACGCCGGTTATGCGCAGTTGAGCGACGGCAGCATCTCGGGATGGGGAAGCAACGCCTACGGTCAGGTCGGCGACGGCTCGACGACCGATCGCTGGTCACCCGTGCCGGTCAGCGGTCTGTCGAACGTCGTGCAGCTCGCCGGGGGCTACTACAACGGCTACGCATTGCAGAGCGATGGGTCGGCGAAAGCATGGGGGCGTAACGACGCCGGCCAGCTCGGTAACAACTCGTCGACGCAGAGCGCGTCGCCGGTCACGGTTCAGGGGCTCAACGGGAAGCCGGTGACCTCCCTGGCCACAGGCGCTCGCATGGAAGCGCCGCTCTTCGTCATCGGTCAGTCCACGGTCGCGGTCGATGTCGCCTCTCCGGCCATCGCGGGCTCCGCGAACCAGGTGACGGCGACCGTCTCCACGGGTTCGACCCCTGTCGAGGGGGCTGCCGTGTCGCTCACCGCCTCGGGCGCGGCTGTGCTTGCGGCATCCTCGGGACAGACGAATTCGTCCGGTCAGCTCGTCACGACGGTCACCCCCGATGTGTGGACCCGTCCCGGGGCCTCGCTCAGTGTGACCGCGGCGAATGGGTCGAGCACTGCGGCGGACGTCTACACGGTCATCGGATCCAACCTGATGCACGCCGGGTACGGTCTCTGGGGAGCGGGCGGCGACGGAACGAACAACAACGCGACCACCGCGACACAGACCTCGCGCGCTTTCTCATCGCCCGTCGTCCAGGCTTACAGCGGCTTCATCTTCGGCGTGGCCTTGCTGGCCGACGGCTCGGTGTGGTCGGTCGGCCGCAACGACTATGGCCAGCTCGGTGATCCCTCCGTTCCCGTATACGACGGCTCCAACGGTTCCGCGGGACGTGCAACATGGGGGCGCGTTCCGAATCTGCCCGCCAACGTCGTGCAGATCACCGGAGGACGCGCTACCGTCTACGCGCTGACGGCCGACGGCACCGTCTACGCCTGGGGGTGGAACGCGAACGGGCAGATCGGGAACGGGACGACAACCGATCAGTCCTCGCCCCTCAAAGTTCCGGGGTTGTCGGGCGTGAAGCGCCTCGGTGGTGCCTACCGCTCGTGCTTCGCCATCATGGGCGACGGCTCCGTCAAAGCATGGGGTAAGAACGATGGGGGCAGCCTCGGCGATGGCACCACCACCCAGCGCCTCAGTCCTGTCTCGGTCTCGGCCTGGGGAACGGTGAGCGACATCGGAGGCGACCACCAGCAGACGGCCGCGCTCCGCACGGACGGCACGGTTTGGGCGTGCAGCGCTGTGAGCGGCACGCTCGGCAACGGAGATGGCGCGACCAGCGCGTCGCCCGTTCAGGTGGCCGGCTTGGCGAACGTGCAGGCCCTCGCGGTCGGATTCGGCTTCTTCCACGTGCTGCAGGCCGACGGAACCGTGGCCGGGTGGGGTGCGAACGATGTCGGGCAGATTGGTAACGGCGGTTCGTCGACCGTGCTGAGCCCCACCGCGGTAAGCGGCCTCGGCGGTGTCGC
This sequence comes from Microbacterium testaceum StLB037, assembly GCF_000202635.1. Taxonomy (NCBI): domain Bacteria; kingdom Bacillati; phylum Actinomycetota; class Actinomycetes; order Micrococcales; family Microbacteriaceae; genus Microbacterium; species Microbacterium testaceum. The sequence goes on along the minus strand of NC_015125.1, from coordinate 442,796 downwards.
GAGGATCGCGGCTCGATGGGGTGGCGGATATGCGACCCTCGGCAATGGTCAAGTCTGGGGCTGGGGCAAGAACGACTCTGGACAACTCGGCGATGGCACCACAACCAACCGTCCGACCCCGGTACAGATGGGCGGCCTGGGGTCGCGATCCGTTGCGCGTCTGGACGCCGGCGTCTCTGCCGAGGGGTGTTTCCTCGTCGTCTGAGTCCGATGCGCGTACCGCGGCGGCTCGTCCTCCTCGGCGTGACGACCCTCGATGCTTCGCATCGGGGGTCGTCTCCTTCCAGGGGGACGCCGAGCTCGTCCGTGCGGGAGGAACGGCCACTCCAAACCGGTCACAATTACATCGTGTGATCGGTGGCTCGTTGCACCGCCCTCCTCCCAGTGACCGCTCTCGGCGCCGTCGCGGGAAGGGAGCGGCATACGCGGTGCCCTAGACTGCTAGGGCTGCCTGCCGCGTGACTCTCCGCGGGGGTGGCAGCCGTGATCCGCGGCCGTCGCGTCGCCGCAAAACCCGATTGGTTCCTCCGTGTCCGCCTCGCACTCCGCGCTCGTGCCCGAGTGGCTCACCGCCCCGGCTGAAGCGAATGAGCTCGTCGCCCCTGTCTGGCCCGCGTCCGCCCGCCGTGTCGACGACGGCTCCGTCGAGATCGGTGGCGTTTCCGTCTTCGATCTGCGCGACCGTTTCGGCACCCCGCTGTACGTCCTCGACGAGGACGAGGTGCGCACTCATGCTCGTCGTGCGCGTGCGGCGTTCGACTCCGCAGCCGAGCGTCACGGCATCCGGGCCCGCGTCTACTACGCCGGCAAGGCGTTCCTGTCGACCGAGGTCGTGCGCTGGGTCGTCGACGAGGGACTCGCGGTCGACGTGTGCACGCGCGGTGAGCTCGAGGTCGCTCTCGCCGCGGGCGCGGACCCCGCCCGACTCGGCTTCCACGGAAACAACAAGAGCGTCGGCGAGCTGGAGCGGGCCGTCGAGGTCGGCATCGGCTCGGTCGTCATCGACAGCCCCATCGAGATCGAGCGCCTGGCCGCGATCGCCGACCGTCGCGGCGTCGTGCAGTCGGTGCTCGTCCGCGTCCGCACCGGCGTGCATGCCGAGACCCACGCCTTCCTCGCGACCGCGCACGAAGACCAGAAGTTCGGCTTCTCGCTCGAGGGGGCGGCCGAGGCGGTCGCGCGCATCCGCGAGCTGCCCAGTCTGCGTTTCGTGGGTCTTCACGCGCACATCGGTTCGCAGATCTTCGACTCCTCGGGCTTCCGCGAGTCGGCCGCACGCCTGGTCGACCTGCACGCCGACCTGCTCGCGGGGGGAGAGATCCCCGTGCTCAACGTCGGCGGCGGTTTCGGCATCTCCTACACCTCGGTCGACGACCCGAAGCCGATCGAGGAGATCGCCGACGGCATCCTGGATGCCATCGCCGACGAGTGCGCGGTGCGCGGTATCCCGATGCCCGACGTCGCCACCGAACCCGGCCGCGTGATCGTCGGCCAGGCCGGGGTCACGCTGTACGAGGTCGGGACGGTCAAGACCGTGACCGCGACCGAGAACCTTGAACGCACGTACGTCAGCGTCGACGGCGGCATGAGCGACAACGCCCGCCCTGCCCTTTACGGCGCCGATTTCTCGGCACGCGTCGTCTCGCGCACGAGCTCCGCCACCCCGGCGCTCTCGCGCGTCGTCGGGCGTCACTGCGAATCCGGCGACATCGTCGTGGATGCCGAGTACCTTCCCGCCGACGTCACCCCCGGCGACCTGCTGGCGGTGCCCGCGACCGGCGCGTACTGCTTCTCGCTCGCGAGCAACTACAACTACACGCCGCGTCCGCCGGTCGTCGCCGTGCGCGATGGTCAGGCTCGCGTCATCGTCCGCGGCGAGACCGTCGACGACCTGCTCTCTCGCGACGCCGGGATCCCGGCATCCGTTTCGACCGACACCCCCCACGGAGACACCGAATGACCGACTACCGCACGCTCCGCGTGGCGCTCCTCGGCGCCGGCGCCGTCGGCTCGCAGGTCGCAGACCTGCTGCTCAAGCACGGCGACGAACTCGCCGACCGCGCGGGAGCCAAGCTCGAACTCGCCGGCATCGCGGTGCGAAACCTCGACGCCAAGCGCGACGCGGACCTGCCTCAGGAACTCTTCACGACGGATGCCGAGACCCTCATCGTCGGCTCCGACATCGTCATCGAGCTGATGGGCGGCATCGAGCCCGCCCGCACGCAGGTGCTGCACGCGATCGCCTCGGGCGCCGACGTCGTCACCGCCAACAAGGCGCTGCTGGCAACCCATGGCTCCGAGGTGTTCGAAGCCGCCGACCAGGTCGGGGCCGAGGTCTACTACGAGGCCGCCGCCGCGGGCGCCATCCCCATCATCCGTCCGCTGCGCGACTCGCTCGCGGGCGACCGCGTGGTGCGGATCATGGGCATCGTGAACGGCACGACGAACTACATCCTCGACCGCATGGACACCGAGGGTGCCGACTTCGCCGACGTGCTCGCGCAGGCGCAGGCGCTCGGCTACGCCGAGGCCGACCCGACGGCCGACGTCGAGGGCTACGACGCCGCGCAGAAGGCCGCGATCCTCGCGAGCCTCGCCTTCCACACCACGGTTCCTCTGGATGCCGTGCACCGCGAGGGCATCACGTCGGTCGACGCCGCGATGATCGAGTCCGCGCGTCACGCCGGTTACGTCATCAAGCTGCTCGCCGTGTGCGAGCGCCTGACGGCCGCCGATGGCGCGGAGTCCATCTCCGTTCGCGTCTACCCCGCGCTCGTCGACCGCACCCACCCGCTCGCGAGCGTCCACGGCGCCAACAACGCCGTGTTCGTCCAGGCCGAGGCCGCCGGCGACCTCATGTTCTACGGCGCCGGCGCCGGTGGCGTGCAGACGGCCTCCGCCGTGCTCGGTGACGTCGTCTCCGCCGCGCGCCGGCACATCGCCGGTGGTGTGGGCGTGGGCGAATCGACCCGCGCGAACCTCCCCGCCGTCCCCATCGGTCACGTCATCACGCGCTACCAGATCACGCTCGAGGTCGATGACAAGCCGGGCGTGCTCGCCACGGTCGCCGGCATCCTGAGCGAAGGACGCGTGTCGATCGCGACCGTCGAGCAGACCGTCATCGAGGCGGACGAGAAGACTCAGACCGGCGGGTCCGCCCGCCTGGTCATCGGAACACACAAAGCCCGCGAGCAGGACCTGAGCGAGACCGTCGAGCGTCTCGCCGCGAGCGGCGTCGTCGAGCGCGTGGTCTCCGTGCTGCGCGTGGAAGGGAACTGATCATGGCTCACCTCTGGGGCGGAGTCCTCCGCGAATACGCCGACCGGCTGGGCGTCACCGACGCCTCCACCGTCGTCACCCTCGGCGAGGGCGGCACGCCGCTCCTGCCCGCTCCCGCGCTCTCGCGCCGGACCGGTGCCGATGTGTGGGTGAAGTACGAGGGCATGAACCCGACCGGTTCGTTCAAGGACCGCGGTATGACCGTCGCGCTCTCCCGTGCCGTCGAGCACGGGGCCAAGGCCGTCATCTGCGCCTCGACCGGCAACACCTCGGCCTCGGCGGCGGCCTACGCCGCCCACGCCGGGATCACCGCCGCGGTGCTCGTGCCCGAGGGCAAGATCGCGATGGGCAAGCTCAGCCAGGCCGTCGCCCACAACGGGCGCCTGATCCAGATCCGCGGCAACTTCGACGACTGCCTCGAGATCGCACGCGAGCTCGCCGACCACTACCCGGTCCACCTCGTCAACTCGGTGAACCCCGACCGCATCGAGGGGCAGAAGACGGCGGCCTACGAGGTCGTCGAGGTCCTGGGCGACGCCCCCGACTTCCACTTCATCCCCGTCGGCAACGCCGGAAACTACACCGCGTACTCGCGCGGCTACCGCGAAGAGGCCGCCCGCGGCGTCGCCACGCGCGTTCCCCGGATGTTCGGCTTCCAGGCCGCCGGTTCCGCCCCGCTCGTGCGCGGCGAGGTCGTGAAGAACCCCGAGACGATCGCCAGCGCGATCCGCATCGGCAACCCCGCCTCGTGGGAGCTCGCGCTCGAAGCGCGCGACGCCACGGACGGCTACTTCGGCGCGATCGACGACGCCCGCATCCTCGAGGCGCAGAAGATCCTCGCCGGCGAGGTCGGGATCTTCGTCGAGCCCGCCTCGGCGATCAGCGTCGCGGGCCTGCTCGAGCGGGCCGAGGCCGGGGTCGTCCCCGCCGGCGCCAAGGTCGTGCTGACCGTCACCGGCCACGGCCTGAAGGACCCCCAGTGGGCCCTCCGCCAGTCCGACGGCACCGACGTCACCCCCACCGTCGTCGACGCGACCACGTCCGAGGTCGCATCGGTGCTCGACCTGCAGCCGGTGACCGCGTGAGCTCAGGCCCTGGCCGTCGGGTCGCGGTCCGTGTTCCCGCCACCAGCGCGAACCTCGGACCCGGCTTCGACACCCTCGGCCTCGCGCTGAGCGTCTACGACGAGCTCGTCGTCGAGCAGCTCGACGGCGACCGTCTCGAGATCGAGGTCGAGGGCGAGGGGACGGCCGACGTTCCCCGTGACGCCTCGCACCTCGTCGTCCGCGCGATGGCCCACACGTACGCCTCGGTCGGCCGCACCCTCCCCGGGTTGCGGCTGACCGCGCACAACGTCATCCCGCACGGGCGGGGGATGGGCTCCTCGGGTGCGGCGGTGGTCGCCGGCATCCTGGCCGCCAAGGGCCTGCTCGAGGGCGAGGTCGCGTTCACCGACGTCGACCTGTTGCGCCTGGCCACCGAGCTGGAGGGTCACCCCGACAACGTCGCGCCCGGCCTGTTCGGCGGACTCACCATCGCGTGGATGGATGCCGAAGGCCCCCAGCACAAGCAGCTCATCGTGCACCGCGGTGTGTCGCCGCTGGTCTTCGTGCCGAGCTTCACGATGTCGACCGCCGTCGCGCGCAGCCTGCAGCCGCTGCAGGTGCCGCGCGAGGACGCGGTGTTCAACGTGTCGCGCTCGGCCCTGTTGATCGCCGCGATGACGCAGAGCCCCGAGCTGCTCATGGCGGCGACGGAAGACAAGCTGCACCAGAACTACCGCGCGCAGGCGATGCCCGAGACCGATCGGCTCGTGCGGGCCCTTCGCGCCGCCGGATATGCGGCCGTCGTCTCCGGTGCGGGGCCGAGCGTGCTCGTGCTCGCCGACGGTCCGGGGCAGCGCCTGGCCGCGGCGGATCTCATGGCATCCGTCGTCGACACCCCGTGGCAGGCGCTCATGCTCGCCGTCGACGTCAAGGGTGGTACAGTGAAAAACGCAGAGGGTTCCGCGTAAGTCGCGAATCTGAGCCTCTGCACCACCTGCGAAATCCGCAACACATCGCGAACCCGGTATCGGCTGCAGTCTCCCGAACCGCTGGTGTCTCTTCGTCTGCGTTCTGCATGGCGAAGCGCGATCTGATCACGTTTCATTTTCTGAGGAGCACTCGTGGAGTCCATCTCCGAGACCCAGCCCGTCGACGCGCCCGAGGGCGCCGAGATCCCCGCCGAAGAGCTTTCGGCCGAGGCGCAGGGCACTGACACCGACCAGGCCGAAGCGGCCGTCGAGACCCCGGATGCCGAGGGCGTAGACGCCTCGGACACCGAGGCCGCGCCTGCGGACGCCGCGCAGCCCGAGGCGTTGTTCACCGACGACACCCTCACCGCAGAGGTGCCGGCGGTGGAAGAACCCGCCGCTGACACCCCCGCCGCCGAGGCGTCGACCGAGCCCGCCGCGGAGCCTGCTGCCGACGAGCCCGCTGTCGCGGAGAAGCCCGTCAAGGCCCCGCGTAAGCGTGCGCCCCGTCGCGCCACCACCGCGTCGGCCAAGGAGAAGGCGGCTGCCGAAGCCGCCGCTGCGGAAGCCGCTGCTTCCGCCGAGGCAGAAGCCACTCCCGAGGCCGAGGCCGCTCCGGAGGCCGTCGTCGCCCCCGAGGCCACGACGCCCGTGACCACCGCCGCCGACGTCGCGGATGACGCCGCCGCGACGGAGGAGACGCCGGCCGTCAACGAGGCCGAAGCAACTCCCGCGGAGGACGCCGCTTCCGTTGACGCCGCCGCGCCCGAGGACGCCGCGAGCGAGGAAACCGCGAGCGAGGACACCGCGAGCGAGACCGCTTCCGACGCCGCGGAAACCCCCGCGACCGACGACACCGCCGACGAGACGCCGGCCCGTGGGCGTGGCCGCAACCGGTCACGCAACCGCAACCGCAACAAGCCCGACGCCGCCGACAAGCCCGAGGCGCAGCCCGCCACGGGCGGCGACGAGGCTGAGGCCCCCCAGCAGGGCGGTCAGCGCGACGGCGGTTCGCAGAACGGTCAGCAGGCGCAGCAGCAGGGCGGAACGAGCAACCGCAACCGTCAGCGCAACAAGCGCCGCGGCCCGAACACGACGGGCGACGAGTTCGACTCCGAGATCAGCGAGGACGACGTTCTCGTCCCGATCGCCGGCATCCTGGACGTGCTCGACAACTACGCTTTCGTGCGCACCACCGGTTACCTGCCCGGACCCAGCGACGTCTACGTCTCGCTCGGCCAGGTCAAGAAGTACAACCTGCGCAAGGGCGACGCCGTCGTCGGCTCCATCAAGCAGCCGCGCGAGAACGAGCAGTCCAGCCGCCAGAAGTACAACGCTCTGGTCAAGGTCGACTCGATCAACGGCCTGTCGGTCGACGACGCCGCGACGCGCGTGGAGTTCAACAACCTCACGCCGCTCTACCCGCAGGAGCGCCTGCGCCTCGAGACCGGACCCGAGAAGCTGACCCAGCGCATCATCGACCTGGTCGCCCCCGTCGGCAAGGGCCAGCGCGGTCTCATCGTCGCGCCGCCCAAGGCAGGCAAGACGATCGTGCTGCAGCAGATCGCGAACGCCATCGCGCACAACAACCCCGAGGTCCACCTCATGGTCGTGCTCGTCGACGAGCGCCCCGAAGAGGTCACCGACATGCAGCGGACGGTCAAGGGCGAGGTCATCGCCTCGACGTTCGACCGCCCGGCCGAAGACCACACCACGGTCGCCGAGCTGGCCATCGAGCGCGCCAAGCGTCTGGTCGAACTCGGTCGCGACGTCGTCGTGCTCCTCGACTCGATCACCCGTCTGGGCCGCGCCTACAACCTGTCGGCGCCCACCTCGGGCCGCGTGCTCACCGGTGGCGTGGACGCGTCGGCGCTCTACCCGCCGAAGCGCTTCTTCGGTGCCGCGCGCAACATCGAGAACGGTGGCTCGCTCACGATCCTCGCCACCGCTCTGGTGGAGACCGGCTCGAAGATGGACGACGTGATCTTCGAGGAGTTCAAGGGCACCGGCAACAGCGAGCTCCGCCTGAGCCGCCAGCTCGCCGACAAGCGCATCTTCCCGGCCGTCGACGTGAACGCGTCGAGCACCCGCCGCGAAGAGATGCTGCTGTCGCCCGACGAGGTCAAGATCACCTGGAAGCTTCGCCGTGCCCTGGCCGGTCTCGAGCCCCAGCAGGCCCTCGAGGTCGTGCTCGGCAAGCTCAAGGAGACGCAGTCGAACGTCGAGTTCCTCGTGCAGATGCAGAAGTCCATCCCGGCGCCCTCGCGCGGCGGTGACGACAACAGCATTCGCTGACCCGTGTCCGCTGAGCCTGCCGAAGCGTCCGGCATCTTCGAGTCCGTCCGCGGGCTGATCGATGAGCACCGGGAGATCGAGCTCGAGCTCAACGACCCGGCCGTGCACGCCGACGCGGCGCGCGCGAAGCGCGTCAATCGGCGCTACGCCGAGTTGAACCGCATCGTGCACGCTTACCAGGCGTGGGTCTCGGCATCCGACGATCTCGAAGCGGCACGCGAACTCGCCCGCGAGGACGAGGCGTTCGCCGCCGAGATCCCGGCGCTGGAGGAGAGGGTTTCCGAGACGCAGGAGCGTCTGCGGCGCCTGCTCATCCCGCGCGACCCCGACGACGCGCGCGACGTGATCATGGAGATCAAGGGCGGCGAGGGCGGGGCCGAGAGCGCGCTGTTCGCGGCCGATCTGCTGCGCATGTACCTGCAGTACGCGGCGTCCATGGGCTGGAAGACGGAGCTGCTCGAACGAACCGAATCCGACCTGGGCGGCTACAAGGACGTCCAGGTCGCGATCAAGGGCTCCTCGAGCGACCCCGCCCAGGGCGTGTGGGCGCACTTGAAGTACGAGGGTGGTGTGCACCGCGTGCAACGCGTGCCCGCGACGGAATCGCAGGGGCGGATCCACACCTCGACCACCGGCGTCCTGGTGTTCCCCGAGGTCGACGAGCCCGAAGAGGTCGCCATCGACCCGAACGACCTCAAGATCGACGTGTTCCGCTCGTCGGGCCCCGGCGGGCAGTCTGTCAACACGACCGACTCCGCCGTGCGCATCACCCACGTGCCCACGGGAATCGTCGTGTCGATGCAGAACGAGAAGTCGCAGCTGCAGAACCGCGAGGCGGGCATGCGCGTGCTGCGCGCCCGCCTGCTCGCGAAGCAGCAGGAGGAGCGGGACGCGGTGGCCGCCGACGCGCGGCGCTCGCAGATCCGCGGCATGGACCGTTCGGAGCGCATCCGCACGTACAACTTCCCCGAGAACCGCATCGCCGACCACCGCACCGGGTACAAGGCCTACAACCTCGATCAGGTGATGGACGGCGCCCTCGGTCCGATCATCGAGTCGGCGATCACCGCCGACGAAGAGGCGCGGCTCGCGGCCCTCGCCGGCGACTGAACGTTCGCGAGGCGAGCGGTCACGCGTCCCACGCGGGCGGGTGGGGGAGCGGCCCGCGACGCTCCTCGAGCTGCGCGGCGATCGACAGCAACGTCGCCTCGCCGCCCGGGCGGCCGATCAGCTGCACCGACACCGGGTGACCCGTGGCATCCGTCGTGACGGGCAGCGTCAGCGCGGGGAGACCGGCGACGTTCACGAAGCTCGAGTACGGCGCGTACTCGACCTGCATCGCGAACGTGCGTTCCGGGGTGTGCCCGGCGTAGGAGCCGATCGGCTGCGGTGGTTGCGCGAGAGCCGGCGTCAGCACGGCGTCAAAGCGGGCGAAGTCGGCGATGGTGCGGCGCTCGAACGCGCGCGCGGCGGCCAGGCCGTCGAGCAGATCGAGCGACGACAGCCGTCGGCCCTCGCGGACGAGCCACGCGGTGAGCGGCTCGACGAGGCTCATGTCGTCCTCGCTCAGGGGGATGCGTGCCGCGCTCGCGCGCCACAGGACGTGGAAGAGTGCCGCGTAGCCGAAGGGATGCCACGCGGTATCCGTCACCTCATGTCCGGTGTCCGACAGCCAGGCGGCGGCCGTCTCGAAAGCCGTGCGCGCGTCGGCGTCGAGCCGGATGTCTTCGTCGTCATCCCACGGAGACACCGTGGTCACGCCGATGCGGAGGCCCCTCGGATCTCGCGCGGTGGCGTCGATGAACGGCCCGTGCCCCGGAGCCGCGGTCGCGTAGGCGAAGGGCGCGAGCCCCACGAGGGCGTCGAGGAGAAGAGCGGCGTCCTCGACGGTGCGCGCGATCGGCCCGGTGACGGAGAGGCCGTCGGGGGAGTCGAAGCCTGAACCGATCGGGAGACGCCCGCGCGACGGCTTGAGGCCGACGACCCCGACCGTCGCCGAGGGGATGCGGATCGACCCGCCGCCGTCGGAGCCCACCGCGGCTGGCAGGAGCCCCGCCGCGACGGCGACGGCCGCCCCGCCGCTCGATCCTCCGGCCCCCGCCGACAGGCGCCACGGATCGCGCGCGGGCGCGTGGATGAGCGGCTCGGTGAAACCGGTCAACCCGAACTCCGACGTGCTCGTCTTTCCGACGTTCACCGCGCCGGCGGCATCGAGCGCGTCGGCGAGAGGATCGGATGCCGTCGGCACGAGGCCTGCGCGGGAACGCGAGCCGTAGCGGGTGGGGACACCGGCACGGGCGACGAGGTCTTTATCGGCGAGGGGGATGCCCCAGAGGGCTCCGTGCGCGGGTGACTCCTGGAGCAGAGCGGATCGGCGGCGCGCGGCATCCGGAGTCACCTCGGCGAAGGCCCCCAGGTCGGCGAAGCGGGCGATGCGACCGAGATAGTGCTCGGTGAGGTCGACCGGCGAGAGGGTCCCCGCCCGGAGGGCCCCGACCTGTGCCGCGAGGGAGAGGTCGTGCAGCCGCGTCATACGTCGAGCCTAGGACGCACCGTGCCTCGGCATCGCGTCAGATCGAGTACTCCGGCGCCATCAGGAGGGCGCGCGTTTCTTCCCCGACCCGCCGCGAACGTGCCTTGGCCGGGACGCCCACGAGCACGCTGTCGGCGGGCGCATCGCGTGTGACCACGGCATTCGCGCCGATCACGGCCCGCGCCCCGATCGTGATGGGACCGAGGACCTTGGCCCCGGCGCCCACCGCGACTCCGTCGTGCAGCGTGGGGTGGCGCTTGCCGCCCTCGCGCTGGCGGCCGCCGAGCGTCACACCGTGATACAGCATGACGTCGTCGCCGACCTCCGCCGTCTCGCCGATCACGACGCCCATGCCGTGATCGATGAAGAAGCGCCGCCCGATCGTCGCGCCGGGATGGATCTCGATGCCCGTGAGCCAGCGGGTCAGCTGCGACAGGGCGCGCGCGGGGAACCGCAGGCCCCGTCGCCACAGCCGGTTCGCGATGCGGTACGACCAGACGGCGTGCAGTCCCGGGTACAGCAGAGCGATCTCGATCCCGCCGCGCGCCGCGGGGTCGCGGAGCTTGGCGGACGAGATGTCTTCGCGGACGCGGGAGAGGACCCCCACCGTCAGTCTTCGCGCAGGTGCTCGTACAGAGCGGTGGACAGGTAGCGCTCTCCGTACGAGGGGATGATGACGACGATGTTCTTGCCCGCGGCCTCGGGGCGCTTCGCGATCTCGAGGGCGGCCCAGATCGCCGCTCCCGACGACATACCGACGAGGATGCCGTCCTTGGCGGCGGTCTCGCGCGCCAGGCGGATCGCGTCGTCGAACTCGACGTCGATCACCTCGTCGAGGATGTCGCGGTCGAGGATCGCGGGGACGAAGTTCGGTCCGATGCCCTGGATCTTGTGCGGTCCGGGGTGTCCCTTGGTGAGGATGGGGGAGTCCGCGGGCTCGACGGCGACGATCTTGACGCCCGGCACGCGCTCCTTCAGCACCTGGCCGACACCGGTGATGGTGCCGCCCGTGCCGATCCCGGCGACGAAGTAGTCGACCTTGCCGTCGGTGTCGCGGAGGATCTCCTCCGCCGTGGTCTTGCGGTGGATGGCCGGGTTGGCCTCGTTCTCGAACTGACGGGCCCAGACGGCCCCCGGGGTCTCGGCGACGATGCGCTTGGCCTCGTCGACGGCGTACGACATGCCCTTGGTGGGGTCGGTGAGGACGAGCTCGGCGCCGAACGCCTTCAGCAGGATGCGGCGCTCCTTCGACATCGACGCGGGCATGGTGAGGATGACCTTGTACCCGCGGGCGGCGCCCACCATCGCGAGGGCGATGCCGGTGTTGCCGCTCGTGGACTCCACGATCGTGCCGCCCGGCTTCAGTTCGCCCGAGGCCTCGGCGGCGTCGACGATCGCGATACCGAGGCGGTCCTTGACGCTGGAAGCGGGGTTGTAGAACTCCAGCTTCGCCAGGATCTGGGCCTCGGTCCCCTCCGCGACGCGGTTCAGGCGCACCAGCGGAGTGTCGCCGAACGCGGAGGTGATGTCGGAGTGGATGCCGGGCATGGGTCGCCTTTCGCCGTCGATGAGAACGCGACAATCCTAGGTGAGTGGCGCGAGGCGAAGGCCTGTGTGACGCCGGACGACTAGGCTCGGACCCCGTCATGCGTGATACCGCACCACCCTCCGCTCCCACGGCCGCTCCCGTCGCCGAGGTCGTTCGCGACCTCGAGGCCCGGTTCTCCGCCGCCGGCATCCCCGACCCGCGCGTCGACGCCGAACTGCTCGTCGGCCACGTGCTCCGCACGTCGCGCGGCGGAGTGCAGGCCGCGGCGATCCGTGGAGACCGGATGCCACCGGCCGCCGCCGCCGACTTGCTTCCGCTCGCCGACCGTCGGTGCGCGCGCGAACCGCTGCAGCACCTCACCGGGGTCGCCCCGTTCCGCTCCCTCGAACTCGCGGTCGGACCCGGCGTCTTCGTTCCCCGACCCGAGACCGAGATGGTCGCTCAGCTGGCGATCGACGCGCTCGGCGCGGCGGCCGCGCCCGCGCCGATCGCGGTCGACCTCGGAACGGGCAGTGGAGCGATCGCCCTGGCGATGGCGACCGAGGTTCCCCACGCACGGGTGTTCGCCGCCGAGAACAGCGTCGACGCCTTCATCTGGACGAAGGAGAACGTCGCCCGCGTGGGAGCGACCAACGTCACCCTCGCGTTCGTCGACCTGGCCGACGCGTTCCCCGAACTCGACGGAACCGTGTCGGTCGTGGCATCCAATCCTCCCTACGTTCCCGACGACGCGATCCCTCGCGATCCCGAGGTCCGTCTGTACGACCCGCCCGCCGCCCTGTACGGCGGACCGGACGGACTGGATGCCGTGCGCCACCTCTCGCGCGTGGGCCTGCGGCTCGGACACCCCGGGGCGACCCTCGTCATCGAGCACGGGGAGTGGCAGGGCGCGGCGATCCGCGATCTGCTCACCGCGGACGGATGGCGCGCGGCCGCCACGCACCCCGACCTCACCTCGCGCGACCGGGCCACGACGGCCGTGCGTCCCTGACACGACGGTCCGTCCGCGCAAGTAGACTGGCGCGCGATATGTCACCTGTCTACGACTGCCGAGACGAGTCGCAGCTGCTCTCGGGCATGCGCCACGCACGCCAGGCGATCGGCCGCGGCGAGCTCGTCGTGCTCCCCACCGACACCGTCTACGGAATCGCCGCCGACGCGTTCAATGCGCGTGCCGTTGCCGGCCTCCTCGAGGCGAAGGGGCGCGGTCGTCAGCAGCCGCCGCCCGTGCTGGTCGCCGGGGTCGGCACGCTGCGCGCGCTCGTGGCGGAGATCCCCGCCGCCGTGGATGATCTCGTTCGTGAATTCTGGCCCGGCGGACTCACCATCGTGCTTCCCGCGCAGCCGTCGCTGTCGTGGGACCTGGGTGACACGCACGGCACGGTCGCCGTGCGGATGCCCGCCCACCACCTCACCCTCGAGCTCCTCGAAGAGACCGGCCCTCTGGCCGTCTCGAGCGCGAACCTGACCGGCATGGCGGCGGCCGTCGACATCGATTCCGCTCGCGACATGCTCGGCGACAGCGTCTCCGCCTACCTCGACTCGGGTCCGAGCGAGACGGGTATCGCCTCGACGATCGTCGATGCCACCACCCTCGTCGGCGGCGCAGAACCCCGCGTCCGCGTGCTGCGGGAGGGCGCGGTCTCGCGCGAGCGGCTGCGCGAGGTCCTCGGCGATCTGCTCGAGCCGGATCCCGACCCCGACGCTCCCGCGCCGATCATCGCTGCCCCCTCCGTCGAGGCCCCGAAGGCCGAGTCGTCGGAGACGGATGCCGAGGCGCCGGGTCCGTGACCCAGTACCTCCTCACCATCCTGTTCACGGCGGCGGTCACTCTCGCGCTGTCGTGGGTGGTGTGGAAGCTCGCCCTGCGCTTCAAGCTCTATCCCGGCATCCGGGATCGAGACGTGCACAAGACGCCCACCCCGCGGCTGGGTGGGGTGGCGATGTTCCTCGGCGTGGTGGCGGCCTTCGCGCTGTCGAGCCGAAACCCGTACTTCTCGATCTTCTGGACCGATCCCGTCCCGGTGCTCTGGCTGCTGGGCGCGGTCCTGCTCATCGTCCTCATCGGCGTCGCCGACGACCTGTGGGACCTGGACTGGATGATCAAGCTCGGTGCGCAGTTCGTCGCCGCGGGCATGATCGCGTGGTTCGGACAGCTGCAGATCCTCTCCCTCCCGATCGGTGCACTGACCGTCGGGTCGAGCTGGGTCAGCTTCCTGCTCACGGTCTTCGCGATGGTCGTCGTCATGAACGCCGTGAACTTCATCGACGGGCTGAACGGTCTGGTGGCGGGCGTCTGCCTCATTGCCAACGGGGTCTTCTTCGCGTATTCGTACCTGCTCGTGCGCGACACCGGCGCCAGCACGTACTTCAACCTCGCCTCCTTCATCGCGGCGGTGCTGGTCGGCGCGTGCCTCGGCTTCCTCCCCATGAACTGGACGCCGGCGAAGCTCTTCATGGGGGATGCCGGTGCCTTGATGCTCGGCCTGCTCATGGCGAGCTCGGCGGTCGCCATCACGGGGCAGTTGGATCCGGCGGTCCTCGACCCCGAGAAGATCGGTCGTTCGCAGCTGCTCGGTGCGTTCATCCCGATCCTGCTCCCCGTCGTCATCGTGCTGTTGCCGCTCCTGGACTTCGGCCTGGCCGTCATCCGTCGCCAGTGGGCCGGACGTTCGCCGTTCTCTCCCGACCGCAAGCACCTGCACCACCGGATGCTGGACATGGGTCACACCGACACCAGTGCGGTCCTGATCTTCTACAGCTGGACGGCCGTGGTGAGCCTCGCGTTCCTCCTCATGTACATCGGTACCCAGCAGAGCTGGCCGGGCGACTACCTCGCCGGCATCCTCTTCGGGGTCGTGGGCGTCATCGCCTGCGCGGTGCTCACCCTCCTTCCCTCGTCTCATCGCCTGCGCCGTCTGTCCCCTCGACGTGCGCGCCCCACCCCACCGGAGCCTCACTCATGACCAGCACCTCGCCCGCCCGCCGCCCTTCCAGCACCCCGGTGCTGCGCACAGCGCTCGTCTGGGGTGGGATCGTCACCGCCGTCCTCCTCGTCGTGGGAGCCGTCGTGGGGTTCGCCGTCGGGGGAGCGAGCGGTCTGGGGAGCGCTCTCGCGGGAGTCGCTGTCAGCGCCGTGTTCCTCGCGGTCACCGCGACGAGCATCCTCGTGGCCAACCGATGGTTCGGCGATCCCCTCTACGTCCCGATCTTCTTCGGCATCGTGCTCGGGGGCTGGCTGCTGAAGCTCGTCCTCTTCATCGTCGCGATCGTCGTGCTGCGCGAGCAGGCGTGGGTGGATCCGATGACGTTCTACGTCGCGCTCGTCGTGAGTGTGCTCGCCTCCCTCGTCGTCGATGTGGTCGTGCTGCTCCGCATGCGCATCCCGAGCGCCAGCGACGTGACTCTGCCGACCGATCCGGACGAGGGCGACCGCCGGTCCTGACCCGCGAGCCCGCGGCCGTACCGTTCCTTCGTCTCGCGTGCAAGCGAGATACCCCGGTGCCGAGAGGATCCCGCGCACTCGCCGCATGGATCCGCTGGGAGTTTGATAGGGTTGGGTAAGTACCCGCCCGCACCAGGGCTGTCCCTCAGGTTTGCACTCTGGGTACTCTCACCGACCATCGTCGCAACGGTTCACACCGATGCCCCGAAGCTGGAGCCAGCGCTGACTACTCAAGCTGCGACCCTGATCACGAACCTCGCGTCCGCGGGTGCGGAGTTCCACCCGCCGTCCATCGGCGAGTTCTTCCCCGACGCGGTGCTTTTCGAGGGCACGATCTTCGCGATCACCCGCATCAACCTCACGCAGATGCTGGCCACGCTCGTGCTCGTGCTGTTCCTGGTCATCGGAACCCGACGCATGAAGGTCGTCCCCGGTCGCTTCCAGAGCGTCGTCGAGATGGGCCTGGACTTCGTCCGCGTCAACATCGCCGAGGACATCCTCGGTCGCAAGGACGGCAAGCGCTTCCTGCCGATCCTGACCACCATCTTCTTCATGGTGCTGTTCATGAACATCACGGGTGTCATCCCCGGTCTGAACATCGCCGGCACCAGCGTCATCGCGGTGCCCATGCTGCTGGCCCTCGTCGCGTACGTGACGTTCATCTACGCGGGTATCAAGAAGAGCCCCGGCGGCTTCTTCAAGAACGCGCTGCTGCCCTCGGGCGTGCCGTGGCCGCTCTACATCATCATCGTCCCGCTCGAGTTCCTCTCGACCTTCATCATCCGTCCCGTCACGCTGACGCTGCGACTTCTGATGAACATGGTCGTCGGCCACCTCATGCTGGTGCTGTTCTTCTCGGCCACCCAGTTCTTCGTGGTCGACCTCAGCGGATGGTGGACGGCCCTCGGCGCCGGTTCTCTCGCCTTCGGCTTCGCCTTCACCCTGTTCGAAATCTTCGTCGCCTTCCTCCAGGCGTACGTCTTCGCGATCCTCACCGCGGTCTACATCCAGCTCGCGGTCGCAGAAGAGCACTGAGCGGCCCGGCGCACGCCGAGCCACCCAACGAAAGGAAAAAACCCGTGGACGCAACTACGGTTCTCGCCCAGGTCACCGGTAACGTCGCCACGATCGGCTACGGTCTCGCCGCCATCGGCCCCGCCATCGGCGTGGGCATCGTCGTCGGCAAGACGATCGAGGGCGTCGCCCGTCAGCCCGAGCTCGCGGGCCGCCTGCAGGTGCTGATGTTCATCGGTATCGCGTTCACCGAGGCGCTCGCCTTCATCGGTATCGCGACCGGCTTCATCTTCACTTGATCCCGGCCGCTCTCGACTCACTGTAAGGAGACAGGATGCTGAACGCTCTTGTCACACTCGCCGCGGAGCCCGCGGGGGAAGCGCACAACCCGCTCTTCCCTGCGATCTACGACATCATCTGGTCGGCCGTCTGCTTCGTCGTCATCGTCTTCGTGGTGTGGCGCGTCGCTCTGCCGCGCATGGCGAAGCTGCTCGACGAGCGCAGTGCTGCCATCGAGGGCAACATCGCGAAGGCCGACGAGGCTCAGCGACAGGCCGAGGCCGCGCTCGAGCAGTACACCGCCCAGCTCGCTGAGGCGCGTCGCGAAGCCGGCGAGATCCGCGAGACGGCCAACCAGGACGGACGCAAGATCGTCGCTGAGGCCAAGGAGACGGCGTCGGCTGAGGCCGCACGCATCACCGCCGCTGCTCACTCGCAGATCGAAGCCGAGCGCCAGACCGCTCTCGTCCAGCTGCGCACCGAGGTCGGGACCCTCGCGGTCGACCTCGCCGGCAACGTGATCGGCGAGACCCTGGCAGACGATGCTCGGGCGAACGCCGTCGTCGATCGTTTCCTCGCCGAGCTCGAGGCATCCGAGACCCTTCGACAGGCTCAGGGACCGGTGAGTAACTGATGGGCAGCGCGACCACTCAGGCGCGGACCGCGACGGCGGAGGCCCTGGCTTCCACCTCGGGCGTCGATCTCGACGTCGCGCGCGAACTGTTCGCGGCCGTCGGTGCCGTGAGCGGGTCGGCTCAGCTGAGCGGCGCGCTGTCCGACTCGTCGGTGCCGGCGCCCGCTCGCGCGGGGCTGGTGTCGGCTGTCTTCGGCTCTTCCTACCGCCCCGCGACGGTGGCGCTGCTCAGCAGTGCCGCTCAGCAGCGCTGGTCGAACTCCGCGGAGTTCGTCGAGGGTCTCGAAGAGCTCGCCGTCCGCGCCACCGCGGTCGCCGAGTCGGCGGACATCGAGCCCGAGCTGTTCTCGTTCTCGCGCACGGTCGCCGCCAACGGCGAACTCGAGCTCGCCCTGGGCGGGCGTCTCGGAGACGCCTCCGCCAAGGGGGCGCTCGTCACGAAGCTCCTCGACGGACGGGTGAGTGCCGGTACGGCACTGATCGTGTCCTCGCTGGTGGAGAACGCGCGCGGTCGTCGTGTGCGCGCGATCCTGCGCCGGGCGGAGAGCATCGTCGCCGATCAGCGGGCGCGCGTCGTCGCATCCGTGTACGCGGCATCGCCCCTCAACGCCGAGCAGCAGACCCGTCTGCAGAACGCTCTGAGCGCCCGGTACGGGTCAGCGGTGACGCTGAACACCGTGATCGACCCGACGGTGGTCGGCGGACTGCGCGTGCAGGTCGCCGACGACGTCATCGACGCGAGCGTGTCCGCACGTCTCGCTGACCTCCGCCAGCGGATCGCAGGCTAAAGACTTTCCGCCCGAGTGGGCGTGGATCTGGGGGCCAAGAGCCCCACGAACGAAGGAAGACAATGGCAGATCTCTCTATCAGCCCCGACGTCATTCGTGACGCGCTGAAGGACTTCGTCAACGCCTACGAGCCCACCGGCGCTGCGGCGACCGAGGTCGGCGCCGTCGTCGACGCGGCCGACGGCATCGCGCACGTCGAGGGCCTTCCCGGCGTCATGGCCAACGAGCTCATCCGCTTCGCGGACGGCACGCTGGGTCTGGCCCAGAACCTCGACGAGAACGAGGTCGGTGTCGTCGTCCTCGGCGAGTTCTCCGGCATCGAAGCGGGGCAGAGCGTCACCCGTACCGGCGAGGTCCTCTCGGTCGGCGTGGGCGAGGGCTACCTCGGCCGTGTGGTCGATCCCCTCGGCAACCCGATCGACGGTCTCGGCGAGATCGCGACCACGGGTCGTCGTGCCCTCGAGCTCCAGGCTCCCGGCGTCATGCAGCGCAAGAGCGTGCACGAGCCCCTTCAGACGGGCATCAAGGCCATCGACGCCATGATCCCCGTCGGGCGCGGCCAGCGTCAGCTCATCATCGGCGACCGCCAGACCGGTAAGACGGCCATTGCGATCGACACGATCATCAACCAGAAGGCCAACTGGGAGTCGGGCGACGTCAACAAGCAGGTCCGCTGCATCTACGTCGCCATCGGCCAGAAGGGCTCGACCATCGCTTCGGTGAAGGGCGCGCTCGAGGACGCCGGTGCGATGGAGTACACCACCATCGTCGCGGCCCCCGCCTCCGACCCCGCCGGCTTCAAGTACCTCGCCCCCTACACCGGCTCGGCCATCGGCCAGCACTGGATGTACGAGGGCAAGCACGTCCTGATCATCTTCGACGACCTGTCGAAGCAGGCCGAGGCCTACCGTGCCGTCTCGCTCCTCCTCCGCCGTCCGCCGGGCCGCGAGGCGTACCCCGGCGACGTCTTCTACCTGCACTCGCGTCTGCTCGAGCGTTGCGCGAAGCTGTCCGACGAGCTCGGTGCCGGCTCGATGACGGGCCTGCCCATCATCGAGACCAAGGCCAACGACGTCTCGGCGTACATCCCGACCAACGTGATCTCGATCACCGACGGCCAGATCTTCCTCCAGTCCGACCTCTTCAACGCCAACCAGCGTCCGGCGGTCGACGTGGGTATCTCGGTCTCGCGAGTCGGCGGCGACGCGCAGGTCAAGTCGATCAAGAAGGTCTCGGGAACGCTCAAGCTCGAGCTCGCGCAGTACCGCTCGCTCGAGGCGTTCGCGATGTTCGCGTCCGACCTCGACGCGGCCTCGCGTCGTCAGCTCGCCCGTGGCGCGCGCCTGACCGAACTGCTCAAGCAGCCGCAGTACTCGCCGTACCCCGTCGAGGAGCAGGTCGTTTCGATCTGGGCCGGCACGAACGGCAAGCTCGACAGCGTCGAGGTGTCGGATGTGCTGCGCTTCGAGCGCGAGCTGCTCGACTACCTCCGTCGCAACTCGACCGTGCTCGACACGCTGCGCGAGACAAACGTCCTCGACGACGACACCCTCGCCGAACTGGAGAAGAAGGTCGACGCGTTCGCCCTCGAGTTCCAGCCCGGTGGCGACCAGAGCGTCGTCGGCGCCGAGAAGGTCGATGCG
Source organism: Microbacterium testaceum StLB037 (assembly GCF_000202635.1). Taxonomy (NCBI): domain Bacteria; kingdom Bacillati; phylum Actinomycetota; class Actinomycetes; order Micrococcales; family Microbacteriaceae; genus Microbacterium; species Microbacterium testaceum. The sequence continues at coordinate 423,323 of NC_015125.1, read as the reverse complement.
GCCGAGGCTGAAGACGTCAACCAGGAGCGGATCGTCAAGGGCCGTCGCTAAGAGCGACGACACGAGAACGGAATCATGGGCGCACAACTGCGGGTCTACAAGCAGAAGATCAGTTCTGCTCAGACGACCAAGAAGATCACCAAGGCGATGGAGCTCATCGCGGCCTCGCGCATTCAGAAGGCGATGGCGCGTGTGCGCGCGGCATCTCCCTTCGCGCGTGCCGTGACGAGTGCCGTCTCCGCGGTGGCCACGTACTCGTCCGTCGACCACCCGCTGACGACCGAGCGCGAGAACATCCGTCGCTCCGCCGTGGTCATCTTCACGTCCGACCGCGGCCTCGCCGGCGCGTTCAACTCGCAGATCCTCCGCGAGGGTCTCGAGCTGGCCGAGCTGCTGCGGTCGCAGGGCAAAGAGGTCGTGTTCTACCTCGTCGGGCGCAAGGCGGTCGGTTACTTCCAGTTCCGTCGCATGGCGAGTGTAGAGCAGTGGGTCGGCGACACCGACACCCCGCAGTTCTCGACGGCGGAGGAGATCTCCGAGGCCGTCCTGAAGGCGTACCGCGCGGGTGGCGAGAACGACGGCGTCGACGAGATCCACCTCGTCTACAACCGCTTCGTCAGCATGATGACCCAGTCGCCGGAGTCGGTCCGCCTGCTCCCGCTCGAGGTCATCGAGGCCGATGAGGCCCCGGCGCAGTCCGAGATCTACCCGCTCTACGAGTTCGAGCCCGACGCGGAGACCGTCCTCGACGCGCTCCTGCCGGTGTACGTCCAGAGCCGCATCTTCAACGCCCTCCTCCAGTCGTCGGCTGCCAAGCACGCCGCGACGCAGAAGGCGATGAAGTCGGCCAGCGACAACGCCGACAAGCTCATCACCGACTACACCCGCCTGCGCAACAACGCGCGTCAGGCGGAGATCACGCAGCAGATCGCCGAGATCGTCGGCGGCGCCGATGCCCTGGCATCCGGCAAGTAAGTTCCCAAGGAGAGAAGAAGCCATGAGCCTCACCGCCGAGAAGACCGACGCGGCCGTCGTCGGACGCGTCGCGCGCGTCACCGGCCCGGTCGTCGACATCGAGTTCCCGCATGACGCGATCCCCGAGATCTACAACGCGCTGAAGACCACGATCACCATCGGTGACGAGTCGACCGAGATCACCCTCGAGGTCGCTCAGCACCTCGGTGACGACCTCGTCCGCGCCATCGCCCTCAAGCCGACCGACGGCATCGTCCGCGGCCAGGAGGTGCGCAACACCGGCGGCCCCATCTCGGTGCCCGTCGGCGACGTCACCAAGGGCAAGGTCTTCGACGTGACCGGCGAGGTCCTCAACGCCGCGCCCGGCGAGCAGATCGAGGTCACCGAGCGCTGGGGCATCCACCGCAAGGCGCCCAGCTTCGACCAGCTCGAGTCCAAGACCGAGATGTTCGAGACCGGAATCAAGTCGATCGACCTCCTCACCCCCTACGTGCAGGGTGGAAAGATCGGTCTCTTCGGTGGTGCGGGCGTCGGCAAGACGGTCCTCATCCAGGAGATGATCCAGCGCGTGGCGCAGGACCACGGTGGTGTCTCGGTGTTCGCCGGTGTCGGCGAGCGCACCCGTGAGGGCAACGACCTCATCGGCGAGATGGAAGAGGCGGGCGTCTTCGACAAGACCGCCCTCGTGTTCGGCCAGATGGACGAGCCGCCGGGAACGCGCCTGCGCGTCGCCCTGTCGGCCCTGACGATGGCGGAGTACTTCCGCGACGTGCAGAAGCAGGACGTGCTGCTCTTCATCGACAACATCTTCCGCTTCACGCAGGCCGGTTCCGAGGTCTCGACGCTGCTCGGCCGTATGCCCTCCGCCGTGGGTTACCAGCCGAACCTCGCCGACGAGATGGGTGTGCTCCAGGAGCGCATCACATCGACGCGCGGTCACTCGATCACCTCGCTGCAGGCGATCTACGTCCCCGCCGACGACTACACCGACCCGGCTCCGGCGACCACGTTCGCGCACCTCGACGCCACGACCGAGCTTTCGCGCGAGATCGCGTCGAAGGGTCTGTACCCGGCCATCGACCCGCTGACGTCGACGAGCCGCATCCTCGACCCGCGCTACATCGGTGCCGACCACTACCGCGTCGCCACCGCCGTGAAGCAGATCCTGCAGAAGAACAAGGAACTGCAGGAGATCATCGCGATCCTCGGTGTCGACGAGCTCTCCGAGGAAGACAAGATCGTCGTGTCGCGTGCACGCCGCATCCAGCAGTTCCTCTCGCAGAACACCTACATGGCGAAGAAGTTCACCGGCGTCGAGGGCTCCACGGTCCCGATCAAGGAGACCATCGAGTCGTTCGACGCGATCGTCAAGGGTGACTTCGACCACGTCGCCGAGCAGGCGTTCTTCAACGTCGGTGGCATCTCCGACGTCGAGGCGAAGTGGGCGCAGATCCAGAAGGAGAACGGCTGACATGTCGTTGCGCGTGAGCCTGGTGTCTGCCGACGCCGAGGTGTGGACGGGGGAGGCCTCGCTCGTCGTGGCCAAGACCGTCGAGGGTGAGATCGGCTTCATGCAAGGGCATGAGCCGGTCCTCGCGATCCTCGCCCAGGGCGAGGTGCGCATCACCCGCGCCGACGGCTCGAAGATCCTCGCCAGTGCCCAGGACGGCTTCCTGTCCATGGCGAACGACGAGCTCACGATCGTGGCGGGCAACGCCGCGCTCGTGTCCTGACGTCTCACTCATCGCGACGCGCGTCGCCCGGATTTCCGGGCGGCGCGCGTCGGTCGTTTTCCGGAAGTCGCATGCTGGTTCTCCTGCCTCCCTCTGAAACCAAGCGGCGCGGCGGCGACGGTCCGCCGTTGCGTCTCGACGCCCTTGCGATGCCGTCGCTGCGCGCCCCGCGCGAGGCCGTCGTCGACGCCCTCGTCGCCCTCTCCGCCGATGAGGATGAAGCCGCGCGCGTCCTCAAGCTCAGCGCGAAGCGCCGACACGAGATCGCCGACAACGCGGCCTTGCGCAGCTCCCCGACGATGCCCGCGATCGACCGCTACACCGGGGTGCTCTTCGATGCGTTGGATGCCGGGAGCCTGGGCGCCACGGCGCGGTCCTGGGTGGCCGCGCACGTCGCCATCCACTCGGCGCCCCTCGGCCCGATCGGGGCGCTCGACGGCATCCCGACGTATCGCTTGGCCGCGGGGACGTCGATCCCCGGGCTTCCCGCTCTTCGGCGGGTCTGGGCCGGTGCGGTGAGCGCCGCTCTCTCGACTCTGGCACCGAGCTTCGTCCTCGATCTGCGGTCCGAGGCGTATGCCGCGCTCGGCCCGGTCCCGGCGGATGTGCAGAGCTCTTACGTCCGCGTGGTCACGGGCGGGGGAGACAGCCCCGTACGCGCGTTGAATCACTTCAACAAGCACGCGAAGGGCGAGTTGGTGCGGTCTTTGGCGACGACAGCCCCGGAGATCCATTCGGTGGGCGACTTCACCGCGTGGGCCGAGGCATCCGGGTGGGTCGTCCGTGAGGGTGAGCCCGGGGAGATCGCGCTCGTCGTCTAGCACACCCGTGTGGCGGGTGTCAGGTAATACTCAGGTTCGCTACCATGTCACCCGCGGGGGAAATCCTCGCTGGCGTGCCGTTCTTGCGCCATCACCCGTTCGAAAGGATCGACGTGGACATCCTTCACCTCGCATACAGTGACCCCTACGACACCTCCGGTGCCGCGGGGCTCGCCGTTATGGGCGCCGTTTACGCATTCGCGGCCGTCATCGGACTCATCGGCTACGTCATCGGCTCCTTCCTGCTCATGAAGGTCTTCGAGCGGGCCGGCGTCGAGGGCAAGTGGCGCGCGTGGGTCCCGGTCTACAACTACATGGTCTTCGTGAAGCTCGGCGACATCTCGCCCTGGGTGATCCTCGGCATCGCGGTGGCTTGGGCGATCCCCTTCCTCAACTTCCTCGCCATTCCGGTCGGCCTCGTCGTCCTGATCATGGCGGCCGTGCGCGTCAACGCGAAGTTCGGTCGCGAATGGCCGATCCTGCTGCTGTTCCTCCTCAGCGGCCTCGGCGTGTGGATCTGGCTCGGCATCCTCGGCTTCAGCGGAAACCGCTGGAATCCCGCTGCCGCGTCGCCCTCGCCGTGGGGCAGCTCGTTCCTCGCCGACAAGACCGTCTGGAACGGCATCCCCGTCCAGCCGGCGCAGCAGGGCGCGGGTGTGAACGGCGGCGGCTACGGCGCCGCGCCCCAGGGCTACGCTGCGCCGTCCAACCCGAGCTACCCGCCGGCTCCGCCCGCCTCGGGCGCGACCCCGCCGCCCCCGGCGCCCCCGGCGACCGGCACGACCCCGCCGCCGCCCGCCCCGCCGGCCGGTCCGCAGGTCTGACCATCCGATGGGCTCCTCACCCTGGTGAGGAGCCCATCGTCGTTCAACGGGTTAGCGTGGAGGGATGACGAGCTCGCCTCTTCCCCAACGACCTGTCGGACGCTCCGGGCTGAGGGTCTCGGCCATCGGACTCGGATGCAACAACTTCGGCCGTGCCGGCACGGCGACGGAGACGCTCGACGGGACGCGCGCGGTGCTGAACGCCGCTTTGGATGCCGGGGTGACGTTCCTCGACACCGCGGACGTGTACGGGCGCGAGTTCGGACTGTCCGAGACGCTCATGGGCGAGGCGCTTCAGGGGCGGCGTGACGAGGTGGTCCTCGCCACGAAGTTCGGCCACGCCGACCTCGCTCCCGGAGTGCCCGGGGGTGCCAAGGCATCGCGAACGTCGATCCGACGCTCGGTCGAGGGATCGCTCCGGCGGCTGCGAACCGACTGGATCGACCTGTACCAGCTTCACACGCCCGACCCGTCGACGCCGATCGACGAGACGCTCGACGCGCTCGCGGATCTCGTCCGAGAGGGCAAGGTCCGTTACGTGGGGCACTCCAACTTCTCGGGCTGGCAGATCGCCGAGGCGGATCACGCGGCGAAGGGCGTCCGGTTCGTCTCGTCGCAGAACCAGTACAGCCTCCTGGCCCGCGCGGCCGAGCGCGAGGTGCTCCCGGCCGTCGACCGCTTCGGTCTGGGACTGCTGCCGTTCTTCCCCCTGCACAACGGCCTGCTGACGGGCAAGTTCTCCCGCGAAGGCGGTCCCGAGCACAGCCGCATCATGCGCCAGCGTCCCCATCTGTGGCGGAACGCGCCGTGGGATGCGCTGGAGCGCTATCAGACGTTCTGCGATGAGCGGGGGATCACGATGCTCCAGGCGACCTTCGCCTGGTTCCTCGCCAATCCGCTCGTCGCGAGCGTCATCGCCGGAGCGACCAGCCCGGAGCAAGTCCAGGCGAACGCCGCCGCCGCGACCGCCTGGGAACCGAGCGTCGACGACATCGCCGAGATCGACGGCATCCTGAGTCTGCCCGCCGATCCGGCCGCGGGATGATGCCGCCGTGTCCCGCGAGTGGGCGCGGCGCTGCGGAAGTCGACGGGGGACCGTCCATTAGGATGGCAGGGCCGTGCGCTCTCGCCGGCGAAGCTGTCGGCCAACCGGAGGATCTGTCGTGCCCGAGGTGACCACGCATACGCGTACCGTTCCGCTGTCCGAGACGACGCTCGATCTCGCCTGGGCTGCCGGCACCGATACGGGTAAGCGCCGCGAGGTCAACCAGGACGCGGTCCTCGCGGAGTACCCCCTCTTCGTCGTCGCCGACGGCATGGGCGGGCACCTCGGCGGAGAGATCGCCAGCGCGAGCACGGTGGATCGCCTGCAGGCGGTCGTCAGCGGAGGGACGGTGTCGCCGCGCCACATCGAGAAGGCGCTCTCGCGCGCGGTGAAGGACATCGTCTCGCACCCCGAGACGACCGACGAGGGCACCGGCACGACCCTCACCGGCCTCTATCTCGAGACGACCGCGGAAGAGCCGCACTGGGTGACGCTGAACATCGGCGACTCGCGCGTGTACCTGCTGCGCGACGGGGAGATCGTCCAGGTGACGACGGACCACTCGGTCGTCCAAGAACTGATCGCCGCGGGCCGACTGAGCCCGGAAGAGGCGGAGAACCACCCGTACGGCAACGTGATCACGCGGGCCGTCGGCCCGAGCGACAGCGTCAAGCCCGACTACCTCCGCCTCGAGGTGGTTGACGGTGACCGCTTCGTCGTGTGTTCGGACGGGCTCACGAAAGAACTCACCGACTTCGGGATCAAGCACTTCCTCGAGGCCAACGCCGACCCGGCCGCAGCGGTCGAGGCGATGATGGCGGCGGCGCTCGAGAACGGCGGTCGCGACAACATCACGATCATCGTGCTCGACGTTTCGCGTCAATCTTCCTGAGAATTCGCTCTTGACCGCGGTTGCCGCGGATTCTACGTTCGGCATATGACTTCCGCTCCCGAACGGACGTCGGGCAAGGGACTCGCCACCGGGACGCTCGGACTCTGGGGTTCGACCGTCATCGGATTGGCATCCACCGCCCCCGTCTACTCCCTCGTCGCAACCCTCGGCTTCGTCGTCGTCGCGGTCGGTGCGCAGGCACCGATCGCCTTCGTTCTGGCGTTCATCCCGATGCTGTTCATCGCCTTCGCCTACCGCGAGCTGAACAACGAGGTGCCCGACTGCGGCACGACCTTCACGTGGGGCACGAAAGCGTTCGGGCCGTGGGTCGGATGGATGGGCGGCTGGGGTGTCGCCGTGGCCGGCATGGTCGTCCTCGCGAACCTGTCGCAGATCGCCGGAATCTACCTCTGGTCGCTGATCGGCGACGGGTCGCTGGCCGAGAACGTCCCGCTCGTGACCGCCACGGGCGTCGCGTTCATCGCGGCCATGACGTACGTCAGCTACCGGGGCGTCGAGATCGGCGAGCGCATCCAGAACATCCTGCTCGCCGTCCAGTACGTCGTGCTCGCGCTGTTCGTGGTCGTCGCCCTGTGGAAGTTCTTCGACGGGACCGCCCCGAACCCGACACCGTTCGACTTCGCGTGGTTCAACCCGTTCGGCTTCACCGAGTGGAGCGGCTTCACGGAAGCGGTGCTCCTGGCGCTCTTCATCTACTGGGGGTGGGACACCTGCCTCGCGCTGAACGAGGAGACGAAGGACCCGAAGCGCATCCCCGGTCGCGCGGCGCTCCTGACCACCGTGATCCTGCTCGGCACCTACGTCACGGTGACGGTGGCCGCGATGATGTATGCCGGTGTCGGCGAGGACGGGGCGGGCCTGGCGAACGCCTCGAACGCCGACGACGTCTTCCTGGCCATGAAGGACGGCTTGTTCGGTCCGTTCGCGTGGGTCCTGGTCGTGGCCGTGCTCATCTCAGCCGTGTCGTCGACGCAGACCACGATCCTGCCCACTGCCCGTGGCACCCTCGCCATGGCGGCCTACAAAGCCCTGCCCGCCCGCTTCCAGACGGTGCACCCGCGATTCCACACGCCGTCGTTCTCGACCCTCGTCATGGGGATCGTCGCGAGCGTGTACTACGTGGGCATGACGATCATCAGCGACAACATCCTGCAGGATTCCATCCTGTCTCTCGGGCTCGCGATCGCCTTCTACTACGCCCTGACGGGTTATGCGTGCGTCTGGTACTTCCGGCGTGAGCTCTTCACCTCGGGAAAGAACCTGCTCTACCGCGGCATCCTGCCCCTGCTCGGCGCGCTCATGCTCACGTACGCGTTCGTCCAGTCGGCGATCGACATGTACGACGTCGACTACGGCAACTCCGAGTTGCTCGGTATCGGAGGCACGTTCGTGGTGGGGATCGGGGCTCTCGCATTCGGCGTCGTGCTGATGCTCGTCTGGTACCTCGTCCCGGCCTCGAAGCCGTTCTTCCGCGGCGAGAGCCTCAATCGCGACACCGAGGTCCTCGTTCCGGACGAGCCGATCGCCTACCCGCGGTCGGTCGACGGCGGGATCTGAGCGCACTGCGTCACCCGCTCGCGCCGGCGGAGGCCACCTCGTCTGGGTCGGACCCGGCGCAGGGCGCCGTCAGCGAGACGCCTGAGGATCTCAGACGGTGGAACGGATGCCGCCGACCTCGTGGCCGCCACCCGAAACGGTGAGCGGCAGGAGGGCGAGGGTGTCGGCGACGGCGGCGGGGGTCAGGGCTCCGACCCTTTCGAGCAGACGCAGCGCGACGGCGTGGCCGGCGCGGTTGGAGCCGTCGAGCATCTTCAAAGCGACGGTGGTGCCGTCGGGCGCGGTCATGACCTGGACGCCCTCGGCGCCCAGCTTCGAGAACACGCCCAGGCGCTCGATGACGACCGTGTCGGGGCGGCCGGGGCCGTCGATGGTCCAGGGGTGCTCCTTGACCGCGCGGACGAGCGTACCCGCGCTGCGGTGCAGGGCGAAGGGCGAGCGCTCCGAGGAGGTCGCGATGCGCTGGATCGCGCGGGCCAGCCCGATCAGGCTCATGGCGTAGACGGGGGCGCCGCACCCGTCGATCGCGGTGGTCGTCATGCGCTCGCCGACGAGGCGCTCGAGCACCTCGCGGATGTGCACCTGCAGCGGGTGCTGCGGGTCGAGGTAGTCAGCCGTGGACCAGCCGTTCGCGACGCACGTGAGCAGCATCGCCGCGTGCTTGCCCGAGCAGTTCATGCGCAGAGGCGAGGGGGCGCCGTGATCGCGCACGAGCTCGTCGCGCGCGGCGGTGTCGCTCGGCCAGGCGGCGGGGCACCCCAGGTCGTCTTCCGTCAGACCCGCGGACTGCAGGATGCCGCGCGCCGTCTCGACGTGACGCTCGGTGCCGCAGTGGCTCGCCATCGCGATCGCCAGGCGCTCGTCCGCGAGGTCGGCGCCGGCCGAAAGGCACGCCAGAGCCTGCAGCGGTTTCATGCTGGAGCGGGGGAGGAACGACGCGGTCGCCTCGCCGAGGGTGAGCTTCTCGGACCCGTCGGGAGCGAGCACGACGGCGACGCCGTGATGGCGGGATTCGATGAACCCGTTCCGTTCGACGACGGCGAGCTCGACGGAGGCGGGGGGCGTGGCGGGCATCCCTCCATGCTATCTCCGTGGCCCCCTCCGGCCGGGGCGCGGAACACGCTCGCGAGGGACGGAAAGTACCCTCAGGCCCGCGGCGAGGGGCAGACTGGGGGCATGAACGGAGAGCACCACTACCGCCTGCGCTCGACCTGGACCGGAGACCGGGGGAGCGGCACGAGCGGCTACCGCGACTACGACCGTGCGGTGACCCTCGAGGTCGAGGGAAAGCCCGCCATCGCGGCATCCGCCGACAAGCCTTTCCGCGGCGATCCCGCCAAGTGGAACCCGGAGGAGTTGCTGCTCGCCGCCCTGAGCGAGTGCCACCTGCTGTCGTACCTGCACGCCTGCGTGACGACGGGGGTCGTGGTCACCGCGTACGAGGACGACGCGTCGGGCACGATGCAGGAAGACGGCAACAGTGGAGGCGCGTTCACCGAGGTCGTCCTGCGGCCGCGCGTGCGCGTCGCCGACGAGTCGATGGTCGAGGCCGCCCGCGCGGCACACAAGCAGGCGCGCGAGTGGTGCTTCATCGCCAACTCGGTCAACTTCCCCGTGCGGCACGAGCCGGAGATCACGGTCGGCTGAGTCCGCCCCCCTGTGGGGGCGTCGTACAGTGAGCGCATGCAGCTCGAACCGGCCCTCCGCCGCCTCGATCGGATCGCGGGCGGCCGCCAGGCCGACCATCGCGTCGACGTTCCCGATGACCCGAGGGTGCGCCGCGCGTTGCGCGCGATCACGCTTCTTCTCGCGCTCGGGTTCGTGCTGGGTGTCGCCACCGTCGTCATCGCGCTGATCATGACCGCGAACGGAGCCGATGTCGGCTTCGCGGTCTGGATGCGATGCCTCGTCGTGCTCGCGATCACGACGACGCTGTTCTACTTCCTGTGGCGCGCGCGGGCGGGCTGGTACTGGGCGTTCCGACGACTGCAGTTGTTCAGCCGCATCTTCCCGGTCGTGGCGCTGGTGCTCGCGGCGATCCCGGGGCTCTACCCGTTCTGGGTGGTCACCGAGCAGATCCTCTTCGCGATCCTCCTGATCGGCGTCTCGGACTATCTGCAGTCCGACGTGGTTCGCGCGGCGTACCCCAAGCCGCAGCGCTGAGCCATCGGCATCCGGATGCCACCGGGTCGGACGCGTGACGGTGACCGGTCCCTTCGACGGGCTCGGGGACCTGGGGCGTGATGTGAGGGGATGGCTCGCGGGTGGCAAACGGTCCCTTCGACGGGCTCAGGGACCTGGGGCGCGACGTGAGGGACCGGCCGCAGGTGGCTGAGCCTGTCGAAGCCGCAGAACGACGGAACCCCGCCGGCGCGAAGCCGACGGGGTTCCGAGAGGGGGAGTGCTCAGCGCACGTCTTCGTCGACCCAGTCCATGGACTTGGTGACGGCCTTCTTCCAGAGGCGCAGCTCGCGGTCGCGCTCGTCGGAGTCCATGTCGGGCTCCCAGCGCTTGTCCTCCTGCCAGTTGGCGCGGAGGTCGTCGAGGTTGTCCCAGAAACCGACGGCGAGACCGGCGGCGTAGGCGGCACCGAGGGCGGTGGTCTCGGCGACGACCGGGCGCACCACTGGGACGCCGAGGATGTCGGCCTGGAACTGCATCAGAGCGTCGTTGGCGGTCATGCCGCCGTCGACCTTGAGCTCGGTGAGGTCGACGCCCGAGTCGGCGTTGACCGCGTCGAGCACCTCGCGGGTCTGGAAGGCGGTCGCCTCGAGAGCAGCGCGGGCGATGTGTCCCTTGTTGACGTACCGGGTCATGCCGACGATCGCACCACGGGCGTCGGGACGCCAGTAGGGCGCGAACAGGCCCGAGAACGCCGGCACGAAGTACACGCCACCGTTGTCGTCGACGGAGCTCGCCAGGGTCTCCACCTCGGGGGCCGAGGAGATGATGCCGAGCTGGTCGCGCAGCCACTGGATGAGCGAACCGGTCACCGCGATCGAGCCCTCGAGCGCGTACCGGGCGGGCTGGTCGCCGAGCTTGTAGCCGAGGGTCGTCAGCAGGCCGTTCTTCGAGTGGACGATCTCCTCGCCCGTCTGGAAGATGAGGAAGTTACCCGTGCCGTAGGTGTTCTTGCTCTCACCCGGGTCGAAGGCGGCCTGACCGAAGGTCGCCGCCTGCTGGTCGCCCAGGATGCCGGCCACGGGGGTCTCGCGCAGGAGCGACGACGACTCGACGGTGCCGTAGACCTCGGAGGACGAACGGATCTCGGGCATCATCGAACGCGGGACGCCGAAGTCGGCGAGGATGTCGTCGCGCCACTCGAGGGTCTCGAGGTCCATGAAGAGCGTGCGGCTGGCATTCGTGACGTCGGTCGCGTGCACGCCGCCGTCGATGCCGCCGGTGAGGTTCCACAGCACCCAGGTGTCGGTGGTGCCGAAGATCAGGTCGCCGGCTTCCGCCTTCTCGCGGGCGCCGTCGACGTTCTCGAGGATCCAGACGATCTTCGTGCCGGAGAAGTACGTCGCCAGCGGGAGACCGACGATGCTCTTGTAGCGCTCGGTGTCGCCGTCGGCGAGGCGGTCGACGATCGACTGCGTGCGCGTGTCCTGCCACACGATGGCGTTGTAGACGGGCTTTCCGGTGTTCTTGTCCCAGACGACGGCGGTCTCGCGCTGGTTGGTGATGCCGACGGCGGCGATGTCGTGACGGGTGATGTCGGCGCGGCTCAGGGCGAGGCCGATCACCTCCTGGGTGTTGCGCCAGATCTCGAGCGGGTCGTGCTCGACCCACCCCGCGCGGGGGAAGATCTGCTCGTGCTCCTTCTGCCCGACGGCGACGACGCCTCCGGACTTGTCGAAGATCATCGCGCGCGTCGAGGTCGTGCCCTGGTCGATGGCGAGGACGTAGTCGGCCATGGATGGACTCCTTTGTCTTGTGAAGAGTGGGTAGAGGTGAAGCGGGAAGCGGGGGCGGCGCGCGCCGGGTGGAGCGGGACGCCCCCGCGAGGGTGTTACTTGCCGAGGTGCAGGAGCACGGGGGCCAGAAGACCCGCGAGCAGACCGCCGACGAGGGGACCGGCCACCGGGACCCAGGCGTAGCTCCAGTCGCTCGAGCCCTTGCCCTTGATGGGGAGGATGGCGTGGGCGATGCGGGGGCCGAGGTCGCGGGCCGGGTTGATGGCGTAGCCGGTCGGGCCACCGAGGGAGGCACCGATACCGACCACGAGCAGAGCCACGGGCACGGCGGCCAGACCGCCGATACCGCCGGGGACGCCGATGTCGGCGACACCGTAGTCCGCGAAGCCGAAGATCACGAAGACCAGCACGAACGTGGCGATGACCTCGGTGAGGAAGTTGAAGCCGTACGAGCGGATCGCCGGGCCCGTCGAGAAGACACCGAGCTTGGCGGCCGGGTCGGGTTCCTCGTCGAAGTGCTGCTTGTAGGACGCCCAGGTGAGGACGGCACCGATGATCGCACCGACCATCTGCGCCGCGATGGCGACGAGGAACTGGACGAATCCGATCTTGCCGGCGACCAGGAGGCCGATCGACACGGCCGGGTTCAGCTGAGCGCCGGAGTAGGCGGAGACGATGACACCGGCGAAGACCGCGAGGCCCCATCCCCAGTTCACCATCAGGGTGCCGCCGGCGTTGCCCTTGGTCTTCGCCAGGGCCACGTTGGCGACCACGCCACAGCCCAGCAGGATGAGCATCGCGGTGCCGACCACCTCCGAGAGGAAGTACAGCCCCAGATTGACTTCTTGCATGTCGTCATCGACCTTTCTGTTGTCGCCCGTCCATCTTCGGCTCGGGCGTCGTTGCGGCTCGGTGATCCGAACCTATGACCGCCGTGCGGGCGCGCAACAGGTGACGCGCCCGCACGTTCTCTCAGATTGCGGCGACCCCGGCCTCGGCTAGATCGACGCGGTGAGCGGTGAGGAGGATCTCGCGAGTACGCTCGACCTCCTCCTGGACACGGTCGGCGTCCCACCCGAGCGGGCCGGCGACGGCCTCGGCGACCTCGACCAGCGTGCGCTCGGTCATGCCGCCGACGAAGGCGAGGTGCGTCCGGCGCAGAAGCACGTCGATCAGGTGCACGACCTGCTCGTTGCGCGCGATCCACTCGAGTTCCTCGACGTAGTAGCCGGGGGCGTGCTCGATCGGCGTCGGCTCGGCCGGGAGCGCCTCGAGCAGCAGGTCGGCACGCGTGCCGTACCGCGTGAGCAGGGCTTCGACGAGCTCGCGAGAATGAGCATTCGTGCGTGCGGCCACCCAGCGGCGGCGCGCCTCGGGCGTCGCGGGGAAGCCCGCGCCTCCACCGATGGGCAGTCCCTGGGTGCTCACCCGGTGCGGGCGACGCAGCTTCTGCAGCGTCTTCATGCTGAGGTGCTCGGCCAGCGCGCGGAAGGTCGTCCACTTTCCCCCGACCAGGCTCATCGCGGGAACGCCCGCGATCTCGTCCTCGACGATGCGGTAGTCGCGCGAGACGAAGCCGGGGGCGGTGTCGTCGTGCCGGGGGAGGGGACGGATGCCGGAGAAGGTGTAGACGATCTGCGAGCGGTCCACCGCGATGCTCGGGAAGACGTGCCCGACGAGGTCGAAGAAGTAGTCGATCTCGTCGTCGGTGCACACGACCGGCTTGGCGGGGTCTGCGTCGATGTCGGTGGTGCCGACGAGCACGCGGTCCTTCAGCGGGTAGATCAGCACGATGCGGCCGTCGGAGTGCTCGAAGAAGATCTCGCGCCCCCCGGTCGCGGCGAGCAGTTCGGGGTTGTCGAGGACGATGTGCGAGCCCTTGGTGCCGCCCATGAACTGGGTCTTGAGGCCCATCGCGGCGTTGGCGAGGTCGGTCCAGGGGCCGGCCGTGTTCAAGATGACCTTGGCCTTGACCGAGAACTCCTCGCCCGAGACCTCGTCGCGGACGCGGACGCCGTTGGCGTCGGCTCCGACGGCGGAGACGTAGTTGACCGCCTGCGTGCGGCCGGCGCCGGCGACGATGCCGTCGTGGAGCACGTCGAGCGCGATGCGCTCGGGGTCGTGCATCGACGCGTCGAAGTACGTCGCGGTGTAGGCGAGGTCGGGGTTGAGCTTGGGCAGAGCCTGCAGCGACTTCTTCTTCCCGAGGAAGGTGTGGCGGGGAACCGAGCCGCCGTCGCGCGAGAAGGTGTCGTACATGATCAGGCCGACCTTGATCAGCAGGGCGCCGCGCTCGTTGGGCTTGCCGCGACCGTGGGTCACGAGAAGGCGGAACGGAGCCGACAGGATGCCGGAGAACGTCTTGTAGATCGGGATCGTGGTCTCGAGCGGCTTGACGTAGTGCGGAGCGGTCTTGAGCAGGTCGTTGCGCTCGGTCACCGCTTCTTTCACGAGGCGGAACTCGCCGTTCTCGAGGTAGCGGATACCGCCGTGCACCATGTGGCTGGACGCCGACGAGGCGCCGGAGACGAAGTCCCCGCGCTCGACGAGGGCGACGCTCACACCCTGCAGGGACAGATCGCGGAGGGTGGCGAGGCCGTTGATGCCACCGCCGATGATGAGGACGTCGATGTCTTCGGCGTCACGAAGCGCCTGGACATCGGCGCGGAGCGAAGTTGCGGGGGACGACATGTCGACTGCGACCTTTCGTAGTTGGTACGCCGACAGACTGCGCCCGTCTGCACGTTGTTGCAAGCCCCTTGAAAAAACGTGCACAATGAGGTCGGACGGGAGGGCCCATGGTGACCCAGGCAGAAGCCCGCGGGCGGGATGCTCTCCGCGCCGCGCAGCTCTACTACATGCAAGACCTGACGATGGACGCCATCGCCCACGAGATGCGCGTCTCGCGCTCCTCGGTGTCGCGGCTGCTGCAGCACGCGCGCGACGTGGGGCTCGTGACCATCTCCATCAGTCCGCCCGACGACGCCCGCGGGCAAATGGCGCAGCGCATCGCCGATCGCTTCGGCATCGCGGCGCACGTCGTGCCGACGCCCGCGCGCACCACCGAGGCCGACCGGCTCGAGCGGACGGCGCTGACCGCCGCGCGCATCCTCACCGAGCGCGTCGAATCGTCCATGACGGTGGGCATCGCCTGGGGCTCGACCCTCTCCGCGATCGCCCGACACGTCCCGGCGAAGGACGTGCACGACACCCACATCGTGCAGATGAACGGTGCCGCCAACGTGCGCACGAGTGGCATCCCGTACGCCGGGGAGATCCTGTCGCGTTTCGGCACGGCCTGGTCGTCGTCCGTGCACCAATTCCCGGTTCCCGCGCTCTTCGACGATCCGCAGACGAAGCGTGCGATGTGGCGCGAGCGCTCGGTGCGTTCCGTCCTGGAGATCCAGGATCGCGTCGGGCTCTTCGTCTTCGGTCTGGGGTCGCCGCAGGCCGACGTCCCGTCCCACGTCTACAGCAGCGACTACTTCGACGTCCGTGACCGGGCGGTGATCGAGCGGGAGGGGGTGGTCGGCGACTGCGCCACCGTGTTCTACCGCGTCGACGGGTCGAGCGACATCCCGGAGCTGAACGCCCGCTCGAGCGGTCCCGACCTCGACACCGTCCGGCGCATCCCGCGCCGCTTCTGCGTCGTCTCGAGCCTGTCGAAGCTCGACGCCCTGCGCGGCGCGCTCGCCGCCGGCCTGGTCACCGAGCTCGTCGTGGAAGAGGCTCTCGCCCGCCGCCTGCTGAGCGTCACGCGCTGACGGGCGTCAGCGTTCGCCGAAGCCGTCCTCGATCAGCGCCCGCAGCTCGGTCAGCGCGGCCGGCGCCTCGGGTCCACTCGCGCTGACGCGCACGCGCGAGCCTTGGCGGATGCCGAGCGCCATGAGCGCCAAGAGGCTGCGACCCGAGATCTCCTCGGACCCCGCGTCGAGGTCGGCGATGCGCACGTCCGCGTCGTAGCGCGACGCCGTCTTGACGAAGGTGGCGGCGGGTCGCGCGTGCAGGCCCGACGGATTGGTGACGACCGCCTCGAACGAGGCTTCGGCCGCGGCCTCCCCGGTACCGGATGCCGAGACCCCGGCGCCGTCGTCCTCGCCGAGCTGCCGCCGCTTCGCGTCTCCGGCCGTAGCGCACTCCGCCGCGACCGCGGCGAGGTCGGCACCACCGGCCGCGGTGACCACCGCGGCGACGAGTCCCTCGACGAACGGCGCGGGGCTCAGCCGGACGCGGTCGGGCTCGGCGACGAACTCCAGCGCCGTCTCCGCACTCAGGATCGCGGAGCCGAGATCCATCAGGACGAGCACACCGTCGCCGCTGTCGGCCTCGTCGATCGCGGCGGCGATGGCGACGGCATCCGTGCCGAGGTCGCCATCCGGCCCCCCGGCGGCGACGCGCACCGTGGGCGGATTCTCACCGCCCATCTGCAGGGCCAGCTCGACGGCGGCGTCGGCGAGGGCGCGCGAGTGCGAGACCGCGACGAGACCGATCACGCGGCGTCCGCCAGCGCGTCGCGGAGCGCTTCGAGCAGGAGCGTCGCCGAGGCGGCGCCCGGGTCGAGGTGGCCGGCGCTGCGCTCACCGAGGTAGCTCGCGCGACCCTTGCGCGCGACGAGCGGCTCGGTGGCGTCCCGGCCGCGGGCGGCGGCGTCGGCGGCGGCCCGCGCGGCTCCGGCGGCGTCGGCGCCCTCGGTCACGGCCGCGTCCCATGCGTCGAGCGCGGGAGACAGGGCGTCGATCATCGTCTTGTCGCCGAGCTCCGCCTTGCCGCGGGCGACGACTCCCTCCACGCCCGCGCGGAGCGCCGCGCCCAGGGCCGTGGCATCCACCTCGTCCGACGAGAGTGCGGGTCCCATACGGAGGAAGAGCGTGCCGTAGAGCGGACCGCTCGCCCCGCCCACAGAGGAGACGAGCGTCATGCCGACGGTCTTGAACAGGTCGCCGGCGTTCGCCGGAGCGGAATCGAGCTTGGCGACCACGGCATCCAGGCCCCGCGCCATGTTCGAACCGTGGTCGGCGTCGCCGATCTCCGAGTCCAGGCGCGTGAGTTCGTCTTTGTGCTGGTGCACGGCGTCGCGGAATGCGCGGATCCAGGCGACGAGATCGCCGGTCGAGACGGTGCCGCTCATGCGCCCCACCGCAGGCCTGGGGTCACGACCGGCGCGTCCCACAGACGCAGCATCTCGTCGTCGGCCTTCACCACCGTGAGCGATGCCCCGGCCATGTCGAGGCTCGTGATGTAGTCGCCGATGAGCACGCGCTGCACGTCGACGCCCGCATCGGCCAGCAGGGGAGCGATCTCGCCGTAGAGCAGGTACTGCTCGATGAGCGGCGTGCCGCCGAGCCCCGACAGGAGCACGATGGCCGGCCCCACCGGATCGCCGAAGTCGTGGACGATCGGGTCGACCATGAGCTTCGCGATCTCGTGAGCGGATGCCAGTTTCACGCGCGAGCGGCCGGGCTCGCCGTGGATGCCGACACCGACCTCCATCTCATCGTCGGGCAGCTCGAAGGTGGGGCGTCCCGCGGCGGGAACGGTGCAACTCGTGAGCGCGACCCCCATCGAACGCCCGGCCGCGGACACGCGACGCGCGAGCTCGGCGACGGTCGCGAGGTCGGCGCCTTCCTCGGCCGATGCGCCCACGATCTTCTCCAGCACCACCGTGGTGCCCGTGCCGCGGCGCCCCGCCGTCCACGTGGAATCCTGCACGGCGACGTCGTCGGCCACCACGACCGATTCGACCTGGACGCCCTCGGCGGCGGCGAGCTCTGCCGCCATCTCGAAGTTCAGCACGTCGCCGGTGTAGTTCTTCACGATGTGGAGGACGCCCGCCCCCGAGTCGACCGCCTGGGTCGCGGCGAGCACCTGGTCGGGCGTCGGGGAGGTGAAGACCTCGCCCGCGGCGGCCGCGTCGAGCATGCCGCGTCCGACGAAGCCGCCGTGGAGCGGCTCGTGGCCGGAGCCGCCACCCGACACCAGCGCGACCTTGCCCGCGCGGGTCGGCTCCGCACGCAGGATCACGCGGTTCTCCGCGTCGACACGAAGCTGCGGATAAGCGGCTTGGATGCCTCGAAGGGCCTCGGCCAGCACGTCGGCCGGGTCGTTCACGAACTTCTTCACGGTGCCTCCTCGTCGTGGCGGTGACGGTTCGGGCCGTCACTCCTGACCCTGCTCGCCACGCGTCTCCGCGTCAAGGAGGAGAAGGCTCAGAGCCGCTCGTGCGGGAGGACCTGCTTGATGCGCTCGAGGGGGTTCTGTGCCGGAGCCTCGTTGTAGGCGTTCGCGAGCTCCTGCTCGCTGAGCGCGTGGATGGCGGCCATGATCTCGTCGGTCGCTCCGCGGCGCGCCCGGCCCGAGGTGGCGGGGCCGTGGGGGGAGAGGTCGAGGGGTTCGCCGAAGCGGACCGTGATGCGTTCTTTCGTCGTGGGGATCTTCGCCCCGACCGGCATGACCTTGTCGGTTCCGATGAGGCCCACCGGAACGACCGGGGCGCCGGTCTGCAGGGCGAGGAAGGCGACGCCGGTGCGGCCCTTGTAGAGGCGGCCGTCGAGGGAACGCGTCCCCTCCGGGTAGAGGGCGACCGCGCGGCCGTCCTCGAGGAGGGCGCGCTGCTGGTCGAGGGCGTCGAGGGCCTTCTGCCCGGCTCCGCGTTCGACGGGGATCGCGCCGATCGCGGTGAAGAACTGCCGCGAGGCCCACTTCTCGAAGTACGCCGACTTCGCCATGAAGTGCACCGGGCGCGGTGCCGCGACCGGGATCGCGATGGAGTCGATGAACGACAGATGATTGCTCGCGAAGATCACCGGGCCGGTACGCGGCACGTTCTCTCGCCCCTCGACGCGCGGGCGATAGACGGCGCGGGCGAGCGGGGCGATGAGCGAGCGTCCGAGGACGTACGTCGCACCCATCTGCTGCGGGACGGCGGCGGGTGTCTCGGCGGGCACGTCGGAACTCACCCGTCGAGATTACTCGCCGCCGCATGCCCGGTCGTGCATGGGGACTCCCAGCCGCGCCTAAGACGGATGCGCGAAGATGGGGGTTCCCCGTCTTCTCTCGAGAGGTTCTCCGTGCGCTTCCGCCCGATCGCTTCCCTGTCCGTCGCCGCCGTCGCGGTGCTGCTGCTGGCCGGGTGCGCCGGTTCGTCCGACGACAGCCAGACGCCGGACGCCAGTGCGAGCCCCGACGCGGGGCAGTGCCAGACGCCGTTCACGGGCGATGTTCCCGCCGGCCTCGAGGTGTCGGGCGACTTCCAGGGGGCGGTGACGGTCACCCGTCCCGACGGATACGCGCCGACCGCGATCCAGCGCAGCACCCTGATCCAGGGCACCGGCGACGAGGTGAAGGCCGGCGACCTCGTCAAGGCGAACTACACCGTGATCGACGCCTCGACCGGTGCGGTCGCGCTCGACTCGCTCAAGAGCGACCCCTCGGGCATGGACATGATCGTCAACGCGCAGCAGATCTTCGGAGCTGCGGTCTCGTGCGTCCCCATCGGGTCGCGCACCGTGTCGACCTTCCCCGCGGGAACGCTGGGCGAGGGCTCGCCCGCCTACATCCTCGTGGCCGACTCCATCTCCGAGCTGCCGACGCGGGCCGAGGGCACCGAGGTCGCCCCCGTCGAGGGAATGCCGACCGTGACCTTCGCCGACAACGGCGCACCGACCATCACCGTACCCAGCACGCCGGCACCCACCGAGACGCGCATCGAGAACCTCCGCCAGGGGACGGGCGATGTCGTGAACCCCGGCGACACCGTGATCGTGCAGTACACCGGCGTCCTCTACGACGGCGGCACCGTGTTCGACTCGAGCTGGGACAAGGGCGCGCCGACGCAGTTCGCGACGACCGACGTCGTTCCGGGCTTCAAGCAGGCGCTCGAAGGACAGACGGTCGGTTCGCAGGTCGTCGCGGTCATCCCTCCCGCCGACGGCTACGGCGACCAGGCCAAGGGCTCCATCCCGGCCGGGTCGACGCTGGTCTTCGTCGTCGACATCCTCGGCGTCCAGCACGCGACTCCCACCGCTCAGTAGGCTGACGGGATGCGCCGCGTCCTCCTCCTCGGTTCCACCGGCTCGATCGGCACGCAGGCGCTCGACGTCATCCGCGCGAACGCGGATCGCTTCGAGGTCGTCGGCCTCGCCGCCGGCTCCGATCGTGCCGGGGTCGAGGCGCAGGCGCGCGAGTTCGGCGTCGAGCACGTCGCCCTCGGCGCGGTCGAGGCCGAACAGCTCGTCCGCGACGTCGAGGCCGACGTGGTCGTCAACGGCATCACCGGCTCGGTCGGGCTCGGCCCCACGATCGCCGCGCTCGAGACGGGGCGGACCCTCGCGCTGGCCAACAAGGAGTCGCTGATCGTCGGTGGCGACCTCGTCACCGCGCTCGCCGCCCCCGGCCAGATCGTGCCGGTCGACTCCGAGCACTCCGCGATCGCGCAGGCGCTGCGCTCCGGAGAGGCGCACGAAGTGCGCCGGCTGGTGCTCACGGCATCCGGAGGCCCGTTCCGGGGACGCTCGCGGGAACAGCTGCGGAGCGTCACGCCCGCCGAGGCGCTTGCGCACCCCACGTGGGACATGGGGCGGGTCGTGACGACGAACTCCGCGACGCTGGTCAACAAGGGCCTCGAGGTCATCGAGGCGCACCTGCTGTTCGACGTGCCGTACGACCGCATCGACGTCACGGTGCACCCGCAGTCGATCGTGCACTCGATGGTCGAGTTCATCGACGGGTCGACGATCGCGCAGGCGTCACCGCCCGACATGCGCCTGCCGATCTCTCTCGGTCTCGACTGGCCCCGCCGTGTCTCCGGTGTCGGCGCGCCGCTGGACTGGACGACCGCGAGCCACTGGACCTTCGAGCCGCTCGATGAGAAGGCCTTCGGGGCCGTCGCACTCGCGAAGAAGGTCGGGCGCGCGGGAGCGACTTACCCCGCCGTCTTCAACGCCGCGAACGAGCAGGCCGTCGACGCGTTCCACGAGGGGCGACTGAGCTTCCTCGGCATCCTCGAGGTCGTCGAGGCGGTCGTCGACCGCCACGACGCGCCCGGAACACTCACCCGAGAATCACTCGCCGAGGCCGAGGACTGGGCACGTCGGACCGCGGATGCCGTGATCGTCGCGCGCTGACCGCTTGCATCTCCCCCCGGGGGAGCAGCGAGGCTGGAAGCATGTTGCACATCGGAGAGTTCTCAGCCCTGACCGGCTTGACGGTCAAAGCCCTGCGTCATTACGACGAGCAGGGTCTGCTCGGACCCGCGCGGGTCGATGAAACGAGCGGGCACCGGTTCTATGCGCCGCGCCAGATCCGCGACGCCCTGACGATCCTCGCCCTGCGCGAGGCGGACGTCCCCCTGCCCCTGATCGCGCGCGTCCTCGGCTCGCCGGGGGACGTCGGTGCCCTGGAGGAGCAGCGCGACCGCGTGCTGCGGGAACGGCGACGGCACGACGCCGCGTTCGACGCGGTTCTGCAGGCGTTCGACGCCCCGGCGGGCGAGATCGTCCTCGCGCGGAGGGAGGAGCCGGAGCAGGCGTTCCTCGGGTACCCGCTCGCTGCGGATCCGCACGCGGGGGTGGCAGAGGACGGCGACACGCGCGAGGGCGATACCCGGAGCGAGGATGCCCGGGACGACGACGCATCCGACCCCTTCGCGCGAGCGGGCGTCGACGTCAGCGACTCGCACTGGGTCAGCACGAGGGTCCGCGATCAGGAGACGCACGACGTCACCCTGTGCTGGCCTGTGCCGGAAGCCGCGGCCCCGGACGACCTCCCCGGGTTCATCTCGGGGGTGCTCCCCGCCCGAACGGAGCTCTTCGTGACGCGCGGAACGGATGCCGCCGGGCTCCAGGACCTGGGATGGTACGCCGAGGCGCTGACGCGGCTCGTCGAGGCGCTCGCCGCTGAGCAGCGTCCGCATCGCGACGGGTTCCTGATGCGCTACCAGGTGAGCCCGACCGGAGCGGACTCCTGGGACATCGATCTGTCCGTCGTCCTCTGAGCCCGAGCGGCTCCGCGCGCCCGGTCAGGCGGGGAAGTCCACCGGGCGCTCGGGGTCGGACGACGGCGTGCTGTCGTCCGGGTACGGCACGGGCCACTGCGGCTCGGGCACGGCCCACCCCGCCGCGCGCAGCGCCCGCCGGGACAGCTCGCGCGCGGAGTAGGGCGTGCGCACCCCGCGGATGTCACGGTAGTCCTGGTGCCCGGGCCCGGCCCAGAGGATCGCGTCGCCCTCGCCGACGAGCTTCACGGCCTCGAGGATCGCGCGCTCGGGCGGAGTGAACTCGAGGATCTCGGCGTCGGGCCGTGCACGGCGTGCGCCCTCGACGAGCACCGCGCGGATGGCATCCGGATCCTCGTGGCGGGGGTGGTGGTCGGTCACGACGAGGATGTCGCTGCCGAGGACGGCGGTGCGTCCCATGTCGTGGCGCTTGGTGGCGTCGCGGTCGCCGTCGGCCCCGAAGAGCATGACGACCTTGCCGGGGGTCACGCGTCGAACGGCGGCCAGGGTCTTCTCGAACGCGTCGGGGGAGTGGCCGAAGTCGACGTAGACCGCCGGGCCCTCGGGGCCGGAGACGAGCTGCGTGCGCCCCGGGAGGGAGGCGTCGATGCGGCCGCCGTCGAGGGCGTCGACGAGGCGTTCCCACGCGTATCCGGTCTCGAGCAGCATCACGATCGCGAGGCCGGCGTTGGCGGCCATGTGCCGACCGATCACCGGGACGACGGTGGTGAGAGCCCGACCGTCGCGCGCGCGCAGGGTGAACTCGGTGCCCTCCTGGCGCTCGTCGACGATGTCGACCGTCCAGTCGGCGTCGGCGGAGGGGTCCTCGGCGATCGCGGGGGTGACGATCGTGACCACGGGGATCTCGGCGCGGGCCACGATCTCGGCACCCGACGCCGAGTCGAGGCACACGACCCCGCGGCGCGCGCGGTCGGCACGGAAGAGGGGGAGCTTCGCCTCGAAGTACTCGCGCATGTCGGCGTAGTCGTCGAGGTGGTCGTGGGTGAGGTTGGTGAAGCCGGCCACGTCGAAGACGAGACCGTCGACGCGGTGACGGGTGAGCGCCTGCGCGCTCACCTCGACCGCCACGGCCTCGACCCCGCGTTCGCGCATGAGCGCGAGAAGGGCGTGGAACTCGGATGCCTCGGGGGTGGTGAGCCGCGAGACGATGACCTCTCCGGCGATGTGGCGCTCCGCCGTCGACGACAGGCCCGTGACGACGCCCAGCTGCCCGAGGATCCCCTCGAGCAGGTGCGACACGCTCGTCTTGCCGTTCGTGCCGGTCGTGGCCAGCAGCTGAGGGATGTCGTCGTCCGGGCCGGTGCCGTACACCCACGCGGACAGGTCGCCCAGAAGCGCGCGCGGATCCTCCACGATCACGATCGGAAGACCCGTGGATGCCGCGATCTCGGCGCCCTCGGCGTCGGTGATGACGGCGACGGCCCCGCGTTCGGCGGCCGTCGCGGCGAACTCCGCCCCGTGTCGGTTCACGCCGCGGATCGCGACGAAAGCCTCTCCCGCGCGGAGGTCGGCGGTCGCGAGCGTGATGCCCGTGAGGGTCGTGCCCTCGACCTCCCCGACGCTGCGGACGCCGAATCGGCGGGCGAGCTCGGCGAGGTCGCGCTGGGGCGGACGCTCGGGCCGGAGCACGGGCGGGAGGTTCGGGGTGGCGTCGGTCGGCATCCTGTCCATTGTCTCATCCGGTGTCGCACAGACAGGGCATCGCCGCCGCACGGGCGCTTCAAAGGGCGGCGGCGGTATCGTCGGCGGGTGACTGCGATCGCCTTCCTCATCGGTGTGCTCGTGCTCGTGGTGGGCCTCGCCATCTCGATCGCGCTGCACGAGATGGGCCACCTGCTCCCCGCCAAGATCTTCGGCGTGCGCGTCGGGCAGTACATGATCGGCTTCGGACCGACGCTGTGGTCGCGTCGGATCGGTGAGACCGAGTACGGGTTCAAGGCCCTGCCCCTCGGCGGCTTCATCTCGATGGCGGGCATGTACCCGCCCGCGCCCGAGGGGGAGGAGCCGTCGAAGCGACGCTCGCGCTTCTTCGCCACGATGGTGCAGGACGCCCGGGATGCCAACGCCGAGACGCTCATCGGGGGCGACGACCGCGCGTTCTACCGGCTCCCCGTGTGGAAGCGCATCATCATCATGCTCGGCGGGCCCGCGATGAACCTCGTCCTCGCGGTGGTGCTGTTCACGATCGCGCTGAGCGGTATCGGCATCCAGCAGGGGACGACCACCGTCGCTTCGGTCTCGGAGTGCGTGATCCCCGCCAGCCAGCAACGCCAGGACTGCGCGCCCTCCGACCCGGTCGCGCCCGCCAAGGCCGCGGGGATGCAGCCCGGCGACAAGATGATCTCGATCGACGGCACGCCGGTGTCGACCTTCACCGAAGCGGCGGCGATCATCCAGGCGTCTCCCGGCAAGCCCCTTTCGATGGTCATCGAGCGAGATGGCGCGGAGCAGACCATACAGTTCACCCCGCAGTCGACGGATCGGGCGGTGACCGATGCCCAGGGCCAGCCGATGACGGATGCCTCGGGCGCCCGTGAGTACGAGACCATCGGGTTTGCGGGTCTCAGCCCGCAGATCGCGTACGAGCCGCAGCCGATCTGGACGGGGGTCGACGCGACGGGCCAGTACATCGAGCACGTCGCGCAGATCATGGTGCAGCTGCCGGTGCGTATCTACGGCGTCGCGGTCGACACCCTCACGGGTCAGCCGCGCGACGCCGACAGCCCCATGAGCGTCGTCGGCGCCGGGCGGATGGCGGGGGAGATCGCCGCGGTGGACACCCCCATCCTCGATCGCGTGCAGCAGATGATCCTGCTGCTCGGCGGCCTCAACATCGCCCTCTTCGCCTTCAACCTCATTCCGCTGCTCCCGCTCGACGGGGGTCACGTGGTCGTGGCGCTCTGGGACGGGCTGAAGAAGCTGATCGCTCGGGCGCGCGGTCGGATCGCGAAGCCCGTGGATGCCACGCGCCTGGTACCCGTGACGTTCGTCGTCGTGATCCTGCTGGTGGGCATGGGCGGCGTGCTGTTCCTCGCCGACATCTTCAATCCGGTGAAGCTGCTCTAGCCGGGTTTCGGAGGCTTCGACAGGCTCAGCCGCCTGGGCCGCAGGCATGCGGAGGCTTCGACGGGCTCAGCCCCCTGGGGCGCGGGGCGAGGGGGCTTCGACGGGCTCAGCCACCCCGGGGTGGTCCCTGAGCCCGTCGAAGGGACCGTGCGTCAGAGCACGTGCGAGATCAGCCGCTCCAGCGTCCGCATGCCGTCGCGCGACAGGATCGACTCGAGGTGGCCCTGCACGCTCGCGTAGCCCGGGCCGCGTAGGGCATAGACGTCGCCGGTCGCGGGGTCGGCCGCGACATCGATGTCGACGTGGGTGACGACATCGCCCCCGCCGGACGTGATGCCGCGTCGGTCGCCGGGGTGTACGCGGGCCGTGAACGTGTTGTAGAAGCCGATCGAAGCGGGCTCGCCGAACACGTCGACGGTCTTCTGCAGGCCCTGGTGCGGCTGGGCGAGGGGCTGCAGGTCGATCCCGAGCGCGTCGGCGAGGATCTGGTGGCTCAGGCACACGGCCAGCAGCGGTGCGCCCGCCACACGACGGCGACCGACGACGTGGCGCATCGCCTCCATGCGCGGGCTCTCGTCGCGCGGGTCGCCGGGGCCGGGACCCGAGACGACGAGGTCGGCGGCGTCCAGCTCGGCGTCCGAGACCTCGGACCAGTGCACGATGCGGGTGTCGAGGCCGAGGTGGCGCAATTGGTGGGCGAGCATCGTGGTGAAGCGGTCCTCGGCATCCACGACGAGCGCCGTGCGCCCGGCGAAGGGGCCCGAGCCGTCGGGGTCCTGCGGATTCATCCAGAACGGCGCGAGACGATCGTTCCGGGATGCCAGGAGCTCGGCGATCGCGGGATCCTCGTCCAGCGGGCGACGGGGGTCGGTCGGTGCGTCCGGGTCGGCTGCCGGGGGAGCCGCCGGGACGTCGCGGGGGATCGCTCCGATCGCCCCGAGGACGCCCGCGGCCTTGCCGTGGGTCTCGCCGACTTCGCCGTCCGGGTCGGAGTGGCGCACGAGCGTGGCACCGACGGGAACGCGCAGGCGTCCGTCGACGAGGTACGCCGTGCGGATGAGGATCGGCGCGTCGAGGTCGTGCGTGGGGCCTTCGGTCGCACCGTTCGGGGTGAACAGCGCGGCGACGCCGGAGTAGTAGCCGCGCGGCGTCGTCTCGTGCCGGGCGATGACCGTGCAGGCGTTCTGCATGGGGGAGCCGGTGACGGTGGGGGCGAACATCGTCTCGCGCAGGATGTCGCGCGGGTCGAGGTCGCTGCGCCCGCGCAGCATGTACTCGGTGTGGGTCAGGCGCGACATCACCTTGAGGTGCGGGCCGGTGATGCGTCCGCCGTCGCTGCAGACGGCGCTCATCATCTTCAGCTCCTCGTCGACGACCATGAAGAGCTCCTCGGTCTCTTTGGTCGAGCGCAGGAACTCGGCGAGCGTCTCGGCGGTCGCCCCGCCGGCCGGGTGACGGAAGGTGCCCGAGATGGGGTTCATCGTCACGATGCCGTTCTGGGCGCTCACGTGCGCCTCGGGGCTCGCGCCGACCGCGATGTGGCCCTCGGTCACGACCGCGAACGTCCAGTAGGCGCCCTTCTCGTGCTCGAGCAGCGCGCGGAACCACGTCAGCGCGGCGACGCGCGGATCGACGTCGACCCCGGCGACGAAGTCGCGGCGGATGACGAAGTTCGCGCCCTCGCCCCGGCCGATCTCGTCGGCGATCACCCGGCGCACGATGTCCGCGTACTCCTCGTCGGCGATGTCGAAGCCCGCGTCCGCGAGCGGCACCGGGGAGGAGGGGAGGGAGGCCACGGTCTCCGCGCGATCGAGAGAGACACGCTCGTCCACCACGAGGCAGCGCAGCGGTGCCCCGTCGTCGTGACAGACGAAGCCGCGCTCACGCACCTGTCGGAACGGCACGAGCGCGAGGACTTCGCGCGCGGTGCCCGTGGCATCCGTCAGGGGGATGTCGCTGAGGAGATCGACGTCGACGACGTCACCGGTGAGGACCTCGACGGTCCTGCCGTCGCGCGCGATCAGCGCGAACGGGGCGGAACCGGCGAGGAGGTCGGGGATGAGGGTGGAGGGGTCGGGCCCGGTCATCGAGGTGTCTTTCGTCTATGAGCGAGGGTCCAAAGCGGCCGCCGAAAACACGAAGACCGCCCGGATTCCCCAGGGGGAGGGCGGTCTGTTGCATGCGTGCGCACCGCCTAGACGGTGGGCCACCAGGATGTGTACGCGCGCATGGCGCCGAACCTACCACAGGGCACCATCAGCCCCTGTCAGGGTACGGAAGCGTAGGCTGTGGACGTGCCTGCAGTGAACATCGGGATGCCCCGCGTGCCGGAGGTCCTCGCGCCTCGTCGCAAGACCCGTCAGATCAAGGTCGGCAAGGTCCTCGTCGGCGGTGACGCCCCGGTGAGCGTCCAGTCGATGACGACGACCCCGACGACCAACATCAACGCGACGCTCCAGCAGATCGCCGAGCTCACGGCATCCGGTTGCGAGATCGTGCGCGTTGCTGTTCCCTCGCAGGACGATGCGGACGTGCTCCACATCATCGCGAAGAAGAGCCAGATCCCGGTCATCGCCGACATCCACTTCCAGCCGAAGTACGTCTTCCAGGCGATCGACGCCGGGTGCGGTGCGGTGCGCGTGAACCCGGGCAACATCCGCAAGTTCGACGACCAGGTCGGCGCGATCGCCAAGGCCGCGAAAGACGCCGGCGTTTCGCTGCGCATCGGCGTCAACGCCGGGTCGCTCGACCGCCGCCTGCTCGAGAAGTACGGCAAGGCCACGCCCGAGGCTCTCGTCGAGAGCGCGGTCTGGGAGGCCTCGCTGTTCGAGGAGCACGACTTCCACGACTTCAAGATCTCGGTCAAGCACAACGACCCGATCGTCATGGTGAAGGCCTATCGTCTGCTCGCCGAGCGGGGCGACTGGCCCCTGCACCTCGGCGTGACCGAGGCCGGGCCCGCGTTCCAGGGCACGATCAAGAGCGCGACCGCGTTCGGCATCCTGCTCTCGGAGGGCATCGGCGACACGATCCGCGTCTCGCTGTCGGCGCCGCCGGCCGAAGAGGTCAAGGTCGGGCACCAGATCCTGCAGTCGCTGAACCTGCGCGAGCGCAAGCTCGAGATCGTCTCGTGCCCCTCGTGCGGTCGTGCCCAGGTCGACGTCTATACCCTCGCGGACGACGTCACCGAGGGCCTCAAGGACATGACCGTGCCGCTGCGCGTCGCCGTCATGGGCTGCGTCGTCAACGGCCCCGGCGAGGCGCGCGACGCCGACCTGGGCGTTGCCTCCGGCAACGGCAAGGGCCAGATCTTCGTCAAGGGCGAGGTCATCAAGACCGTTCCCGAGGCCGAGATCGTGCGCACGCTCATCGAAGAGGCGAACCGCCTCGCCGACGAGATGGGTCCGGACGCGGCTCCCGGCACGGCGCAGGTCATCACGGCCTGATCGGGGCATCGCGTGGTCCGCGCGAGAACGATGGGATCGCTGTCGTTCCGATAGCGTCGGGAGTCTCATGACCGAGACTTCGCACGCCTCCCTCGCCCGCCCGCTCATCGCCGGGGTCGTCACCGCTCTCGTCGGTTTCACCAGCACGTTCGCCGTCGTCCTCACGGGTCTTCGCTCGGTGGGGGCGACGCCCGAGCAGGCGGCGAGCGGCCTGCTCGCGATCACGCTGATGGTCGGGATCGGGTGCATCTTCCTCGCCTGGCGATACCGGATGCCGATCACCATCGCCTGGTCGACCCCCGGTGTCGCACTGCTCGCGGCCACCGGTGCCGTCGAGGGAGGGTGGCCCGCGGTGGTGGGCGGCTTCCTCGTCTCGGGCGCGCTGATCCTGTGCACCGCACTGTTCCCGCCGCTCGGCGCGCTCATCGCGCGGATCCCGCCGTCGATCGCGCAGGCGATGCTCGCGGGCGTCCTGTTTCCCCTCTGCGTCCAGCCGTTCCTCGGGCTCGTCGCCGACCCGTGGGGCGTGGCGCCGGTGCTGATCGTGTGGCTCGTGGCATCCCGTCTTCTGCCGCGCTGGGCCGTGCCCCTCGCGTTCGTCGCGGCCATCGTCGTGGTCGCCGTCTCGCTGGGGCGCACCGGGGCAGACCTGGATGC
The DNA here is from genome assembly GCF_000202635.1 of Microbacterium testaceum StLB037. NCBI lineage: Bacteria > Bacillati > Actinomycetota > Actinomycetes > Micrococcales > Microbacteriaceae > Microbacterium > Microbacterium testaceum. The sequence goes on along the minus strand of NC_015125.1, from coordinate 394,357 downwards.
CGCGAGCCTCGTGCCGCAGCTCGCCTTCACCGCTCCCACGCTCACCGTGGGCTCGGTGGTCGGGATCGCCCTGCCCCTGTTCGTGGTGACGATGGCGTCGCAGAATGTACCGGGGGTCGCCGTCATGCGCAGCCTCGGCTACACGATCCCGTGGCGCCCGGCGATGCTCGTGACGGGCGCGGGCTCGATGCTGGCCGCCACCGGCGGGGGGCACGCGGTCAACCTCGGTGCGATCAGCGCGGCCATCGCGGCGGGTCCCGACTCGCACCCCGACCCGAAGCGGCGGTGGGTGGCGGGCGTCTCGGCCGGGAGCACCTACCTCGTGCTCGGGGCACTGTCGGCGGCGTTCGCGGCGATCGTGCTGCTCGCCCCGGCTGGAGTCATCCCGGCGGTCGCGGGGGTCGCGCTGTTCGCGGCGTTCGGCTCGGCCGTGCAGCAGGCGATCGACGACCCGGGGGAGCGGACCCCGGCCGTGGTGACGTTCCTCATCGCGGCATCCGGAATCGCCATCGCCGGCGTCAGCGCGGCCTTCTGGGCGCTGGTGGCGGGGCTCCTCGTGCGGACGATTCTGCACCTCGGGCGGCGCGCGGGCTGAGGCCGCGCCGTCAGTGCAGGGTGCCGCCCGGGGCGGCGACGTCCTCGCGCACGTCGAGCGCGGTGCGCACCGTCAGCTCGACGGCGCGGACGATGTCGTCGAGGGGGAGGGATGCCGCGCCCTCGGGGGCGTGCTCCCGCGCGGACGGCACGTGCACGAAGCCGGCCCGTACGCCGGGCGCGGCGGCATCCAGGGCCGTGTACATGACGTGGTTGCAGACGAACGTCCCCGCCGAGTGCGAGACCGCTGCCGGGATGCCCTCGCGGGTCAACGCCGCCGCGATCGCCTTGACGGGGAGGGTCGCGAAGTAGGCAGCCGGGCCGCCCTCGACCACCGGGCGGTCGACGGGCTGCGCGCCGTCGTTGTCGGGGATCCGCGCGTCGGCGAGATTGATCGCGACCCGCTCGGGAGTGACCTGGGCGCGTCCGCCCGCCAGTCCGGTGGCGATCACGATGTCGGGGCGGTGCTCGTCGAGCAGCTGCCGGAGTCGTGTCGCCGCCGCGTCGAACGCGACGGGCAGCACCTCGACGATCAGCCGTTCGGTGCCGGTCCAGCGCTCCTCGACGGCGCGGACGGCATCGCCAGACGGATTCGTGGCGTCTCCCGCGAACGGCTCGAACCCGGTGAGGAGGACGGTTTCCATCACTCCAGGCTATGCGCGGGTCGCTCGTTCAGGCGCGGGCGGGTCAGCCCAGGTCGAACTCGGCGCGGAGGCGCTCGCGGATGAGCACGTAGGGCGGGTAGTCGCGGAAGAAGCGGAGCTTGTCGGCCACGACCCCGCCGTCGGTCGGCTCGTCCTCCATCACGTAGGCCATGAAGCTCTCGGCGAAGTCCTCGGCGACGTTGGTCGCGGCGTACGCATCGACGAAATCGTCCTCGTGCGCGGCGTAGAACGCGTCGGCGACGTCGACATCCACGTTGTCGGCCTCGGGCGCGTCCGAGTAGGCCTCCCAGAACCGGTCGGAGAAGGCGAGCAGCGCCGTCTCCGGGAGCAGGCAGCCCTGACCGGTCCAGATCGTGTCGCAGGTGTCGGTGTAGGAGTCGACCGAATCCGGTCCGAGGCTCAGGACATGCGCGTACTCGTGCACGAGCGTGCCCAACCAGAGCTCTTCGTCGTCGGCGTAGGCGACGTTGGCCGCGAACGTCCAGTACTCGGGGGTGTCCTCGCGCGACACCCACGCCAGGGTGTCGCTGGAGGGGTCGTCGCCCACCTTCAGCTGACTGATTCGCGTGGCGGCGACGCGCGGGGTGAAGACGCGCTCGATCTCGGCCCAGACCGCGGCTGCCTCGGCACTCGGCGAGGGAGACAGGATGCCGTCGGCCCCCACCTCGTAGACCTCGGTGATGCGGAAGTCGTCGTCCGTCTCCCGGATGGGGTCGTCGAGAGGGGGAAGGCCGGTGCCCAACTCCGCCGCCGCCTGGCTCTGGGTGATCGACCACACGACGAGGCCGGTCGTCCCCCAGAAGACCACGCCGAGCACGAGCGCGACGCTGCTCGCGATCACGGCGATCCATCGGGGGTGCACGCCCTCACCCTAGGGGCAGACCGGCCCGCTCGCGTGTGCCGAAAGGCGTTATCGACTCGTGACCGAATCGACGTCGATTGCGGGAACTTCTTGCGCGGTGGCGGACACTACGGGGTGTGGAAGATGACGATGCCGGGCTGTGGGCTCGGGTTCTCGGGGGCGATGAGCTGGCTTTGGCGGCTTTGTTCGATCGGTATGACGGGCGGTTGTTCCGTCATGCGTCGCGGTTGTTGACGCATCGGGAGGATGCGAAGGATGCCGTGACGGTGGCGTTCTTCGAGTTGTGGCGGAAGCGGGCGTCGGTGCGGTTGGTGGAGGGGTCGCCGTTGCCGTGGCTGCTGAACACGGTGGCGCATTGTGCGCGGAATCTGGAGCGGTCGGGTCGGCGGTATCGGGCGTTGTTGGATCGGGCTCCAGTGTCGGTGGCGGCTTCGCACGATCACGACGACAGCGATGTGATGGCGGCGCTTCGGCGTTTGCCGGAGCGGGAGCAGGCGGTGATGGTTCTCGCGGTGTTGGAGGGGTACTCCGAGCGTGAGGTCGCGCAGGCGCTGGGGATCCCGGCGGGAACGGTGAAGTCGCGGCTGGCGCGGGCGAAAGCGCGCCTGCGTGGAGAACTTTCGTCCCTGGAAGGGGTGCGGGCATGAACGATCAGTTGACCCCGGACGAGCGCGCGGCGATGCGCTCTCGCATTCTCGGCGGTGCACGCGACATCAAGCCTGTCGGCGCTCATCGGGGCGCGGTGATCGCCGGAGCGATCGCCGCGGTGCTGGTGGTGGCGATCGCAGGCGGGGTTGCGACGACGTCGACGCTGTCGGCGCCGCAGATCGCGAACACCCCGAGCCCGAGCCCCACGGCGACGGTCGCGCCGGTCGTCCCCACGCCGACGCTCACGCCCACGCCCACGCCCACACCGACGTTCACGCCGACCCTGGCGCCGGCGCCGAGCACCCCCGTTGTCGCGTTCAATGGCGACTGCGGCCAGATGCTCACCGACACGGATCTCTCCGAGCTGCTCGTCGGTGGCCCCGGCAGGCTCTATACGGAGCCCGGACTCGGAACGAATGTGGAGGATTCCCTGGCTCTGCTGGGGGGACTCTCCTGCATCTGGATCGGCAATCAGGACTCGATCTCGGTCGTCGTCGCCGCACCGTCGGCGGTCGCCACCGACCTGCAGGCATCGATGGCGTCCGTGACGTGCTCGGTGGACCGCGGATGTGCGACCGGCCGGGTCGTGGGGGACCTCTGGGTCGGTGTGCTGGTCTCCGCCACTGCCGGCAACTACGAAGCCGGTTTCACCCAGGACGAGGTGTCCGCGGCATCCGCTCGGCTCGATCGCGTGATTTCGCGTGTGGCCGCCAAGCCGCACGCGTCACCCGTGGCGTCGTTCGGGTCGGTTCACGCCGATGGCTGGGTGCTCTCCGACTGTGTCGCCCTCAAAGGCCGAATGGAAGGGATTACCGGCCTCTCCCTCGAGATGCAGATCGCGCCGGGCGCGTACCCCACTCCGACTCGTCCGGTGGAGAGCCTGCTGATGAGCTCCGCGGGCGTCTCGACCTGCCTGTTCCGGGAACCGGCGGACGGCAGTCGGGAAATGATCGAGGTGACGCTGATGCCGGGGGCGTCGGCGCCGCCGGCATCAGCACTCGCGGTCACGGGAACGTCCGAGACGTCCGTCCCGGGCGCCGACCGGGCGTGGGTGCACGCGGACCCCAGCCGTGGGTACTTGACGGATCTCGTGGCCGTCGTCGGCGACAACCGCCTTCTCGTCAGACGCTTCACGGGGTCGCCGTCGGGGACGGATGCCGACAAAATCGCTGCGGCTGTGCTGGAGTCCGTGCGGTGAGCGAGGTCGATCGGCAACGGGCTCCGCTCGGACACGGCGAAGAAACGGAAGAGGAACGAAGAGTGGTCTCGGGGGCGGACATGGGGAGCGAGGACGACGCCGGGCTGTGGGCTCGGGTTCTCGGGGGCGATGAGCTGGCTTTGGCGGCATTGTTCGATCGGTATGACGGGCGGTTGTTCCGTCATGCGTCGCGGTTGTTGACGCATCGGGAGGATGCGAAGGATGCCGTGACGGTGGCGTTCTTCGAGTTGTGGCGGAAGCGGGCGTCGGTGCGGTTGGTGGAGGGGTCGCCGTTGCCGTGGCTGCTGAACACGGTGGCGCATTGTGCACGGAATCTGGAGCGGTCGGGTCGGCGGTACCGGGCGTTGCTGGATCGGGCTCCGGTGTCGGTGGCGGCTCCGCACGATCACGACGACAGCGATGTGATGGCGGCGCTTCGGCGTTTGCCGGAGCGGGAGCAGGCGGTGGTGGTGCTGTCGGTGCTCGAGGGGTATGCGGAGCGTGAGGTTGCTCAGGTGTTGGGTATTCCGGTGGGAACGGTGAAGTCGCGTTTGGCGCGCGCGAAGACGAAGCTGCGTGGCGAGCTCGGGCAGGAAGGAGCGCGGGCATGAACGACGAGTTGACGCCCGAGGAGCGTGCGGTCATGCGATCGCGGATCGTGGGTGGGGCGCGGGGTATTGCGCCCGCGGGCGCGCATCGGAATGCGTGGATCGCGGGATCGGTCGCGGCGGTGCTGGTGGTGGCGCTCGCTGGCGGTGTGGTGGCGACGTCGACCCTGTCCGCGCCGCAGATCGCGAACACCCCGTCACCGACGGCCACCGCGACGACGGTGCCGACACCCGCACCGATCACTACCTCTACGCCCACGCCGACGACCTCGGTCGCGAGTCTCGGATCGCCGCCCTTCGATGGATCGTGCGCAAACGTCGTCGATGAGCAGGCGTTGGCGGACGCGACGGGTCATCCGATGGCGGCCGCCGGGGTGAAATGGGACGACGGACGCGGGACGGTTCGAGGCGGTCTCACCTGCTGGTGGGTGTCGGCGGACGAGTTTCTCGCGGCGATCGTTCGCGTAGCGGTCTTCCCGATCGATCAGGAACCGACGGAGCCGGAACTCTTCGGTCAGGAGGGGTGCACATCGGGCGTGGGAGACGAGTGCACCCGGGTGGGCACCGTGGATGGCACGCGCGTGTGGGTGCGGATGTCAGGTTCGCCCGACAACCTCGAGTCGCGATCGAGCGACGTCTTGGCCGAGGTTCTGTCTCGGGTCGGTGCGTATGCGCCGGGCATTCCCGCCACGCCGACAGGGGCGTGGTGGGGCGCACTCGACTGCTCCGCCGTGGAGAGTGTCATCGATCCAACCGACATCGGGTACGACTCGGTCACCGTGGAGCCTCCGACCTTCTCGTCCTTCCCCGACGGCTGCAGTCTCGCCTTCCGTCAGGGATACGAGGGCTGGACGGCGTCCGCATTCCCCGTGGCCGGCGGGGCGGTTGCGGTCCCATCCGTGATCGCTGCGGGCGGCGAGCAGATCGACGTCGCCGGGGCTCGGGAGGCGTACTGGGTTGCCGCGTCCGACGGCGTGGATGGAGGAGGCGGGTACGCCCTGATCGCGAGTGACGGTGTCAACGCGCTGCAGGTCTACGTGGGCGCGGGGATGTCGTCACTGGAGACCGACCTTCAGCGCGCGACGTTCGTGGCCGAGCGCATCCTGCCTCTCCTGTGACGAGTGGAGACCTCGCCGCCGGACGCGACGGCGAGGTCTCCGGCATCCATCCCCCACACCGGCGCGCCGTAGACTCGATGATCGTGGTCACCCGTCTGTCGAACTTCTTCCTCCGCACGCTCCGCGAAGACCCCTCCGATGCCGAGGTGGCCAGCCACCGTCTGCTCGTGCGGGCCGGATACATCCGCCGTAACGCGCCGGGCATCTTCGCCTGGCTCCCGCTGGGGCTGAAGGTCAAGGCCAAAATCGAGACGGTCGTGCGCGAGGAGATGGCGAACGCCGGAGCGTTCGAGGTGCACTTCCCGGCGCTGCTCCCGCGCGAGCCCTACGAGGTCACGGGCCGGTGGGAGGAGTACGGCGACGCGCTGTTCCGCCTGCAGGACCGCAAGGGCGCCGACTACCTGCTCGCGCCCACGCACGAAGAGATGTTCACCCTGCTGGTGAAAGATCTGTACTCGTCGTACAAAGACCTTCCGCTCACGATCTACCAGATCCAGGACAAGTACCGCGACGAGGCGCGTCCCCGCGCCGGGCTCCTGCGCGGCCGCGAATTCACGATGAAGGACGCGTACTCGTTCGACGCGACGGATGCCGGTCTGAACGCGTCCTACCAGGCACAGCGCGACGCCTACGAGCGCATCTTCACGCGCCTGGGTCTCGAGTACGTGATCGTCGCCGCCGACGCGGGCGCGATGGGCGGGTCGAAGTCGGAGGAGTTCCTGCACCCGACCCCCATCGGCGAGGACACCTTCGTGCGCTCCGCCGGCGGCTACGCGGCGAACGTCGAGGCGTTCACGACCGTCGTGCCCGAGGCGCTGCCGATCGAGGGGCAGCCGGATGCCGTGATCTTCGACTCCCCGAACACGCCCACGATCGCGACCCTCGTCGATCACGCGAACGCGCACCTCGACGCTCCCGCCCCTGGCATCGCCGGTCCCGCCACGGCCGAGGCCACCGCGTGGACGGCCGCGCACACGCTGAAGAACGTCGTCCTCGCCCTCACGCACCTCGACGGCACGCGAGAGCTGGTCGTCGTGGGCCTGCCGGGTGACCGCGACGTGGACGACAAGCGCGTCGAGGTCGCCTTCGCCCCCGCCGAGGTCGAAGCCGCCACCGAAGAGGACTTCGCGAAGAACCCGCTGCTGGTCAAGGGCTACATCGGCCCCTGGTCGCCCACGGGCCCCGTCCTGGGCGAGGAGTCGGCGACGAAGATCCGCTACTACCTCGACCCGCGCGTGGTCGACGGCACCGCGTGGATCACCGGCGCGAACATCGACCAGAAGCACGTGCACTCGCTCGTCGCCGGCCGCGACTTCGTCGGCGACGGCTTCGTCGAGGTCTCGACCGTGCGCGCCGGCGACCCCGCCCCCGACGGCTCGGGCCCGGTGGAGCTCGCGCGCGGCATGGAGATCGGTCACGTCTTCCAGCTCGGCCGCAAGTACGCAGAGGCCCTCGGCCTCAAGGTCCTCGACGAGAACGGCAAGCTCGCCACCGTCACCATGGGCTCCTACGGCATCGGCGTCACCCGCATCCTCGCCATCATCGCCGAGCTCAACAACGACGAGAAGGGCCTGATCTGGCCCGCGTCGGTCGCCCCGTTCGACGTGCACGTCGTCGCCACCGGTCGCGACGCGGCCGCGTTCGAGCTGGCCGAGCAGGTGTCGGCCGACCTCGAGGCCGCCGGTCTCGACGTGCTCTACGACGACCGCCCCAAGGTCTCGCCGGGCGTGAAGTTCGGCGACGCCGAGCTGGTCGGCATCCCGCGCATCCTCATCGTGGGCCGCGGCGCCGCCGAGGGCCAGGTCGAGCTGTGGGACCGCCGCACGGGCGAGCGCGAGACGCTCCCCGTCGCCGACGCCCTGGCGGCGCTGGCGCGCTGACCCTGTCGAGACGGCATCCCTCTGCCCCGGTGGAAGGATGCCGTTTCGTCGTTCGCGCATGCGGTCGCGGGTAGCGTGGATGCCATGATCTCGGCCCCCCGCCTGTCGCTGTCCGACGGCTCCACGATCCCGCAGCTCGGCATCGGCACGTACAAGGTGCCCGCCGACGTCACCGCCGATCTGGTCGAGGGCGCGCTCGCCGCGGGCTACCGTCACGTGGACACGGCCGCCCTGTACGGCAACGAGACGGAGGTCGGCCAGGGCCTGCGCGCCTCGGGCCTGGACCGCGACGAGGTCTTCGTCACGACCAAGGTGTGGAACGACGACCAGGGTTTCGACGAGACCCTGCGGGCCTTCGACGCCAGTGCCGCGAGGCTCGGTCTCGACCGGGTCGACCTCTACCTCATCCACTGGCCCATCCCCAGCGCCGATCGCTACGTCGACACCTGGCGCGCGCTCATCCGGCTGCAGAAGGAGGGCCGGGCGACCTCGATCGGCGTGAGCAACTTCGCGATCCCGCATCTCGAGCGCCTGCGCGACGAGACGGGCGTGCTCCCGGCGGTGAATCAGGTCGAGCTGCACCCCCGGTTCCCCCAGAACGAGCTGGTGGACTGGGATGCCGAGAACGGCGTCGTGACCCAATCGTGGGCGCCGCTCGCCCGTGGTGGCCTGCTCGACGAGCCCGCGCTCGCCCGGATCGCCGAGAAGTACGGAAAGACGCCGGCACAGGTCGTGGTGCGCTGGCACCTCGATCGCGACCTCGTGGTGTTCCCGAAGTCGGTGTCACTCGACCGCATCCGCGAGAACGGCGACGTCTTCGACTTCGCCCTCGACGCCGACGATCACGCCGCCATCGCGACCCTCGAGACGGGCGAGCGCACGGGACGGGACCCCTCGCTCGACTGAATCCGGTCAGGCGTCGAGGCGCGCGTAACGGGCACGGAAGATCGTGAAGACCCCGTAGGCGAGGAAGCCCAGACCCACGAGGGCGGCGAGCAGCGGACCCGCCGGCAGCGCCATGAGCGCCGACACGGCCCCGTCGAGGCCTCCCGCGGTGTCGGGTTCCACGCGGATCGCGGCGACCACCACCAGCACACCGACCACCCCGAGAGCGATCCCCTTCGCGACGAATCCCACGGCGCCCAGGGCGCTCAGCGCGTGTCCCGCCGCACCGTCGGGGATACGCACCTTGCTGTGGAACGAACGCCGGACGCCCATCCAGACGAAGCCGACGCCCACCGCGGCGACGACCAGCCCCGCCGTCCCGAGCACGAATCCACCGATCGGGAGGCTGAGGACGCTCTGACTGACGTCTTCCGTCGTCTGCTCCGCGCGTGGCCGCGCCCCGAGGGCGACCGCCGCCGAGATCACCCCGATGACCACGAACACGATGCCCTGCGGCGCCTCCGCGGCGATGCGCGCGACCCGTTTCCGACCCGGCAGCCCCCGCGGGGCGACGGCCTGCAGCACGTGCCAACCGCCCAGGGCGACCAGCCCCGCGGCGAGGGCCCAGAGGGCGACGGCCCCGAGCGGAAGGGCTGCGACGGCCCGGAACGCGCCCGTCTGATCCGAGTCCTCCGCGGCACCGAAGCCGACGGCCAGCACGAGGCCACCGACGAGAAGATGCAGGATGCCGTTAGCCACGTAGCCCGCTCGGGCGGCGACGCGGAACGCGGGGTTCGCCTCGGCCTCGCGAGCGGCGGAGCGGGCGGAAGACGGCATCCCGGAACCGTATGCGCTTCCGCGACGGAAGGACAGCCGGTTGCGCGCGGCGTCCGAGGCGCTGTTTATCATGGCCTGATGCCCGCATCCCGCCGACCGCTCGTGCGCCGGTGGAACGCCCTTCCCGCGCTCACGCGCAACGCGCCGCCGCGGGTGCTGCTCATCGTCGGCGCCGTGGTGGTGCTGCTCGGGGCACTGATCGTCTCGCGCCCACTCACCTCGATCGTGCTCCTCGGCGTGTACGTCGGAGCCAGTGCCGTGGTCATGGGCGTGTTCGAGCTCTTCGGCCGTTCCACGCGGTGGTGGGCGCGGGCTGTCGCGATCGCCTGGATCGTCGCGGGGATCGCCGTGCTGGTGTGGCTCGGACGCAGTCTCGAGCTCCTTCCGTCCGTCCTCGCCGTCCTGCTCGTGATCGGCGGTCTCGCCTCGGTCGGACGCGCCGTGACCGGCGGTGCCGTGAGCGCGCGCGTGCTCTCGCTCGCGTGGGGCGTCGCGCAGATCGCCTTCGGCGTACTGTCGTTCACCTGGCCCGATGTCACGGTCCTCGTGCTCGCCGTCGTGTTCGGTGTCCGCACGATCGTGTTCGGCGTCGGTGTCTTCGCGCGCGGGGTGGGCGGCATCCGTCGTCGTCCTCGCGCCACACCGTTCGATCCCGAGCGCGCGGTCCGTCGTCGGCGGCGCCGCGCCCGATGGACCGCGGCCGGACGCTACGCCCTTTCCCTCGTGCTGGTCGCCACCGCCGCGGGCGGGTGGTGGGTGAACGACTGGCTCCACGAGGGGGCGCCCGTCGTGGACGCGTTCTACAACCCGCCCGCCGAGGTGCCGGGCGGTCACGGACGGTTGATCCGTTCCGCCGCCTCTCCCTGGCGTGCCCCGCAGAACGGTGACGTCACGCGGATCCTGTACACGACACGGGATGCCGTGAGCCGCCCCGCCGTGGCGAGCGCCATGGTCATCACGCCCAAGGATCCGCCGCCCGGCCCACGCCCCGTCATCATCTGGAACCACGGCACGACCGGTGTCGCGCAGGGCTGCGCCCCGAGCCTGCGCGACTCGACGGCCACGCGCTGGGCGATACCGGCCCTCGAGCAAGCGCTGAAGGCCGGGTGGGTGGTCATCGCCTCCGACTTCTCAGGCCAGGGCGCCCCCGGCGCCTACCCGTACCTGATCGGCAAGGGGGAGGCCCGCTCGTCGCTGGACGCGGTGCTGGCCGCGGCCGAGCTCCGCAGCGATTTGACGCTCTCGCCCGACACCGTGGTGTGGGGGCACTCCCAGGGCGGGCACGCGGCCCTGTGGACCACCGCGATCGCGAAGGACTACGCGCCCGGGATCGACGTGCTCGGCACTGCGGTGGTGGCCCCCGTCGCCGACCCGCCCGCTCTCGCGCGGGAGCTGCTCTCGGGACCGCCGAACGCCATGCTCTCCGTCATCACGTCGTGGGTGCTGGTTCCGTACTCCGAGACCTACGCCGACGTGCACCTCGACGACTACATCGCGGAGGGGTCGCGCTCGATCGTGCTCGAGATGACCCAGCGGTGCCCCACCGAGCCCGGCGTCGTCGTCTCGGTGCTCACCGCGCTCGGCGTCTCGGAGGACCGTCCGCTCTACAACGCAGACCTCACCGACGGAGCCCTCGGCCGACGCCTCGCCGAGAACGCCATGATCGAGCCGCTCGGCACCCCGATGCTCGTGGCGTGGGGTGCGGACGACGAGGTCATCCCGCCGAAGCTGCAGCGGGACTACATCGACAAGCTCTGCGCCGAGGGCCAGCCGGTTCGCTGGGCCAGCTACGCCGGGTACGACCACCTGCGTCCGATCCTGCCGAAGTCGCGCTTCCTGCCCGTGCTGTTCGACTGGACCGAGAACCTCATCGAGCGCAAACCGCAGGTCGTCGACGGGTGCGGTCTGCGCTGACCCGCAATACGGCGTCCGGGTGAAGATCATGTGTCGGGGCCATTGCCGTCTTGGCAGGGTGGTGCGGGACTGATTACGGTCGTTAGGTGCCCGACAAAAGCTCAGAGCTCCGCCCGACTCACCCGCTGGCCATCGCGCCCGTCGTCGCTCCGGCGGCCTCGGTCGACGGCTTCACGAAGCAGTTCCTGCAGAACCTGAACTTCGACCAGGGCGTGACGCTGTCGACCTCCGACGTCAACGACCAGTACCTGGCCCTCGCCTACACCGTGCGCGACTACCTGATGGCGCGCTGGTTCGACGACCGCGCGAATCAGAAGACGCAGCAGGCGAAGACCGTCTGCTACCTCTCGGCCGAGTATCTGCTGGGGCGTCAGCTCGACAACAACCTCCTCGCCGCGCGCCTGACCGACATCGCCACCGAGGCGCTCGCGCAGTGCGGCATCGACATCGAAGACCTGCGCCAGGTCGAGATCGAGCCCGGCCTCGGCAACGGCGGTCTGGGGCGCCTCGCCGCGTGCTTCATCGACTCGCTCGCGACGATGAGCGTCCCCACCATCGGGTACGGCATCCGCTACGAGTACGGCATCTTCCGCCAGGCCTTCGCCGACGGACAACAGATCGAGCAGCCCGACGCCTGGCTGCGCATGGGGTCGCCGTGGGACTTCGCGCACCCCGAGGCCGCGCAGACCATCTCGTTCTCGGGTCACACCGAGACCTACGACGACGAGGGCGTCGAGCGCACGCGCTGGGTGCCCGAGTGGAACGTCCTGGCTGTGCCCTACAACATGATGGTCCCGGGCTACCACAACGGCCGCGTGAACACCCTGCGCCTGTGGCGCGCGGTCGCGACCAATGCCTTCGACCTGCACACCTTCAACTCGGGTGACTACGTCGAGTCGGTGCGCGCGCAGACCTTCGCCGAGAACATCTCGAAGGTGCTGTACCCCGAGGACTCCACGCCTCAGGGCAAGGAATTGCGCCTGCAGCAGCAGTACTTCTTCGTCGCGGCATCCATCGCCGACTTCATCGAGAACGTCCTGCCCGACGACTTCGCCCTCGAGAACCTCCCCGAACGCGTGATCTTCCAGCTCAACGACACGCACCCCGTCATCGGGGTGCCCGAGCTCATGCGCGTGCTCGTCGACGAGAAGAAGCTCGAATGGGATGCCGCGTGGGCCATCACGCAGAAGTGCTTCGCGTACACGTGCCACACGCTCCTCCCCGAGGCGCTCGAGGTGTGGCCGGTCGACCTGCTCGGCCGCCTCCTGCCGCGCCACCTCGAGATCATCTACCGCATCAACGACGAGTTCCTCCTCGAGGTGCGCGAGCGCTTCGGCGACGACGAGATGCTCATCCGCAACATGTCGATCATCGGCGAGCACCCGTACCGCTCCGTCCGCATGGCCTACCTCGCCACGGTCGCCGGTTCCAAGGTCAACGGCGTCGCCGAGCTGCACTCGCAGCTGCTGCGCGACAACGTCCTCAAAGACTTCGCCGCGATGTGGCCCGACAAGTTCACCAACGTCACCAACGGCGTCACGCCGCGCCGATTCCTTCGCCTGGCCAATCCCGAGCTGTCGGCGCTCATCACCGAGGCGCTCGGCGCCGGGTGGACCGTCGACCTCGAGCGCCTGCGGGGGTTGGAGGCCTTGGCCGACGACGCCGACTTCCGGGAGCGCTTCGCCGCGGTCAAGGCGTCGAACAAGCGCCGTCTGAGCCACGTGCTCGAGGCGCGCGGGGAGGCCCCGCTCGACGACGGTCACATGCTCGACGTCATGATCAAGCGCCTGCACGAGTACAAGCGGCAGACGCTCAAGGTGCTGCACATCGTCAGCACCTACGAGGGGATCGTCTCGGGGCGCCTCGACGTGGATGCCGTGCAGCCGCGCACCTTCCTCTTCGGGGCGAAGGCCGCCCCCGGGTACGGCATGGCCAAGCGCATCATCCACCTCATCAACGCCGTGGGCGAGGTCGTGAGCGCCGACGAACGCGTCAAGGGCAAGCTCAAGGTGCTCTACCCGGCGAATTACAACGTCACCCTCGCCGAGAGCATCATCCCCGCCGCCGACCTGTCGGAGCAGATCTCGCTCGCCGGCAAGGAGGCCTCGGGCACGGGCAACATGAAGCTGGCCCTCAACGGTGCCCTCACCATCGGCACCGACGACGGCGCGAACGTCGAGATCCGCAAGCTCGTCGGTGACGACAACTTCTTCCTCTTCGGCATGAGCGAGCCCGAGGTCGAGGCCCTGTGGGCCGAGGGCTACCGGCCCGCCGACTTCTACCAGGAGGACGGCGAGCTCCAGCGCGCGATCGACCTCATCGCCTCGGGCGCCTTCTCGGACGGCGACCGGTCGGTGTTCGAGCCGCTCGTGTCCAACCTCCTGTACGACGACCGGTTCATGGCGCTCGCCGACTTCCGGTCGTACCTCGACGCGCAGGATCGCGTCGACGCCGCGTACGCGGACCAGGACGGGTGGGTGCGCTCGGCCATCCTCAACGTCGCGCGCAGCGGGTACTTCTCCTCCGACCGCGCCATGCGCGACTACCTCGACCGCATCTGGCACGCCACGCCGATCAGCTGAGCGATTCCGGATGCCGGTCCCGGATGCCGGTTCCGGCGAGCGGCATCCTGTTCTCTGGCAGGAAGCCGCCGATCCGTGACCGCCGTCCACCTGCCGGTGGGCACGCGGGCGCGGCAGAGTGGGGGTCCACCCGAACCCGGAGGCCCCGTGCAGATCGCCGACATCCCCGTGCCCGACACGCTCGCCGCTCGCGGTGCCCTCGCCCTCGCGAAGCAGTACCAGTCACCCGCGATCACCGCCCACGCGCTGCGATCATGGCTGTGGGCCGAGGCCTTCGCCCGTGTCGACGGCATCGCCGGGATCGATCACGAGCTGTTGTACGTCGCCGCGGTGCTGCACGACATCGGCACGGTCACGGAGTTCGACAACCACACGATCTCGTACGAGCACGCGGGAGGTCACGTCGGCGTCGCCCTCACCGCCGGAGCCGGCTGGCCGCCCGAGCGGCGACAGCGCGTCCTCGAGGTCGTCGTGCGCCACAACTGGCCGAGCGTGAATCCGTCGATGGATGCCGAGGGCTACCTCCTCGAGACCGCGACCGCGCTCGACATCTCGGGAGCACGCCCCGACGACCTCTCCGTCGCCTTCGTAGCCGAGGTTCTCGCGGCCCACCCGCGCGGGGCGCTCGCCGCAGAGTTCGGGGCGTGCGTCCAGGACCAGGCCGCGCGCAAGCCGGACACGGCGGCTCGCCGGTTGGTCGACGGGGGAGTGGTGGCCAAGCTCGCGGCGAATCCGCTCGAGCTCCTCTGAAACCCCTGTGCGATGACATCCTGAGCACTCCTCGGGTCGCGAGGTGCACGGCATCCCGGGTATCGTAGGGGGGTTGTCGGCGCCGGTCGTGCCGACGAAAGCTGAACAACGGAGGGCCTTGTGGACATCGATCTCGCACTTTTGAAGACGATCGAACGCGAGAAGGAGATCCCCTTCGACGAACTCGCGCGCATCATCGAGCAGGCGATCCTCACCGCCTACGCGAAGCACATCTCGCCCAGCGGCGAGATCCCCGCGGGTGCTCGGGCCGAGCTCGACCGCAAGACCGGTCACGTGGGCATCTTCACGCCCGTGACCGACGAAGAGGGCGCCGTCATCGGCGAAGAGGAACAGGCCCCCGACGACTTCGGCCGCATCGCCGCGTTCGCCGCGAAGCAGGTCATCAGCCAGCGTCTGCGCGACATCGCGGATGACGCGGTGCTCGGGGAGTTCCGCGGCAAAGAAGGCGACATCGTCGCCGGCGTCGTGCAGCAGGGGCCGAACCCCCGCATGGTGCACGTCGACCTCGGCACGGTCGAGGCGATCCTCCCTCCCGAGGAGCAGGTTCCCGGTGAGACGTACGCGCACGGGTCCCGTCTGCGGGTCTACGTCACGAGCGTGTCAAAGGGCAACAAGGGGCCCCAGATCACGGTGTCCCGCACGCACCCCGGTCTCGTCCGCAAGCTGTTCGCCCTCGAGGTGCCCGAGATCGCCGCGGGTCTCGTCGAGATCGTGTCGCTGGCCCGCGAGGCAGGCCACCGCTCGAAGATCGCCGTGAAGGCGAACGACCCGACGGTCAACGCGAAGGGCGCCTGCATCGGCGAGCTCGGACGCCGCGTGCGCGCGGTCACCGAGGAGCTCGCGGGCGAGAAGATCGACATCATCGACTACGACGCCGAGCTGCCGCGTTTCGTCGCGAACGCCCTCTCGCCGGCCAAGGTGACCTCGTCGTTCGTCCTGGACGCTTCGACCAAGGCCGTCCGCGCCCTGGTGCCCGATTACCAGCTGTCGCTCGCGATCGGCAAGGAGGGGCAGAACGCCCGCCTCGCCGCGAAGCTCACCGGCGCGAAGATCGACATCCAGCCCGACAGCATCCTCGAAGACAACTGAGCGTCCGTCGTCCCGGTAGGCGCGAGGTGTAGGATGGATCCCGTACGAACGTGCGTCGGATGCCGCGCACGCGCCCCCCGATCTTCGCTTCTGCGTGTGGTCGCGGACGGGTCGGTCCTCGTCAGAGACGAGAGAGCGGTCCTGCCCGGGCGGGGAGCGTGGGTGCACGAGACGGACGCGTGCGTGACGAAAGCACTCACGCGTCGCGCCTTCGTACGAGCATTGCGTGTGTCAGGCCCGCTTGACACGCAGACCTTCGAATCAACCCTCCAGCGAAAAGGCTGAACGGCTATGGACACGAAGTGAACGGCTCGAAATGAGACCCGTCCGCAACTAACGGTCTGCCCTGTCCGGGGTAGACCCTCAGACAGGAGAATTGTGGCAAAACCACGCGTGCACGAGATCGCTTCCGAGCTCGGCGTCGACAGCAAGGTCGCGCTTGCGAAGCTGAAGGAGCTCGGCGAGTTCGTCAAGAGCCCCTCATCCACCATCGAGCCCCCCGTGGCTCGTAAGCTCCGCGCCGCCCTCGCGGCCGAGGGCTCTTCCGGATCCTCGGATGCCAAGCCCGCCGCTCCCGCGGCGCGCCCCGGCTCCGGCGCCCGCCCCGGTCCCTCGCGTCCCGCGGCGACCCCCGGCGCGCGTCCGTCGGGTCCCACGCCCGGACCCGCGAAGCCCGCTGCCCCGGCAGCCCCCGCTGCCGCGGAGGCGGCGCCCGCGGCATCCGCTCCCGAGCCTTCGGCTCCGGCGGCGAAGCCGACCACGCCGTCGGCGACCCCGTCGTCCCCGCCGAGCCCCGGCTCCACGGCTCCGAAGCCCGGCCCCAGCTCGCCCCCGCGTCCGGGTGGCGCGCGTCCGGGCAACAACCCCTTCGCCTCGTCGCAGGGCATGGGCCAGCGTCCCGCCGGTCCGCGTCCGGGTAACAACCCGTTCGCGTCGGCGCAGGGCATGGGTCAGCGCCCGACGCCCGGCAACATCCCGCGTCCGCAGGCTCCGCGCCCCGGCGCCCCGCGTCCCGGTGCCCCGCGCCCCGGTGGTGCCGGTCGGCCCGGTGGCGGCGGTCGTCCCGGCGCTCCGTTCCAGCAGCGTCCCGGCGGTCCCGGTCGTCCCGGCGGCGCCGGTGGCGGCTTCCAGCGCCCCGGTGGCGGTGCTCCGGCCGGTGGTTTCGCCGGTCGTCCCGGTGGCGGCGGTGGCCGTGGCCGTGGTCCCGGCGGTGGAACCGCGGGTGCCTTCGGTAAGGGCGGCGGCAAGTCCAAGCAGCGTAAGTCGCGTCGGGCGAAGCGGCAGGAGTTCGAGATGCGGTCGGCGCCGGTCGTCGGCGGCGTCAACGTCTCGAAGGGTAACGGCGAGATCATCCGCCTGCGCCGCGGTGCGTCCATCGCGGACTTCGCGGACAAGCTCGAGGCCTTGCGCGGGTACACCGTGCAGCCCGGCACGCTCGTGACCATCCTGTTCAACCTGGGCGAGATGGCCACCGCGACCGAGTCGCTCGACGAGGCCACCTTCGAGGTCCTCGGTGCCGAGCTCGGCTACAAGATCCAGATGGTCTCGCCCGAGGACGAAGACAAGGAGCTCCTCGAGGGCTTCGGTCTCGACCTCGATGCCGAGCTCGAGGCCGAGAGCGAGGACGATCTCGAGATCCGTCCTCCCGTGGTCACCGTCATGGGCCACGTCGACCACGGTAAGACGCGACTGCTCGACGCCATCCGCCAGACCAACGTGGTCGCGGGCGAGGCCGGCGGCATCACGCAGCACATCGGTGCGTACCAGATCTGGACCGAGCACGAGGGCATCGAGCGCGCGATCACCTTCATCGACACCCCGGGTCACGAGGCGTTCACCGCCATGCGTGCCCGTGGTGCGCAGGTGACCGACATCGCGATCCTCGTGGTCGCGGCCGACGACGGCATCATGCCCCAGACGGTCGAGGCGCTGAACCACGCCCAGGCGGCGAACGTGCCGATCGTGGTCGCGGTCAACAAGGTCGACAAGCCCGATGCCAACCCCGCCAAGGTGCGCCAGCAGCTCACCGAGTACGGTCTGGTCGCCGAGGAGTACGGCGGAGACGTCATGTTCGTCGACGTCTCGGCGCGACAGAACCTCAACATCCAGGCCCTCCTGGATGCGGTCCTGCTCACCGCCGACGCCGGTCTCGACCTCACGGCCAACCCGAACAAGGCGGCCCGCGGTGTCGCGATCGAAGCGAAGCTCGACAAGGGTCGCGGTTCGGTCGCCACGGTGCTCATCCAGTCCGGAACCCTCCGCGTCGGCGACGCGATCGTCGCAGGAACGGCCTACGGCCGCGTCCGCGCGATGATGGACGAGAACGGCGAAGCGGTCGAAGAGGCCTACCCGTCGCGTCCCGTGTCGGTGCAGGGTTTGAACTCGGTCCCGCGCGCCGGCGACGTCTTCATCGTCACCGAGGAAGACCGCACCGCGCGTCAGATCGCCGAGAAGCGCGAAGCCGCCGAGCGCAACGCCCAGCTGGCCAAGGCTCGCAAGCGCATCTCGCTCGAGGACTTCACCCGCGCTCTCGAAGAGGGCAAGGTCGAGTCGCTCAACCTCATCATCAAGGGTGACGTCTCCGGTGCCGTCGAGGCGCTCGAGGAGTCGCTGCTCAAGATCGAGGTCGACGACAGCGTCCAGCTGCGCATCATCCACCGCGGTGTGGGTGCGATCACCGAGTCGGACATCAACCTGGCCACGATCGACAACGCGATCGTGATCGGCTTCAACGTCCGCCCCGACACAAAGGCCCGTGAGCGCGCCGCCCGCGAGGGTGTCGACGTGCGGTTCTACTCCGTCATCTACAACGCGATCGACGACGTCGAGCAGTCGCTCAAGGGCCTGCTCAAGCCGGAGTTCGAAGAGGTGCAGTCGGGTGTCGCCGAGATCCGCGAGGTGTTCCGCTCCTCGAAGTTCGGCAACATCGCCGGTGTCATCGTGCGGTCGGGAACGATCACGCGCAACGCCAAGGCTCGCGTCATCCGCGACGGTGTCGTGCTGGCCGACGGCCTGGCCATCGAGTCGCTGCGTCGCTTCAAGGACGACGTCACCGAGGTGCGTACGGACTTCGAGGCCGGTATCGGTCTCGGCAAGTTCAACGACATCCAGATCGGTGACGAGATCGAGACCACCGAAATGGTCGAGAAGCCGCGAGGCTGATTCACTGGGCGGGGGTCGCGTCTTCGGGCGCGGCTCCCGCTTCGGCCTGCGGGGGTGTGCATCTCCCCGAGCAGAGCGGGGCCCCTACCCCGATGCTCGTGGAGACACACACCCCCTCCGCCCTACGCTGGGGGCGGCGTCCGTAGCCGGACGCCCACCTGCCGCGATCACTCGTGGCTGTATGAGAGAAGGAGAAGGCAGTGGCAGGGGAACGACAGGCCCGCGTGGCGGACCGGATTCGCGTGGTGCTCGCTGAGCGGCTCGAGAAGGGGCTGCGCGACCCGCGGCTCGGCTTCGTGACCATCACCGACGTGCGCGTCACGGGCGACCTTCAGCACGCGTCGGTGTTCTACACCGTCATGGGCGACGAGGCGCACCGCAACGACACCGCGGCGGCGCTGAAGTCGGCGACGGGCATGCTGCGCAGCGAGGTGGGGAAGAACCTCAACACGCGACTCACCCCGACCCTCGAGTTCATCCTCGACGCGATCCCCGAGAACGCCGACCACATCTCGGCTCTGCTGCGCGAGGCGCGCGAACGGGACGAGTCGGTCGCCGGTCTCGCCGCGTCCGCCACCTACGCCGGAGAGGCTGACCCCTACGTCAAGCCGCGCGAGGACGACGCCGAAGACGACGACGCGGAAGACGACGACGCCGAAGACGACGACGCGGAAGACGACAAGCGGGCCTGAGCCCGCGGATCACGCGGCCGGATGCCACCCCGAGGGGCTGGCATCCGGCCGTTCCGTCTGTCCGGCGCGAAGGTCCGTCTCGCGGGGGAGGTGCCCGTTCCTCCCCGGTTCTAGGTTCGATGCATGCACGTACAGAATCGACCTGATTGGCCGGCCCTCACCGTCTTCGCGGTGACGTCGCTGGCGCTGTCCTGGCTGATCGCCCTTCCCCTCTGGCTGGGCGGACGGGGGCTCGCCGACCCCTTCTTCGGGGTGGTCGCCGCGGGGATGATGTTCACGCCGGCCCTGGCGACCGTGGCGGCGCTCCTCGTGCAGCGTCGCACGCGGGGGCGACGAGGGGCGCGCGTCGTCCTCCGCGAACTCGGGATGTGGCCGCTGCGCCCCGCGGCACGGACGATCTGGACGTGCGTCGCCGTGATCTTCGCCGCTCCCGTCCTGGTGGCGCTCGGGCTTTTCGTGATGTCGGTCACCGGCATCCTGACTCTGGACCTCGTCGGCTTCTCGGGCTTCGCCCAGACCCTCCAGAGCGCCGTCCCGGCCGGAACGCCTCTTCCTCCGATGGGGGTGCTGGTGGTCGTGCAGCTCGCGACCATTCCGCTCGGGGCGTTGTTCAACGCGCCCCTGGCCTTCGGTGAGGAGCTCGGCTGGCGCGGCTGGCTGCTGCCCGCCCTCCGGCCGCTCGGAACCTGGCCCGCCCTGCTCATCTCCGGGGCGTTCTGGGGCCTCTGGCACGCGCCGCTCATCCTGCTGGGCTACAACTTCGCGGAGCCGAACGCCCTCGGCGTGCTGCTGATGATCGTCGGGTGCGTGCTGTTCGGCATCCTGCTCGGATGGACCCGCCTGCGCACCGCCTCTGTGTGGCCCGCCGTGTTCGCGCACGGAGCGTTCAACGCCTCGGCGGGAATGGTCGCGCTCTTCGTCGCCGCCGGGGCACCGACGCCCCCGTTGACGGTCATCTCGCCTCTCGGGGCGGTCATGTGGGGCGTCTTCGCCGTCGTGATCGCCGTTCTCGTTCTGCTCGGGCAGTTCCGTCCCGCGCGCCTTGCGGCGGAGCTGGGTCCCGATCGTCGGCCGGTGGGCGCGAGCGCCCCGGCGTCCTGAGGCGGGGAGTCGTCAGCGGGGGAGATGGAGGAGATCGTCCTCGATCTCGACCAGTCCGTCCGCCACGAGCGAGTCGATCGCACGATCGCGTTGGCGGGCGTCCGGCCAGTCCGGCACGATCGCGAACAGCGGCACCGGGGCGGGCGCGGCTTCGCGCAGGGTCTTGAGCACCGCACCGCGTGCCTGTCGGTCGCTGCCCTCGTACTTCGCCTGTCGGCGCCGGAGATCCTCGGACTCGGGGTAGCCGGCCGCCCGCCACGCGCATTGCGCGGCCAGCGGGCAGAGGTCGCACTTCGGCGAGCGTGCCGTGCAGACGATCGCGCCCAGCTCCATGGCGGCGGCGTTCACGATCGCCGACGCGGCGATGTCGTCGGGCAGCTCGGCATCCATCCGCTCGAGGTCGCGGCGGTGCGGGGGGCCCGGCTGCGCGCGCCCCTCGACGGCGCGGGCGAGGACCCGTCGGGTGTTCGTGTCGACGACCGGATGCCGATCCCCGTACGCGAAGACAGCGACGGCGCGCGCGGTGTAGTCGCCGATGCCGGTCAGGGCCAGGAGAGCGTCGACGTCGCGCGGCACGACGCCGTCGTGTCGGTCGCGGATCTCGACGGCCGCGCGGTGCAGCCACAGCGCGCGTCGGGGGTAACCGAGGTTCGCCCACTGCGTCACGGCCTCGGCGGGAGGCGAGGCCGCGAGGTCGGTCGGAGTCGGCCAGCGTGCGAGCCACGCCTCGAGGTGCGGGATGACCCTCGCCACGGGGGTCTGCTGCAGCATGAACTCGCTCACGAGCGTGCCCCAGGCGCCGAAGCCCTCGCGGCGCCAGGGGAGGTCGCGCGCCGCGTCGCGATACCACGCGATGAGCGGGGCGGCGAGTCCTGGCATCCCTCCAGCCTAGGAGGCCGGAGGCGGCCCGGCGCGCGCCGAGAAACGCCCTTCGCGGCGAGACATGCGGAGCCGCGCCGTGTCTCGCGCGGATCGGCGTTTCTCGGCGGGGTGGGGCTGGAGGGGCGGGAGGGGCGGGAGGGCGATGTCGGTGGGCGACCGTAGGCTGGAGGCATGTCGTCGCCCGAGAACCCCGTCGAGACTCTGCAGCGGAGCCTGCGCGACCTGATGCGGCAGAACGCCCGGGCCGGGCGCGTGGTCGTCGCGGTCGACGGACGGGATGGCGAGCGCGCGCGGGCCTTCGCCGACGGTTTCGCCGCGGTGCTCGCGGAGGACGGCACGCTCGTGGAGCGCGCGAGCGTCGACGATGCTGCGCTCGACGTGCGGGAGGGCATCGTCGCGCCGTTCCGTGCGGGCGAGGGCGATGCCGTCCTCGTGGTCGACGGCCGCTTCCTGCACACCACCGAGCGTCGGGGCCTGTGGAACTTCTCCGTGTGGCTCGAGAGCAACCCGCCGATCGGCGCGCCGCGCCCTGCGCTTCCGGATGCCGAGAAGCGCTACCTCGCGACCGCGCGGCCGAAAGCGACCGCCTCGGTCATCGTCGAGAATTCCGACCCGGCCCACCCCGTGCAGGTCTTCGGGGACTTCTGCTGATGGTGCGTCCCGGCATCCTCCTGGTCGACAAGCCGGGAGGCATCACCAGCCACGACGTCGTGTCGCGCGCGCGACGAGCCCTCGGCACACGGAAGATCGGGCACGCGGGGACCCTCGACCCCATGGCGACGGGCCTCCTCGTGCTCGGCGTGGAGGGTGCGACGCGGCTGCTGACCTACATCGTCGGCGCTGACAAGACGTACGAGGCCACGATCCTGCTCGGCGTCGCGACCGACAGCGACGATGCCGACGGGGTCGAGACGTCGCGGGCGGATGCCACGGACGTGACGGACGACGCCATCGCCGCGGGCATCGCCGACCTCACCGGCGAGATCGAGCAGGTGCCGAGCACGGTGTCGGCGATCAAGGTCGCCGGGCGGCGGGCCTACGACCTCGCCCGCGCGGGCGAGGAGGTCGAGCTGAAGGCGCGGCGGGTGACGGTGTCGCGGTTCGACGTGCTCACCGTCCGTCGTGGCGACGGGGTCATCGAGCTCGACGTCGTCGTCGACTGCACGAGCGGCACCTACATCCGCGCACTCGCGCGCGACCTGGGCCGCGCGCTCAGCGTCGGCGGGCACCTGACGGCGCTCCGCCGCACACGGATCGGATCGTTCGACGTCCCCGCCGCGGCATCCGTCGACGACATCGCCGAGGAGCGGCTGATCAGCCCGGCGACGGCCGCATCCGTCGTGGTCGGGGCGATCGCCGTCGGCGAGGAAGAGGCGCGAGACCTACGGCACGGCAAGCGCATCGACGGGGGAGGGCGTCTGACGGGACCCGTCGCCGCGGCGATCGACCCCGACGGTCGGCTCGTGGGCATCGTCGAGAAGCGCGGCGCGCAGCTGAAGAGCGTCATGAACATGCCCGAGGAGGCCTCCCGATGATCCTGTGGTTCACGCTTGCGCAGGTGGGTGTCGCGGTGCTCGCCGGGGTCGTGGCGATCGTCGCGGGTCTCATCGGCCGCCGCCCGGGTGATGTGACGGTCGGCTCTCTCGCGCTCATCGAGCTGCTTCTGATCGTCCAGATCGTCGTGGCGATCATCGCGCCGTTCGCGGGCAACCCGCCCTCCGGAAGCCTGTTGGAGTTCTGGACGTACCTCGTCTCGGCTGCTCTGGTGCCCGTCGCCGGTGCCGCGTGGGCGTTGATCGAGCGCAGCCGATGGAGCACGGTCATCATGGGGGTCGCGGCGCTGGCTGTCGCCGTCATGGTGTGGCGCATGCACGTGATCTGGACCGTGCAGCTCGCCTGAGCGCGTGAGGTCCGGTCCCTTCGACAGGCTCAGGGACCTTCGACGGGCTCAGGGACCTTCGACGGGACCTGGGAGCAGAGGTGGCTGAGCCTGTCGAAGCCACCGTCCGACGGGCTCGCCGACCGGGGGCGAGGCCACGCCGGGCGGCGGCGCCGCGGGCCAACTAGAATCGTCGAGTCATGGCATCCACCACTCCCACCCGCACCCGGGGGATGACCGGCATCGGCCGTGTCCTCGTCGTCGTCTACGGCATCATGGCGCTCGCCGCCACGGGCCGCTCCTTCGTGCAGATCGTGCGCGAGTTCGACGACGCCCCGCTGGCGTATTCGCTGTCGGCGCTCGCCGCGGTCGTGTACATCCTCGCCACCCTCGCCCTCATCTTCTCGGCGCGGCCGGCCTGGTATCGCGTGGCGTGGGTCGCGATCGGATTCGAGCTCGTCGGCGTGCTCGTCGTGGGCACGCTGAGCCTCGTCGATCCCGCGCTGTTCCAGCACCCCACGGTGTGGTCGGTGTACGGGTACGGCTACCTCTTCATCCCGCTCGTGCTGCCCTTCCTCGGACTCTGGTGGCTGATGCGCCACCGCCGGGCGGCGTCGTGATCGTCTTCCGCGACCCCGCGGAGGTGCCGGCGGACTTCGGCCCGTCCGTCGTCGCGATCGGCAAATTCGACGGCGTGCACACCGGCCACCGCGCGGTGATCGATCGCGCCCGCGTCGACGCGTCCGACGGCGCGCAGGTCGTCGCGGTGACGTTCGACCGCAATCCGTTGAGCGTGCTGCGTCCCGACCGGTGCCCGCCCGACGTGATCGGCCCGCACCAGAAGCTCGATCTGCTCGACCGGGCCGGAGTGGATGCCACTCTCCTGCTGACGTTCGACGAAGCCCTCGCGGCGATTCCGGCCGAAGAGTTCGCGCGTCGCGTGATCGTCGATGCTCTGAAGGCCCGTACAGTGCTCGTGGGGCGCGATTTCCGTTTCGGCGCGGGCGGCACCGGTGACCCCGATCTGTTGACGCGCATGGGAGCCGCGCACGGCTTCCGCGTCGACGTGGTCGACGACGTCCGCGCGGTGCACGCCGACCGACGCGTGTCGTCGACGTGGATCCGCGAGGCGCTCTCGGCGGGCGATGTGACCACCGCCGCGCGCCTGCTCGGGCGTGCTCCTTCGGTCTGGGGCGAGGTCGTCCACGGGCTCAAGCGCGGGCGCGAGCTCGGGTATCCGACCGCGAACCTCTCGCCCGACCTCGAGGGCTTCGTGCCGGCCGACGGCGTCTACGCCGGGTGGCTCGTCGACGTCGAGGGAGGGCGGCGGATCAGCTACCCGGCCGCGATCAGCGTCGGGACGAACCCGACCTTCGACGACGTGCACGCGCGCCAGGTCGAGGCGTACGTGCTCGACGAGACCGACCTCGATCTGTACGGGCACCACGTCGAGGTGCGCTTCGTCGAGCGCGTGCGCGGGATGACCGCGTTCGACGGTGTCGACGCCCTGCTCATCCAGATGGCCGACGACGTCGAGCGCACGCGCGCGATCCTGCGCTGACCCGGGGCGCGCGGTCGTCTTGTGCGGTGCCTCGCGTCGTCGGCTCGGCAGGGTGCGGGCATCCGGCGCGCGTCACAGCAGGGCGGGGCGCGGCGCGGGGAGACGGGTGGGCGGCGCGCGTCAGTCGCGGCGCGACAGATGATTCCGGATGCCGAGAAACGACGCCGTGGACCCCAGCAGCATCAGCACGGCGGCGAAGATCGCGGCCCGGTGGAACCCCTCCAGGTCGAGCGAGCCCCCGACCACGGCCGAGACCGCGGCGATCGCGAGTAGTCCGGCCACGCGCGAGACGGCGTTGTTGACCGCGGAGGCGATCCCCGAGCGCTCGCTCTCGATCGCGCCGAGGACGGCGGCGGTGAGGGGGGACACGGTCGCGGTGAGTCCGAGGCCCCAGACGACGATGCCCGGCAGGACCTGCGTCCAGTAGTCGAAGTCGGAGCGGACGCCCAGCAGGAGAAGCCCTCCCGCCGCCATCACCAACGGCCCCAGGGTCATGAACAGTCGGGGGCCATACTTTCCAGCCAGGGCTCCCATGCGCGAACTCAGCAGGATCATGAGGATCGTGCTCGGCAGCGACGCGAGGCCTGCCAGGGTCGCGGACAATCCCGCCCCCTGCTGCAGGTAGACGCTCACCACGAAGCCGTTCAGCGAGAGCGCCGCGTAGACGAAGACGGTCGCGAGGTTGCCCGCCCAGAAGTTCCGCGAGCGGAACAGGCCCAACGGCATCATCGGCTGCCGGGCGAGGCGCTGTCGTACCAGGAAACCGGCGAACGACAGGATGCCGAGCACTCCCGGCATCCAGATCACCGGGGACGCCCACCCGAGGTTCGGCTGTTCGATGAGCGCGAAGACGATGCCGCCCAGTCCCGCCGCGCACAGGACCGCGCCGAGGATGTCGACCCGGGCTCCCGGGCGGCGATGGTCGGCGTGGCCCAGGCGCACGAGCAGCCACATCGTCACCCCGATCGGCAGAACGTTCACCAGGAACACCAGACGCCACGACAGCGTGTCGACGAAGAGACCGCCGACGAGCGGCCCCGCGAGCATCGCGATCGTGGTGGCACCCGTCCAGATCCCGATCGCACGGGCCTGGGCGGCCCCGCGGAACGTCGAGGTGATGAGCGCGAGGGAGCTCGGGACGAGCAGGGCCCCCGCGACGCCCTGCAGCGCTCTCGCGATGATGAGGAACTCGGCTGTCGGGGCCCCCGCGATCGCGACGGAGGTCAGCGCGAACCCGATCAGGCCGATGCGCAGGACCAGCACGCGGCCGAGGACGTCGCTGAGCGAACCCGCGACGAGGATGAAGGCGCCGAGCGTCACGAGATACGCGTCGACGACCCACTGCTGGGTGCTGAGGCCCCCGCCGAGGTCGCGCGCGATGGCGGGGAGGGCGACGTTGACGACCGTGCCGTCGAGGAACGACACGAATGACGCGAGCACGGCGACGGTGAGCACCACCCGCTGTTCCTTCGTCATCGCGTCGCTCACTCATCCAGCGTAGGGTCGCGAGCGCCGCGGGGATTCGATTTTCGTCCCGACCTCGGAATACCCCCAGGGGGTATCCTGTTCTCGACGGGGAGACCCGAGGAGGAACCATGGACGGGACGAGGGATGCCACGGCGTCCGGCGACGGCGTCGCCGAGGCCGTGCTCGACATCGAGGGCATGACATGCGCGAGCTGCGTCGCCCGGGTGGAGAAGCGTCTGGGACGCGTCGAGGGCGTGCGCGCGGCGGTGAACCTCGCGACGGAGACGGCGCGGGTGCAGTATCCGGCCGGGCTCGACACCACGGCCCTCGTCGAGGCGGTGCGATCAGCCGGATACGACGCGACCGTGCGGACGCGGGGCGTCTCGCGTGACGCGGTCTCGGTGCCGCCGAGGGGCGAGACCCCGATCGAGGTTCCCGCGCCGGGCGGCCCGGTCGACGCCCTCACCGGCGACGGTCTCGAACCGGCCGCCCGCGGCGCGCACGGCGACAGCGCGCACGGCGACGGCGCGCACGGCGACAGCGCGCACGACCAGCGCGCCCACGACCACGGCGGCGACCACGCCGGCGAGGACCACGGCGGACACGTCCACGACACCGCCGACGCGGCCGGGGCGACGCCGCTGCGCACCCGTCTGCTCGTCTCGGCCGCCCTCGCGATCCCGGTCGTCGCCCTCGGCATGGTGCCGGCGTGGCAGTTCCCGGGCTGGCAGTGGGTCTCGCTCGCCCTGACGACGCCGGTGGTGCTGTGGGGCGGCTGGCCGTTCCACCGTGCCACCCTGCGGAACGCGCGCCACGGTGCCGCGACGATGGACACGCTCATCACGCTCGGCACCTTCGCCGCTTACCTCTGGAGCGTGTGGGCGCTGGTCTTCGGAAACGCCGGGCGCATCGGCATCCGGCACGAGGTCATGCTCTTCGGGCCCGTGCACGACGCGAGCGCGGTGGTCTACTTCGAGGTCGCCGCTGCCGTGACCGTGCTCCTGTTGCTCGGTCGCTTCATCGAGCAGCGCTCGACCCGTCGCGCGGGGGCCGCGCTCCGCGCCCTGCTCGATCTCGGCGCGCGCGAGGCCGAGCTGGCGGACGGGCGCCGCATCCCCGTCGACGAGCTGACGGTGGGGGACGTGTTCGTCGTCCGCCCGGGCAGCGTCGTCGCCACCGACGGCGTGGTCGTGGACGGTCACGCGTCGGTCGACGAGAGCATGCTCACGGGGGAGTCGGTCCCGGTCGAGGTGGCCGCGGGGTCCGAGGTCACCGGCGGGACGATCGCGGCGGGAGGTCGACTCGCGGTGCGAGCCACCGGCGTCGGCGAAGAGACCCGACTCGCCCGCATCGCGCGGCTCGTCGAGGACGCGCAGCTCGGCAAGAGCCGCGTGCAGCGTCTCGCCGACCGCATCTCGGGCGTCTTCGTGCCCGTCGTCATCGTGCTCGCCGCGCTGACCCTCGTGGCGTGGATCGTCGCCGGGCAACCGCTCGCGGCCGGTTTCACGGCTGCGGTGGCCGTCCTGATCATCGCGTGCCCGTGCGCGCTCGGGCTCGCCACCCCCATCGCGATCCTCGTCGGAACCGGTCGCGGTGCCCAGCTGGGGGTGCTCGTGACCGGGCCGGAGGCTCTCGAGTCCGCCGAGAGGATCGACACGATCGTGCTCGACAAGACGGGCACCCTCACGAGCGGACGCATGAGCGTCGCGAATGTGGTCCCCGTCGAGGGGGAGGATGCCGCGGACGTGCTCGCCCGAGCGGCCGCCGTCGAACGCGGTTCGGAGCACTCGGTCGCCGCGGCGATCGTCGCGGCGGCGGGGGAGGGGCCGACCGCCGCCGATCTCGAGGCGATCGCGGGGCGAGGGGTGATCGGCACCGTCGACGGCGTGCGCATCCTCGCGGGGCGTCCCGCGTGGATCGTCGAGCGCGGGGCCGCGCTCACGCCCGCCCTCGCCACCGCGGTCGAACAGGGCGAAGAACGCGGCACGGTCGTGGTCGTGGGCTGGGCGGACGCGGAGGGTGCGATGCGCGCCCGCGCCGTGATCGAGATCGCCGACACCGTGCGGCCCGAGAGCGCTGAGGCCGTCGCCCGCCTGCGCGGGATGAGGCTGGAGCCCGTGCTGCTGACCGGCGACAACCCGCGGATCGCCCGGGCCGTGGCCGCCGAGCTGGGCATCGAGCGCGTGCGCGCGGGAGTCCTCCCGGAGGGGAAGGTCGACGAGATCGCGGCGCTGCGTGCCGAGGGGCGCACGGTCGCCATGGTCGGTGACGGGGTCAACGACGCCGCCGCTCTGGCATCCGCGGATCTCGGGATCGCCATGGGCGGAGGGACGGATGCCGCACTCCACGCGAGCGACATCGCTCTGATGCGCGACGACCCGCGCGGGATCGTCACCGCGGTCGCCCTGAGTCGCCGGACGATGCGCATCATCCGCGGCAACCTCTTCTGGGCGTTCGCGTACAACGTCGCGGCGCTCCCGCTCGCCGCCCTGGGCCTGTTGAACCCCATGATCGCGGGGGCGGCGATGGCGTTCTCGAGCGTGTTCGTGGTGCTGAACAGCCTGCGGCTGCGCCGCGCGGCCTGACGCCGCGCGGCCTGACGACGCCGCCGCGGCGGGTCGCCCGTCGGTGCGGGGCGCGTTCCGACGTTCGGGGCGGGGTGTCACCCGCCCCGAACGCCCCGACGCGCCCCGAAAATGCGGCCTGGACCGCGCGACCGGCGACCGCGCGGCGCCGAGTTGTGCACAGCACACGCGATCCGCCGCTACGGACGCTAGAATGGTGTCGACCCCGTCACCCGCTGTCTCGCGAGCCGTTCCGGCGTAGACGCGTCGCGGGTCGCCGGTACCGCCGCTCAGGCGGCGTGCCGCGCGATGTTCTCCGGGGTCACCGATCCGCCGGCCTCGCGCCGGAACGTTCCGGACAGGTGTCCGGACGACACGCTCAGGAGGAGCATGCCGACCACGGCAACCGCGTCCCGAGGCTCGAGCCAGCGGCGCAGGAAGACCACGTCCTCGCGACGCGACGACGAAGCCCCCGTCATCCCGATCCTCGCGCGCAAGGTGCGCGAGGTCGAGGCCAAGGCCCAGCGCGGCAAGCTCGGGCCGACGAACCGCGTCAAGTTCCAGGTGATCGCCTTCCTCGTGCGCGAAGAGCGCGCCCGGGTGAAGGCCGACACCGAGATCACCGACGCCGCTCGGGCCGAGCTGCTGAAGCGCCTCGACGGGGTGGCGACGATCCTCGCCAAGACCGCCGCGCGCGACACGTCGCTCATCCAGCTGCTCGAGGTCGACCAGGCCACCTCGCCCGTCGCGCGGCGCATGCGCCGCGACTGGTTGCTCGAGTCGGGCGCGGAGCTCCCGCCCGACGAGCTCATCATCACCGACACCGCGCCCAAGATCGCTCCGGTCGTGCCCGCTGCCCTCGCCGAGAAGCAGGTCATCCCGCCCTCCATCGAGGCGCGCCAGATGGCCAATCCCTTCCTCGCCCCCGACCTCACCCCGCGCTCGACCGGCGACGCCCCGCGCCGCCGGCTCGACGGCTGGGAGCTCATGGGCCCGCTCTACAAGGCGTTCGAGATCGGCGCCGGCGGATCGGCCGCGAGCATGGAGTTGCCGCCCGTCCCCGAGTTCGACCGGCTCTCGCCGCGCGGACTCGAGGTCATGCCGCACCAGTCGCGCTTCCTCGAGGCCGTGCGCCTCGGACACCGCGAGTTCCTGCTCGCCGACGAGCCGGGCCTCGGCAAGACGGCCGAGTCGGTGCTCGCCGCCTCCGTCGCCGACGCCTACCCGCTGCTGGTCGTCGTGCCGAACGTCGTGAAGATGAACTGGGCACGCGAAGTGCAGCGCTGGACGCCGCAGCGGCGCGCGACCGTCATCTCCGGAGGCGGGGCCGATATCGACGCCTTCGCCGACGTCTTCATCGTCAACTACGAGATCCTCGACCGTCACCTCTCGTGGCTGTCGTCGATCGGCCTGAAGGGCATCGTGGTCGACGAGGCGCACTTCATCAAGAACCTCACGTCGCAGCGCTCGCAGAACGTGCTCGCCCTGGCATCCCGTGTCCGCCAGCAGACGCGCGACCCGCTCCTGCTGGCCCTCACCGGTACCCCGCTGATCAACGACGTCGAGGACTTCGACGCGATCTGGCGTTTCCTCGGCTGGACCAACGGCGAGAAGCCCGGCCCCGAGCTGATGGAGAAACTGGATGCCACGGGCCTGACCCCCGCCGACAAGGCGTTCTACCCCGAGGCGCGCGAGGCCGTCATCTCGATGGGCATCGTGCGGCGCAAGAAGAAGGACGTCGCCGCCGACCTGCCCGACAAGCTCGTCGCCGACCTCCCCGTCGAGCTCGACGACGAGTACGGTCGCTCGATCCGTCAGGCCGAGCGCGAACTCGGTGCCCGGCTCGCGGCGAAGTACCGTCGCATCCTCGAGGCGCGCGGCGACCGGGGCCTCGCGCCCGGCGAGATCGACGACGACATCGTGCGTCTCGTGGCGCACGGCGAGCTCGAGGAGTCCAAGGCCGCCGGCTCCGGCAGCGAGAACGTCTTCACGATGGTCCGCCGCATCGGTCAGGCCAAGGCGCACCTCGCCGCCGATTACGCCGTGCAGCTGCAGCGCTCGGTCGGCAAGGTCGTGTTCTTCGCCAAGCACATCGACGTGATGGATGCCGCGGAGGCCCACTTCAAGGCATCCGGTCTGAAGGCGGTGTCGGTGCGCGGAGAGCAGACGTCCACGGCGCGACAGGCCGCCATCGACGCGTTCAACAGCGACCCCGACGTCGGGATCGCGGTGTGTTCGCTGACCGCCGCCGGCGTCGGCCTGAACATGCAGGCCGCCTCGAACGTCGTGCTCGCGGAGCTGTCGTGGACCGCCGCCGAGCAGACGCAGGCGATCGACCGCGTGCACCGCATCGGCCAGGAAGAGCCCGTGACCGCGTGGCGCATCATCGCCGCGCACACGATCGACACGAAGATCGCCGAGCTGATCGACTCGAAGGAGGGGCTCGCCGCCCGCGCCCTCGACGGCCAGGCGATCGAGCCCGGCTCCAGCGACTCGGTGCAGCTCTCGGCGCTCATGCACCTGCTGCGCCAGGCGCTCGGCGCGGCCTGAGCCGTCGCCTCTCGAACGCCCCGGGGTCTCGACCTCGGGGCGTTCGTGTGTTCCCGCGGCGCGGCGTAGCTTCCTCAGCTTGGCGAGGGGGTGGCGCGCAGGTCCCTGAGCCTGTCGAAGGGGCGGGGTGGTGTCATCGGGGTCCCTGACCCTGTCGAAGGGGCCGAGGTGGTGTCGAGGAGGTCCCTGAGCCTGTCGAAGGGACCGCACACCCCGCCGCCTCCCTGTCGGTGCCCCTCGCTAGGGTCGGGGCATGCCTCTCACCGTCGACATGCTTCTCGCGGGCCCGCGTGGGCGCCGTCTGTGTCTGGAGGTCCTGCGGCTGGCCCCCGACGGGCCGGCGGTGCGGGACGCGACGTGGGCCGTGTCATGGGCCGCGCGAGCGCTCGCCGAGAATCCGGGGACCATCCTCGCCATCGGAGGCGATTCATCATCGTTCACCGAGCCCGAGGTGTCGCCCGCCGAAGCCGCAGCCGCGCTGGAGCGCGTCGCGATGCCCGAGCTGACGGACGCGCTGCTCTTCGAGGCGCTGTCCATCGCCGTCGACCTCGCCGCGTACTGGCAGCCGCCCTCCGGTGAGGACGTGCTGGCCGGAACCGAAGAGCTGCGTCCGGTGCTCGAGAGGGTCGCGGCGGCGGTGGCCGGCACTCCGGGAATCGAGTGGTGGGAGAGCGGGGTCGAGCGGAACGCGCAGGCGAGGGTCCGCTGGGAGAACTATCCCGCGTCGACGGAGGCCCCCGATGAGATCTCCGCCCGGTGGCGCAGCGAGCAGGTCGCGGAAGAGGTCGACTTCGCGCAGCAGCTCGACAACGTCCGCCGCTCCGGCTCGTGGTGGTCGACGCCTGCCGCCCGCCTTCCCCGCTCGACGCGCGTGCGCGCAGCCGGGGGACCGGTCGGTCTCACGCTCGTCGAAGACTCCCTGGGATGGACGTCCGCACACGTTCAGCCCATCGCTGCACCGGACGGCGAGGTCATCGAGATCGACGGCCCCGAGGCCTGGGCGGCGCTGTGCCGGCGGCATCCGTTCCCTCTGACCGCGAGCCGACGCAACGTCTGGGAGTGGACGACGGGCCGCGAAGGGATGTGGGTGCAACCCGACTGGGCGGCCGTCGCGGGGGAAGCCGCGGGGGTGCACCTGAGCGTGAGCGGATATCTCGCCACGGCGGGTCGGGTCATCGAACTCGGTGACCTCGGTGCCAGCACCGTGGCCGGGTGGGGACCCGACGAGACGTTCTGGTTCACCCCGGTCGAACCATCGGCGCCGGAGGAGGAGTGGGTGTGCGACGGCCCGGCCTGGCGCGTCGCCTGACGGTTCGTTCGTGCCCTTCGGACGGGGGTGGGACGGCTCCGGCGTCGGCATCCGGACTCGCCGTGTGGCACCGTTCCCGCCCGCGGCGATAGGGTCGAAGACGGCAACGGCGCCGACCCTCCACCCGAACCACAGCACTTGAGGACTTTGCCCATGAAGATCGGCATCCTGACCAGCGGCGGCGACTGCCCCGGTCTCAACGCGGTCATCCGTGGCGTCGTGCTGAAGGGCACGACCAACTACGACATCGAGTTCGTCGGCATCCGTGACGGATGGCGCGGCGTGGTCGACGGCGACTTCTTCCCCCTCACGCGCCACGAGGTGAAGGGGCTGTCGAAGGTCGGCGGCACCATCCTCGGCACGAGCCGGACCAACCCCTACGAGGGCGTGCGCGGCGGCGCCGAGAACATCTCGAAGACGCTCTACGGGCACCGGATCGACGGCATCCTGGCCATCGGCGGCGAGGGTACCCTCGCCGCGGCCGACCGTCTGTCGAAGGACGGCATCAACGTCCTCGGCGTGCCGAAGACGATCGACAACGACCTGCGCGCCACCGACTACTCGTTCGGATTCGACACCGCCGTCAACATCGCGACGGATGCCATGGACCGCCTCCGCACGACCGGCGACTCGCACCAGCGCTGCATGGTCGCCGAGGTCATGGGGCGCCACGTCGGCTGGATCGCGCTCCACGCCGGGATCGCCGCGGGCGCCCACGTCATCTGCATCCCCGAGGTGCCGATGTCGATCGATGAGATCGTCGAGCAGGTCACCCGCGCCCACGACCGCGGTCGCGCGCCTCTGGTCGTCGTGTCCGAGGGCTTCAAGCTCACCGGCATGGACGAGGCCTTCAGCGACAAGGGCCTGGATGCCTTCAACCGTCCCCGCCTCGGCGGCATCGGCGAGCTCCTCGCCCCCGAGATCGAGCGCCTCACCGGCATCGAGACCCGCTCGACGGTCCTCGGCCACATCCAGCGCGGCGGCTCGCCGTCGGCGTTCGACCGCGTCCTCGCGACGCGCCTCGGCCTCCACGCCGCCGACGCCCTGCACGAGGGAGCCTGGGGGCAGATGGTCGCGATGCGCGGCACCGACATCGTGCGCGTCCCCTTCGCCGACGCGCTCGGCGAGCTCAACAGCGTGCCGCTGTACCGCTACGAGGAGGCCGCCGCCCTGTTCGGCTGAGCATTCCGCTTCGACGCCCCGTTCCGCTCGCGCGGGGCGGGGCGTCGGCGTG
This sequence comes from Microbacterium testaceum StLB037, assembly GCF_000202635.1. Lineage (NCBI taxonomy): Bacteria > Bacillati > Actinomycetota > Actinomycetes > Micrococcales > Microbacteriaceae > Microbacterium > Microbacterium testaceum. The sequence goes on along the minus strand of NC_015125.1, from coordinate 360,305 downwards.
TGCGCTGCGTGCGCGCGGCGCGGGTTCTGGGCGCACCGCGCTGGTCCTTCGCGCCGCACTGATTCTGGGCGCGCCGCGTTAGTCCCTCGCGCCGCACTGGTTCTGGGCGCACCGCGCTGGTTGTTCGCGCGACGCGGGGGCGTGCGCGAGTCGGCGTAGCCAGCGCTTGCCGCGTTCCCGCGCCCTTGTCCCACTTATGGCGGTGCGTGTCCCACTCGTGGTCGATTGGTGCGCTTCTCACCAGCAAAAAGTGGGACATTCTCTGGTCGGCGGGAGATAGGGCGCCTCCTCCACAGGTGCACGCCAGGCGTCAAAGGCTGTGGAGAACTCGGCCGTGCGGACGGTCGGTCGGGATCCTGGAGCATGACTCGACGCCACCCCCTCCCGGAGTCCTTGCCCGACCGATTCCACGTCACGGAAGCCCTCAGAAGGGGCGCGAGCAGGACCCGCCTCCGTGCCTCCGACCTCGTCGCCCCCTTCCACGGCGTGCGCTCGCGGTCGCTCGGCGACGACGACAGCATCTTCGAGCGGTGCCGGGCCTACGCGCCCCGACTCGCGGAGGGGCAGTTCTTCAGCCATGAGACGGTGTTCGTCCTTCGGGGGCTCAGCACGCCGGAGTGGCCCTATACGCCGCGCCTGCATGTTTCGGCGCACCGGCCCGCCCGTGAGCCTCGCACTCAGGGCGTCGTCGGCCACCGATTGCAGACTCGTGAGCCGGCCACTGAATCGGGACCTGAGGGGATGCCGATCGAGAACGCCGTGCGCGCGTGGCGACAGTGCGGTCGGTTGTGGCCTCTCGACGACTTGGTCGCGGGGGCCGACGCGCTCCTGGCAGGCCGACAGCCAATCGCCTGCGTCGCGGACCTGGATGCCGAGATCTCTCTCATGGGCGATGTCAGGGGCGGTGTCCTGCGGCGGGCGCTCGCCCTCGCCCGCCCGGGCGTGAGGTCACCTCGGGAGACTCGTCTGCGCCTGCTCCTCGTGCGCCACGGATTGCCGGAACCGGACGTGAACATCGACATCTTCTCGGTGCGCGGGGATTTCATCGCGGAGGTCGACCTCGCCTTCGAGAAGTGGCGCGTCGCCGTCGAGTACGACGGGCGGGTGCACGCCGAGGACCCGCGGCAATTCGCTCGCGACGCTGATCGCTGGGCGGCGATCCGGGACGCGGGCTGGGACCATGTGCGCATCCTGAACCACCACTTCCGCGGTGACGGTGCCGCCGCCGTCGGTCTCGCGCGCGCCGCATTGCTCAGAGCAGGATGGCGTCCCGGCCAGTGACACCTCGTCCCACTTATGGCTGGTTAAGGCGCCTCCAACCGGCCATGACTGGGACATACACCGACATAAGTGGGACATGGCGGCCGCCAGCCGCGGTCGCAGCCCCAGCCGCCAGCCCCAGCCGCGATCACGTCCCCAGCCGGGACCGCGACCGCGACACGACCGCGACCGCGACACGACCGCGACCGCGACACGACCGCGACCGCGGCCGCGGCCGCGGCCGCGGCCCGACCTACTCCGCCACCCCCAGCACATCCAGCAGCCACGCGAGCTCGAACGCGCGCTCGCGCCACGCGTTGTAACGGCCGCTGACGCCGCCGTGTCCGGCGACCATCTCGCACTTCAGCAGGGCGTCGGCGCCGACCTCGCGCAGGCGCTGCACCCACTTGGCCGGCTCGACATAGAGCACGCGGGTGTCGTTCAACGACGTGACCGCGAGGATCCGCGGGTACTCCACCCCCGAGCGCACGTTCTCGTACGGCGAGTACGACTTCATGTACGCGTACACGTCGGCGTTGTGCAGCGGGTCGCCCCACTCGTCCCACTCGATCACCGTCAGCGGCAGGGAGGGGTCGAGGATCGTGGTCAGCGCGTCGACGAACGGCACGTCCGCGAGGATCCCGGCGAACAGCTCGGGCGCGAGGTTCGCCACGGCGCCCATGAGCAGCCCGCCGGCGCTGCCGCCCTCGGCGACGATGCGGTCGGGGGTCGTGTACCCCTCGGCCACCAGGTGGCGCCCCGCGGCGACGAAGTCGGTGAACGTGTTGCGCTTGGCGAGGAGCTTGCCGTCCTCGTACCACTGGCGACCCATCTCGCCCCCGCCGCGCACGTGCGCGACGGCGAAGATCACGCCGCGGTCGAGGAGCGACAGACGCGGCACCGAGAACCCCGGCTCGATCGAGTGCTCGTACGAGCCGTACCCGTAGAGGTGCACCGGCCGCGGCGAGGAGCCGGGCTCGCCGAACGAGCGCTTCCAGACGAGCGACACGGGCACCTGCGTGCCGTCCTCGGCGGGGGCCCAGACACGCGCCTGGCCGTAGTCCGCCGGGTCGAAGTCGCCGAGGACCGGCTGACGCTTCCGCAGGAGCAGCTCGCCGGTCTCGATGACGTAGTCGTACACCGTCCCGGGGGTGACGAACGAGCCGTAGCCCACCCGAAGGACGGGCGGCGCCCACTCGGGGTTGCCCCCGGTCCCGACGCTGTAGAGCGGCTCGTCGAACGTGATCTCGTCGACCGCTCCGTCGGCGTACGAGAGCATCGCGAGGCGGGCGAGCCCGTCGCGCCGGTACGCGATGATGCCCCAGTCACGGAAGGTGTCGACGCCGAGCAGGCGCTGGCCCCCGCGATGCGGAACCACGATCTCGCGCGAGCCTTCGGGATCGGATGCCGAGACCCGGACGAGCTCGAAATCGAGCGCGTCGTCGTTGTGGAGGATGTACAGCACGTCCTCGCCATCGACGACCGCGTGATCGACGGAGTACTCGACGCCTTCGCGCCGCGGCCAGACGATGCGCGCCTCGCCGCGCAGGTCGTCGGCGTCGATCAGGCGGTCCTCCGACGTGATGGACGACCCGACGCCGATGACGAGGTACCGGTCGCTGCGGGTGAAGTCGGCACCGACCCAGTACCGCTCGTCGGGCTCGTGGAACAGCTTCTCGTCGGCATCCACCGCCGTACCGATCTCGTGCAGCCAGACGGTGTCGGGCCGCCACGCATCGTCGACGGTGGTGTAGACGATGAAACGTCCGTCGGGCGAGAACGTCGCTCCCGAGAAGGTGCCGGGGATCTCGTCGGGGAGCGTCTCGCCCGTCGTCAGATCACGCACCCGCACGGTGTACCGCTCGTCGCCGGCGACGTCGATGCCGTACAGCATGCGCGTCCCGTCGTTCGAGATCTCGAAGCTGCCGAGCGAGAAGAAGTCGGTGCCTTCGGCCTCGACGTTGCCGTCGAACAGCACCTGCTCGCCGGGCACGGGCTCGTCGGGCGAGAGAGCGGGCGGGGTCCAGTCGTCGGGCGAGCTCAGGGGAGCGCGGCACTGGATGCCGTACTGGGCGCCGGCCACGGTGCGCCCGTAGTACCACCACTCGCCCCGACGCACGGGGACGGACAGGTCGGTCTCGAGCGTGCGCCCCTTGATCTCGCCGAAGATCTCGTCGCGGAGGGATGCCAGATGCGCGGTGCGTGCGTCCGTGTAGGCGTTCTCGGCCTCGAGGTGTGCGACGACCTCGGCGTCGTCCTTCGCGCGCAACCACTCGTAGGGATCGTCGAACGTGTCACCATGGTGCGAGCGGGCGACGGGACGGCGGGCGGCGACGGGCGGAACGGACGAAACGTCGATATCGGTCACCCCTCCACGCTAGTCGGCTGCACGGGCCGTCAGCCTGGACGTTCCCCAGCCGGGAAGAACCTGCGGATGCCGCGGCCTCGGGCCGTCCGGTTTGACCGCCGTGGCCGCCGATGACATGATTTCCACGCGACCTCGGTGAACGGGTGTCGAACTCCAGGTGAACTCTTCGTTCGTCGCGCCGATCCCGTCGGCATCCCTTCTTCCTCCTCACGGAAAGCGAACGGTGGAGAGCGCAGCCCTCGTCATCGTGCTGGTCATCGGCCTGGCACTGTTCTTCGATTTCACCAACGGATTCCACGACACCGCGAACGCGATGGCCACGCCCATCGCCACCGGCGCGCTGAAGCCGAAGGTCGCCGTCCTCCTCGCGGCCTGTCTGAACCTCGTCGGGGCCTTCCTGTCGACCGAGGTCGCGAAGACGATCTCCGGCGGCATGATCCGCGAGGATCAGCTGTCGCCCGACATCTTCCCGCCGATCATCTTCGCCGGCTTGATCGGCGCGATCACGTGGAACATGCTCACCTGGTTGCTCGGCCTTCCCTCCAGCTCGTCGCACGCGCTGTTCGGCGGTCTGATCGGGGCGACCCTCGTGGGTGTCGGCGTCTCGGCGATCGACACCGGCGTCGTGCTCAGCAAGGTCATCCTCCCCGCCCTGATCGCGCCGCTGACGGCGGGGATCATCGCGTTCACGGTCACCAAGATCGCCTACGGCATCACGCGCCGATACGACACGAAGGCCGACGGTCGCGACGGGTTCCGCTGGGGGCAGATCTTCACCTCCTCGCTCGTCGCGCTCGCGCACGGCACCAACGACGCACAGAAGACGATGGGCGTCATCACCCTCGCGTTGATCACGGTCGGCTGGCAGTCGGCATCCGATCCGGATCCGCACATCTGGGTGGTCCTCGCGTGCGCGATCACCATCGCGCTCGGCACCTACATGGGCGGCTGGCGCATCATCCGCACCCTCGGCAAAGGTCTGACCGACGTCAAGCCGGCCCAGGGCTTCTCGGCCGAGACGTCGACGGCGGCCACGATCCTGGCATCCAGTGCCCTCGGCTTCGCCCTCTCGACCACGCAGGTCGCGTCCGGCTCCGTCATCGGCTCGGGCCTCGGACGCCGCGGATCCACGGTCCGCTGGAACACGGTCGGCCGGATCATGATCGGCTGGGTGCTGACCCTCCCCGCCGCGGGTGCCGTCGGCGCCGCCGCCGCCCTCATCGTCGTCTGGCTGGGCGGCTGGGGCGTCGCGGTCGACGCGGTGATCGCCGTCGTGATCATCCTCGGGCTCTTCCTCCGCTCGCGCCGCGATTCGGTCACCTCGGCCAACGCGATGAGCGAGGTCGCCGACTCGGGCGCCGCCGTCAAGGTTCCGCGCAAGCCCGGCCCGACGCGTCGCCAACGCCGTCTCGAGCGCTCCGGGAAGGACGACGCGTGACCATCGACTGGGAAGCCTTCCTCCACGTCTTCATCGCCGCGATCATCGGCGCCGCGATCGTGGTGACCTTCTACGCCCTCGGACTTCGTCTGCTCGTGCGCGGTGGTCGCCCGCCCCTGGTCGCGCCCGCCGAATTCACGGATGCCATCACCGTGCTCACCGACAAGCAGCGCCGCCGTGCCGAGAAGGCGGCGGCCAAAGCAGCGGCGCGCAATCCGCTCAGCGACGGGCAGAAGCGCCTCGCGCTGGTGGGCGCCTACGTGTGCTTCGGCGTGTGCGCGGCAGCAGTCCTGGGCGCCCTGCTCCTCATCCTGTTCAATCACTGACGGTCCGGACGCCGGCCGCGTGTCGGAGGCCTCTCCTAGGCTGAGGCCATGGCATCCGTGCAGTTCGGTCAGCACGCGCCCGCGCGGCGCGTGATCCTCCACCTCAGCGACACCCATCTGCTGGGCGGCGATCGCCTGCTCGGCGAGCGGTACGACACCGCGGCGAACCTCCGCCGGACTCTGGATGCCGCGGAGTCCACCGGCATCCGACCCGACGCGATCGTCTTCACGGGGGATCTCACCGACCTCGGCGAACCCGAGGCGTACCGCGCCCTGCGGGAGGCCGTCGAGCCGTGGGCCGAGCGATTGGGAGCCCCCGTGGTCTGGGTCGCCGGCAACCACGACGAGCGGCCGGCCCTCCACGCCGAACTCCTCGACGTCGAGGCGAGCCTCGAGCCGGTGACCGGCGTGTGGGACCTCGACGGGCTGCGGATCATCGCCCTGGACTCGACCGTCCCCGGCTGGCACCACGGCGACCTGGACGCCGCGCAACTGCAGTGGCTGCGTGACGAGCTGGCGACCCCCGCGCCGCTCGGCACGATCCTCGCGTTGCACCACCCGCCGCTGCCCACGCACATCCCGTTCTTCGACATCCTGGAGCTCCGCGATCAGCCGGGACTCGCCGCCGCGATCGCGGGGAGCGACGTGCGCGCGATCCTGGCCGGCCACCTGCATTACTCGACCTCCGGCACGTTCGCGGGCGTGCCCGTGAGCGTCGCCGCGGCCTCCTGCTACACGATGGACCTGGCGCGTCCCGCCGATGAGGTCAACGGAATGGATGCCGGTCAGTCGTTCCACCTTGTGCACGTCTGGGACGACACGATCACGCACGCCGTCGTCCCGGTGGTCGACGCCGATACGTCGGGGTACTTCACCCCCGCGTGGGTCGAAGAGATGGCGGCGCTCACCCCCGAGGGGCGTCTCGAAGCGTTTTCGCGCAAGCGCTGAGCCACCCGGCGATCCCGTCGACGAGGCGCAACCGACATCGCGGACGGTCCGGGCATCGAGACAGGCCGCCGCGTCGAAGGGCGCTCGCCGACTCGGTGGTTAGGCTCGTGGCATCCCTTTCACGTGACCCCACAAGGACGACACATGACCCTGGACGCAACGACGCGTACCCGCACCGAGACCGACTCCCTGGGAACCCTCGAGATTCCCGCCGACGCGTATTGGGGCATCCACACCGCCCGCGCGCTCGAGAACTTCCCGATCGCCAAGCGGCCCATCTCGGTGTACCCGGATCTCGTGCGCGCTCTCGCGATGGTGAAGCAGGCATCGGCCCGGGCCAACCGCGAGATCGGCGTTCTCGACCCCGCGAAGGCCGATCTCATCGATCGCGCGGCGCAACGGGTGATCGACGGCGAGTTCCACGACGAGTTCGCGGTCGGCGTCATCCAGGGCGGCGCCGGCACCTCGACGAACATGAACGCGAACGAGGTCATCACCAACATCGCGCTCGAGATGGCCGGACGCGAGAAGGGCGACTACGCCTTCCTCTCGCCCATCGACGACACCAACCGCAGCCAGTCGACGAACGACGTCTACCCGACGGCGATCAAGATCGGTCTGGCGCTGACCCTGAAGAGCCTGCTCGAAGAGCTCGCGCTGCTGCGCCAGTCGTTCCTGGCCAAGGCCGACGAATTCCACGACGTCCTGAAGGTCGGCCGGACGCAGTTGCAGGATGCCGTGCCGATGACGTTGGGGCAGGAGTTCCACGGCTTCGCCACGACGCTCGGCGAGGACTACAGCCGTCTCACCGAGAACGCCTACCTGCTCTACGAGATCAACATGGGGGCAACGGCCATCGGCACGGGCATCACCGCCCACGCCGGCTACGGCAAGGCCGTCCTGCGGCACCTGCGCGAGATCACGGCCCTCGACCTCGAGACGGCGACCGACCTCGTGGAGTCCACGAGCGACACCGGCGCCTTCATGTCGTTCTCGTCGTCGCTGAAGCGCAACGCGATCAAGCTCTCGAAGATCTGCAACGACCTGCGTCTGCTCTCCAGCGGTCCCCAGGCGGGTCTCGGCGAGATCAACCTGCCGCCCCGGCAGGCGGGGTCGAGCATCATGCCCGGCAAGGTGAACCCGGTCATTCCGGAGGTCGTCAACCAGGTCGCCTTCTCGGTGGTCGGAGCCGACATGACGGTGACCATGGCCGTCGAGGGCGGTCAGCTGCAGCTCAACGCGTTCGAGCCGGTCATCGCACACTCGATCTACCAGTCGATCACGTGGATGCGTCAGGCGATGTGGACGCTCCGCGTCAACTGCGTCGACGGCATCACGGCCAACCGTGAGCGCCTGGGTGCGATGGTCGGCTCGTCGGTCGGTGTGGTCACGGCCCTCACGCCGTTCATCGGCTACGCCGCGGCGGCGGCCCTGGCGAAGACGGCCCTGCTGACGCACCGCAACGTCGCCGACCTCGTCGTCGAGGCCGGGCTGATGTCGCGCGACGAGGTGACCAAGCAGCTGTCGCCCGCGCGCCTCTCGGGTCTGCACCCGATCACGCAGGCGATCCCCGTCCAGCGCGCCGCGGACAGCGTCGTCGAGGAGTGATGGAGCGCGGCGCCCGGGCGTGAAGGCCCCGGCGCCGCGCTGCCTCGCGCGGCGCGTCAGTCCAGGATGCGGCAGTGCGTGGTCAGCTCGCCGATGCCGTCGATGCCGACCGTGACGGTCGAGCGGTCGCGGAGGAAGATCTGCGGGTCGCGCGAATACCCGGCCCCGCCGGGGCTTCCCGTCGAGATGAGGGTCCCGGGCAGGAGGGTCGCCGACTCCGACAGCTTGTGGATGAGCGTCGCCACCGACCGCACCATCTGGCCGGTGCTGGCATCCTGCACCGTGTGACCGTCGACGACGGTCCAGATGTGGAGGTCCTGCGGGTCGGGGATCTCATCGGCCGTCACGACGAACGGACCCGTGGGGGTGAAGCCGTCGAACGACTTGCAGCGCGACCACTGCGCCTCGGAGAACTGGATGTTGCGCGCCGTGATGTCGTTGACCACGGTGTAGCCCCAGACATGGTTGAGAGCCTCGGCCTCCGGCACGTCGCGCCCGGGCCGCCCGATGATCACACCGAGCTCGGCTTCGTAGTCGACCGCCTCGCTCAGCGCGCGCGGCCACGACGTCGTCGACTCGTGCGCGGTGAGGGAGTTCGGCCACAGCACGAACACGGTCGGCCCCGCGTCGGTCTTCAGCCCGAGCTCGCCTGAGTGGGCGGCGTAGTTGAGTCCGACCGCGAGGATCGACGGGGGAGCGAGCACCGCCGACGCGAAGACGACCCCGGCCAACGGATGCCGCGGCGCCGAGGTCGCGGCATCCCGAACCTGATCGAGCAGCGCGTCGCCGCCCGCGATGAGCTGCTCCAGGGTGCGGGGGGCACCGGCGAAGAACTCGTCGACGAAGGAGAACTCCTCGGCGTGGACGCTGACCAGACGGGGGGACTCCGCCCCTTCCGGGGAACGGACGTGGGCGAAACGCATGCCTCCACGCTACCGGGCGCCTCGCGCCGGTCGCTTCCACAACCCTCGAATCCTCCGCTCCGAGGGCCCCTAGGCTGTGCGCATGAGCTACCCGTCGCCGCTCTCGCAGCCGTCCCCGGGGCAACCGGCCCGGATCTCGACGACCCCGCCCGTCGCCGTCTCCGCCGCCCCGCCGCGGGTGCGCGGCGGGGGCGTGGCCCTGTGGATCGTCGCCGCTCTGCTGGTGCCGGTGCTGGCCCTGCTGGTGCTGTACTTCACGCGGTTCCTGGGGCCGGCGGCATCCTTCATCGGGCTCGTCCTGGCGGTCATCCCGTTCGTGGTCGTCTGGTTCGTGGTGCGCTACATCGACCGGTGGGAACCCGAGCCGCGCCGCCTGCTGATCTTCGCCGCCGCGTGGGGCGCGGTCGCAGCGGTGGCGATCGCGCTCGGCGTCGATCTGCTGGTCACTCTCGTCACGGGAGGGCTGCCGGATGCCGTGAGCTCGGTCGTGCAGGCACCGATCGTCGAGGAGGTCGCGAAGGGGCTCGGCATCCTGCTGCTGTACGCCTTCGCCCGGCGGTTCTTCGACGGCCCGGTCGACGGCATCGTCTACGGCGCGCTGATCGGCGCGGGCTTCGCGCTGACCGAGAACGTGCAGTACTTCGCGATCGGCTACCTCGAAGGGGGCCCCGGCGAGGTCGCGACCACGTTCTTCCTGCGGGCGGTGCTCTCGCCGTTCGCGCACGTCATGTTCACGAGCATCACCGGGTTCGCGTTCGGGCTCGCCGCGCGGCGATCCCTCCGCACCGGCGCCGCTCTCGGCTACGCCGTCCCGGGCCTGATCGGCGCGATCGTGCTGCATGCGGTGTGGAACGGTTCGGCCACGTTCTTCAACTTCTTCGAGGTCTACGCCACGCTGCAGGTGCCGTTGTTCGTCGCGTTCATCGTCGGCATCCTGTTCCTTCGTCGTGAGGAGTCGCGGCTCACGCGCGCCCGTCTCGGCGAGTACGCGGACGCCGGCTGGTTCACCCCGCAGGAGGTCGACATGCTGGCCACCGCGCCGGGGCGGCGCTCGGCCCTCGCGTGGTCGCGGACGCTCCGGGGTGACCGCTCCTCGATCATGAAGAGCTTCATCAGGGATGCCACCGCCCTGGCGGCCGCACGACAGAGGGCGCTCTCGGGCCGGGACCCGTACGCGGTGGCGACCGAGCGTCAGCTCCTGGAGCGGACGACGGCGGCGCGGGCGGCTCTGCTGGCGCCCTGACCGCGCGCGGCGGGGCATGCCGGCGACGGGTCTTGACAGCGCAACGAAGCGGGAGCACCATCGAGGTAGGCCAACTCAGCGCCCGGTAGACACGCAGGCATCGCCGCGGCACCGGGCGCTGAGTCTTGGTCCAGGGGGTTCGGCCACGCGCCGGGCGTGCTTGGATGGACTCATGACTGATCGCACCAAGCCGGAGTTCGACGCTCCCAGCGGCCCCGCCCCCTCCGACCTCGTCATCCGCGACATCATCGTCGGCGACGGCGACGAGGCCAAGCCCGGCGACACCGTCACCGTGCACTACGCCGGTGTCGAGTACGAGTCCGGCGAGGAGTTCGACTCCTCGTGGGGTCGTGGCGAGAGCATCCAGTTCCCCCTCCGCGGCCTCATCCAGGGCTGGCAGGACGGCATCCCGGGCATGAAGGTCGGCGGTCGTCGCGAGCTGGTCATCCCGCCGCACCTGGCCTACGGCCCCGCGGGCGGCCACTTCCTCGGCGGCAAGACGCTGATCTTCATCATCGACCTGCTCAAGGTCGGCTGACGACACATGATGTTCACGAACCCGAGGGAGCCGCGGCACCCTCGGGTTCGTCTTTTTTCACGATCGTGGAATACATTCGTGTGAATGGGAGTTTCCTCCCCGCAGGACGCCGATACGGCTCCCCAGACCTTTAGGAGTGACATGACCGACACCACCACGCTCGAGATCCCCGGCTACAAGGCGGGCACCTGGGTGCTCGACCCCTCGCACAGCGAGGTGACCTTCACCGTCCGTCACATGATGATCTCCAAGGTGCGCGGCACCTTCGGCATGAAGAGCGCCACGCTCGTCGCCCCCGAGAACCCCCTCGAGGCCACCGTCGAGGCGTCCGTCGACGTCACCTCGGTCGACACCAAGGACGAGGGGCGCGACCAGCACCTCCGTTCGGCCGAGTTCTTCGACGTCGAGACCTACCCGACGATGGACTTCCGCTCGACCGGTGTCCGCGTCGAGGACGGCGACTACCTCGTCGACGGCGAGCTCACCATCCGCGGCGTCAGCAAGCCCGCCACCTTCTCGATCGACTTCGGTGGCTTCGGCACCGACCCGTGGGGCAACTACAAGGTCGGCGCGACCGCCAAGACGGTCATCAACCGTGAGGACTTCGGCCTCACCTGGAACGCCGCTCTCGAGACCGGCGGCGTCCTCGTCGGCAAGGACGTCACCATCGAGCTCGACCTGCAGTTCGCTCACCAGGCGTGATCCTCACGAAGGCCCCGGATGCTCGGCATCCGGGGCCTTCGTCGTTCGCCGGCGCGGTGGCGGACGGTCAGACCCGGGCGGGCCGCGGCAGGCGGAGGCGCTGCTGCACGAGCAGGATCCCGAGGAAGACCACGGCGGCGCCCACCGGCTCGTTCCACGAGATGCGCTCGCCGAGGATCAGGATGCCGAGCGCCACCCCGACCACGGGGGTGATGTAGGTGACCGTCGAGGCGCGCGTGGGTCCCCAGGCGCGCAGGGTGTTCTGGTTCCAGACGTAGGCGATGCCGGTGCCGAGAACGCCGAGGGCGATGATGCTCCCCACCACCGGGAGCGTGAGGTGCATCGGTTCGGCCAGGATCAGCGGCGACAGCAGCACCATGAACGCCGCGGCCGGTCCGATGTAGCCGAACGCGAACGCGATGCCCGACAGGCCGGTGTCGCCGAGGAACCGCCGCATGTACGCGAGGCTGAAGCCATAGCACGCCGTGGCCCCGAGCAGGGCGAGCTGCGCGATCGTGCTGCCGCCGACGTCGGCGATCGCCCCGGGGGCGATGATGACGACCACGCCCACGATGCCGATCGCGATCCCGACGAGCTGGCCCAGTTTGAGACTCTCGACGCGGAAGACCGCCCACGCCATGATCGCCGTCATGATCGGCGTCGTCGCGTTGAAGATGCTGGCCAGCCCCGAGGACACGTGCTGCTCGGCCCAGGCGAAGAGCAGGAACGGCACGATGCAGAACGTCGCGGAGAGCACGCACAGGTGCCCCCAGACGCGGACGCTGCGGGGGAGGTGCTCGCGGCGGATCGCGACGATCGCCGCCAGAGCGAGCGCGCCGAACAGCAGACGACCGCCCGCGACCTGCGCCGGGGTCATGCCGGTGAGCGCGACCGCGATGAAGAGGAAGCTCGAACCCCACACGATGCCGGTGAGGACGAACTGCACGGCGATCGAGACGGGGGAGGGGGAGGATGCGGATGCCACGATGCCGACGATAGGGCCGGCGCGCCCCGTCGCGCGGACAGGGGCACTGCAACGGCGGAAATCCGCCGATCGATGACCGTCAGCCCCGGGCGTCGCCGCCCCGGTCGCGGCGAGCCGTGAGGGGCGGGGGCTCGTGGGCCCGCACCGGTGGGATGGGACCGTCGTAGTGCGCAACCGAGACCGCGACGCGCGCCCCGCTGGAGGCCTGCGTGAGCGTCGAGGTCCCCACGTCCTTCGTCAGGACGTTGACATTGCCGTTGATGCAGTCGGCGATGTGCGGGGCGCTGGGGTCGAACCACGATCCCGTGTGCATCTGGGCGACACCCGGGAGCAGCGCGTCCGTGACGATCACGCCGGCCAGGAGGCTTCCCTGCGCGCTGCGGACGATCGCGACGTCACCGTCCCGGATGCCCCGCGCGGCGGCATCCGTGCGGTTCAGACGGATCGGCTCGCGGCCGGCGACCTTCGTGGATCGGCTGGGTGCCGCCATATCGAGCTGACTGTGCAGGCGGTGGGAGGGCTGGTTGCACAGCAACTGCAGGTCGTACGGGGAGCCCGGGTCCGCCTCCGGCTCGATCCACAGGGCGTGCCCCGCCGTGTCGGGTAACGCGAACCCGTGGAGCGTCGACGAGAACAGCTCGATCAGACCGCTGGGGGTGTCGAGCGGGTGCGAGCCGGGATCGGCGCGGAACGCGGCGAAGGCTCCATCGCGGTACGGACGTTGCGGCAGCGCGGTACCGCCTTCGCGCCAGAACTCGGCGAACGACGGCGCCTCGGGGTTCTGTCCCCGCCACTGCTCGTAGATGCGCTCGAGCCAGGCCCGTGAGTCGAGTCCCTCGGAGTAGTCCGCGCCGAGACGCTCGGCGAGGCGGTCGTAGATCCAGAACTCCTCGCGGGCCTCGCCGACGGGAGCCACCGCGCGCGGCATGGCGCGCAGGCGGGAGTCGCCGGGGCCGGCCGCGATGTCGTCGCGCTCGAGCGGCGTCGCCGCGGGCAGGACGATGTCGGCGTGTCGGGCGGTCGGCGTCCAGTGGAACTCGTGCACCACGAGCGTGTCGATCCGCGCGAAGCCTCGGCGCAGACGCCGGATGTCCTGGTGGTGGTGGAACGGGTTGCCGCCCGCCCAGTACACGAGACGGATGTCGGGCAGGGGAAGCGTGCGGCCGTCGTAAGGGATCGTCTCGTCCGGGCGCAGGAGGAGGTCGCTGATCCGTGCGCACGGGATGAAGTCATCCACCGCGTTCCGGCCCTGGGGGAAGGTGGGCAGTCGCACCTGCTCGACCCCGATGCCGTGGTCGCCCATCGACCCGTAGCCGTGGGAGAAGCCGCCGCCGGGCAATCCGATCTGGCCGAGGAAGGCCGCGAAGGTCAGCGCGGCGAACACCGCTTGCTCGCCGTGCTCGGCGCGCTGCAAGGAGTACGTGACGTTGACCAGGGTCCGGCCCGCGGCGGCACGTCGCGCGAGGTCGCGGATCGAGCGCGCGGCGATTCCCGTGATGCCCGCGGCCCATTCCGCGGTCTTCGCCACCCCGTCGGGCTCTCCCCGCAGGTACGCGCGCACCTGATCGGCGCCGACGGTGCACGCGGACAGGAACGCGTCGTCAGCCAGTCCCTCCTCGACGAGGGTGTGCGTGAGGGCGAGGAGGAGAGCCGTGTCGGTGCCGGGACGGATGCCGACCCACTCGGCGTCCAGGTCGGCGGCGATGTCGTCGCGCTGCGCGGAGACGGACACGATGCGCGTGCTCTGCGCGGCCTCGCGCGACAGTCCGCCGACGACCTGGCGGTTGTGCCCGCCCGGGATCACCGAGGTGTTCGACAGGCGGACACCGCCGAAGCAGAGCAGGAGGTCGGTGTGCGCGGCGATGTGCGGCCACGACGGCGGACGCTTGCGGAGCTCCTCCATCCCGTTCCGGCCGATGAGGTGCGGAAGGAGGACGAGGCTGGCTCCGCGGCTGTAGTCGTTGATCGACGAGGTGTATCCGCCGATCGCGTTGAGGAAGCGATGCAGTTGACCCTGCGCGTGATGCAGGCGTCCGGCGCTTCCCCACCCGTAGGAGCCGCCGAAGATCGCCCGGTTGCCGTGCGCGGTGCGGACCCGGTCCAGTTCGGCGGCGAGCAGGTCGAGCGCTTCGTCCCACTCGACCTCCACGTACTCCTCGTCCGGGGCGCCTCGACGGTCGTCCGGACCGGGACCGTTCTCGAGCCACCGTCGACGGACCGCCGGACGCGTGACGCGGAGCGGGTGGTGCTGCGCCTCAGCGACGCCGGCGATCGCCGGGGAGGCGTCGGGGTCGTCCGCGTACGGCCTCGTCCCCAGCACCGTGCGGCCGTCGTCCGACACGTCGACCTGGAACGTGCCCCAGTGCGCGCTGCTCTGCGTGGTCCGCGTCATCCCGCCATGCTTTCCCAGGCGACGGGGGAAGAGACGTCGACGCGCAACGCGGCGACATATTCCGCGGTGTGCGACGGGTTCAGGGCTGAGGATCGAGCGCGTCGTAGGCCCGGAAGCGCGGCGAGAACCGCACGAGCGTGCCCACGATGGCCAGGATCAGGATGCCGCCGAACAGGGGAGGCACCCACAGGGCGGTCAGGGTCGCGAGGGTTCCGGCGTAGAGCGCCCCGATGCGGGGGCCGCCGGCCACCACGACGATGAAGATGCCCTGGAGGCGCCCGCGCATGGCATCCGGGACAGCCGCCTGCATCATGGTCGAGCGGTAGATCGCGCTGACGTTGTCGGCCGCTCCCGAGATGGCGAGAGTCACCGCGGCGAGGACGATCAGCGCGACGGCGGCGTGGGTCTCGTCGACGAGGTCGGGGCGGAGCCAGCCGAGGCTCGCGGCGACCAAGACCAGGCCGAACAGGCCGATCGACAGGCCGTAGACCTGGATCGCGCGCTCGATCCCGAGGCCCTGGCGTCGCACCCGCCCGATCGGGCCCGAGAAGAGGCTCGACAGGAACGCGCCGGCCGCGACCGCCGCCGTGAGGACGCCGGTGGTGATCGCCCCACCGCCCAGCAGCACCGCACCGATCGCGGGGAAGAGGGTGACGGGTTGGCCGAAGGTCATCGCCGTGATGTCGAGGAGGTACTGCAGGCGGATGTTCGGGGCGCGGCGCAGGAACCGCGCGCCGTCGCGGAGCGACTCGAGCCCGGGTCGCACGACCTCGCCCTCGGGACGCAGGCGCGGCAACGACCAGAGCCCCAGGAAGAGCGAGGTCATGAGGAGCACGTCGAGCGAGTAGGTCCAGGCGTATCCGGCCACCGCGACGAGCACACCGGCCAGCGCGGGTCCGGCCATCACCATGATTCCGACGGTGACTCCCTGGAGGGCCGCGGCGGCCGGCAGTAGCTCGCGGGGGATCAGCCGCGGGGTGATCGCCGACTTGGTCGCCATCACGATGGAGTTCGCAGCGGAGTTCACCACGCTGAGGACGAAGAGCCACCCGACCGTCTCGAGGCCCGTCCACGCGAGGGCAGCCAGCAACGCGGTCGAGACGAAGGTGACGACGGCCGCGAGAAGGGCGACCGTGCGCCGATCGAAGGCGTCGGCGAGCATGCCGCCGTAGAGACCCGCGAGGACCATGGGCAGGAGCCCCGCGACCGCGATCATCGAGACCGCGAAGGTGCTCTGCGTCAGCTCGAACACGTGCAGCATGACGGCGACGACCGTGAGCTGTCCGCCGAGGCCCGCGAGCGTCGACCCGATCCACAGCCGCGCGAACGCGGGGGAGGTGGTGAGCGGACGCAGATCGATGAACGCGCTCTTGCGGGCGCTCACGCGTCGACCTCGACGCGCTTCACTCGGGCGGCGTGCCCGCGCAGGATCTCGACATCGCGGGCCGGCACGCCGAAGTGCGCCGCGAGAGCCTTGACGACACCGGAGTTCGCCGCGCCGTCGACAGCGCGCTCGCGCACGTGCACCACGAGCCCCTCGGCGGTGTCTTCGACGAGGGGACCGCGTCGACTGCCGGGCTTGACGCGGACGGTGAGCTGCACGGATCGAGGCTACGCCAGGCGTCCGACACCGGGGCGCACCCGCTGCCCCGTGCGAGGGGGAGAGCAGGGCGGTCGCGGCATCCGGATGCTGGTAGACTCATGCGGTTGCCGTTCGATCGGCCGCGGATAAAGAGAGCTCGCACATCGTGTGACGGGCGCCGCGCAATGAGAAGGAAGGGGATCCCATCTATGGCACTCGAAGCAGACGTCAAGAAGGCGATCATCGAAGAGTACGCGACGCACCCCGGTGACACCGGATCCCCCGAGGTGCAGGTCGCGATGATGACGCAGCGCATCAAGGACCTCACCGAGCACCTCAAGATCCACAAGCACGACCACCACTCGCGCCGTGGACTCTTCCTGCTCGTCGGTCAGCGCCGTCGCCTGCTGGGTTACCTGCAGGACGTCGACATCAACCGTTACCGCTCGCTCATCGAGCGTCTCGGTCTGCGTCGCTAATCGCACCAGCGTTCTATCGCGCAAAACATTCTTGGAAGGCCGCCCCACGGTGTGGGGCGGCCTTCATCATTCCCCCGTGCGGGATGCGAGGCCCCTAAGCCCGTCGAAGGGAGCGGTGGCTTCGACGAGCTCAGCCACCTCGGCGCGTACGCGATAAACGCCGATCCTCTCGAAACACGCGGTGTCGCGGTGTGTCTCGAGAGGATCGGCGTTTATCGAGAGGTCCCCGGGCCTCAGGATGCCGCGCGGGCGGCCAGCAGGTCGGCGTGCCAGCGCTCGGCCACGTCGGGGTGGGCGCGCAGGCGCGACTTCAGGGCGTTCTCGCCGTAGGTCGCGTGGATGGGGTTGGTCGGGTCGTCGGTGACCCCGCGGACCTCGGATGCCAGCTCCTCGGGCAGCTCGATGATCGGCAGGCGCGCATCGAGCGCCGGGTTGAAGAAGAACGGCACCGAGATGCGCTCGTCGGGGTACTTCGGTGAGATCACGCGGTGGTTCGTCGCGGTCAGGTAGCCCTGGGTGGCGTACTCGAGCAGTTCGCCGATGTTGACGACGAACGCGCCGGGCACCGGGGGAGCGTCGACCCACTCGCCGTCGCGCTCGACCTGCAGGCCGCCCTTGCCGGGCTCGACCCACAGCAGCGTCAGGACGCCCGAGTCCTTGTGCGCTCCGACACCCTGCTGGGGAGTCGGGTCGTCCTTGCCGGGGTACCGGACGATCTTGATGAGGGTCTGCGGGTCGCCGAAGTGGCGGTCGAAGTACTGCTCCTCGGCGCCGAGGGCGAGCGCCCACGCGCGCAGCAGCTTGCGGGCCACGCCGGTGAGGTGGTCGTGCCACTCGGTGACGACCTCCTTCAGCTCGGGCTGCGCCGCGGGCCACAGGTTGGGCCCGACGAGACGGTTGTATCCCGGACCATCGGGGTCGTCGATCGCCGCGCGCTCGGGTCCGATGTCGATCTGCTCGCGCCAGTCGACGCGGCCCTGCGTGCGCTCGCCGCCGACCCGCGTGTAGCCGCGGAAGTGCGGGCTCGTCACGTTCTCGATCGCGAGCTTGTCGGCCTCGGGCAGTGCGAAGAAGTCCTTCGCCGCCCGCAGGAGGTTCGCCTCCAGTTCGGGGCTGACGCCGGTGCCGGTCAGGTAGAAGAAGCCGACGTCGTGGGTCGCGGCGCGCAGCTCGTCGCGGAAGCGGGCGGCGGCATCCGGTCCCTGGTCGAGGAGCGAGAGGTCGAGCACGGGGAGATTCAGGTCGGACATGCGACGAGGCTAGGTCGATCCGCCGAGCGATGGGCGAATGTTGCCGTCGGTTACCGTCCGGGCCGGACGGCGCCGCGTCCCGTCCGCGGGCCGGAAGACGTGCGTCCGAGGCGCGGCGGAGCAAACCCCGCCGATCGGCGGGGTGCGAACGGGCCACCGAATTGCGTATCGTGTCCAGGTCAGGTGAGGCTGCCCTTACCTTCCCGCAGTGCCGCGGCGCCCACCCCGAAACCGAAAGTCGGAATTCCGCCCGTGCTCGCCAGCTTCTTCGCCACGTTCCTCATCGGCCTCCGCGAAGGCCTCGAAGCCGCGCTCGTCGTCGGCATCCTGGTCGCGTATCTCACGCGCCTCGGGCGTCGTGACGCCCTGCCCCGTCTGTGGATCGGCGTCGGTCTCGCGGTCGTCCTGGCGCTCACGGTCGGCGCGATCTTCACGTTCGGCGCCTACATGCTGACCTTCGAAGCGCAGGAGCTCCTCGGCGGGGGGATGTCCCTCCTCGCCGTCGCGATGGTCACCTGGATGATCTTCTGGATGCAACGCGCCGGGCGCACGCTCAAGGCCGGGCTCGAGGGCGGGATCGACAAGGCCCTCCAGGGCGGTGTCTGGGCTCTCGTGGCCATCGGTTTCGTGTCGGTCGCACGCGAGGGCGTCGAGACGACCCTGCTGCTCTGGTCGATGGTGCAGGGCTTCGGCGACAGCCCGGTCGCTCTGCTCGGCGCGCTCCTCGGGCTCGTCACCGCCGTCGTGCTCGGCTGGCTGATCGCGCGCGGGATGCTGCGGCTGAACCTCGGACGCTTCTTCACCTGGACCGGGGGGTTCCTGGTCGTGGTCGCCGCCGGCGTGCTCGCCTACGCGTTCCACGATCTGCAGGAGGCCGGGGCGCTGCCCGGCCCCTTCGGCGCGGGCGCCACGCTCGACCCCGTCACCGGCGGAGTCGCCACGGGATGGGCGGGCTTCCCCTTCGGATGGGCCTTCGACGTGTCCGACACGATCGCCCCCGGTGGCCCGCTCGCCGCCCTCCTGCAGGCGACCGTCGGCTTCATGCCCGCGATGACGTGGCTCCAGGTCGTCGCCTGGACGGTCTACATCGCGGTGGTGGTGCCCCTGTTCGTGCGCGGCGTGCGCGCGAACCGTCGCCCGAAGGCGCCCGCCCCGACTCCCGCGGCCGACGACCCCGCGGCGAACGCCGCCCCCGATTCTCCCGACGCCGCTCGCGTGCCCGACGCCGCGGCATCCGTCACCCATCCGAATGGAGCATCATGACCCCGACTCGCCTCCTCGCGGCTACGGCCGTGGCCGGCGCGGCCGCCCTCGTCCTCGCCGGTTGCGTCGCCAAGACCGACGCGTCCGCCTCCGGAGCCCTCACGGTCACCTCGACCGACGACGGCTGCGCCGTCTCGTCCGCCTCGGTGCCCAGCGGGACCGTCGCGTTCGACGTGAGCAACAAGAGCGACCAGGTCACGGAGTTCTACCTGCTGGCATCCGATGGCCTTCGCATCGTCGGCGAGGTCGAGAACATCGCCCCCGGCGCATCGCGCAACCTCACCGTCGTCGCTCAGCCCGGCGACTACTTCACCCTCTGCAAGCCCGGCATGGTCGGCGACGGCGTGGGCAAGGCCAGCTTCTCGGTCACCGGAGACGCCGTCGCCGTCGAGGGTCCGGATGCCGAGCAGAAGCAGCAGGCCGTCGACCTCTACGCCGCGTTCGTCAAGGACCAGGTCGGTCAGCTGCTCCCCGCCGTGAAGACGTTCACGGCTGCGTACGAGTCGGGAGACGACGCCGCGGCGAAGGAGCAGTTCCCCCGCGTGCGCGCGTACTACGAGCGCATCGAGCCGATCGCTGAGGCGCTCGGTGACCTCGATCCGCGCATCGACTACCGCGAGGTCGACGCCGTGGCCGAGGGCCTCGACTGGACCGGGTTCCACCGCATCGAGAAGGACCTCTGGGTGCCCGCGCAGGATGCCCTGAACGCCGACGGCGAGACGCCCGCGTGGAAGGACTGGACCCCCTCGACCCCGGAGGAGCGGAAGACGCACGGCGACAAGCTCGTGTCCGACGTGCAGGAGCTGTACGACTACGTCCACGGTGACGAGTTCACCCAGGCGCTCGACACCCAGGGCGTGGCGGGCATCTCGAACGGTGCGATCGCGCTGCTCGACGAGGTCGCGAGCGGCAAGATCAGCGGTGAAGAGGACTGGTGGTCGGGAACCGACCTCTACGACTTCGCGGCGAACGTCGAGGGCTCCAAGATGGCGTTCTCGCTCGTGCGCGACTTCGCCGAATCCAAGGGCGACAAGGGTGCCGAGCTCGTCACGCGCATCGACAAGGGCTACGCCGACCTCGAGGCCGCTCTCGCTGCCCACGGCTCCGCGGACGCGGGCTTCGTCCCCTACTCCCAGCTGACCGAAGCCGACAAGCGCCAGTTCACCGACCTGATCAACGCGCTGGCCGAGCCGCTGTCGCAGCTGACGGTCACCGTCCTGGAGTGAGCGTGAGCGACGAAGAACAGACCCCTGCTGCCGCCGGACCCTCGGGTTCGGCGGCAGCCGCGCGTCCCGATGCCGCCGAGGCGGCCGCGGGAGTCTCGCGTCGCGATCTGATCGGCCTGGCCATCGGGGCGAGCGCGACGAGCCTCGTCGTCGGCGCGGGCGCCGGTCTCGTCGGCGGTGCCGCCTACGGCCAGGACCAGGCTCGACGGGTGATGGATGCCGCGGCCCCGGCATCCGGCATCCATCAGCCGGGGATCACCACGCCGGTGCAGGAGCACCTGCACTTCGCGGCGTACGACATGATGGCCCGCACGACCCGCGACGACCTCGCGGAGTTGCTGTCGGACTGGACGTACGCCGCCACCCGCATGATGCAGGGGCTCGACGTCAGTGCGACCGGCGCGCTCGGTGGATCGCCCGACGCGCCGCCGGACGACACGGGGGAGGCCGTCGGTCTCCCGGCGAGCAACCTCACGATCACCTTCGGCTTCGGCCCGTCGCTCTTCGACGCCCGCTTCGGACTCGAGGGGCAGCGCCCGCCCGGGCTCGAGCGGTTGCCGGCGTTCCTGAACGACGACCTCGATCCGCTGCGCTCCGACGGCGACCTGTGCATCCAGGCGTGCGCCGACGACCCGCAGGTGGCCGTGCACGCGATCCGCAACCTCAGCCGGATCGCTTTCGGCCGCGCGACGATCCGGTGGTCGCAGCTCGGGTTCGGTCGGACATCGAAGACCACCGCCGCTCAGACGACTCCGCGCAACCTCTTCGGCTTCAAGGACGGCACGGCGAACATCCTCGCCGACGACACGGCCGCGCTGGAGGAGAACGTCTGGGTCTCGGCATCCGAGGGTCCGGCGTGGCTCGCGGGCGGGTCGTACCTCGTCGCGCGTCGCATCGCGATGCTCATCGAGACGTGGGACCGCACGCGGCTCGCCGAGCAGGACCGCGTGATCGGCCGCGACAAGGGTGCGGGGGCACCGCTGTCGGGTGGCGACGAGTTCACCGCTCCCGACTTCGGCGCGACGGATGCCGGCGGCAAGCCGCGCATCGACCCGCGGAGCCACGTGAGCCGGGCGCATCCCGACAACAACGGCGGCATTCGCATCCTGCGTCGTGGCTACAACTTCGTCGACGGCACCACCGACCTCGGTCGACTGAACGCGGGGCTGTTCTTCCTGTCGTTCCAGAAGAGCCCCGACCGCTTCATCACGCTGCAGAAGGCGCTGTCGACGGATGCCATGGGCGAGTACATCCGCCACGTCGGCTCCGGGCTGTGGGCCGTGCCTCCGGCTCCGGCCTCGGGGACGTCGGTGGGGGCGGGGCTGCTGGGCTCCTGACCCGAACGTGCGGGGGCCGTGCCGACGCGCGGAGGGGGCTGAGCTCGTCGAAGCCACCGCGTGCGGTGGGGTTCGGTTCCTTCGACGGGCTCAGGGACCTTCGGCGGGCTCAGGGACCTTCGGCGGGCTCGGAGGCCTTGGTCGTGCGGGGTGGCTGAGCTCGTCGAAGCCACCGGGTGCGGCGCGAGCCGCCGCGCTACCGCGCCCCGCGGCCTGCGCCGAGCTCGCGCCACCGGGTGCGGCGCGAGCCGCCGCGCTACCGCGCCCCGCGGCCTGCGCCGAGCTCCCGGTCGCGGAAGAGCCACGGCATCCGGGGCTCCACCAGGGGACGTGTGAGGCGCCGTATCGGGCGGCTCGACAACGCAACAGCGATCGCGACGCTGGCAACGGCGACCACCGGGATCCACAGCCACATCGGCTCCAACCCGCGGAGGACGCCCGACTGGCGGAACGGGTAGAGCACGAACGTGTGCAGGAGGTAGACGTACATCGTGTACTGACCGAGGTGCGTCCACGACGTCCCGCGGCGGGGAATGAGCAGCAGGAACGCCGCCATCAGCGCGAGCGCCAGCGCGATGATCGCCAGTCGCACACCGCCCGCCCACCACTGCGGGGCGTCGAGGTCGGCGTAAGCGTCGACGAAGAAGAACCACGTCCCCAGGCGCACGTCGCGCCAGGTCTCGACGAAGACGAATGCCAGGACTCCCGCCCCGATCAGAACGCTCGCCGCGGAAGCCCGCAGCCAGAGCGGCCGCGCGGCCAGCAGCCCCGCCCGTGCGACGACGTCGTGCTCGCGGAGCCACCACCCAAGGGTGAAGAAGGGCAGCAGCCCGAGGAAGCGCGAGAGCGAGAACGTCGAGTCGATGCTCGGCAGGTACCCCGCCACGACCGAGATCACCAGGGCCCAGACCACGGGCGCCCGCAGCAGCGCGAGGTACGGCAGCACGAGTCGGAACAGCGCGAGCGCGAGCAGGAACCACAGCGTCCACGACGGCTGTGCCGGATCGAGGTTCGTCCTCCCCGTTACGAGGAACTGCGTGATCGTCCACAGCGTCTCGAAGATCACGTACGGCGCGACCAGGTCGGTGAACAGCCGCGCCATGCGTCGACGCGTGGGCTCGGCCGACGAGGAGAAGTACCCCGCGACCAGCGCGAACAGCGGCATGTGGAATGCGTAGACGAGCAGGTACAGCGCCTCCGCGGCATCCGAGTCGTACGTCAGGCGTTGGATCGCATGGCCGAACACGACCAGGATGATCGCGGCGAAGCGGGCGTTGTCCCAGAACGGGGTTCGAGTCGTCGTGGGGGGCGAGGTCATGGCATCCGTCATCCCGGGCGACGATAATCGCCACGCGAGCGAGGGTCCACGGGGGTGGATTCAGGATGCCGATGGGCTACGACGGAATAAAGATCGGCGTCCTGCGTTCTGACATGTATATTCAGATGCATACAAATAGGAGGCGCATCATGAGCGAGACGAGCAACTGGCCCGGAATGCAGTTCGGTGTCATGACGGTGAGCGACATCACCCAGGACCCCACCACGGGCAAGACGCCGAGCGAAGCTCAGCGCATCAAGGACACCCTCACGATCGCGAAGCACACCGAAGAGGTCGGCCTCGACGTCTTCGCCCTCGGTGAGCACCACAACCCGCCGTTCTGGTCGTCGTCGCCCACGACGACCCTCGCGTACATCGCGGCCCAGACCGAGCGCCTCATCCTCACGACCTCGACGACGCTCATCACCACGAACGACCCGGTGAAGATCGCGGAGGACTTCGCGATGCTGCAGCACGTGTCCGGCGGTCGCGCCGACCTCATGCTCGGTCGCGGCAACACCGGCCCGGTCTACCCCTGGTTCGGCAAGGACATCCGTCAGGGTCTGCCGCTGACCATCGAGAACTACGACCTGCTCCACAAGCTGTGGCGCGAGGATGTCGTCGACTGGGAGGGCACCTTCCGCACGCCCCTGCAGGGCTTCACCTCGACTCCGCGTCCGCTCGACGGCGTGCCCCCGTTCGTGTGGCACGGCTCGATCCGCACGCCCGAGATCGCCGAGCAGGCCGCGTACTACGGCAACGGCTTCTTCGCGAACAACATCTTCTGGCCCAAGGAGCACTACCAGCGCCTCATCACGCTGTACCGCGAGCGCTTCGCCCACTACGGTCACGGCACGCCCCAGCAGGCGATCGTCGGTCTCGGCGGCCAGGTGTTCATGCGGGCCAACTCGCAGGACGCGGTGCGGGAATTCCGCCCGTACTTCGACAACGCGCCCGTCTACGGCCACGGCCCGAGCCTCGAGGACTTCAGCGAGATGACCCCGCTGACGGTCGGCTCGCCGCAGCAGGTCATCGACCGGTACGCCGCGATGCGCGAGACCTTCGGCGACTACCAGCGCCAGCTCTTCCTCATCGACCACGCAGGGCTCCCGACGAAGACCGTGCTCGAGCAGCTCGACATCCTCGGATCCGAGGTCGTCCCGGTGCTGCGCAAGGAGCTGCAGAAGGACCGCCCCGCGGAGGTGCCCGACGCGCCCACGCACGCCAACCAGGTGGAGAAGATCTACGCCGGTGCGGCTCCGCGCCAGGCCGTCCCGGGAGCCAACCGCGGCGACAACATGGTGTCCGGAAGCCCGTACCAGGATGCCGCGAAGCCCGGCAGCGCCTTCGGTGCCGCCGCCGCGAAGGTCGGTGCCTGACATGACCGCTCGCCGCATCGCTGTCGTCACCGCGGGCCTGTCGACCCCCTCGTCGACGCGCATGCTCGGTGACCGTCTCGCACACGCCGCTCTGGCGGAGCTGCGCGAACGGGGCATCGAGGCCACGGCCGACGTGTTCGAACTGCGCGACTACGCCCACGACCTCACCGACAACCTGCTCACCGGCTTCGCACCCGCGCCCCTGGAGCAGATGATCAACACGGTCGTCTCGGCCGACGGTCTCATCGCCGTCACGCCGATCTTCTCGACGAGCTACTCAGGCCTGTTCAAGTCCTTCATCGACGTGCTCGACCCGCAGGCGCTCACCGGGACGCCGGTGCTGATCGGCGCGAACGCGGGTACGGCCCGGCACTCGCTCGCGATCGACTACGCCATCCGTCCGCTGTTCACGTACCTGCACGCCAACCCCGTGCCGACCGGCGTGTTCGCGGCATCCAGTGACTGGGGATCCAACGCCGACGAGGTCGCCCCGCTCGGCTCGCGCGTCGACCGCGGTGCTCGGGAGTTGGCGGATGCCATCGCCGCGCGCGAGCCCGTGCGCGACGCCGACCCGTTCGACCCCTCGTCGTACCTCGGCGAAGGTCGCTCCTTCGGACACCTGCTGGGCGGACTGTCGGGGGAGTAGCCCTTTCTCGAAGCCCCGTCGCCGTGTGGTGGCGGGGCTTCGCCGTGTCCGCGGGCCCGCCAGGGTGCACCGAACTCGGAGATTCACCTCGAACTCGGACCTTTTGGCGCGAAATCTCCGAGCTCGGCACGGATCTCCGACTTCGATGCGTTGTCCGCGGTCGCGCGCGCGGTTCTAAGGTGGGGGCGACGAGAGGGAGTCGAATGGATGCCGCGCAGTGGGACGAGCGCTACCGCGCCTCCGCCGGGGGAGTCTGGGCCGCCGAACCGCCCGCCGCGGTGCGGGAGATCCTCGCGCGGCTCACACCCGGGACCGCGATCGACGTCGCCACGGGGGATGGACGCACCGCGGTCTGGCTCGCCGATCGCGGGTGGGTCTGTACCGGCATCGACTTCTCCGTCGAGGGGCTCGCGCTCGCCGCGGCCCGGGCGGGCGGTGACGCCGTGACCTGGGCGCACGCCGACGTGCACGAGTGGGAGCCCGTGGCATCCGTGGATCTCGTCGTGTCGTGCTACCTGCACCTCGCGGACAGCGCCGTCGCCGTCGCACGCATGGCGGAGTGGGTGAAACCCGGGGGAGCGCTGGTGGTCATCGGGCACGACCTCGAGAACATCGCCGCGAGCGGCCACGGCCCGGCCGACCCCGCGATCCTCTACACGCCCGAGCTCCTGCGCGGCGCGCTCGACGAGCGGTTCCGCATCGAACGGTGCGAGCGCCTCACCCGGACGAGCGCGGATGCCGAACTGCGCGGGGGCCACGCGGCGGCCGCGATCGACACGCTCCTGCACGCGGTGCGCGTGCGCTGACGTCGCGCGTGGGGCCCGGGGCTCGTCGCGCCGGGTCGCTGGACTTGTCGCGCCGGGTCCCTGAGCTTCTCGCGTCGGGGCCCTGAGCTTGTCACGCCGGGCCCTGAGCTTGTCACGCAGGTCGCTGGGCTTGTCAGGCGAGGTCCCTGAGCTTGTCGAAGGGACCGGGACGCGTCGCGCCGGTGGCTTCGACGAGCTCAGCCACCTCGGTTCGGTGGGTCGTGTGGCGTCGGTGGCTTCGACGAGCTCAGCCACCTCGGGTCGGCGGGACGCGTCGCGCCGGTGGCTTCGACGAGCTCAGCCACCTCGGTTCGGTGGGTCGTGTGGCGTCGGTGGCTTCGACAAGCTCAGCCACCTCGGTCCGGCGGCCGCCGGGGAAGCGTGGGTGGCTTCGACGAGCTCCACCTGAGCCGGGTGGGGCGCTCGCGCGCGGGGACGGTCACAACACGATGTCGTCGAGGCTCTGGAGCTCCCGCGCGGCGACGGGACGAATCCCGCGTCGCACGAACGTGTCCGCCGCCGCGAGCGGACCCACGTCGATACCGGCCTCGGCGGCGATATCGGCGACGGGTACCTGGAATGTGCGGAACGCCCCGAGTGGCGGCACCGTCAGCCCCTGCCGCGTGTCGACGAGCTCGGTCTGATCGAGCAGGAACCCCGCCGCCGCCAGCGCGTCGCCGTCGCGCCACGCGGCGATCTTCCAGAACCGCAGCGGAACACGGATGCCGCGATACGGCGGGTCCTCATCGCCGAGCACCGGGGCGGTGAAGACCGCGAGGCGTTGGTCGGTGGTCTCCGCGTACGCCAGCACGTGGTCCTCGAGCCCCAACCACAGCTCTTTCGACTGGTTGAAGCCCGCCGCCTGCGGAGCGGCGTTCGTGTAGAAGAACGTCGCCTCGGTGGCATCCCGAGCCTCTTCTGGCGAACCCCAGCCGGGGTCGCGTCGACGCACGAGGTGCCCCCGGTCGAGATCATTGCGGCTGTAGATCTCGGGGCCGGCCTGCGCGTCGGCGGCCACGCGCGGGTCGAGGCGCCACTCGCCCGTGCGCGGCTGTTCGCGGAGGCCGGCCCCGTCGATGACGACGCCGGTGACGGCGGCGAATCGGCGTTGCTCGTCGAGCAGCACCGAGAACCTCGGGTAATCGAGCCGGGTCGCCGACACGGCCGGTGCGGGCAGGGGGAGAGGGATGCCGAGGAAGTCCGGGTCGTAGCCGTCGCTCATGCCTCCATCGTGCCCGGGGCCACCGACATCGCGACAGACTGGAGCGATGGACGCGCACGTGAAGACCCGGGCCGACGCCCCCGCCGGCTTCTTCGCCGCCGAGGCCGCGGGACTCCGGTGGCTGGCCGCCGCCGAGGGGGCGCGCATCGCGCGGGTGATCGACGTCGCGGACGACCGCATCGCCATCGAGCGCGTCGCGGGCGCGAGGCCGGCGGAGCGGGCCGCCGATGCCTTCGGCGCGGCGCTCGCCGCGACCCACTCCGCCGGTGCGGCCGCGTTCGGTTCCCCGCCGCCCGGGTGGGAGGGCGACATCTTCATCGGTCGCCGCTCGCAGCCCGCCCGACCCACCGCGACCTGGGGTGCGTTCTACGCCCGCCAGCGCGTCGAGCCGTTCGTCCCCCTCGCCGTCGAGGCGGGGAACCTCTCGGCATCCGGTGCGGAGATCGTGCGCCGCGTGTGCGGGCTGATCGCCGAGGGCGCGTTCGACGACGAGGAGCCGCCCGCGCGCCTGCACGGGGACCTGTGGACGGGGAACGTCCTCTGGTCGCCCGAGGGCGTGGTGCTCATCGACCCGGCGGCGCACGGCGGGCACCGCGAGACCGACCTGGCGATGCTCGCGCTGTTCGGCTGCCCGTTCCTCGAGCGGATCCTCGCGGCGTATGACCGCTCGCGTCCGCTCCGCGCCGGATGGCGAGAGCGTGTGCCGCTGCACCAGTTGCATCCGCTCGCGGTGCACGCGGCGGGTCCCGGGCCGTCGTACGGCCGTGCGCTGGTCGAGGCGGCGGAGCAGACGCTCGCCCTCGTCTGAGGCGCCGGCCGCCGGCATCCGTCCCGCGATCTGGCGAGTGGCCGCCCGGCGGCGCGCGGTGGAAGCCGCGACCTCGATCGGTGCAGCGGAATCGGAGATACTCCTCGGAATCGGAGCGAACCGCCGCGCGGGTCCGATTCCGCGGCTTCGATCCGATTCTGAGGGACCGCGGCCGCGCCCCGCCGCGACCGTCACCGTCCGCCGTGCAGATCCGCCCGCCGCTTCGCCCGTCGCTTCGCCCGCCGGGCGAGCACGAAGTCGATCCCGACACCGATCCCCACCGCCACCACGATCGAGACGATCACCGCGACGACCGGACCACCCGGCACCACCGCGGCGACCACCGCGCCGATGACGGCCTGATACGCCGCCCAGGCGAGAGCAGCCAGCGCGGCCACCCCGAGGTACCGCACCGGGTTCACCCGCGCCGCTCCCGCCGCGAGGTTCACCGCGAGCCGCGCGAACGGCACGAACCGCGCGGTGAAGAGCACCACGGCGGCATTGCGCTCGAGCCGGGCCCGCGCCCAATCGAGAGCGGCGCGCACGCGCGGACCCCTCATCCACGCCCAGCGCTCGACGCCCACCGTGCGCCCCACGAGGTAGCAGCCGGCGTCGCCCGCGAAGGCGGCCGCGCCGGCGACGACGATCACCCCGGCGAGGGGTGGTGTCCCGTGCGACACGGCCAGCGCTCCGAACGCGGTAACCGCCGCCTCTCCCGGAATCACGACGAGGAACGCGTCCGCGAACACGAGTACGGCCATCCCGAGCAGGGCCCAAGGGCTCGCCGCGATCGTCTGCAGCCAGGCATCGATCCCGTCCATTCGGTCACTCTCCGCGGTGGATCCAGACGCCCCGCCCACGCGGTGGTGACGCCCAGCGGAGCATCCGGTGAACATCGCGAACGTCGGCACCTGCGAGCCCCCGCGGCGGGCCGATGCGCCCCACCCTGGTCTCGTGAGAGTCGCGCTGCTGGCCGAGTCCTTCCTTCCGCACATGAACGGGGTCACCGGTTCCGTTCTCCACGTGCTGCGCCATCTCGCCGAGGCGGGGCACGAGACCTTGGTCATCGCCCCGAAATCCGGCGATGTGACCGCCGATCTGCACGGCGCACGGACCGAACTCCTCCGTTCGGTCCCGCTGCCCTCCTACCCCGAAGTCCGCGTGGTGTTCGCCCGGGCGGCGCGCCTGGGGGCGCTGCTGCGCGACTTCGACCCCGACGTCGTGCACCTGGCATCCCCGTTCGTCCTCGGGTGGCAGGGTCTCGCCGCCGCCGACGCCCTGCGCATCCCCACCGTCGCGGTCTACCAGACCGACGTGGTCGCCTACGCGCAGAAGTACGGCCTTCCGCACGCGACCGCCCTCGTCGAGGGACACGTCGCGCGACTGCACCGCCGCGCCACCCTCACGCTCGCTCCCTCGTCGGCCTCGATGCGCCAGCTCGAGAGCCTGGGCGTCGACCGGCTGCGACGGTGGGGCAGGGGAGTGGATGCCGTGCGCTTCGCGCCCGCCCACCGCGACGACGCCTGGCGAGCCGAGGTCGCGCCGAACGGCGAACGCATCATCGGCTACGTCGGACGCCTCGCCCCCGAGAAGCAGGTCGACGACCTCCGTGCCCTCGCGGGCGTGCCGAACACGCGCCTCGTGATCGTCGGCGACGGGCCGTCGAGAGCGGGCCTTCAGACGGCGATTCCGGATGCCGTCTTCACCGGCCATCTCTCGGGAGACACGCTCGCGCGGGCCATGGCCGGCTTCGACGTCTTCGTGCACCCGGGCGAGAGCGAGACGTTCGGGCAGACCATCCAGGAGGCCCTCGCGAGCGGCGTTCCGGTCGTCGCGACGGGCGTGGGCGGGCCGCTCGATCTCGTCCGCTCCAGCGTGGACGGGTGGCTTTACCGGCCCGGCGACCTCGACGACCTGCGCGCGCGGGTGTCCGACCTCGTCGGGGACGAGTCCAAGCGTCAGGCGTTCTCTCGCGCCGCGCGTGACGCGGTGGCGGGACGCACGTGGTCCGCGCTCACCGACGACCTCGTGGGGCACTACCGCGAGGCACGGGCGCTGCGCGCGATCGACGACAGCCTGCTCGTGCGCGGAGCTCGACGTCCGGCCGCGCCCGTGGCATCCCGGGCCCGCGGCCGGTGGACGCGCTTCGTCGCCCTGGGCGACTCGCTCACCGAGGGGCTGTGCGACCAGTCGCGCATGCCGTCGGGCGCGTATCGCGGGTGGGCCGACCGTCTCGCCGAGCTGCTCGCGGGAACGAGCGAGGACGGACCGTTCCGGTACGCGAACCTCGCGGTGCGCAGTCGGCGCGTGCGTCACCTCATCGACGAGCAGGTGCCCGCGGCGCTCGAGATGAAGCCGGACCTCGTGTCGATCCTCATCGGCGCGAACGACCTCGTCGGCCCGCACCCCGTGATTCCGGCGATCGTCGCGGAGGTCGAGTCCGCGGTGCGTGCCGTCCGCCGGACGGGCGCCGACGTGCTTCTCGTCACGACCTTCCTGCCGCACCGCGCGGCCGCGCGGCTCTTCGCTCGCCGGTTCTCGGCGTACAACGTCGAGCTGCGCCGCATCGCGGCCGAGCAGGGGGCGATCCTGCTCGACCTCGAGGCCGTGGCGGAGCTCGGCGAGCTCCCGCTGTGGGCGGATGACCTCGTCCACCTGCGCTCGGCCGGACACCGCCTGGTCGCCTACCGCGCCGCCGAGGCACTGGGCGTGCCCGACGCGGCCGCGCTGCTCGGCCTCGACGAGGCGCTGCACGCCGACGACGAGCCGGCCCGCGGCGGCTGGATCACCCGCGATGCACTGCCGTGGGTGTGGCGGCGGGTCCGTGGCCGCACGGCCGGCGATGGTGTGTCGGCGAAGCACTCCGCCTATGTCGAGTTGCCGACGCGCGGCGACCGGGAGCGCGCTCGGACGTCGTAGCAGGTTCCGGTGGCTTCGACAGGCTCAGCCACCTCGCCGCGCGGCGGTCGGCGGGGGAGGTCCCTGAGCGTGTCGAAGGGACCGGCTAGGGCTCGAAGGAGGTCCCTGAGCGTGTCGAAGGGACCGGGCGCAGGCTCGCGGTCAGTACCAGCCGGTCTGCTCCGAGTGGCCCCACGCTCCGCACGGCGCGCCGTACCGTGAACTGATGTACGACAGACCCCAGGCGATCTGGGTCGCCGCGTTCGTCCGCCAGTCGGGACCCGCGGATGCCATCTTCTCGCCGGGCAGCGCTTGGGGGATGCCGTAGGCACCGCTCCAGGGGTTCAGCGCGTCGGCGCGCCATCCGGACTCGCGATTCCACAGGGACACCAGGCAGGAGAACTGATCGTCTCCCCATCCGTAGCCGCGGATCGCGCCGCGGGCGTAGTCGCGCGCCTCGCCGGGGCTCATGATCGGGCCGGCCGGTGCGGTCGGCGGGGGAGTGGTGCCGCCGCCGTTGTTTCCGCCGCCGTTGTTCCCGCCGCCGTTGTTCCCGCCGCCTCCGTTGTCGGAGCCGCCTCCGTTGTTTCCGCCCCCGTTGTTCCCGCTGCCCCCGTTGTCGTTGGAGCCGCCGTTGTTGGTGTTGCCGCCGCCGCCGTTGCCGTTTCCGCCGCCACCGCTGTTGTTGTTGCTGCCCCCGCCGTTCCCACCCGGCTCCTGCGCCTCGCGTTGGGTCTGCTCGCGCAACCGCGCTTCGCGCTCCTGCTGAGCCGTCGTCTCGCGCAGGGCCGCGAGTCGAGCGAAGAGGGCATCGAGCTGCGCTTGCGCCGACTGGACGGCCTGCGACTCGGTGTCGGCCTCGGTCTGGGCGGTGGCGGCTGTCGCCGCGGATTCCGTCGCCAGGCGCGCGGCTTCGGTGCGGGCCGCATCGGCCTGCGCTCGAAGCGAGGTCGCGACATCCGCCGCGCTCCGCGCTTCGCCGGCGTCGCGCGTCGTCAGGGTCGCGACACGGTCGAGGATTCCCAGACGCTCCAGGAGCGAGTCGGGGTCGGCGCTGGTGAGCAGCTGGGCCACGAGCGGTCCGTTGCCCGTGGTGCGGTAGAGGCGAGCAGCGCTCGCCCCGGCGCGTGCGTGGGCGGATGCCAGAGCAGCGTCGGCGGCCGAACTCTGCGCGCTGAGGGCCTCGGCGCGTGCGGCGGTGGACTCGGCGAGCACGCGCGTCCGCTCGGCTTCCGCGGAGGCGTCGAGGGCACGCCGCGATGCCGCCGCGGCGGAGGCCTCAGCGGCGTCCAGCTCCTTTTTCACCTCGATGACGGCGGGGTCGTTCTCGTCGGCTGCGGCGGTGAGGACGACGGACGACGAGGTCGAGGCCCAGGCGGGCGCGGGGGCGACGGCGGCGCCGATCAGCGCGCACGCGAGAAGCGTGTGACTGGTGCGACGAATGAGGCCCATGAGGCCACTGTATTCGTCGCGCCGTGTCGGAACCACCCGAATCATCACGGCGCTGCTAGGCTCTTTCGGGGTGCCGTCTTGGCATCCGCTCAATTACATATGAGCACACGGAGCAGGCTGGCAGACGCTGGTCCCCTGTGGTGGACTCCCCGTCGCTCGCCGGGTGGTCGTCTACTGGTGGCCAGTCGCCGGGATTTCCGGGTCGACATGTCGGCGCGCCCTTTCTGCCTGTTCCTGCTCCTTCGCATGTCAGCTCGTCGCCCACACGGGGCGGCGAGCCTAAACAAAGAAGGAGGGACCTCTTGGAAGGTCCAGAAATCACCGCCGCTGAAGCCGTTCTCGACAACGGCCGCTTCGGCACCCGCACCATCCGTTTCGAGACCGGTCGCCTCGCTCAGCAGGCCCAGGGCGCCGTCGCCGCCTACCTCGACGAAGAGACGATGCTCCTGTCGGCCACCAGCGCCGGCAAGCACCCGCGTGAAGGCTTCGACTTCTTCCCGCTGACCGTCGACGTGGAAGAGCGTTCCTACGCCGCCGGCAAGATCCCCGGCTCGTTCTTCCGCCGTGAGGGTCGCCCCTCGACCGAGGCCATCCTCGTGTGCCGCCTCATCGACCGCCCGCTGCGTCCGTCGTTCGTCGACGGCCTGCGCAACGAGGTCCAGATCGTCGTCACGGTCCTCTCGATCGCGCCGGGCGAGTTCTACGACGCCCTCGCCATCAACGCGGCATCCATGTCGACCCAGATCTCGGGTCTGCCCTTCTCGGGTCCCATCGCCGGTGTCCGCCTCGCGCTGATCCCCGGCCACGGTGAGCACGCCGACCAGTGGGTCGCGTTCCCCAAGGCCGAGCAGCTCGAGGACGCCGTCTTCGACCTCATCGTCGCGGGCCGCGTGCTCGACGACGGCGACGTCGCCATCATGATGGTGGAGGCCGAGGCCACCGAGGGCAGCTGGAACCTCATCAAGGGCGGCGCGACCAAGCCCAACGAGCAGGTCGTCGCCGAGGGCCTCGAGGCCGCGAAGCCGTTCCTGCGCCAGCTCGTCGACGCGCAGAACGAGGTCGCTCGTACCGCGTCGAAGGAGATCCAGTCGTTCCCCGTCTTCCCGGCCTACAGCCAGGAGACCTACGACTTCGTCGCCGGTCGCGCCTACGACCGCCTGGTGCCCGTGTACCAGATCGCCGACAAGCAGGAGCGCCAGAACGCCGACGACGAGGTCAAGACCTCCGTCAAGGAGCAGCTGCTCGCCGCCGTCGAGTCGGGCGAGCTGCCCGCTGTCGCGACGCTGGAGTTCAACGCCGCGTACAAGTCGGTCACCAAGACGATCGTCCGCGGCCGCATCCTCGCCGAGGGTGTCCGCATGGACGGCCGTGGCCTGGCCGACATCCGTCCGCTCGACGCCGAGGTCCAGGTCATCCCGCGCGTCCACGGTTCGGCGATCTTCCAGCGCGGCGAGACCCAGATCCTGGGCGTCACCACGCTGAACATGCTCAAGATGGAGCAGCAGATCGACTCGCTCTCGCCCATCACGAGCAAGCGTTACCTGCACCACTACAACTTCCCGCCCTACTCGACCGGTGAGACCGGCCGCGTGGGCAGCCCGAAGCGTCGCGAGATCGGCCACGGCTTCCTCGCCGAGCGCGCGCTCGTTCCGGTGCTCCCCAGCCGCGAAGAGTTCCCCTACGCGATCCGTCAGGTGTCCGAGGCCCTCGGCTCCAACGGCTCGACGTCGATGGGCTCGGTCTGCGCCTCGACCCTGTCGCTGCTGAACGCGGGTGTGCCCCTTCGCGCCCCCGTCGCCGGTATCGCCATGGGTCTGGTCACCGACGAGGTCGACGGCCAGACGCGCTACGCCGCGCTGACCGACATCCTCGGCGCCGAAGACGCCCTCGGCGACATGGACTTCAAGGTCGCCGGCACCGCGGAGTTCATCACCGCGATCCAGCTCGACACCAAGCTCGACGGCATCCCGTCGTCGGTGCTGGCCGCCGCCCTGACCCAGGCCAAGGAGGCTCGTCTCACGATCCTCAACGTCCTGAACGCCGCGATCGACGCTCCCGACGAGATGGCGCCCACCGCGCCCCGCGTCATCAGCGTGCAGATCCCGGTCGACAAGATCGGCGAGCTCATCGGCCCCAAGGGCAAGACGATCAACTCCATCCAGGACGAGACCGGCGCCCAGATCTCGATCGAGGACGACGGCACCGTGTACATCGGCGCGACCGACGGCCCCTCGGCCGAGGCGGCCCGCGCCCAGGTGAACGCGATCGCCAACCCGACCAACCCCGAGGTGGGCGAGCAGTTCCTCGGAACCGTCGTCAAGATCGCCACGTTCGGCGCGTTCGTCTCGCTGCTCCCCGGCAAGGACGGCCTGCTGCACGTCAGCGAGGTCCGCAAGCTCGCCGGTGGCAAGCGCGTCGAGAACGTCGAAGACGTGCTCTCGGTCGGTCGCAAGATCCTCGTGCGCATCACGAAGATCGACGACCGCGGCAAGCTGTCGCTCGAGCCCGTGCTCGACGAGGACGCCGCGACGCCCGAAGCTGCGGACACGCAGAGCTCGGCCGCTGCGAGCGAGGGCCCCGAGGCTCCCGCCGAAGGCTGATCCTCTCGTCCGACGGATGCCCGTCCCGCTTCGTGCGGGGCGGGCATCCGCGCGTTCGGCGGGGAAGCGTTATGCAATGTTTATCGGCGCGGCGGGGGAATCAGCGGTCGGTTCCGGGCGAGGCTTTACCCTCGAAGTACGCGTCGGGGGGCGTGGACGTCGGTCTCACCAGGCGATCCCCCGACGCAACGAGGGGGATCCCATCATGAGCGGCTCGGGCGTAGAGAACGTCCCCTCCGCGCGCCTTCGGCGCGACCGGCCGCCCCACCCCTCCGCCCCCGTGACCCTGCAGGGACCGGGTCTCGGCTCGCACGTGCGGGTTCCGCTGGGCGAGACCGGCTTCGACGTCTTCCCCCTCTTCCTGGGCGGCGGCGAGTTCGGCTGGAACGTCGACGCGAAATCCAGTCACGACATCCTCGATGCGTACGCCGAGCTCGGCGGAAACGCCCTGCACACCGCCGACAGCTACGCCGCCGGCCGCAGCGAGTTCATCATCGGCGAGTGGATGCGGACGCGTCGCGTCCGCGACGATGTCGTGCTGACCGTCCGCGTGGGGCGTCACCCCGACAATCCCGGCCTCGACTCGGTCAACCTCGTGCGCGCCGTGGAGGCGTCGCTGCAGAGGCTCGGCACCGATCGGATCGACGTCCTCTCGCTCGACGCGGCCCGCGGAGATGCGGCGATCCTGGAAGACACCCTCGCCACGAGTGAGTGGCTCGTCGAATCGGGCAAGGTCCGCGCGATCGGCGCGCACGGTTACACCGCTGCGCAGCTGGTCGAGGCGCGGATCCTCTCTTCCGCGGGATACCCGCGCATCACCGTCCTCGACGTGCCCTACAACGTGCTGCGTCGCGACGAGTTCGACGGCGACCTGCGCCTCATCGCCGCGGCACAGGGGATCGCTGTCACGCCCTCGCACCCTCTCGCGCACGGATTCCTCGCGGGCGAGACGCGCACGCGCGATCAGCAGTCCCGGTCTGTCCGCGGTTCCCAGCTGGCGATGCACCTCAACCGGCGGGGATCGAAGGTCCTCCGGGCTCTGGATGCCGTGGGCACCGAGCTGGGGATTCCGGATGCCGCCGTGGCCGTCGCTTGGCTCCTCGCGCAGAAGATCGTGGCGGCTCCGATCGTGAACGCCTTCGCGCCGCGCCACGTCGTCGAGTGCATGCGCGCGGTGGGCGTGCGGCTCAGCCGCGCGCAGCTGTCCGACATCGCCCGCGCCGCCGAGTGACGCGGCTCCCTCGCGGGGGTGTGACGTAGGGTGGAGAGTGTGCGGCGGGGGGCCGTAGGACTGACGACGAGGTGAGCTGACGTGACGCACTACATCTACCTGGTGCGCCACGGCGAGCATCAGGATGCCGAGCACGGCCTCGCCGACGGCCCCCTCTCCCCCCGAGGTCAGCGTCAAGCGGCCCTGATCGCCGACCGCCTTTCCGGACTCCCGCTGGATGCCGTCTGGCACTCGCCCCTGGAACGTGCGGCGCAGACCGCGAACGCCGTCGCCGAGCGTCTGCCGTCCGTCTCCCCGGAGCCGTCCGCCCTGCTGTTCGACTGCGTGCCCACGGGAATGACGCCCGAGACCCCGGCCGCCTACGAGCCGTTCTTCGGTTCGGTCACGGAGGCCGAGATCGATGCCGGCCGAGCGCAGATGGCGGATGCCACGGCGGAATTCCTCGCCCGTAAGACGGGGGAGGTGCACGAGCTGCTCATCACGCACAACTTCGTGATCTCGTGGTTCGTCCGCGAGGTGCTGCAGGCACCCGACTGGCGCTGGATGACCATCAACCAGGCGTACTGCGGCCTGACGGTCATCGCGCAGAAGAAGGGCCGTCCCTGGACGCTGCTGTCGCACAACGACCTGGCGCACCTGCCGGTCGAGTTGCGTACGGGCCTGGTCGACCCGCTCCCGGTCTGATCGTCGCGGTCAGCGGCGGCGTGCCAGGACGAAGCCCTGCGCGTGCCTCTCCCGGCCTCGGGCGGCGCGTTCCGCGATCGCGGTGACATCGAACGCTTCCGCTTCCAACGTGCGGGCGATAGCCGCCGGTTCGTGCAGCACGGCGTTCATGGCGATGTCGTGTCCGTACGCGCGCTCGATTCGTCGATTCCCGCTCCCCGCCTGGAATCCCAGGAGGATCACCCCGCCGGGACGGAGCACGCGTCGCGCTTCGCGGCAGATCGCCGCGACGTCGTCGGCGTCGCTGTGGATGATGGCGTACCAACACAGGATGCCGCGCACCGTGGCATCCGGAAACGGCAGGGCCGTCAGCTCGGCGACCTCGATCGGTACTTCGGGGTGCGCCGTCCGGGCGTGCGCCACCATGGCGGGGGAGAGGTCCACACCCGTCAGGGGCGACACCCCGAGCGCCGCGAGGTGGGTGAGCAGGCGCCCGGTCCCGCACCCCGCGTCCACGATCGGTCCGTCGCCGTCGGGGAGATCGGCCACGAACTGCGCGATCGTGCCGAGGTCGAGCGATGCCTCCGCGCGAGTTTCGGGGAGGGCGGCCGCGTACGCCGCGGCGATCGTGTCGTAGAAGCGCCGCGTGGCATCCGTTTCGCTCACTCCGCCATCATCGCTCACCCCGCGTTTCGTTGTCCGAGCGTCGAGCGCACCGCTTGGTCCCCGCACGAGAATGCCCCCGAGGATGACGTCGGAGTCCGACCTCTGCTCAGTTCCCGCGTGAGTCGATGACGATGGTGTCGCGGCTGTCGGGATAGACGAGAGAGACCTCGACATCCGGTGTGAGCGTCGCGCGCACGAGATCGCGCGCGCCAGCACGCTCCTCGGCGTCGTACGGCAGGTCGCGGTCGATCGTGAGGGAGAACCGGCATGCCAGCGTGCCGGGCTGTCCCCACTGGATGGCGGGTGCCGACGCGAGTCCGTAGTGAGCGGCGACTCGTGCCTGTGCGTCACGCGCCGCTGCGACGCACTCCGTAGGAGCCGCCACTATGGTGTCCGATCCGGACGTGTAACGGAGCGCCACCTCCACCCCCTCGACGGAGAAGTCGTTCACCATCGCGAGCACTCGATCCGCCACGTCCCGCCGCTGCGGGTCCCCCTCGGGCAGATTCTCTCCTGTGACGACATCGAAGCGACACCACACGTCCGACTCGCCCGCCCACAGGTCGTCGATCGTGACAGTGGTCCCGTAGGCGTCATCTACGACGTCGCTGACTCGTTGCGACAGGCCCGCGCATTCCCCTCCCATGGCGTACTCGCCCCACTGCACACAACCCGTGGTCGAGAACACGACGGCGATGAGGGCCAGCGGGAAGAACGCCCGGTACCGAGTCATGCGCTCAAAATAGCCAGCGGGGCCCGTGAGCGAGTCACGATGGTTCGACGGTGGAGCTCCGCGGCGCGCCTGTGGAGAACGCAGCGACCATCGGCGTCGCGCCGCCTAGGCTTGACCCATGACGACGCGCGTGGCCATCGTGGGCGGGACCGGCAAGCTGGGCGGAGTGATCCGCGAGGTCGTCGAGGCCGAAGAGGGATACGAGGTGGCCGCCGTGCTCACCTCGAAGTCCGGGATGAGCGAACTCGACGGTGCCGACCTCGTCATCGACGCCTCGACCCCGGCCGTGTCGATCGACATCGTGCGGGCGGCGATCGAACGGGGCATCAACGTGCTCGTCGGCACCTCGGGGTGGTCCAACGAGCGCATCGCCCTGGTCCGTCCGCTGGTGGATGCCAGCGGCACCGGCGCCGTCTTCATCCCCAATTTCTCGCTGGGATCCGTCATCGGCAGTGCGCTCGCCGCCGCGGCGGCACCGTTCTTCCCCTCGATCGAGATCATCGAGGCCCACCGCGAGACCAAGGTCGACTCGCCCAGCGGCACGGCCGTGCGGACCGCTGAGCTCATCGCCGCAGCCCGTGCCGAGGTCGGTCCGGTCGAGTCGCCCCACGTCGATCAGCGTGCTCGCGGTCAGCGGGTGGCATCCGTTCCCATCCATTCGCTCCGTCGCCCGGGTGTGGTCGCCCGGCAGGAGACCGTCTTGTCCGGCCCCGGGGAGTCGCTCACGATCGTGCACGACACCATCGACCCGGCCACCGCGTATGCTCCGGGGATCCGCATCGCCCTCGCCGCGGCGCGCGAGGCCACGGGCGTCGTGATCGGCCTCGACAGCTTCATCGACATCGGTGTGCGCACGCGTCCGGTCGCCGCCGAGGCGCCCGTCGCCGACGGGGACGTTTCCGGCCAGGTAGCGGGCGCGACGAGCGCATGAGGGTTCGCCTCGCCGTCGCGTTGATGACGGTGCTGCTTCTGCTCTACGTGTTCCTCGCGGGGCAGCGAGCGATCGTGCTGCTCGGCAGCGGTGAGGCCGTCGGTGTGGTCATGGGCGTCGCGTTGATCGTCCTGCCCCTCCTCGCCCTGTGGGCCATCGGGCGGGAGCTGTGGTTCGGCGTGCGCGCGCAGCGCGTGGGGGAGCGCTTGGATGCCGAGGGCGGACTCCCCGACGAGGATCTGCCCGTGCGGCCGAGCGGCCGGATCGAGCGCGAAGACGGCGACGCCCTCTTCCCCCGATACCGCGCCGACGTCGAAGCCCATCCCGACGATTGGCGCGCCCGATACCGCCTCGGTCTCGCGTACGACGCTGCCGGCGATCGCCGCCGCGCTCGCGAGGCCATCCGCACGGCGATCCGGCTCGAGTCGGCCGAACGCCGCGCCGACTGAGCCTGCCCGCGAGGGTAAGGCGCGTCGTCGTCGGCGCTCACGGACGGGGCGCCTTCGCGCGGTTCGTAAGCATGTACGGCTTCGGCGTGAGCGCCTCCTCGGCGGGCGGGGTCACCGCCGTGGTGCGCGCGACCGTCACAAACTCGCAGAATCCCCTCGATCTCGCAGCATTCCTTCCGGATTCTGCGAGGAACGCCCGAATCTGCAGAGACGCCGCGGGTCCGTCGTCGTGGGGCTGGTCCGTCAGCGCTTGCCCGCGACAGGAACGGCGGAGGCGACCGCCTCCTCGACCGTGCGATGGGTGAAGGTGAAGCCGCTCTCCTCGAGCACGCGCGGACGCACGTCGGCATCCGAGATGAGAAGAGCGTCGGTCGCATCCTTCCCGAGCGCGAGCTTCATTCCCCAGACCGGGGCGCGCAGCACGTAGGGGCGATTCATTCGGCGCGCGAGGGCGAAACCGAGGTCGTTGGCCGTCGCGCGCGTCGGACCCGTCAGGTTGACCGGTCCATCGACGTCGGAGTCGATGACGTGCCGGATGGCGCGCACCTCGTCGTCGAGCGTGATCCACGGCCAGACCTGGGTCCCTCGGCCGATCGGGCCGGAGGCCCCGAGCTTCGTCAGAAGCAGTAGCGGCTTGAGGACGCCCTTCTCGTGGACGATCGGTGCCGTGCGAAGCAGAGCGACACGCGCGTGATCGCCCGCGGTGCGGGCGGCGGCCTCCCAATCGACGCACACGTCGACGAGGAAGCCTTTCCCGCGCCCGGAGGCCTCGGTGAGCACGGCGCCCGGCTGCGAACCGTAGTAGCCCGTGGCGCTCGCGTTGACGAGCGCGGGAGCGTCCGTGCCGAGCGCTCGGATCGCGGTCGCGAGCGTGCGCGTCGGGGTGATCCGCGACCACAGCAGGGTGCTCTTGTACGACGGCGTCCAGGGAAAGCGGCCGATCGAGGCGCCGTTGAGGCACACCACCGCGTCGGCTCCGGCGAGGACATCGGGATCCAGGGGGGCGGCATCCTGCAGCCACTGCACCTCGTGAGGACCGCGCGGCTCGTGGCGCACGAGAGACGTCACCTCGACGCC
This sequence comes from Microbacterium testaceum StLB037, assembly GCF_000202635.1. Classification (NCBI taxonomy): domain Bacteria; kingdom Bacillati; phylum Actinomycetota; class Actinomycetes; order Micrococcales; family Microbacteriaceae; genus Microbacterium; species Microbacterium testaceum. The sequence goes on along the minus strand of NC_015125.1, from coordinate 319,558 downwards.
GTCGCCGCGTAGCGACTCGGCCAGTGCGGAGCCGATGAGGCCCGACGCGCCGGCGAGGACGACGCGTCGGGCCGGGGTCTCAGGCAAGCGTCGCCTCGAGGGTGATGTCGATTCCCGCGAGCGCCTGCGACACGGGGCAGTTCGCCTTCGCGTCGTTGGCGATCCTCTCGAACGTCGCCGCGTCGAGACCGGGCACGACGGCGTTGACGTTCAGGTGGCTGCCGGTGATGCCGGTGCCGGGCTTGAAGGTGACGGACGCGGTGGCATCGACCGACTCCGGCGGGGTGCCGTTCTCGGCGAGGGCGTTCGACAGCGCCATGCTGAAGCAGGCGGAGTGCGCACCGGCGAGGAGCTCCTCGGGCGTGGTGACCGAGGTCGAGCCCTCGCTGCGGGCCTTCCAGTTGACGTCGAACGTGCCGATGCCGGACGAGGTGAAGGTGACCTCCCCCGATCCCTCGAACAGGCTGCCCTTCCAGGCGGTGGCGGCTTCGCTCGTGACGGCCATGGGAACCTCCGTGGTGTCTGCGCGGTCCGCGGACCGCGACGTGATGACGGCGGTCGGGACGACCGCGACGCGGCCAGCCTAACGAGGACGACCGCCATGCTTCAGGTCTTGACAGCCCTTCCGTAGAGAACCGATCAGGCGGATGCCGGTCCCCGACGCCCCACGAGGCCCGCCCGCTGCAGCACGAGGTAGAGCTGGCACCCGAGGCAGAGTCCGAAGGCCGCATTGAGGAAGGCGGCGACGAATGCCATCGCGGCGGCGATCGGGAGGGCCCAGGGCACTCCGGCGAGGTGCAGCAGCAGGCCGACAGCGGTGACGAAGAGCCCGACACCCTGCGCGAACCGCGGAGGGCGAGGGTCTTCGAACTCGGTCGGCGGCGCGAGCCGAGGCTGCACCACGCGGCGGTACAGCACGCCCCAGGGCGCGGTTCGCGGGGAGGACACGCCCCACACGAACAGCAGCGCGACGACCAGAACGAGCAGGAAACCTGGATCGGTCGCACGAGCCACCACCGAGATCTGCGGGAGCACCCATCCGCCGGGGGCCAAGGTCTCGCCCGAGAGGGGCTGGTAGCTCGCCTCCCGCGAGGTCGAGACGCCGAGCAGGCTCAACAGCGTCGCGACGAGGAGAAGGACGGCGGTGATGGATGCCGCGAACCGCGGGCCGCGGGCATCGATGCGGGCGGGATCAGCCATGAGCGGTCTCTTTCGTGAGGCGGTCGAGTTCGTGTTCGACGTCGGCGCGCGTCGGGGGCCCGCCGAAGCGACGCACGGTGAGCCCGGTCCCGTCGAGGAGGAGGGTCGTCGGCGTCTGCAGGACGCGGAATCGCTTCGCCAGATCCGGACGGTGCGTCAGATCGACGTCGATGTGGCGTACGCCGGCGCGATCGTCGGCGACCGCCGAGAGCATGCGGTGCACTCCGGGGCAGCGCGTGCACATCTCGGTGCTGAACTGCACCAGAGTGGCGGTTTCGCCGAAGGGGCCGGACTCGAGCACACGCGGGTCCACCGTTTCGCCCGAATCGACGGTGCGCGCCCGCCCTTGTCCGCGGCGCCACACCAGGCCCAGCACGACGGTGGCCGCGAGCAGCGCGGCGACGATCACGAGTGCGAGAGCGAGGTCCACGGTCGACAACGCTAGCCGCCCCCTCCGACGTCGGGGCCGATGAGTCAGATCGTGACGGAACCACTCCTCCTCCCCACGCCGGAGCTGCCGAAGACCGTCCCGAGACCCGCTCGGTCGACGGCCCCGCAGAGCGCACGGCGGGTATCGTGAGGGCCGTGACCGCCGACATCCCCACCCCGTACGAAGACCTCCTGCGCGACGTGCTCGAGACGGGCGTCCACAAGTCCGACCGCACCGGCACCGGCACCACGAGCGTCTTCGGCCGCCAGATCCGCTTCGACCTGGCTGAGGGTTTCCCCCTCATCACGACCAAGCGCGTGCACCTGAAGTCGATCGTCTACGAACTGCTGTGGTTCCTCCGCGGAGAATCCAACGTCGGCTGGCTCAAAGACAACGGCGTCACCATCTGGGACGAGTGGGCCGACGGCGAGGGCGAACTGGGCCCGGTCTACGGCGTCCAGTGGCGCTCCTGGCCCACCGCCGACGGCGGCACGATCGACCAGATCTCGCAGGTCATCGAGCAGATCCGACGCGACCCCGATTCCCGGCGATTGATCGTGTCCGCGTGGAACCCCGCCGACATCCCCGACATGGCGCTCGCCCCGTGCCACGCGCTCTTCCAGTTCTACGTCGCCGAGGGGAAGCTGTCGTGCCAGCTCTACCAGCGAAGCGCCGACATGTTCTTGGGAGTGCCCTTCAACATCGCCTCCTATGCGCTGCTGACCCTCATGGTCGCGCAGCAGACCGGCCTCGAGCCCGGCGACTTCGTCTGGACGGGCGGCGACTGCCACGTCTACGACAACCACCGCGAGCAGGTGCAGGAGCAGCTCACGCGCGAGCCGTACCCGTACCCGACGCTGCGCTTCGCTCGTACACCGGAGTCGATCTTCGACTACACCTACGACGACATCCTCGTCGAGGACTATCAGCACCACCCCGCCATCCGCGGAGCCGTCGCCGTATGACCGAGATCGGGCTCGTCTGGGCCGAAGCCCGCGGAGGCGTCATCGGCTCCGACGGCGGCATGCCCTGGCACGTACCCGAAGACCTCGCGCACTTCCGCGCTGTGACCGGGTCGTCCGACGTCGTCATGGGCCGGAGGACGTGGGAGTCGCTTCCGCCGAGGTTCCGGCCCCTGCCCGGCCGTCGCAACATCGTGGTCACCGGCACCGATACGTGGAGCGCGGAGGGCGCCGAGAGGGCGACCTCGTTCGACGACGCCCTCTCCCGCGCGGAGAGCGACACGGTGTGGGTCATCGGCGGCGGTCGCCTCTACGCCGACGCGATCCACCGTGCCGACGTCGTCGAGCTCACGCGTCTCGACGTGGCCGTCGAAGGCGACACCTTCGCCCCCTCGATCGAGGGGTGGCGGCGGGACGCCGTCGACCCGGCGGAGGAATGGCACACGTCGAGGACCGGCATCCGGTATCGCTTCGAGACCTATCGCCGCCGGGAGGACTGACATGCCCACCGCCCTCATCACGGGAGCCAGCTCCGGGCTCGGCTCCGAGTTCGCCCGGCAGCTCGCGGCGCGCGGCGCCGATCTGGTGATCGTGGCGCGCGACCGGACGGCCCTGGAGGCGCTCGCCGACGAGATCAGCGGCCGTCGGGGCGTTCGGGTCGAGGTGCTGGTCGCGGACCTCCTCGACGAGGAGGCGCTCGCCGCGGTCGAGACGCGTCTGGCCGAGGGCGTCGACGTGCTCGTCAACAACGCCGGCTTCGGACTCGACCTCGCGTTCGAGAACAACCCGGTCGACGACGAGGTGCGTCATCTGCGGCTGCACGTGGAGGCTGCGCTCCGTCTCACGCGCGCGGCTCTGCCCAGGATGCTCGAGCGGGGTCGGGGGCGGATCGTGAACGTCGCCTCGGTCGCCGGTTTCGTGCCGCGCGGGACGTACGGCGCGGCCAAGGGATGGCTCATCTCGTTCAGCCGCTGGGCGAATGTCGTGTACCGACCGCGCGGGGTCTCCGTCACGGCCGTGTGCCCGGGCTTCGTCCACACGAACTTCCACGAGCGACTGGGCCTGCCGCCGGGGCAGGAGGGCGTCGCACCGGGCCTCTGGCTCGACGCCGAAACCGTCGTGCGCGAAGGTCTCCGCGACGCGGCGCGGGATCGCGCGGTGTCGGTCCCCTCCTGGCGGTACAAGACGCTGGTCGCCGTCTCGCGTCTCCTGCCCGATCGGATCGTCGTGCGCGCAGCGGCACGGGGGCGCTGAGCGTCGACATACCGAACCCCCGGATCGTCAGGCGACCGGGGGCGCTGAGCGCCGCTTACCGGAACCGACCGAGCCGGATACCCGCGAACGCCAGCGCGGCGATCGTCTCTCCGTCGGTGATCCCGCCGTCGGCCACGAGCGTCAGGGCCTCGGCGAACGGCACCCACCGCACGGCGGCGATGCCTTCCTCGTGCTGGGAGGCCGTGGCATCCGTCGTCGAGAGACCGCGGGCGAGGTAGACGTGCTCCGGCGCGTCCGCGATGCCGTTGAGGGCGTTCATCCGACCGAGGTGCTGCCATTCGGATGCCGTCACCCCGGTCTCCTCGAGCAGCTCGCGCTGCGCGGCGAGGAGCGGGTCCTCGCCGTCGGAGCCGCCCGCGGGGACCTCGATCGAGCGGCCCGTGGTGTACCGCTCGAGTTCCACGAGGCACACCCGCTCTTCGTCGTCGAGCGCGATGACGAAAACGGCCGGGTGCTGCATACGGACGACGCCGTAGATCCCTTCGCCGTGCGGGCCGGTGACCTGGTCCTCGCGCACGTGGATCCAGGGGTTCTCGTAGACGGTGCGGGTCGCGCGGGTGGTCCAGGTCATTCCGCCACCCTAGGCTCCGGTGCCGTCACGCATTGTTCACCGGCGTCAAGGGGAGGACCTCGCCGAACCGATACCCTGGGACCATGACGCACTCCGGCAATCCCTTCGGTCAGGTGCTCGTCGCGCTCATCACCCCGATGACCGCCGACGGCGAAGTCGATTGGCCCGCCACCGAGAAGCACATCGACGACGTCATCACGGCCGGCGCGGACGGCATCGTCGTCACCGGCACCACGGGCGAGACGTCGACCCTCACCGACCCCGAGAAGCTGCGCCTCGTCGAGGTCGGCAAGAGTGTCTCCGCCGGTCGCGCCAAGATCATCACGGGCGGCGGCTCGAACGAGACCGCGCACGCGATCGAGCTCTACAAGGCCAGCGAGAAGGCCGGCGCCGACGGCATCATGATCGTCACGCCGTACTACAACAAGCCGACGCAGGCCGGCATCCTGACGCACTTCCGCCTGGTCGCCGACGCGACCGATCTGCCGGTGATCCTGTACGACATCCCCGGCCGGACCGGTGTACCCATCAAGTACGAGACGATCCTGCGCCTGGCCAAGCACCCCAACATCCTCGCGATCAAGGACGCCAAGGGCGACTTCAGCGAGGTCAGCCGCGTGCTGAACCAGACCGACCTCATGTACTTCTCGGGCGACGACGCCAACGTCCTCCCGCACCTCTCGATCGGCGCGAGCGGGCTCATCGGCGTGACGGCGAACATCACCGCCACGCCCTACCGGACGATCGTGGATGCCGTGAACGCGGGCGATCTGGCATCCGCCACCGCCGCGCACCAGAGCCTCGAACCGCTCGTCCGTGCCGTCATGACGCACGTGCCCGGTACCGTCGCGGCCAAGTACATCCTGCACGGCCTCGGCCGCATCGGCAGCCCGCGCGTGCGCCTTCCCCTGGTCGGCCCCGAAGAGTGGGAGGCCGCCGTGATCGAAGACGAGCTCGCGCTCGTGAAGAACGTCGCCGGCGCCGACTTCTCCAACTTCCGCCCCGACCGCAATGCGGCCGCCGGCGGTGCCCTGCCGAAGGTGCACGGCACCACGCGATAGACATCGACGTCCGCCGATCCGCGGCTCGGGACGCAATATAGAGGGATGCCGCGAGGCGGCATCCGAGACGAAGGGATGCCACGCGGGTGGCGTCCGAGGAGGCACATATGCCCACGACTGTTTACGATCCGCCGGAGCTTGCCCCCGGCACCCTCCGTGTCTTCCCCCTCGGCGGCCTCGGCGAGGTCGGTCGGAACATGACGGTGTTCGAGTACGAGGGCAAGCTCCTCGTCGTCGACTGCGGCGTACTGTTCCCCGAGGAGCACCAGCCCGGCGTCGACCTGATCCTGCCGGACTTCGAGCCCATCAAGCACCGCCTCGACGACATCGTCGGCGTCGTGCTCACGCACGGCCACGAGGACCACATCGGTGCAGTGCCGTACCTCCTCAAGCTCAAGGGCGACATCCCCCTCATCGGCTCGGGTCTGACGCTCGCCCTCATCGAGGCGAAGCTCAAGGAGCACCGCATCCGTCCGTACACGCTCACGGTCAAGGAGGGGCAGCGCGAACAGGTCGGCCCCTTCGACCTCGAGTTCGTAGCGGTGAACCACTCGATTCCGGATGCCCTGGCCGTGGCGATCCGCACGCCCGCGGGCATGGTGCTCGCCACCGGCGACTTCAAGATGGACCAGCTGCCGCTCGACGGACGCATCACCGACCTGCGCGCCTTCGCGCGGCTCGGCGAGGAAGGCGTCGACCTGTTCCTGGTGGACTCGACCAACGCGGACGTTCCCGGGTTCACGCCCACGGAGCGGGGCATCGGGCCGGTACTCGACCAGGTGATCGCCAAGGCACCGCGCCGGGTCGTCGTCGCGAGCTTCTCCAGCCACGTGCACCGCGTGCAGCAAGTGCTCGACGCCGCGCACGCCAACGGGCGTCGCGTGGCGCTGCTCGGGCGCAGCATGGTGCGCAACATGGGCATCGCCGCCGATCTCGGCTACCTCAACGTCCCCGACGGCGTGCTGATCGACTACAAGAAGGCGCGCGACCTTCCCGACGACAAGATCGTCTACATGTCGACCGGGTCGCAGGGCGAGCCGATGGCGGTGCTCAGCCGCATGGCCAACCTCGACCACGCGATCGAACCGGGTGAGGGAGACACGATCATCCTGGCATCCAGTCAGATCCCGGGGAACGAGAACGCGATCTACCGCGTGATCGATGGGCTGACGAAGCTCGGCGCGACCGTCGTGCACAAGGGCAATGCCAAGGTGCACGTCTCGGGTCACGCTGCGGCGGGCGAGCTGCTGTACTGCTACAACATCCTGAAGCCGAAGAACGTGCTCCCCGTGCACGGCGAGTACCGCCACCTGATGGCCAACGCGAAGTTGGCGCAGGAGACCGGGATCCCCGAGCAGAACACGATCCTCGGCGAGAACGGCACGGTCGTCGATCTGCGGGACGGCGTCGCGTCGGTCGTGGGACAGCTGGACATCGGTTTCGTCTACGTCGACGGCTCCTCGGTGGGCGCCATCACGGATGCCGACCTCAAGGACCGTCGCATCCTGGGCGAGGAGGGCTTCATCTCGGTGATCGTCGTCGTCGACTCGGCGACGGGGAGGATCGTCTCCGGTCCCGACATCCACGCCCGCGGGGTCGCCGAGAACGATTCGGTCTTCGAGAGCGTCAAGCCCAAGATCGCCGCGGCCCTCACCGAAGCGGCGCAGTCAGGCGTACGCGACAACCACGCCCTGTCGCAGGTGGTGCGGCGCACGATCGGGCGATGGGTGAACCAATCGCTGCGCCGGCGCCCCATGATCGTTCCGCTGATCATCGAGGCTTGATCTTCTCGGAGCGCCACGGGTCCGCCCGTGGCGCTTCGTCGTTCGCCGCGCCGGCCGCGTCGTCGCTATCATGCGGGCATGCCCGGTCTCCCGATCCGCGCGGCGCTCCCGTCCGACGGCGCCTTCCTCGCCGACATGATGGTCGAGGCCGCGACCTGGCGTGCCGGGGCGGTGCGTCCGCGCCACGAGATCCTCAGCAGCGAGGAGTATCGACGCTATCTCGCGGGCTGGCTGCGCCCGGGTGACGCGGGATTCGTGGCGGAGTCGCCCGGCGGCGAACCGGTCGGCGCCGCCTGGTATCGCATGCTCCCGCGCGATGAGCCCGGGTTCGGCTGGGTGGGGACCGGCGTGCCGGAGCTGATCATCGGGGTGCGCCCCGTCTGGCGTGCACACGGTGTCGGACGCGCGTTGCTGCAGCGGCTCGCCGACCACGCGCGCGCTCAGGGCTTCGCCCGCATCAGTCTGAGCGTGGATCGCGAGAACCACGCGGTGTCGCTCTACCGCTCCGAGGGGTTCGCGGTGGTTCGGCGCGGCATCGGTCGCGACGTCATGGTGAAGCGACTGCGGTGAAGCCCGCGTCGGTACGGACGAATGTCGGTGGTCCCGCCTACCGTGGAACCATGGCTCGTACCTCGTCCCCCTCCGGCGGTCGCGCCCCCGCGAAGGGGACGCCGCGACCCAAAGCCGCGGCGCCGGCGCCCAAGCGCTCGGCTCCCGCGCCCAAGCGCTACGTCGACGAGCCCGAGAAGCCGTCGATCGCCGTGCGCGCGTGGATGGCCGTCGCCCACGGAGTCGGGGGCATGTTCCGCGCCTTCGGCCTTGAGAGCCTCGAGCGCGATCAGCGGCGCGACGGTTTCCCGTTCTTCCTCGTGGTCCTCGCCGTCGTCGGCGCGGTGGTCGAGTGGTTCTTCATCGGCAACGACGTGGCGGCGGTGATCAGCGCCTACAGCTTCGGCGCTCTCGTCGGCCGCGTGGCGTTCGTCCTGCCCGTGCTGCTCCTGCTCCTGGCCGGCTGGCTCTTCCGCCATCCGGCCTCCGTCCACGACAACGGCCGCGTCGGGATCGGGTGGGCTCTGTTCATCATCACGGTGGCCGGTTTCTGCCATGTCGCGGGAGATCGTCCTGTCCCGTCGAACGGCGGGCTACCCGTGCTCAGTCTCTCGGGCGGTCTGGCCGGTTGGATCGTGGGAGAGCCGCTCGCCCTCCTGCTGACGAATGTCGGCGCCTACATCGCCCTGTCGCTGCTTGCGGTTCTCAGCATCCTGATCCTCACAAAGACCCCGCCGAATCGGATCGGCCGTCGTCTCGGCGATCTGTACGCCTGGATGTTCGGGGTCGAGCGCATCGAGCCCTCCGACACCACGACGAAGGTACTGCCGGCGGCTGAAGACGACGACGAGCCCGCAGAGAAGTCGCTTCCCTGGTGGCGTCGGAACAAGTCCGGTCGAGAAGAAGACGTCGACGGCTCCCTCGGTTCGGACGACCTCACCGAGCTGCTCACTCCTGGAACGCCCCAGGGCGGCTTCGAATCGCCCGTGGTCGCTCCGGAGCAGATCACCGCGCCCGTGCGTCCGCTGTCGCCGCCGCCCCCCGCGCCCGACGCCCTCACCGAGGTCTTCGATGCCGCGACTCTCGCGAAAGCGGCGAGTGGTCGCGGTCTCCACGACGACTCACCCGTCGACGATGTCCCCGACGACGACATGCCCGGCATCTCGGGTCTCGGCGGCGACAACGCGGGAGCTCCGCCGTCCGCCAACTACCGCCTGCCGGCCGTCACGGCCCTCGCCACGGGCACCCCACCCAAGGCCCGATCCGCCGCGAACGACGCGGTCGTGAAGGCGATCGAGAGCGTCATGGAGCAGTTCAAGGTCGACGCGCGCGTCACCGGCTTCTCGCGCGGCCCGACGGTGACGCAGTACGAGATCGAGGTCGGCCCGGGCGTCAAGGTCGAGCGCATCACGGCGCTGACCAACAACATCGCCTACGCGGTCGCCTCGAACGAGGTGCGCATCCTCGCGCCCATCCCGGGCAAGAGCGCGATCGGCGTCGAGATCCCGAACGCGGATCGCGAGATCGTGACCCTCGGTGACATCCTCCGATCGGATGCCGCGACCTCGTCGACGCACCCCATGACGATCGGCGTCGGTAAAGACGTCGGAGGTGGTTTCGTCGTCGCGAACCTCGCGAAGATGCCTCACCTGCTCGTCGCCGGGTCCACGGGCTCGGGTAAGTCGAGCTTCGTCAACTCGATGATCACCAGTCTTCTCATGCGTGCGAAGCCGTCCGACGTGCGCATGGTGCTCATCGACCCGAAGCGCGTGGAGCTCACCTCCTACGCGGGCGTTCCGCACCTCATCACTCCCATCATCACGAACCCCAAGAAGGCCGCCGAGGCGCTGCAGTGGGTCGTGAAGGAGATGGACATGCGGTACGACGACCTCGCGTCCTTCGGGTTCCGCCACATCGACGACTTCAACAAGGCCGTCGTCGCCGGGGAGATCAAGCTGCCCCCGGGGAGCGAGCGCGTCCTCAAGCCGTATCCCTACCTGCTGGTCGTCGTCGACGAGCTCGCCGACCTCATGATGGTCGCGCCGCGAGACGTCGAGGACTCGATCGTCCGCATCACCCAGCTCGCCCGCGCCAGCGGCATCCATCTCGTCCTCGCCACACAGCGACCGTCCGTCGACGTGGTGACCGGTCTCATCAAGGCCAACGTCCCCTCCCGCCTCGCGTTCGCCGTGACGAGCGTCACCGACTCGCGCGTCATCCTCGATCAGCCCGGCGCCGACCGCCTGATCGGTCAGGGCGACGGCCTTTTCCTCCCGATGGGGGCGTCGAAGGCCGTGCGCGTACAGGGTGCGTGGGTGAGCGAGCAGGAGATCGAGAAGGTCGTCGCACACGTCACCCAGCAGGCGCGGCCGGAATATCGTTCCGACGTGCAGGCCGCGGCCGAGAAGAAGGAGATCGACGCCGACATCGGCGACGACCTCGAGCTGTTGCTCGCTGCGGCCGAGCTCGTCGTCTCGACGCAGTTCGGGTCGACCTCGATGCTGCAGCGCAAGCTCCGCGTCGGTTTCGCCAAGGCCGGGCGCCTCATGGACCTCCTCGAGTCGCGCGAGATCGTCGGCCCGTCCGAGGGATCCAAGGCCCGAGACGTGCTCGTGACGAACGAGCAGCTTCCCACCGTGCTCGCGAAGCTCCGTGGCGACGACGTTCCCGCGGCCGCCGCGGCCGATGACGACCGGTACGGGGCTGATCCGATCGAGGCGCAGTTCGAGGGGGTTCCCGTCGTCGATGACGACGACGAGGGTTCCGAAGACGCCTGGCAGCTGACGGGACGCGACTGATGACCGTGCACCCGCAGCTTCCCAATGCGATCACGATCGCGCGCATCCTGTGCGCTCCGGTGTTCCTGTGGATGCTGCTGGCGGACGGAGGCACGGGGGGCGCACTGCGCTGGGCGGCGGGCATCGTCTTCATCGTGGCGATCGCGACCGACGGCATCGACGGGTACATCGCGCGCAAGTACGAGATCGTCAGCGACCTGGGCAAGCTCCTCGATCCGATCGCCGACAAGGTCCTCACGGGCGTGGCGTTCGTGGGGCTGTCGATCCTCGGTGAGCTGGACTGGTGGGTGACGATCGTGGTGCTCGTCCGCGAGGTCGGCATCACGGTGTACCGCTTCATGGTGGTCAGCGATCACGTCCTCGCCGCGGCGTGGATGGGCAAGCTCAAGACCGTCGCCCAGGCTGTCGCTCTCTCGATCGCCCTTCTTCCCTTCGCGGGCCTCTCGGAGGCCCCGGGCTGGCAGTCCTCGGTCTGGTGGGCGGGCGTGGTGACGATGACGATCGCGGTGGTCCTCACGATCGCCTCCGGTCTCGATTACGTCGTGACGGAGGTGCGGGCAGCGCGCACGGCACGGAGGTCACGATGAGTCACGGCATCCCCGACGATTTCGACGAAACGCTCATCATCGACCCGCGCGAGAGCGCCGCGATGCTGCTCGACCGTCTGGCCGAGCTCGGCTGGACCGTCGCCGTCGCGGAATCGCTCACCGGGGGTCTCCTCGTCTCCTCGCTCGTCGATGTCCCCGGAGCATCGCGGGTCGTGCGCGGGGGAGTGGTGGCCTACGCCACAGACGTGAAGCAGAGCGTCCTCGGCGTCGATGCCGCGCTTCTCGAGGCGCACGGTGCGGTGCATCCGCGAGTGGCCCGTCAGATGGCGCGCGGCGTGCGGGACGTCCTCGGGCGCGACGGGGTCCCCGCCGACGTCGGAGTGGCGACCACGGGCGTCGCCGGTCCCGACACACAGGACGGACACGTCGTCGGGACGGTGCACATCGGCGTCTCCACGCCTCTGGGGACCAGTGTCGACTCTCTCGTCATCGCCGGAGACCGGGAACGCATCCGCCGGGAAGCGGCGCGGATCGCGGTTCGGCGAACCCTCGCCGCCCTCTGAGAAGTCGCTTCGGGGCGTGATGGCCCCGAGCGCGGGAACAAATGATGGCAGAGATCGGTTTTGCATAGCGATTCCCATCCACTGCCCAGCGCGCGGCATTAGGGTGACCACATGGTGTTGTACGGTTGTCCACTCGGACAGCGTCGGAATCAGCAGTGAGGAGGGGCCCAAATGATCCTGGTTCGTCAAGAGATCGGCGAAGTCCTGCGTGACCTCCGCCAGCAGAAGGGTCGTACCCTCCGCCAGGTCGCCAGCCGCGCGAGCGTGGCTCTCGGCTACCTCAGTGAGGTGGAACGCGGCCAGAAGGAAGCGTCGAGCGAGATCCTCGCGTCGGTCGCGGAAGCCCTCGATGTCCCCATCTCGTCGATCATGCGCGAGGTCGGTGACCGCCTTTCGGTGCTCGAGGGTCTGCAGACCTTCCCGGACGTCGTTCCCGACGACCTCGTGGCCGAGGTCGAGCCCGAACTCTCGCTGCGCTGATCCCGTTCCGTCGACCGCATGCGTCGTAGCGAATTCGATCGCGCCGTCGCCGAGGAGTTCGGCGCGCGCGGCGGCTCCTTGCTGACAGATCTCGTCCTGTCGGCTGTCGGCGGACGCACTCCCGCTGAGGCGCTCTCCGCCGGTGTGGAGCCGCGCGATGTATGGCTCGCTCTCTGCGCGGAGACGGACGTCCCCCTCGAGCGACGCTATGGCGTGGGACGGCTCGAACCGCGTCCTCGCTGACCGTCCCGGTGCGCCCGGCGCACGCCGGATGTTTCGGTAGTGACAGAAATTTCCTCGGCGTGTCATCGAATCTTCGTTCGATCAGCGCGTAGGCTCCTGCACATCGGAGTTCTTCGCTGATCCGTCCCCGTTGGAGGGGCTTCCCGGCACCAATGTCGGAGGCCCTCCCTAACGTGGATGACGTCGAAGGACACTCTGAACGCCTTGTCGGGCATCCTCTCCGTCGGTGAGGAGCGCGACAGCCTATAGGCGACGGAACGCGAGCAGAAAGAAGACGTCATGCCCTCACCCGCAGAGCGCGAAAAGGCCCTCGAGTCGGCCCTTGCGCAGATCGACCGGCAGTTCGGAAAGGGCTCGGTCATGCGACTGGGCAGCGACGACCGCGCCCCGATCGAGACCATCCCCACCGGCTCCGTCGCCCTCGACGTGGCGCTCGGCATCGGCGGTCTTCCCCGCGGTCGCATCATCGAGATCTACGGACCTGAGTCATCCGGTAAGACCACCCTCACGCTCCACGCCATCGCCAACGCCCAGCGGGCCGGCGGCATCGCCGCGTTCATCGACGCGGAGCATGCGCTCGACCCCGAGTACGCGAAGAAGCTCGGTGTCGACATCGATGCTCTGCTCGTGTCGCAGCCCGACACCGGCGAGCAGGCGCTCGAGATCGCCGACATGCTGATCCGTTCGGGCGCGATCGACCTGGTCGTGATCGACTCCGTCGCTGCCCTCGTCCCCGAGGCCGAGATCAAGGGTGAGATGGGCGACTCGCATGTCGGCCTGCAGGCTCGCCTGATGTCGCAGGCTCTGCGCAAGCTCACCGGTGGACTCAACACCACCAAGACCACCGCGATCTTCATCAACCAGCTGCGCGAGAAGATCGGTGTCTTCTTCGGTTCCCCCGAGACGACCGCCGGTGGTAAGGCTCTCAAGTTCTACGCGTCGGTCCGACTCGACATCCGTCGCATCGAGACGCTGAAGGACGGCACCGAGGCGGTCGGTAACCGCACGCGCGTCAAGGTCGTGAAGAACAAGATGGCGCCCCCGTTCAAGCAGGCGGAGTTCGACATCCTCTACGGCGTCGGCATCTCTCGCGAAGGGAGCTTGATCGACTTCGGTGTCGAGCACGGCATCGTCAAGAAGTCGGGCGCCTGGTACACCTACGAGGGTGAGCAGCTCGGGCAGGGCAAGGAGAACGCTCGTAACTTCCTCATCAAGAACGCCGACGTGGCCGCCGAGATCGAGTCGAAGATCAAGAACAAGCTCGGCATCGGTGCTCCGGCCGCTCCGGCGGAGCCCGCGGCCGACGAGCTCGCGGCTCGCCGCCCGGCCTGATGACCGACGGACAGCGCCCGGGTCGTCATCGCGGACTCTCGTCCGTGGATGGCGGCCCCGGCGTCGCCGGAGACGATGCCCTGGCGCCCGTCATTCCGCTCTTCGGCGGTGCGCGGTCGCGCTCGACCGCGGGGCGTGATGCGGGAGAGTCGACCCCGTTCGGCATCCTCGATGCAGGAGAGCGCTTCGGTCGTCGGGAGGCTGATGACAGCGCGCGTTTCGGGCACCCCTCTATGCTCCGCACGCGCGACCGCGACCACGGCGGCGCCTGGTCCGACGACGCCTGGTCCGCCAGTACGGGGGCGGGTACCGCAGGGTCCGACGGTGCCGGGTTCGACAGCGCCGGGCCCGACGGTGCCGGGCCCGACAGCGCCGGGTTCGACGACCCCAGGTTCGCCACCCCCGGACACGACGCCGAGACCGCTCAAGACGACGTGCGCGAACGCGCCGAGGCTCTCCTGCTGCGCAAGCTGCGGTCCCGCTCGCTGTCGATCTCGGAGGCGCGCTCCGCTCTCCGTGAGGTGCCGGGGGCCGATGACGTCGTCATCACCGAGCTGATCGACCGCTTCGTCGACCTCGGTTACCTCAATGACGCGGTGTTCACCGAACAGCTCGTCCTCTCCGCGGTCGAACGGCGGGGCGAAGGTCGACGGGCTGTGGCCAACACGCTTCTCAAACGGGGGATTCCTCGCGACATCGCGGACGCCGCCATCGCAGAGATGCCGGACGACGACGCGGAGCGCGCGCTCGAGTACGCACGCAGCAAGGCCCGCGGCGTCGGCGGCAAAGACGACGATGCCGCTCTCCGGCGTCTGGCCGGCCAACTCGCCCGCCGCGGTTACCCGTCCTCGGTCGCTTTGACAGCCGCGCGTCAGGCGCTGCGCGAGGTGGGCGTGGGCCGCTCCCGGCCCGCCCGACCGACGTCGGGCGTGCGCTTCACCCCCGACGAGTGACGGCCCCGCGCCCACTGTCGCCGCCCCGACCGTCGCCGCCCGCGTTTCCGCCCCTACCGTCGCCCCCCGGCGCCGCCCCCACCGTGGCCGCTGCGGACGTCAGGTCATCCGTGACGCGCTGACGGCGCTCACGCGCGAGACTGCTGGTTCTCCCACTGCGCGACCAACCGCCCGAGTTCGCCGCGTGAGGAAACGCCGATCTTGGCTCGCGCCTGGTACACGTGCGATTCGACCGTCCGCACGGAGAGATAGAGCCGCTCCGCGATCTCGCGGTTCGTGTGGCCCTGTTCGACGAGGAGGGCGATCTCCTTCTCGCGCCGGGTGAGCTCGTTCAACGCCGGCATCTCCGCGGAGGGGGTCGGCGAGGGAAAGCGCGACAGGCGGCCGAGCCGTGCGGCGTCGACGCCGTCGTCCACAGACCAGAGGGGGTGGAGGCGGAGCCTCTCCCCGGGGTCGTGGACATCGCCGGCCTCCCACGCCTCCAGCCGCTCCCGGAGCTCGGCGGCGAGGGGGAGATCGGTCGTTCGCAGGAGCTCGCGCAACTCCTCGTTCTCCGCCTCATCGCTGTTTCGCAGCACGACCAGCCGGAAGAGATCCCGAGCCCGGATCGGGGGCACCTCGTGCCCCGCGGAGAGCGCCGCCGCGTCGCGCGCCGCGACGCGCGCCTCACCGGTGCGGCCCTCCGCCATGAGCACCGTCGTCTCCACCGAGGTGCGCGCGTGGCGCACGTGCAGTTCGTCGCCTGTCTCGATTCGCGAGAGCATGGCCCGGGCGTCGCCGACCCGGCCGCTCGCGGCGAGGGCCTCCGCGAGACCGAGCTCGGCGAGGTCCGCATCCGGCCCGGAGAGGAAACCGGCCGACTTCGCCCGCACGGCCTCCCACTCGAGGAGGGCGTCGCCCGGTCTGCCCAGATTCGTATCGGCGATGGATGCCGCCACTCCGGCGATCGTGAGCGCCACGACGTCGTGTTCTCGCGCCGCCGTCGTGCGCTCTCCCGACAGGCGCGCGTACAGGGCACCGCCGTCCGCCCCGGCCAGCTGGTAGCTCGCGAGCATGACGAGGAGGGCACTGAGCCGCTGTGTGGCTCCCACGTCCACCGGACGTTGGCGCGCGTCGAGCAGGCGCTCCACCTCGTCGAAGTGCGCCCGCGCGCGCGTCCAGCGGCCGCGGAAGCTCTCGGCCATGCCCGCGCTCAGCCGGGCACGAAGGTGAGTGGCGCTCCGCTCGGTCGACAGCGCCAGCGCCCGTTCTGCGGCCTCGACCGCGCGGGTCCACGCGAACGACGCCCCCGCGCGTGCGGATTCATCGAGGTGCCGTTCGATCTCGGCATCCGCATCGCCCCTCGTCGCCGCATAGAGCGGGACGGCCAGCCCGCGGTCCGCGATGACCGCTCGCAGGCGTGCGAGGCGTCCGCGGCCCTCGTCGTCCATGTCCCGCGGATCGATCTCGTCGATCGTCATGGTGTCGGAGCCGGTGCCGAGCTGGGCCAACGCGTAGGCGGCCTCGAGACGCAGCTCGGGCGATTCGCGTGCGCGAAGCCCCCGCGCCGCGTGGGCGGCCGCGTGGGCGGCATCCCCCCGATCGTTCGCTTCTCGCGCGGCGTCCAAAGCGACCCGGGAACGCAGCGCGGAGGATATCGGGGCGTCCGTCGCGTCGTCGCCGCGATGCCACCTCTCGGCGATCGAGACCGCCAGGGGAGTGCACCACCACTCGCCGTCAGCTTCGAGCATGCGCGTGCCGGCGGCCGTGATGAGGGCGTCGATCCGCGCGGTACCCAACTGACGCTCGGCCTCACGGGCGATCGCCTCGTTCGCGGTCAGGCGGCGCGCCGGACTGTCGTCGGAGTGCACGAGTCCCGCGGTGATGAGGGCCTCGAGGCGCGCGTGCGAGGTGAATCGCGTCGCGACCGAGAACTCCACGTGCGGGAGCCGGTTGAGGAACGCCAAGCACTCCTGATCCGCCTCCGCGAGATCACCCGTGTGCAGCGTGAGTGAGACGGAGAGGCGACTGTGCGGCGGAGTGTCGCGGATGGCCGCGAACGGATCTCGGCCGGCCGCCACCGCGGCGACGGCTTCGGCCACGAGTTCTCGCAGCAGTGTGCGGGAGCCGTCCGCGCGCCAGAGGATCGCTCCGCAGATGGTGGCATCCAGGGTCGACGCGCCGGGCAGGACGGCGAGCAACTTCTCGCTGTCGGCCGGAGTGAGTTCCGAGAGGTCGAGACGCTCGGCGAGACCATCGAGCCAGAGGCTCAGGATCGTCTGCCCCACGCCCCGGGTGTCCAGGTCGACGCGGCGCGCGCGAGCGCGGGGAATGAGGAGTGTCGCGAGCAGGGTGACGCGGCCGTCGGCCACGCACCGGGCGAGGAAGCGTGCGGAATCGACATCGAGGGCGTGGACGTCGTCGACGAGGACGATGACATCACCGTCGGGAACCCGACCCCGGCGCAGGTCGATCATGCGGGGATCGCCGGCGGCATCCAACGCCCCGAAGGGCACCTCGGAGAGCACGGTGGACGGGCGGATGACGACCGGCGCGACGCCGTGCCCGGCCAGTTCTCGCACGACGGCCCGAAGAAGGTGGCTGCGCCCGCTGCCGCGTGCCCCGGCGACGATCACCGATGTCCCGGCGAGGAGGGAGCCTGCGAGAGCCGCCGCGTCCCGGTCAGCCCCGATGAGGGGTTCGGACCACGAGGTCCACGACCGGCCGTCCCTCACAGAGCTCTCCTTCGCGGTGCGTCCGCGCACGCACGGACGGGCGCGGGGGACCCCCGCGTCCTTGTCACCGTATCGAGGCGCCGCTGAGAAGTCCGGCCACCGAACGCACACTTGCGCCCGGTTCGCGAGCCGCCTCCCCACCCCCGTGGACGCGGAGAGACGGGGCCTCCGAGACGACCGACGTTTAGACTTGCTCCCATCATGACCACCCCTGTCTCGACCCCGACGCTGATCGCGCCGTCCCCCGCCGCGCACGGCGCCTCGGGACCGCGCACGTATGAAGTCCGCACCTTCGGCTGCCAGATGAACGTGCACGACTCCGAGCGCCTCTCCGGTTCTCTCGAGAGCGCGGGCTACGTCCGTGCCGACGCCGGCGCTGAGGCCGACGTCATCGTGATCAACACCTGCGCCGTGCGCGACAACGCCGCGGGCAAGCTCTACGGAACGCTCGGTCACCTCAAGTCGCGCAAGGACGCTCACGCGGGCATGCAGATCGCCGTCGGCGGCTGCCTCGCGCAGATGGACAAAGACGCCGTCCAGCAAAAGGCCCCGTGGGTCGACGTCGTCTTCGGCACGCACAACATGGGTTCGCTCCCGGGGATGCTCGAACGCGCGCGCCACAACGGCGAGGCCGAGCTCGAGATCCTCGAGTCGCTCGAGATCTTCCCCTCCACGCTCCCCACCAAACGCGATTCCGTGCACAGCGGCTGGGTCTCGATCTCGGTCGGCTGCAACAACACCTGCACGTTCTGCATCGTGCCGAGCCTGCGCGGCAAAGAGAAGGACCGTCGTCCCGGCGACATCCTGAACGAGATCCGCCTCCTCGTCGACGACGGCGCGATCGAGGTCACCCTGCTCGGACAGAACGTCAACTCGTACGGCGTCGAGTTCGGTGACCGTCTGGCGTTCGGCAAGCTCCTGCGCGCGGCCGGCGAGATCGAGGGACTGGAGCGCATCCGCTTCACGAGCCCCCATCCCGCGGCCTTCACCGACGACGTCATCGCCGCGATGGCGGAGACCCCGGCGGTCATGCCGCAGCTGCACATGCCGCTGCAGTCGGGATCCGACCGCATCCTCAAGGCGATGCGCCGGTCGTACCGCAGTGAGAAGTTCCTCGGCATCCTGGATCGCGTTCGCGAGCGCATCCCGCACGCCGCGATCACGACCGACATCATCGTCGGCTTCCCCGGCGAGACCGAGGAGGACTTCCAAGAGACGCTGCGCGTCGTCGAGGCCGCGCGCTTCTCCAGCGCCTTCACCTTCCAGTACTCGATCCGCGAGGGCACGCCCGCAGCGACCATGGCCGATCAGGTGCCGAAGGCGGTTGTGCAGGAACGGTACGAGCGCCTCATCGCGCTGCAGGACCGCATCGCCGCGGAGGAGAACCAGAAGCAGCTCGGACGCAGCCTCGAGGTGCTCGTGTCCGCCGGCGAGGGCAAGAAGGACGCCGAGACCCACCGCCTGACCGGTCGCGCCGAAGACAACCGCCTGGTGCACTTCGAACTGCCGAAGGGGTCGCCTGTGCCGCGACCGGGCGACGTCGTCTCGGTGACGGTGACCCACGCGGCGCCCTTCCATCTCCTCGCCGACGCGCCGGATGGCGCTCCGCTGCGCATCCGTCGCACGCGCGCCGGCGATGCCTGGGACCGTTCGCAAGCCGAGTCGTGCGGCGTCCCCGCTCCCGCGGGTGATGCCGGCGCGCCCCGCGCGGTGTCGCTGGGGCTGCCCACCCTCCGCGTCGGCGTGTGACCGCCCCGACCCTGTGGGCCGTCGTCGGTGCCACGGGTACCGGCAAGACGGGGCTCTCCCTCGAGCTCGCCGAAGCCCTCGCGGCCCGGGGCCGCCCCGCCGAGATCGTGAACGCCGACGCGATGCAGCTCTACCGCGGGATGGACATCGGCACCGCCAAGCTTCCCGAGGCGGAGCGCCGTGGCATCCCGCACCATCTCTTCGACGCTCTCGCGGTGACCGACGAGGCTGCGGTGGCCTGGTATCAGGATGCCGCCCGCGCGGCGATCCGCGGGATCCACGCCCGCGGCGCGGACGCGATCCTCGTCGGGGGATCGGGCCTGTACGTCTCGGCGGTGCTGTGGGACTTCCGATTCCCGCCGCGCGACGAGGCGCTGCGCGCGGAGCTCGAGGACGAGCTGGAACGGCACGGCTCCGGTGTCCTCTTCGCGCGCCTGCGGGAGGCGGATCCGGCGGCGGCGGAGCGCATCGATCCCCGCAACGGCCGTCGTGTCGTGCGGGCGCTCGAGGTACTCGCGCAGGGCGGCGAGACGCACGGGGGAGCCCTCCCCGAGGCGCCGGAGCTCTGGCATCCGGACACCCGCATCCTCGCGACGGCGATCGACCGGGAAACCCTGGTCCCTCTGCTCGATGCGCGGGTCGAGGGGATGTGGTCCGCGGGGCTCGTCGACGAAGTCGAGGCGCTGCGCGCGGAGGGACTCGAGCGGGGAGCGACGGCGGGACGCGCGATCGGCTACGCCCAGGCCCTCGCCGAGCTCCGCGGCGATCTCACGCGCGACGAGGCCATCGCCGAGACGCAGGCGCTCACGCGCCGATACGCGCGGCGACAGGTGTCGTGGTTCCGGCGGTACCGGGACGCGCGCTGGGTCGACGCACGGACCGCGGATGCCGCGACCCTGACGTCCGACCGAGAGGAACGCCCGTGAGCACCCTCATCCGAGCCTTCACCCTCGACGACGAGGACGCCGTCGTGGCGCTGTGGGAGGAGGCCGGTCTCACCCGGCCGTGGAACGACCCGCGCGCGGACATCCGGCGCAAGCTCACCGTCCAGCCCGAACTCTTCCTGGTCGCGACGGACGGGGATGCCGTCGTGGGGAGCGTCATGGCCGGCTATGACGGGCACCGCGGGTGGCTGTACTACCTCGCCACCGCCGGTACGCACCGCGGGAAGGGGATCGGGGCGGCGCTCGTGGCCGAGGCCGAGCGCCTCCTGGAGGCGATCGGCTGCCCCAAGGTGCAGCTCATGGTGCGGCCCGACAACACCGGAGCCCGCGGTTTCTACGACGCTCTCGGGTACGAGCCCTTCGAGACGTGGGCCACGGGCAGACGTCTGATCGTCGACGGACCCGGCGGACCCCCTCCCGCACGCTGATCGTTCGCCGAGCGTCCCGGCGCAGCGATCGATCCGGCCGCACGCCCTCCCGGGCCCTCCCTAGACTGGACGCATGGCGACTCACGCGTTCACCAAGGGCCACGGCACGGGCAACGACTTCGTGGTGCTGGCCGATCCCGATGGAGAACTCGACCTCTCCGACGCGCAGATCGCCGTGCTGTGCGACCGGCACTTCGGCATCGGGGCGGACGGTCTGCTGCGCGTGGTCCGCTCCGCCGCCATCGACGAAGGCGCTGAGGCGGCGGCATCCGGTGCCGAGTGGTTCATGGATTACCGCAACGCCGATGGATCCAAGGCCGAGATGTGCGGGAACGGCACGCGCGTCTTCGCCCGCTACCTCAGCGACACGGGCCTCGCGAGCCTCGACGGCGGCTTGCGCATCGGCACCCGCGCCGGCGTGAAGACGCTCACGCGCAGTGAACGTGGCTACGAGGTCGACCTCGGCGCCTTCGCGATCGAGGCGACCGACACGCTCGTCCGCGCGAAGGGGCTGCCCGTCGCCCGTCCCGGTGTCGGCATCGACGTCGGCAACCCGCACGTGGTCGTGGCGGTGGCATCGGATGCCGAGCTCGAGGCGCTCGACCTGACCTACCAGCCCGTGCTCGACCCCGCTCCCCGGCACGGGGCGAACGTCGAGTTCGTCGTCCCGGCCGATCCCCTCGTCCAGGAGGGCGTCGGGGCGATCCGGCTACGCGTGTTCGAGCGCGGCGTGGGCGAGACGCTCAGCTGCGGCACCGGGGTCGCCGCGGCGGCCCTCGCCGTGCGGCACTGGGCGGGTTCGGCCGCGCCGGACGTCTGGACCGTCGACACCCCGGGCGGCACCTTGGGCGTGCGTGTGGCGGACGGGCACGTGTTCCTGTCGGGACCCGCATCCCTCGTGTTCACGGGCGAGGTGACGCTGGCCTGACGCCGCGTCGGCGCGCGGCGGCTCCCCGCGGCGCGAGATGACACGATCGGTGCGAGCGCACGCGACGAACGCGTGCCCGTGGGTGTCGTCTGGTGCGGATCATGTGATCTCGGCACCCGGTCGCCCGCGCGCGCCCGGGCCGCACCCGGCTCAGGAGACGATGTCGATCGGCTCGCTCGGGGGCGAGCCGTGGCGGCGCACGCGCAGGACGCGGAAGCCGCGGCCCGTGGCGGCGCGATGCACGCTGTACCCCGGTGTGAAGGATGCCGCGAGCCAGCGCTGCAGCGAATCGGAGCCGAGGTTGCGCTGCACCACGAACCACCCGTCCGAGCGCTCGGACAGGCGCGGGATCCAGTGCTCGAGCATGCCGTGCAGCTCGCTCTTCCCCACGCGGATCGGGGGGTTCGATCGGATCGTGCGGAACGCGATGTCGTCGGGAACATCCTCCGGACGCACGGCGTTGACATTGGTGAGGCCCAGCGACTCGGCATTGCGCCTCACGAGATCGAGAGCCCGCTCGTTGACGTCGACCGCCCACACGGTCGCGTGCGGTGACGAGAGCGCGAGGGACAGCGAGATCGGACCCCACCCGCACCCCAGGTCGAGGAAGTGCCCGCCGGCGGGAGGAGGCGGCGTGTTGGCGAGGAGCACCGAGGTGCCGGCATCCACGTGATCGGGACTGAAGACGCCCCCCGCGGTGACGACCTCGAGATCGCGACCGGCGAGCGTGACGCGGATGCGGCGGAGCTGTTCGGGACTCGACGGCGACGCGCTGAAGTAGTGGTCGCTGCCCATTCCGACAGAGTAACGGACCGGGGCCCTCGCCGCCGGGGACGGCTAAAGTGCGAGAACAGCAGACAGAACCCGCGGACATCCGCTGAGACCCGCGGACGAAAGGAACACATGACCGAACAGACCACACCCCCCAACACGGACGCGGCCCCGGTGGACCCGGTGGACCGCGTGCTGTCGCGCGCCGAAGCGCACCGCGGGGTCCGGGTCTTCGGTGCAGCACAGGCCCTGCAGGACGCGGCGACCGCCTATGGCGGCAGCACCGACGGCGACCAGTGGGATCGCGAGGAGCGCGCGGCGCTCCGACGCGTCCCGGGGCTGTCGACCGAGCTCGAGGACGTCACCGAGGTCGAGTACCGCCAGTTGCGGCTCGAGAACGTGGTGCTCGTCGGCGTCCACCCGCAGGGTTATCAGTCGGATGCCGAGAACTCCCTCCGCGAACTCGCCGCGCTCGCCGAGACGGCCGGCGCGGTCGTGCTCGACGGGGTGCTCCAACGGCGGCCCCATCCCGACCCGGCGACCTACGTCGGTCGCGGCAAGGCCGAGGAGCTGCGCGACATCGTCGCCGCCGTGGGCGCCGACACCGTCATCGCCGACACCGAGCTCGCACCCAGCCAGCGTCGTGCGCTCGAGGACGTCGTGAAGGTCAAGGTGATCGACCGCACGACGGTCATCCTCGACATCTTCAGCCAGCACGCGAAGAGCCGCGAGGGCAAGGCCCAGGTCGAGCTCGCCCAACTCGAGTACCTGCTCCCGCGTCTGCGCGGGTGGGGTGACTCGATGTCGCGCCAGGCCGGTGGACAGGTCGGCGCCGGCGGCGCGGGTATGGGCTCGCGCGGACCGGGTGAGACAAAGATCGAGCTCGATCGCCGCCGGATCCGCACCAAGATGGCGCTGCTGCGCAAGCAGCTGCGGGACTTCGCTCCTGCTCGTGCGGCCAAGCGCGCCGAGCGCAAGCGCCACACGATCCCGTCCGTCGCCATCGCCGGGTACACCAACGCCGGCAAGTCGAGCCTCCTCAACCGTCTGACCAGCGCGGGCGTGCTCGTCGAGAACGCCCTGTTCGCGACTCTGGATGCCACAGTCCGCCGTTCCGAGACCACCGACGGCCGCGTGTACACGCTGACCGACACGGTCGGCTTCGTGCGGAACCTCCCCCACCAGCTCGTCGAAGCGTTCCGCTCGACGCTGGAGGAGGTCGGCGACGCCGACGTCATCCTGCACGTCGTGGACGCGTCGCACCCCGACCCCGCTGCCCAGCTGGCCACGGTGCGCGACGTGATGGGCGATGTCGAGGCCGATTTCGGTCATGAGATCGTCGTCTTCAACAAGGCCGACCTGGTCAGCGACGACGACCGGTTGGTTCTGCGCGGACTCGCTCCGCACGCGCACTTCGTGTCGTCTCGCACGGGCGAGGGCATCGACGAGCTTCGAGCCGCGATCGAGGAGGCGCTGCCGCGTCCCGCCGTCGAGGTGCAGGCCGTCGTGCCCTACGACCGGGGCGACCTCGTCTCGGCGGTGCACGAGAGCGGTCTGATCCTGGCGCAGGAGCACCGGGAGACGGGCACGTTCCTGCACGCGCACGTCGGGGCCAGGCTGGCCGCCGAGCTCGAGCCGTACGCGGCCTGACCACGGGCCCTCGCGCTGCGGTGCGGGGGCCCGCAGTCTTCCCAGGCGTCTCGACGGTGAAACATCGTGTCAGCGCGCACCGCGGGGCGTGCCACGCTTCGAAGGTGTCGATGCCGGACCCGCTGTTCGCCGCCGTCGAGGCCCGCGCCCGTCGGGAGGGCTTCGGTCTCGACCCGGACCAGCAGGCGGCCCTGGAGCGGATGACGTGGGCGGCCTCGCGCGCTCTCACCGGTGACGCGGTGCGCGGGGTCTACCTCTTCGGGCCCGCGGGCCGGGGCAAGTCCTGGCTCGCCGACGCCCTGTTCGCCGCCCTCCCCGGCGGGAGCGCTACGCGGGTGCATTTTCACGGCTTCTTCGATGATCTGCACCGCCGCATCCAGACGCATCGCCGGGAGCCGGATGCCACGACCCGAGCGCTCGACGACATCTGCGGCGGCCGGCGGCTGGTGTTCTTCGATGAGCTGCACGTCCACGATCCGGGTGATGCTCGTCTCCTCACCCGTCTGATCGAGCGCCTCGTGAAGCGGGGGTGCACGCTCGTGGCGACATCGAACTACGCACCGCGCGAGCTGCTGCCCGACCCCGTCTGGCATCACCTGTTCGTTCCCGGCATCGCGCTTCTCGAAGCGCATCTCGACGTGTTCCGTCTCGACGGCGTCGTGGACTATCGCACACGTGCACAGGCGCACACGTCGGGGTTCCGGGCGGGGGTCTGGTCGACGGTGGTGCCCACCGCGGTCCGGCCGGCCCCGCGCGAGCTGTCCGTGCGCGATCGCCTGTTCAACGTCACGTTCGCCGACGAGAGCTCGTTGATCGCGACGTTCGCCCAGCTGTGCGACTCACCCGTGGCGCCGGCGGAGTACCGGCACTGGAGCCGGGTCTACCGCCACTGGACGATCACGGACGTCCCGCCGCTGGACGAGGTCGGTCCCTCGGCCCAGCAGCGCTTCGTGAATCTCATCGACGTCCTCGTGGATGCCGATGTCCACCTCGACGTCCACTCCTCGGTCGACCTGGAGGTCTTCCTGGAGCGTGCCGCGACGCGACCGGACGCGTTCCGGATGGCCAGCCGCTTGCGCTTGCTGCGGCGGGGCTGACTCGCGCCGACCGCGAGGGTCGTGCGCCTCCGGTTCTCGTCGAGCCCCGGTCGCCTTCACTCGAGCTCGAGTGGCGGCACCCCCGGAGTCTCGAATCCGAACACCGCTCCCAGGAACCCCAGTTCGCGGCGCAGGGAGTCGACGACGGTCTCCGCG
This sequence comes from Microbacterium testaceum StLB037, assembly GCF_000202635.1. Lineage (NCBI taxonomy): Bacteria > Bacillati > Actinomycetota > Actinomycetes > Micrococcales > Microbacteriaceae > Microbacterium > Microbacterium testaceum. The sequence goes on along the minus strand of NC_015125.1, from coordinate 294,372 downwards.
CGGCGGAAGCCGTGGCCCTCACCCTCGTACAGCACGTACGCGTGCGGGACCCCGTGCGCGGCCAGCGCGTCGCGGATGGCCTCGGCCTGCGACGGGGGAACCACGCGGTCCTCGGATCCCTGCAGGATGAGGAGCGGGACGCGGAACCGTTCCGGATGGCTGAGCGGAGACCGCTCGACGTACACCGCTTCGGCCTCGGGGAGCGGGCCGATGAGTCCGTCGAGGTAGCGCGCCTCGAAGTCGTGCGTGTCTTCGGCCAGTGCCCGCGCGTCTCCCACGCCGTACCTCGAGATGCCGGCGGAGAACACGTCGGTGTTCGTGACCGCGGCCAGCACCGTCCACCCACCCGCGGAGCCGCCCGCGATCGCGAGCCGTTCGGGATCCGCGAGCCCCGCGTCGGCCAGCGCGGATGCCGCGGCGGCGACGTCGTCGACGTCGACCACGCCCCACTGACCCTTCAATCGATCGCGGTACTCCCGGCCGTAGCCGGTGGACCCGCCGTAGTTGACGTCGAGGACGCCGATTCCGCGGCTGGTGAAGAACGCGGTCTTCGCCGAGGGCGCCGGGCCCACCTGCGAGGTGGGGCCGCCGTGCACGAGCACCACGTAGGGCGGACGTTCGTCGGCGGGAGCAGAGACGTCGGGGTTGGTCGGCGGATAGGCGAAAGCGTGCACCGGGCCGTGCGGCCCCTCGGTCTCGAGGGCGAGGGCCGTCGGCATCCAGTCGTCTCCCCAGGGCCCGGCCCCACCCGTGACGAGGTCGACGACACCCGAGTCCAGGTCGACCAGCCACAGGCCCGAGCGACCGCCGCCATCGGCGCCCGAGATGAGCACGCGGGAGCCGCGTGCGTCGTCGACGGCGGCCCCGGACACGGGAGGGACCTCGAGCGGGCGGATGCCCGACGGGGCGATCTCGACCACCTCGTCACCGCCGTGGGTCCGCACGGCGACGATGCGTCCGTCGTCGGTCGCGGCGAACCAGCGGGTGCCCAGGACCCACAGGCCACCACCGGTGTCGGCGTCGGCCGGGGCCACCGCCTGCGCCTCGGCATCGAGGGGATGGCGGAAGAGGTTCCAGCGCCCGTCGGGATCGTCGGCGTACAGCAGTTCGTCGTCGCCGATCCAGACGGGCTGCAGCGGTGCCCTGTTCTCGCCCCCGGCGACATCGTGCACCACGCCGGACTCGAGGTCGGCGACCCGGATGGTCGTGGCATCCCACGGCATGTCGGGATGGTTCCAAGCGACCCACGCGAGGTGGCGCCCATCCGGGGAGAGCGCGGGCTGCGCGAGGAAGTCGCTCCCCTCGGCGAGGATCTCTCCCGCGGCCTCGACGTCGGTCCTGATCCGGACGATGGCCCGCGCCGGGACGCGCCCGCCGCCGTGCGTCTCGCGCACGGCGAGCAGCACTCCATGCTCGAACCGCAGGCCTCCGTGGCGCACCGCCTCGTCGGCCGGGGTCAGGGCGCGCGCCGCCGCGCCAGGGCGGAGTGCGTAGACGCGCTGGTCGGTCTTCTCGACGTAGAACAGCTCTCCGTCGTCGGACGCCGTCCACGCCCCGCCTCCGTATTCGTGCACCGCCGAGCGGGCGTTACCCGGAGCCGGGAGAACGGTATCGACGCTCCCGTCCGCGCGGCGGCGCTTCACTGCGACGCGGCCGGCCTCGGCGGGAACGGACTCTCCCCACCACACCTCGTCGCCCACCAGCCGCGCGCCGTCGACGCGCGGGGACGACTGCGCCACCGACTCGGGAGTGAGGGGCGAGGGCCAGGAACCGTAGGGGAGGGTGTCTGCCATGGACCCAGCCTAGGGAGGGGGTCCGACATCCGCCGCGATCCCGGCGAGATCCGGATGCCGATGCCCGCGCCGCAGCGGGCTCCGGCCGTGCCTCGTCGCGCGCTCGCCGCACGATCGCGTCAGACCGCGCGCAGGACCGCCACCACTCGGCCCAGCACGACGGCTTCGTCGCCCAGGATCGGCTCGAAGGCGCTGTTGCGGGGGAGGAGCCAGGTGTGGCCGTCGCGGCGACGGAACGTCTTGACCGTCGCTTCGCCGTCGAGCATCGCAGCGACGATCTCGCCGTTCTCCGCCGTCGCCTGCGACCGCACCACGACCCAGTCGCCGTCGCAGATGGCGGCGTCGATCATCGAGTCGCCCGACACCTTCAGCATGAACAGCTCGCCCTTTCCGACGAGCTGGCGGGGGAGGGGGAAGATCTCCTCCACCTGCTGGTCGGCGGTGATGGGGACGCCGGCGGCGATGCGCCCGACGAGGGGCACGAGAGCGGCATCGCCCAGCGCGGGGGCGGTGTCGGCCGGATTCTCGGCGGCGGCGCCGGGGAGATCGATCAGCACCTCCATCGCGCGCGTCTTGCCGGGGTCGCGGCGCAGGTAGCCGCTGAGCTCGAGCTGGTTCAGCTGATGGGTGACGCTCGACAGGGACTTCAGCCCGACCGCGTCGCCGATCTCACGCATGCTCGGCGGATAACCGTGCCGAGCGATGGATCGCTGGATGACCTCGAGGATCGCGAGCTGTTTGTCGCTGAGGTTCTTGCGTCGCCGTGTCTGCGGTCGTTCGCGGCCGGCGGCGGTCGTCGCGTCGGTCATCTGCGCTCCCCTCGCGCCGCGGATTCTGCGGCGGAAATTCGAATGTCGGAGGTTGGTGATGAGGTCTCCGTGTCGAAACCGTATCCGGTGGACGACCCGAATGACATGGAGCCTCTCGCGTGTCGCGTTCGATTCGTCTCCGATCACAGCCGGTGTTGACACTCGAAAGTATCGAAGATAGATTCGGAATACAGATTCGCACCACCGTCCTCCCGGCCGAGGGCGGGGTGCGAATCTCTCCCCACCAAGGAGCACACCATGAGCAGCTTGTCCGTCACCCCCGCCCCCGTCACCCGCCTGCGTCTGACCGCGCGCGGACGTCGGGTGATCGCCTTCCTCGTCGCACTGCCGGTCGTGGTCGCGCTCGGTCTCGCCATCGTCGGCGGTGGCGCGGCCCTCGCCTCCGGTGAGGGGGGTGCCCCGAGCGGGTCGTTCGCCGAGATCACGGTTATGAGCGGCGAGACCCTCTGGTCGATCGCCGAAGACGTTGCTCCCCAGGCCGACCCGCGCGACGTGGTGGCCGAGATCTCTCGCCTCAACGCCCTCGACGGCGGCGTGGTCGCAGCCGGTCAGCGCATCGCGATCCCGTCCGAGTATCTCGCCGCGCCCTGACCTGCTCTCACGCCCGGCTCCGGTCCGTTCTGCGGCCCGCCGTGTTGCCGTCCTGAGCTGACGCTTCCGCGACGCGCCGGTTCCCCGGCCGCCTACCATGGGTGGGGTGACTGTGCGCCTCGATGACCTGCCTCTCCGCGACGATCTCCGCGGGATGACACCCTACGGTGCCCCGCAGGCGGCTCTCCCGGTGGCTCTCAACGTGAACGAGAACACGCATCCGGTTCCGTCCGAGGTGGCGGACGACATCCTGGATGCCGTCGCTCGGGCCTTGCGCGACGTCAACCGCTACCCCGACCGCGAGTTCACGGGACTCCGAGAGGCCTTCGCCGGGTACCTCGGCCACGGCCTGAGCCCCGAGCAGATCTGGGCCGCGAACGGCTCCAACGAGGTGCTGCAGCACATTCTGCAGGCCTTCGGGGGGCCCGGCCGCACGGCGATGGGATTCGCTCCCACCTACTCGATGTACCCGATCCTGACGCGCTCCACGGGTGCGCGCTGGATCGCGGGGGAGCGGGAGCACGACTTCACCCTGAGTCCCGAGTTCGCTGCGGCGCAGGTGCGCGAGCACCGTCCCGACATCGTCTTCCTCTGCGCGCCCAACAATCCGACCGGGACGCCGCTTCGGCTCGACGTCGTCGAGGCGGTCTACGAGGCCACCGACGGCATCGTCATCGTCGATGAGGCGTACCAGGAGTTCGCTCCGCGCGACGAGCCCTCGGCGGTCACGCTCCTGACCGACCGTCCTCGTCTTGTGATCTCGCGCACGATGAGCAAGGCGTTCGCGTTCGCGGGTGCGCGGGTGGGCTATCTCGCCGCCGATCCGGCCCTCGTCGACGCCCTCCGGCTCGTCCGACTCCCGTACCACCTCAGTGCCCTCACCCAGGCGGCGGCGACCGCTGCGCTGAGCCACGCCGACACGATGCTGTCCATGGTCGATGAGATCGTCGCCCAGCGTGACCGGATCTCCGCCACCGTCTCCGCTCTCGGCTACTCCGCGCACGAGTCGTGGACGAACTTCGTGCTCTTCGGCGGCGTCGAAGACCCCGCTGCCACCTGGAAGGCGCTCTACGACCGCGGGGTCCTGATCCGCGACGTCGGCATCGCTCACCACCTGCGGGTGACGGCCGGCACCGCCGACGAGACGACCGCGTTCCTCGACGCACTCGCCTCGGTAGGATCGCGATCATGACCGGCCCCGCCACGCCCCGCACCGCCTCGATCACCCGGGAGACGAGTGAGTCGCGCATCGAGCTCGAGCTCGACCTCGACGGTCGCGGCGCGAGCGACATCCAGACGACGGTGCCGTTCTTCGACCACATGCTCACGGCGTTCGCGAAACACTCGCTGACGGACCTTCGCGTGCGGGCGACCGGCGACACGCACATCGATGCGCACCACACGGTCGAGGACACGTCGATCGTGCTCGGCCAGGCCATCCGTCAGGCGCTCGGCGACAAGTCGGGCATCGCCCGGTACGGCGACGCCCTCGTCCCGCTCGACGAGGCCCTGGCGCAGGCTGTCGTGGACATCAGCGGGCGACCCTACCTCGTGCACACGGGGGAGCCCGCCGGGTTCGAGCACCACCTCATCGGCGGCCACTTCACCGGCTCGCTCGTGCGGCACTCGTTCGAGGCCATCGCGATCCACGCGGGGCTGACCGTGCACGTGCGGGTCCTCGGCGGGCGCGACCCGCACCACATCGCCGAGGCCGAGTACAAGGCGCTCGCGCGCGCGTTCCGCCAGGCCAAGGCTCTCGACCCGCTCGTCGACGGCATCCCGAGCACCAAGGGCGCCCTATGACGCGCAAGCCGGTCGTTGCCGTCCTCGATTACGGTTCCGGCAACGTCCACTCGGCCGTCAAGGCACTGATCGAAGCGGGCGCAGACGCGCGTCTGACGTCCGATCGGTCGCTGCTACTCGACGCCGACGGTCTTCTCGTCCCCGGGGTCGGTGCGTACAGCGCCGTGATGGGTGCGCTGAACGACAGTCGCGGAGGGGAGATCATCGACCGCCGTCTCGCCGGTGGGCGTCCCGTCCTCGGAATCTGCGTGGGCATGCAGGTCATGTTCGAGCGCGGTATCGAGCGCGGCGCCGACACGGAAGGACTCGGCGAATGGCCGGGGACCGTCGCCGAGCTCGAAGCCCCCGTGCTCCCGCACATGGGGTGGAACACCGTGGCATCCGGAACCGGATCGCGCCTGTTCGACGGGATCGAGAACGAACGCTTCTACTTCGTGCACTCGTACGCGGCGCAGGAGTGGTCGCTCGAGGTCACGCCGCCGTTCCCCGAGCCCGTGTTGACGTGGTGCACGTACGGGGCGCCGTTCCTCGCGGCCGTCGAGAACGGCCCGTTGTCGGCGACGCAGTTCCATCCCGAGAAGTCGGGCGAAGCCGGCATCCGGCTCCTGGCCAATTGGATCGACGGGCTGCGCCCGACTACTGTGTGACCTCGTGCCCAGGCTCGGCGAGATGCGCCGACGGGTCCGAGGAGCCATGAACGATTTCGCGTCCACGCCCGAACTTGTGCTGCTTCCGGCGGTCGATGTCGCCGACGGCAAGGCCGTCCGCTTGACCCAGGGGGAGGCGGGCACCGAGACGAGCTATGGAGACCCCGTCGACGCGGCGGCGGACTTCGCCCGCCAGGGCGCGCAGTGGATCCACCTCGTGGACCTGGATGCAGCCTTCGGTCGCGGCAGCAATGCGAACGTCATGCGCAAGGTCATCAAGCAGGTCAAGGGCGTGCAGGTCGAGCTCTCCGGCGGCATCCGCGACGACCGTTCGCTCGAGGCTGCGCTCGAGAGCGGCGCGAGCCGCATCAACCTCGGCACCGCGGCGCTCGAGAACCCCGAATGGGCCGCCGACGTCATCAACCGTTACGGTGAGGCCATCGCCGTCGGTCTCGACGTGCGCGGCACGACCCTGGCCGCCCGCGGCTGGACGCGCGACGGCGGTGACCTCTGGACGGTACTCGAGCGCCTCGAAGACGCCGGCTGCAGCCGCTACGTCGTCACCGACGTCACGAAGGACGGCACGCTGCGCGGCCCGAACATCGAGCTGCTGCGCGAGATGACCCAGCGCACCCCCAAGCCGATCGTCGCCTCGGGCGGCGTCTCGAGCCTCGACGACATCGCGGCGCTGCGCGAGCTCGTGCCCCTCGGAGTCGAGGGCGCGATCGTCGGCAAGGCGCTCTACGCGGGCCAGTTCACGCTGGCCGAGGCACTGGATGTCGCCGGACACTGACGATCCGCGCGACCACAGCGCTCACGAGCACGGCTCTCACGAGCACGGCCCTCACGGCCACGGGGCGGACTCGGCCGGAGTGCCCTGGGAGGGGCGCAGCTTCCAAGCCAACCCGCACTCCGGTGATGACGGCTCCGCCGATCCCGCGCTGCTCGCCGCGCTTCTCGCGTTCCGTGCTGGCGAGGGAGACGCGCGCGCGGTCGTCGACGCGTATCGCGACGCGCGACTGCTGATCCCCCTCGTCGCCGAGAAGGGCGACCACGGCATCGGCGCTCACGGCCTCGAGGTCGACAAGACCCAGGAGCTGTCGATCGTCACGGTCGCCGCCCCCGACGGGCGCAAGGTGCTGCCGGTGTTCACGTCGGTGACCGCCTTGCAGACGTGGGATGCCACGGCCCGGCCTGTTCCCGCCGACGGGCGCCGCACGGCCTTGGCCGCGGCATCCGAGGACACCGAGCTGATCGTGATCGACCCCGCCTCCGAGACGGAGTTCGTGCTGCGCCGTCCCGCGGTCTGGGCGATCGCGCAGGGGGAGACGTGGGAGCCGGCGCACACGTCGCCGACCATCTTCACGGGGCTCCAGGAGAGCATCTCGGGCGAGCTGGCGGTCCTCGACCTCGCCGTCGAGTCGGGCGATCCCTCCGGGCGTCTGCGCGGCCCCGAACTCGTCGTCCACCTGCAGTTGATGTCGGGCCTGGAGCAGGAGGAGTTGGATGCCGTCCTCGCCCGCCTCGCGCGCCGCTGGTCCGCCGATGACCGCATTGCCGTTCTGGTGGACTCCCTCACGGTGAAGCTGCACCGCAGCACCGACACCTGACCGCGAGGGAGCGGACTCGGGGTGCGCCCTCATCCACCGCTCGCGTCAAGCCCGCACAGCGTCGCACCCCGGTCCCTTCGACAGGCTCAGGGACCTCTCGGCGCTCTCATACCCCCACGGGTGTCACGGAGAAGCCGTCCTGCGGCGGCGCAGGGCGGAGGGATGCCATTCTCCCGAGGCAATCGGGGTAGGGGCCCTGCTCTCGACTTGGGAAGGGGCACCCCCGTAGTCCGGTACCCCAGAACGAGCGCCTTACGTGACGGGACCCGTCCACTTCTCGCCCGGCCCCTTACCGATGGGGTCCTGGATCGTCGACGCCTCACGGAAGGCGAGCTGCAGCGATCGCAGGCCGTCGCGGAGCGACCGGGCGTGCATGTCGCTGATCTCGGGCGCGCCCGCGGTGATGAGACCGGCGAGGGCGTTGATGAGCTTGCGGGCCTCGTCGAGGTCGAGCTGCTGCGCCGGGTCGTCGGCCAGGCCGGTCTTGACGGCTGCGGCGCTCATGAGGTGGACGGCGGCCGTCGTGATGACCTCGACGGCGGGGACGTCGGCGATGTCGCGGGTGGCGGAAGAGGCCGCACGCTCCTGCTCCTCCCAGCGGGCGAGACGCTCGTCTTCGGCTCCGTGGCGGTGCGCGGTGTGGTCGTCGGCGGGCTGGTCGGAGGGGATCGTGTCCACGGGAATCTCTCTGCTAGACTATGGCGGGCTTCGGAGTGTCTCACTCCGTACGAAAGAGGATCACATCCCACCCGCGCTTGCCGCTCCAGGCTACCGGGTTCCCGCACTCCGCTCCGTTTCGCACGGGGTCGTCTGGGTGCAGAAGCCGGTGCTGAAAGCACCGTGCCGGGTGGCGTGTGTACTCCTCTTCGCCCGCGATTTCACCGAATCGCGGCGGCCACCACCCGCACACAAGAGGAGTTCCGCATCAGCGATCCCCGCACCAACGAGCGCATCCGAGTCCCGGAGGTCCGTCTCGTCGGACCCAACGGCGAGCAGGTCGGCATCGTCCGAATCGAAGCTGCGCTGCGCCTGGCCCAGGAAGCGGACCTCGACCTGGTCGAGGTTGCGCCGAGCTCGAAGCCTCCCGTGGTCAAGATCATGGACTACGGCAAGTTCAAGTACGAAGCCGCTCAGAAGGCCAAGGAAACGCGTCGTAACCAGGCGAACACGGTCCTCAAAGAGGTTCGATTCCGTCTGAAGATCGAGGCTCACGACTACATCACCAAGCTCAAGCGCGCCGAGGGATTCCTCCAGGCGGGCGACAAGGTGAAGGCCATGATCCTGTTCCGCGGTCGCGAGCAGTCGCGTCCCGAGCAGGGTGTGCGCCTGCTCCGCAAGTTCGCGGAAGACGTCGCCGAGTTCGGCACCGTCGAGTCGAACCCCACGATCGACGGCCGCAACATGGTGATGGTGGTCGCTCCTCACAAGAACAAGTCCGAGGTCAAGACCGAGCAGAACGCGCAGCGCGCGGCGAACCGTGAGGCGGCGCGCAGCGCGGCCCGCGGCGACTCGGACTCGGAAGAAACGCCCACCTCGGCCCCCGCCGAGTAAAGCCTCCAGACTCCCGCTCCGTCGGGAACCCCAACGAAGGAAGACAGATGCCGAAGCAGAAGACCCACTCGGGCGCCAAGAAGCGCTTCAAGCTGACCGGTAGCGGCAAGCTCATGAAGCAGCAGGCCGGCATGCGCCACAACCTCGAAGGCAAGGCCTCGAAGCGCACCCGCCGTCTGAACCAGGAGCAGGTCCTGGCCAAGGGTGACTCGAAGGTCGCCAAGAAGCTCCTCGGTCTCTGAGCGCCGACGCACGTTAGGAAGAAACAGAAATGGCTAGAGTCAAGCGGGCAGTAAACGCCCACAAGAAGCGTCGCGTCATCCTCGAGCGCGCATCCGGTTACCGCGGTCAGCGTTCGCGCCTGTACCGCAAGGCCAAGGAGCAGGTCACCCACTCCCTCGTCTACGCGTACCGCGACCGTCGCAAGCGCAAGGGCGACTTCCGTCGTCTGTGGATCCAGCGCATCAACGCCGCGTCCCGCCAGAACGGCCTCACGTACAACCGCTTCATCCAGGGCCTCGGCCTCGCGGGTGTGCAGGTCGACCGTCGTATGCTCGCCGAGCTCGCCGTGAACGAGCCCGCCGTGTTCGCCTCGCTGGTCCAGACCGCGAAGGCGGCGCTGCCCAGCGACGTCAACGCTCCGAAGACCGCGTAAGACGCGTCCTCGTCCCGAACGGGCGTCCTCTCCGGAGGGCGCCCGTTCGTCGTTTCCGCGCGGCATCCGGGGTTCATGCCGTCCTGGCCATACACTGAGGACGTGCTCGAGAACCCCCGTTCGCCGCGGGTGCGCGCCGTGGCAAAGCTCAGCAAGCGCGCCGCCCGGCAAGAGACCGGCCTCTTCCTCCTCGAGGGTCCGCAGGCCGCGCGAGAGGCTCTCGCGTGGGCACCCGAGACCGTGCTCGAGCTTTATGCGACGCCCACCGCGCTCGAGAAGCACACCGATGTCCGTGACGCGGCGGAGAAGGCCGGCGTCGATCTGCAGTACACGACCGAAGCGGTCCTGGATGCCATGGCCGACACGGTGACCCCCCAGGGCATCGTCGCGGTGGCCCGGCAGTCGCCGACCGCGTTGAAGGACGTCCTGGCCGGCAGCCCCCGCCTCATCGCGATCTGCGAAGAGGTCCGGGATCCCGGCAATCTCGGCACCATCATCCGCGCCGCGGACGCGGCCGGCGCCGACGCGGTCGTCCTCACCGGTCGCACCGTCGACCCGTACAACCCGAAGGTCGTGCGCTCCACGACCGGTTCGCTCTTCCACCTCCCGGTGGCCGTCGATCTCGAACTCGCCCATGTCGTCGAGCGGGTCCACGAGGCTGGCCTCCGGGTGGTCGCCGCCGATGTCGACGGCGGCGACTTCCTGGCATCCCGGGATCTTCTCTCCGAGCCCACGGCGTGGCTCTTCGGCAACGAAGCGCGCGGGCTCGACGAGGCGGCGCTCGCCCACGCCGACCTCTCGCTGCGCCTCCCGATCTTCGGTCGCGCCGAGTCGCTGAACCTCGCGACAGCGGCGAGTGTGTGCCTCTACGAGACCGCTTTCGCGCAGCGCGCGCGGTAGGTCCGCTGTTACAGAACGGTTAAGGCGCGCGTTCCGAGGTGGTCGCCGGCGGGTCGCTCTCATAGGGTGAACCCATGGCATCCGTTCCCCCGGCGGGCTCCGAGCCCCTCGTCGTCGTCTCCGATGTGCAGAAGCACTACGGCCAGTTCCAGGCGCTGAAAGACATCAACCTGACCGTCGACCGCGGCGAGGTCGTCGTCGTGATCGGTCCGTCCGGATCGGGCAAGTCGACGCTCTGCCGCACGATCAACCGTCTGGAGACGATCACCAGCGGGTCGATCACGATCGATGGGACGCCGCTTCCTGCGGAGGGGAAAGGCCTGGCGAAGCTGCGTGCCGACGTCGGCATGGTCTTCCAGTCGTTCAACCTCTTCGCGCACCTGACGATCCTCGAGAACGTCACCCTCGGCCCGATGAAGGTGCGCAAGCTCAAGAAGGCGGATGCCGAGAAAGAGGCGCGTGCGCTGCTGGAGCGCGTCGGCGTCGGGCACCAGGCCGACAAGCTCCCCGCCCAGCTCTCGGGCGGTCAGCAGCAGCGCGTAGCGATCGCCCGGGCTCTCGCGATGAAGCCGAAGGTCATGCTCTTCGACGAGCCGACCTCGGCCCTCGACCCCGAGATGATCAACGAGGTGCTCGACGTGATGGTCGGTCTCGCCAAGGACGGCATGACCATGATCGTCGTCACGCACGAGATGGGGTTCGCGCGCAAGGCCGCCAACCGCGTGGTCTTCATGGCCGACGGGCAGATCGTGGAGCAGGCCTCTCCCGAGCAGTTCTTCACGCACCCGGAGTCGGATCGCGCCAAGGACTTCCTTTCGAAGCTGATCACACACTGATCTGAAAGGCGACGAACAAGGAGGTTCATCGCCCACTCGCGTCCCCCCCCCCCCCCGGCCGACCCGAACGCGCCGTCATCGACCCTTATCCGCACAGCACACGTAACCAAGGAGACATCACATGCGTAAGACACGTACTCTCGCGGGCCTCGGCGTCCTCGCCGCCGGCCTGCTCGCCCTGACGGCTTGCAACAGCGGTACCCCCGGTGCCCCCGACGCCGGATCCAGCGGCGGCTCCGACTCGACTCAGCTCTGGGAGGTCGCCTCCGACGTCTCGCTTGACGGCAGCCCCACCTACGACCGTATGGTCGCGGCCGACAAGGTGGTCGTCGGTGTGAAGGAAGACCAGCCCGGTCTCGGATTCAAGGATCCGATCAGCGGTGAGCGCGGCGGCTTCGACGTCGAGATCTCGCAGTGGATCGCGGCCTCGCTCGGCTTCGACGCCGACAAGATCGAGTACAAGACGATCCCCTCGGCCAACCGCGAGCAGGAGCTCGTCAACGGCAACATCGACTACTACGTCGGCACCTACTCGATCACCGACAAGCGCAAGGCGCAGATCGACTTCGCCGGGCCCTACCTCATCACGGGTCAGGGCCTGCTCGTCGCCGCCGACAACGAGGACATCAAGGGCCCGAACGACCTGGCGGGCAAGATCGTCTGCTCGGTGACCGGTTCGACGCCGCTCCAGCGCATCCGTGACGAGTACTCGCCCGGCGACACCGTCGAATACGACACCTACACGCAGTGCCTCGAGCAGCTGCGCGCCGGTTCCGTCGACGCCGTCACCACGGACCAGGCGATCCTGGCCGGCTACGTCGCCCAGGAGCCCGAGGCCTTCAAGATCGCCGGTGACACCTTCAGCGAGGAGCGTTACGGCGTGGGCCTGCCCAAGGGCGACACCGTCCTGAAGGACCACATCAACACCCTCTTCAACGACGGTGGCGAGGTCTGGACGGCCCTGTTCGAGAAGAACCTCGCTCCCGCCGGTATCAAGGGCGAGCAGCCCACCGCCGACGAGTGATCCCCTCGGGGGTGGCGGGCCGTGACCGGCCCGCCACCCCCACCCCCCGACTAGACAGGGACCATGCATGGGTGTCATCACCGACAACCTCGACATCTGGAGCGAAGCGCTCGTCGGCACGCTCGTGCTGTTCTTCGCGGGCGGCGCGCTCGCTCTCGTTCTCGGCATCATCGTCGGCGCGATGCGGGTCTCACCCGTACCGATCGCGCGGGGCGTCGGAACGTTCTACGTCAGCGCGATCCGCAACACGCCTCTCACGCTGGTGTTCTTCGCCTTCGTGTTCGCATTGCCGCCGCTGCTGGGACTGCGCCTCACTGGCGATGTCTCGCTGACTCTCGGCATCTGCGCGCTCGGCATCTATACCGCGACCTACGTCGCCGAGGCCATCCGGTCGGGTGTCAACACCGTGCCCGTCGGGCAGGCCGAAGCGGCACGCGCGCTGGGGCTGACCTTCGGACAGGTGATGTCGCTCATCGTCCTCCCGCAGGCCTTCCGCTCGGTCATCCCCCCGATGGTGAGCGTCTTCATCGCCTTGCTGAAGAACACCACTGTCGCCGCGGGATTCTCGATCGTGAACATCGGTTCGGTGCGCAACTACCTCAGTGAGCGCGGAGAGAACGCGTTCATCGTCATCCTGTGGATCATGGTCGTCTTCGTCGCGCTCGTCCTGCTGCTCTCCTGGCTGCAGCGAACGCTCGAGAACCGATGGAGGGTCGCCCGATGAGCAGCGTCCTGTACGACGTCCCCGGCCCCAAGGCCATCGTCCGCAACCGCATTCTGGGAGTGCTGACGATCCTCGTCGTGCTCGCGGTCGTCGGCTTCTTCGTCTGGCGCCTCGCCGACACGGGCCAGTTCACGGCGCAGAAGTGGTCGGCGTTCACCTACACCAACGTGTGGATCGAGATACTCAAGGCGACCGGGGCCACCCTCGCCGCGTTCGCCGCCGCGGCGGTGGGCGCTCTGGCGCTCGGGTTCCTGCTCGCCATCGGTCGTCTGTCCGACCACCGCTGGGTGCGGTGGCCGTTCACCGCGGTGATCGAGGTCTTCCGTGCGATCCCGGTGCTGGTCTTCATGTTCCTGCTGTACTACGGCTTCCCCGTCATCGGCATCCGGATGGAGCCGTACTGGGCCGTGGTCATCGCGCTCGTCTGCTACAACGGCTCGGTGCTGGCCGAAGTCATCCGCGCCGGTGTCGAATCGCTGCCCCGCGGACAGGCGGAGGCCGGCTACGCGATCGGGCTGCGCAAGGCCGGAGTGATGCGCCTCGTCCTGCTTCCGCAGGCGGTGCGCGCCATGATGCCCGTGATCATCGCCCAGCTCGTCGTGACGCTGAAGGACACCGCACTCGGCTTCGTCATCACCTACCCCGAGCTGCTGTTCTACGCGAAGTACATCGGCGCACAGCCGGTCGTCGGCTCGCCCATCGTGCCTGCGACGATCGTGGTCGGCATTATTTACATCGCGCTCTGCCTGATCCTGTCGTTCGTGGCGAACCTCGTGGAGAAGCGCCTACGCCGCTCGCCGCGCGCCACGCAGGTGGCGGCCGCCGTGCAGGCCCCCCAGCAGGGCGGAACCGACACGGAGCTGATCGTCGCGCAGCGCGGCGGCTCGGGGATCTGACGGCCGAGGGGCGGGGGAGTGTCCCCGCCCCTCGGTAGACTCTGGTCTCGTGTCCGACGCTCCCGAGATCACCCCCGAGGCCGTCGCCTCCGCCGTCGATGCCGCTCTCGCGGCCATCGCCGCGGCCGCGACCACGGCCGACCTGAAAGCCGCCCGCGCAGCTCACACCGGTGAGCAGTCCGCCCTCGCGCGGCTGAACGCCCAGATGCGCCACGTCGCCCCCGACCACAAGGCCGCGTTCGGCAAGCTCGTCGGCCAGGCCCGCGGGCAGGTCAACCAGGCGCTCGCCGCCCGCGAGACTGAGCTGGCCGAGGCCGAGACCGCCGCCCAGCTCGAGGCGGAGCGCATCGACGTCACGGCCCTGCCGCAGCGCGCGCGCGTCGGGGCGCGGCATCCCATCTCCCTCCTGCAGGAGCAGGTGTCCGACATCTTCGTCGGCATGGGATGGGAGATCGCCGAGGGCCCCGAGCTCGAGCACGAGTGGTTCAACTTCGACGCGCTGAACTTCGACGTCGACCACCCGGCGCGCCAGATGCAGGACACGTTCTTCGTCGATCCGGTCGCCCGTCACCTCGTCATGCGCACGCACACGAGCCCCGTGCAGGTGCGCTCGATGCTCGAGCGCGACCTGCCGATCTACGTCCTCTGCCCGGGCCGCGTGTACCGCACCGACGAGTTCGACGCGACGCACCTCCCCGTGTTCACGCAGTTCGAGGGTCTCGTGATCGACAAGGGCATCACGATGGCGCACCTCAAGGGCACCCTCGACCACGCCGCGCGCGTGCTCTTCGGACCCGAGGCCAAGACGCGCTTCCGCGCGAACTTCTTCCCGTTCACCGAGCCGAGCGCCGAGCTCGACCTGTGGCATCCCACGTTCAAGGGCGGGGCGCGCTGGATCGAGTGGGGCGGCTGCGGCATGGTGAACCCGAATGTCCTGCGGGCGGCCGGCATCGACCCCGAGGAGTACTCGGGCTTCGCCTTCGGCATGGGCATCGAGCGCACGCTCATGTTCCGCAGCGACGTGCAAGACATGCGCGACATGGCCGAGGGCGATGTCCGCTTCAGCGAGCAGTTCGGAATGGTGGTCTGATGCGCGTCCCGCTCTCCTGGTTGCGCGAGTACGTCGACGTGCCCGCGGATGCCACCCCTGACGACGTCCTCGCGGCGCTCGTGTCCGTCGGCTTCGAAGAAGAAGACGTGCACCGTTTCGAGCTGTCGGGCCCCATCGTCGTGGGGCAGGTCACGGAGTTCACCCCCGAGCCGCAGTCGAACGGCAAGACCATCCGCTGGTGCCAGGTCGACGTCGGTGACGAGCACGGGGGAGTGCGCGGCATCGTCTGCGGTGCCGGCAACTTCTTCGAGGGCGACAAGGTCGTGGTGACTCTGCCCGGCTCGGTGCTGCCCGGTCCGTTCCCCATCGCCGCGCGCAAGACCTACGGTCACGTGTCCGACGGCATGATCGCCTCGGCGAAGGAGCTGGGGCTCGGTAGCGAGCACAGCGGCATCCTGCGTCTGGTCGACCTCGGGATCGATGCGCCGGTGGGGACGGATGCCATCGCCCTGCTGGGCCTGGATGACATCGCCGTCGAGATCAACGTCACGCCCGACCGCGGGTACGCGCTGTCGCTGCGCGGCGTCGCGCGCGAGTACTCCCACGCCACGGGAGCGGCGTTCCGCGACCCGGGTACGGGACACGAGGACGCCGTCGCGCGCACTCCGCGGGGCTTCCCGCTCGCTGTGGACGACCGGGCGCCCATCCGGGGCCGCCAGGGCGCCAGCGAGTTCGTGGCGCGCATCGTGCGCGACGTGGATCCCTCGCGTCCGACGCCGCCGTGGATGATCACGCGCCTGTCGCTCGCCGGCATCCGCTCGCTCGGGGTGCTGATCGACATCACGAACTACGTCATGCTCGAGCTCGGCCAGCCGATCCACGGCTATGACCTCGACCGCCTGCAGGGCGGCATCACGGTGCGTCGCGCGGAAGAGGGCGAGAAGCTCGAGACCCTCGACGGCCAGGTGCGCACCCTCAGCGCCGAAGACCTGCTGATCACCGACGAGTCGGGGCCGATCGGTCTCGCCGGCGTCATGGGCGGCGGTCCGACCGAGATGAGCGACGCGACCCGCAACGTGCTCATCGAAGCCGCGACTTTCGACCAGGTCTCGATTGCCCGCACCGCACGTCGGCACAAGCTGCCGTCCGAGGCGTCGCGCCGGTTCGAGCGCGGCGTCGACCCGCTCGTCCCGTACGTGGCGGCCGAGCGCGTGGCCTCGCTCATGGTCGAGCTCGCCGGGGGCACCCTCGACGCGGAGCTCGGGGGCTCGCTCGGCTCGACATACCGACGCGAGGCGATCACGCTGCCCGCGGGGTTCGTGTCGGGCCTCATCGGCGTCGAGTACACCGACGACGAGATCGTGTCGTCCCTGCGTCTCATCGGCTGCACGGTCGAGGAACGCGACGGCGGCTGGTCGGTCATCGCGCCGTCGTGGCGTCACGACCTCTCCGACAAGTGGACGCTCGCCGAAGAGGTGGCCCGCATCGAGGGCTACGACCGCATCCCCTCCGTGCTGCCGACCCCGCCGTCGGGTCGGGGTCTGACCGGCGCCCAGCAGGGTCGCCGTCGGGTCGCCAACGCGCTCGCCGCCGCCGGTTTCGTCGAGACGCCGTCATTCCCCTTCACCACCGAAGAGCAGAACGCGCTGCACGGCTCGCCCTCGGGTGACACGCTGCCGAGCGTCAAGCTCGCCAACCCGCTCGACGGCCTCGCCCCGTTCCTGCGCCGCTCGCTCATCCCCGCGATGCTGCAGGTCGCCCACCGCAACGTCTCGCGCGGCATCGTCGATCTTGCGCTGTTCGAGGTCGGCACGGTGTTCCTGCCGAAGCCGGGCGTACAGTACGGCACCTCGTCGGTTCCGCCGCTGGCGGTGCGACCGGATGCCGCCACCCTGACGGCTCTGGATGCCTCGATCCCGCCGCAGCGTCGCCACGTCGCCGTGCTGCTGACGGGCCACACCGTCCCCAAGCAGCCCGGGCAGGCGGCCATCGCGGCCGATCTGGCCGACGCGGTGGACGCGGTGCGCGTGCTGACCGCCGCGGCCGGACTCGACATCGAGCTCGTGCAGGCGCAGCGCGCCGCCCTGCACCCCGGACGCACCGCCCGGGTGCTCGCCGGGGGACAGGACATCGGCTACGTCGGTGAGCTGCTGCCCACGGTCTCGGCCGACGCCGATCTGCCGGGCCGCGTGCTCGTGGCCGAGCTCGACCTCGACGCGATGCTCGAGCTCGCGCAGGCGCGTCCCGTTGCGGCATCCCTCTCCGGCTTCCCGGCGGCGACGCAGGACGTGTCGCTCGTCGTCCCGCTCGAGGTCGCGGCCGGCGCGGTGCGCGCGGCGCTCCTCGAGGGCGGCGCTCCGCTCCTCGAGGGGGCCCGCCTGGTCGACGACTACCGCGGCTCCGGTCTCCCCGAGGGGACGAAGAGCCTGACGTTCGCCCTGCGCTTCCGCGCCGAGGACCGCACGCTCACGGCGGCGGAGGCGACGGATGCCAAACTCGCCGGTGTCGCGGTGGCCGCCGGGCGTTTCGGGGCGGCGATCCGCGACTGAACGACGTCGAGATCACGACGAGGGCGGGGTGTCCGCGGCGGAGGCCGTGGCATCCCGCCCTCGTCGTGTACGCGCGGACCCGCGCGCGAGACGAGCGCGCCGAGCGGCGCGAGCGGGGCAGGAAGCGAGGATCCGCCCGAAGACGTGGACTGCCCTCACCGCGGGTAAAGGGGGCAGTCGGAAGCAACCAGCGGTGAGGGCAGGATTGAAGCATACCCCCCTCTTGTCCCCCAAATGGGGGACAAGACAGGATTTGCAGGCCGATTTCCCAGCCGGGCCGTCTCACGGGCCCGCGAAGGGTGATTTGCCCCCGACCCGCGCGGGCGGATACCCTCGCCAGATGTCGTCGATCGCCGCGTTCAGCTCGGAGCTCTCCGTGAGCACCGCTGCGCTGCGCCGACGTCGGGTCGCACGCCGAGTCTCGGCGACCTCGTAGTCCGCCGGTTGTCGGGCATGCGGGTGTCGCCGCCCCGGTACGCGCTGAATTTCAGCACCCGCCCCGACTCCTAAGGTAGATACATGACCCTCTCGGTCGCCGTCTCCGGCGCTTCCGGCTATGCGGGCGGCGAGATCCTCCGCCTCCTCGCCGATCATCCCGATGTCGAGATCCGCACCGTCACCGCGCATTCCAGCGCGGGTCAGCCGCTTCTCGCCCACCAACCTCACCTGCGCTCGCTCGCGCACCTCGAGCTGCAGGCGACGACCCCCGAGATCCTCGCGGGTCACGACGTCGTCTTCCTCGCGCTGCCGCACGGTCAGTCCGCGCAGTACACCGACGCGCTCGCCGACACCCCGCTCGTGATCGACGCCGGAGCCGACCACCGGCTCACCTCGTCGGACGACTGGGCCGCGTTCTACGGCGGCGCCCACGCCGAGCCGTGGGCGTACGGCGTCCCGGAGCTGCCCGTCGCGGGCGGCAAGCAGCGCGAGAACCTCCGCGGGGTGACGCGCATCGCGGCGCCCGGGTGCAACGCCTCGACCGTGTCGCTGTCCCTGGCCCCCGGTGTCGCGGCGGGCGTCATCGACCCGGGCGACATCGTCTCGGTGCTGGCCGTCGGCCCGAGCGGCGCGGGCAAGTCCGCGAAGACCAACCTCCTCGCGAGCGAGATCCTCGGCACGGCCAACCCCTATGCCGTCGGCGGCACGCACCGCCACATCCCCGAGATCCGGCAGGCGCTCGCCGCAGCCGGGGCCTCCGCCGACGGCATCCGGATCTCGTTCACCCCCGTCCTCGTTCCCATGGCGCGAGGCATCCTCGCGACCTCGTCGGCACCGATCCGCGACGGGGCGACGGATGCCGAGATCCGCGCCGCGTGGGAGGACGCCTACGCCGACGAGCCCTTCGTCCACCTGCTTCCCGAGGGCGTCTTCCCGCGCACCGCCGACGTGCTCGGCGCCAACATCGCCTCGATCGGTCTCGCGATCGATCGCGCGGCGAACCGGGTCGTCGCCGTCGCCGCGGTCGACAATCTCGTCAAGGGCACGGCCGGAGCCGCCGTGCAGTCCATGAACATCGCGCTGGGCCTCGCCGAGACCACCGCCCTCCCCGTGAACGGAGTCGCCCCGTGAGTGTGACCGCCCCCGCCGGATTCGAGGCGGCCGGAGTCGCCGTCGGCCTGAAGTCGACGGGCGCGCGTGACGTCGCCGTCGTGGTCAACCGCGGTCCCCTGAAGGTGGGCGCCGCCGTGTTCACCTCCAACCGCGCCAAGGCGAACCCGATCCTGTGGTCGGAGCAGGTCGTGAAGGACGGGGTCGTCGAGGCGATCGTGCTCAACTCCGGCGGCGCGAACTGCTTCACCGGCTCGTTCGGATTCCAGACCACGCACCAGACCGCCGAGCGCGCGGCCGAGCTGCTCGGCGTCGGCGCCGGTGACGTTCTCGTGTGCTCGACGGGACTCATCGGCACGGGGGACGAGGTCTTCCGGGCGAAGGTGCTCGCGGGAGTCGACCAGGGGATCGCGACGCTGTCGTCCGAGGGCGGCGAGGACGCGTCGCTCGCGATCATGACCACCGACTCGAAGCCCAAGCGCGCCGTGCACGTCGGAGACGGCTGGTCGATCGGTGCGATGGCGAAGGGCGCCGGCATGCTGGCTCCGGGCCTCGCGACCATGCTCGTCGTCGTCACGACCGACGTCGTCCTCGACTCGGCCGAGGCGGACGCCGCCCTCCGTGCCGCGACGCGCGTCAGCTTCGACCGCCTCGATTCCGACGGCTGCATGTCGACCAACGACCAGGTCACGCTGATGGTGAGTGGGGCCAGTGGCATCCGGGTTCCCGCCGACGAGTTCACGGCGGCGCTGACCGCGGTGTGCGACGATCTCGCCGCTCAGCTGCAGGGGGATGCCGAGGGTTCCAGCCACGACATCACCATCGAGGTCGTGAACGCCGCCAGCGAGGAGGACGCCGTCGAGGTGGGGCGCTCGATCGCCCGCAACAACCTCTTCAAGGCCGCGATCTTCGGCAACGACCCGAACTGGGGGCGCGTGCTCGCCGCGATCGGCACGACCGACGCCGCCTTCGACCCGTACGACGTGGATGTGTGGATGAACGGCGTGCGCGTGTGCACCGCCGGGGGTCCCGACCGTCCCCGCGAGGACGTCGACCTCACCCCGCGCGCGACCGACCTCATCGTCGATCTGCGGGTCGGCGACGCGACGGCCACGATCCGCACCAACGACCTCACGCACGATTACGTCCACGAGAACAGCGCCTACTCCTCATGACCCACGTCGACCTCCAAGACACCGATCCCGCCGAAGCCAGCGAGCGGGCGGTCACGCTCGTCGAATCGCTGCCCTGGGTGCGCAAGTACCGCGACCAGGTCGTCGTCGTGAAGTACGGCGGGAACGCCATGGTCAGCGACGAGCTGCAGGACGCCTTCGCCGCCGACATCGCCTACCTCCGCTACGTGGGCGTCAAACCCGTCGTCGTGCACGGCGGCGGCCCGCAGATCTCGTCGATGCTCGACCGCCTCGACATCCCCAGCGAGTTCCGCGGCGGCTACCGCGTCACCTCGACCGAGGCCATCAGCGTCGTGCGCATGGTGCTGACCGGACAGATCAACCCGCAGCTCGTGGCCAAGGTCAACGCCCACGGTCCGCTCGCCACGGGACTCAGCGGAGAGGATGCCGGCCTGTTCGGCGGACGCCGCCGCGGGGTCGTCGTCGACGGCGTCGAGCACGACCTGGGCCGCGTCGGCGACGTCGTCACCGTCGACCCGCAGCCCGTGCTCGACCACCTCGCCGCCGGACGCGTGCCGATCGTCTCGAGCATCGCGCCCGACCTCGATCACCCCGGGAACTCGCTGAACGTCAACGCGGATGCCGCGGCGGCGGCGCTCGCGGTGGCCCTGAACGCGAAGAAGCTCGTCGTCCTGACCGACGTGCCCGGCCTCTACGCCGATTGGCCCAACCGCGACTCGCTCGTGTCGCACCTGACCTCGACGGAGCTGCGTGCGATGGTGCCGACGCTCGAGTCGGGCATGATCCCGAAGATGCAGGCGTGCCTCGACGCCGTCGACGGGGGCGTGCCGACCGCGGCCATCATCGACGGACGCGTGCCGCACTCGGTACTCGTCGAACTCTTCACCAACAAGGGAATCGGAACGGAGGTGGTCGCATGACCGCGGACACGAAATGGCAGGAAGACGCCGGACGCGACCTCGTCCGGAGCTTCGGCGACCGCATGGCGCTGTTCGTCCGCGGTGAGGGCGCGTACGTCTGGGACGCGGACGGCACGAAGTACCTCGACTTCCTCGCCGGCATCGCCGTGAACGCGCTCGGCCACGCCCACCCGACCTTCGTCGAGGCGATCACCGCGCAGGCCTCGACGCTGGCGCACGTGTCGAACTACTTCGCCACCCCTCCGCAGCTCGCGCTCGCCGCGCGGCTCAAGCGCCTCGCGGGCACGGGGGAGTCGGGCCGGGTCTACTTCGGCAACTCCGGCGCCGAGGCCAACGAAGCGGCGTTCAAGCTCGCCCGCCTGCACGGCCGCGGCACCGACCGCACGCGCATCCTGACGCTCAAGGGCGGGTTCCACGGCCGCACGATGGGCTCTCTTGCCCTGACCGGCAAGCCCGCGCTCCAAGCCGACTTCCTGCCGATGGTCCCGGGCGTCGAGCACATCGACGCCACGATCGAGGCCCTCGAGGCCGCGGTCGACGACCGGGTCGCGGCGCTCCTCGTCGAGCCCATCCAGGGCGAGGCCGGCGTCGTCGAGCTGCCCGAGGGCTACCTCCAGGCCGCGCGGGAGATCACCGCGCGCCACGGCGCCCTGCTCATCATCGACGAGATCCAGACGGGTGCGGGTCGCACCGGCGCGTGGTTCGGGTTCCAGCACGCCGGCATCGTCCCCGACGCCATCACGGTGGCCAAGGGCATCGGCGGGGGCTTCCCGATCGGGGCGCTCATCACCTTCGGCGCCGCGAGCGACCTGTTCTTCCCCGGCACCCACGGCTCGACCTTCGGCGGCAACGCCCTGGGCACCGCGGTCGGGGGGGCGGTGCTGCAGGAGATCGAGGCATCCGGTCTCGTCGAGAACGCCGCCCGCCGCGAGACCGAGCTGCGCGACGGCATCGCGGCCCTCGGCTCGCCGCTCGTCGCCGGTGTCCGGGGCCGTGGCCTGCTGCTCGGGATCGGGCTCACGAGCCCCGTCGCGAAGGCCGTGGTCGCCGCCGCCCAGCAGCACGGGCTGATCGTCAACGCCGCCAACGACGACACGATCCGCATCGCTCCGCCCCTCACGATCGGGGATGCCGAGATCTCGGCGTTCCTCGACCTGTTCGGCGCAGCCCTCGCCACCGTCTCCGATGCCCTGATCCTCGAAGGAGCCCCCGCGTGACCCGCCACCTGCTGCGTGACGACGACCTGTCCCCGGCCGAGCAGGCCGAGATCCTCGACCTCGCGATCGAGCTGAAGAAGGACCGCTGGGCGCAGAAGCCGCTCGCCGGTCCGCAGACCGTCGCGGTGATCTTCGACAAGTCATCGACCCGCACGCGCGTTTCGTTCGCGGTCGGTATCGCCGACCTCGGTGGCTCGCCGCTCATCATCTCGACGGCGAACAGCCAGCTGGGCGGCAAGGAGACCCCCTCCGACACCGCACGGGTGCTCGAGCGCCAGGTCGCCGCGATCGTGTGGCGCACCTACGCGCAGGCGGGCCTCGAGGAAATGGCGCGGGGAACGCGCGTGCCGGTCGTCAACGCGCTCAGCGACGACTTCCACCCGTGCCAGCTCCTCGCCGACCTCCTCACGATCCGCGAGCACAAGGGCGAGCTGAAGGGTCTGACCCTGTCGTTCTTCGGCGACGGGCAGAGCAACATGGCCCACTCCTACGTGCTCGCCGGGGTCACCGCGGGGATGCACGTGCGCGTCGCCGCCCCCGCGGACTACGCACCGCGCGCCGACGTGATCGCGGATGCCGAGCGGATCGCCGCCGAGACCGGTGGGTCGATCACCCTCAGCGCCGACCCCGAGGCCGCGGCATCCGGAGCCGACGTCATCGTGACCGACACCTGGGTCTCGATGGGCAAAGAGGAGGAGAAGCTCGCGCGCATCCGCGACCTGGGCGGCTTCAAGGTCACGAGCGAGCTCATGACCCGGGCCGACGACGACGCGATCTTCATCCACTGCCTGCCCGCCGACCGCGGGTACGAGGTCGATGCCGAGGTCATCGATGGCCCCCAGAGCGTCGTGTGGGACGAGGCCGAGAACCGACTCCACGCCCAGAAGGCGCTGCTGGTGTGGCTTCTGCGCCAGAACTGACCTCCCGGCCCCGTCGGCTCTGGGCCCGTTTCGACGGCCCGGGCCGGCTGGCCGGCGTCGACCTCGCCCGGGGCCTCGCGGTCCTGGGCATGCTGGCCGCGCACCTGCTCGACATCGAGGACTTCGTCCCGCGTGACCCGTCCTCGTGGCTCGACGTGGTGAACGGGCGGTCGTCGATCCTGTTCGCGGTGCTCGCGGGCGTGTCGATCTCCCTCGTCACCGGCGGCACCCGGCCGATCGAGGGATCTCGCCGCGCACGCGCCTCCGCGCGACTGGCTCTGCGCGGAGGGCTGCTCTGGGCCATCGGCATCCTGCTCGTGCTCACCGGGGTGCCGGTCTACGTGATCCTGCCCGCCTACGCGCTGCTCTTCGCGCTGTCGCTGCCGTTCCTCGGAATGCGGCCGCGCAGTCTCTTCCTCACGGCCGGGGCACTGGCTCTCGTGATGCCGTGGATCCAGCCCGTTCTCGACGCGGCGCCGATCTGGTCGGGTCGCGGGGGTGACGAACTCGCCTCCGCGCTGGGCTGGCACTACCCCTTCACCGTGTGGATCGCGTTCCTGCTCGCCGGGATGGGGCTGGGGCGCCTCGACCTGCGCCTGCTGCCCGAGCAGGCGCTGATCGTCTTGGCCGGGTCCGCCCTCGCGCTCGCGGGCTACGGCCTCGCGCTCGCGACGGTGCCGCTGACGACCCGGAACCCGTACCTCGCGGCCGTCCTGACCGCCGAGGCCCACTCGTCGGGGCTCGGAGAGGTCATCGGTTCGGGCGGCTTCGCGATCGCGGTGATCGGTCTGTGCCTGCTGCTGTGCCGCACGCCGCTGCGCTGGCTCGCGGTTCCGCTCCGCGCGGTCGGTTCGATGCCGCTCACGGCGTACGTCGTGCAGCTGCTCGTCTGGGCGGTCGTGGCGCTGGCGGTGCTGGGCGACACCTCGGATCTGTGGGGGATCCGCGCGCTCGACCTCTTCGGGCCCCTCACGCTCGGTCTCGTCGTCGGATGCACCGTGTGGGTGCTGACGGTCGGCCGTGGGCCGCTCGAGACGGCGATCGACGCGGTCGTGCGTGTCGTCGTCGGGCGGGATGCCGGGACCTCGCCCGTGCGCTGACGGCGCGGGCTCGCCGGGCGGGGCGGCGATGCGGGGTGTCGTGCTGCCGGGTGTCCGTGGGGGCGTGCCGTGCGCCGTGGGCCGCGCCACACTCCGGAGGATGTGGGGGTTCGGCCGGTTTTTCGGCTCCGAGGGGGCGGGAATCGGTGATTGTTCCGGAGCGCGGCACGCGCAGTGGGCCGGCTCGGGGCATTCGGCGGCGGCGCGGCGGCGCGCCCCCTCCCGCAGCGCGACCCGCGTCACGGCGGCGTCGGCGGCCCTCGGTAGGCTGGAGGGTATGAGCAGCGAGACCGGCCAGGCGACGAACGAGGGAGCCCTGTGGGGCGCCCGCTTCTCGGGTGGACCCTCTCCCGAACTGGCGGCGCTGAGCCGTTCGACGCACTTCGACTGGGACCTGGCTCTCTACGACATCGCCGGTTCGCACGCGCACGCCGCGGCTCTCGAGGCCGCCGGCTACCTCGACGCCGAGGAGGCCGCGGCCATGCACGCCGGTCTCGACGAGCTCGCCGAGAGGGTGAAGGACGGCTCCCTCGTCGCCGCCCCGGGCGACGAGGACGTGCACGGCGCGCTGGAGCGCGTGCTCATCGAGACGGTCGGCCCCGCTCTCGGCGGCAAGCTCCGCGCCGGCCGCAGCCGCAACGACCAGATCGCGACCCTTGTTCGTCTGTACCTGCTCGATCACGCCCGCACCCTGACCCGCGAGGTGCTGCGCCTGATCGACGCCC
The DNA here is from genome assembly GCF_000202635.1 of Microbacterium testaceum StLB037. NCBI lineage: Bacteria > Bacillati > Actinomycetota > Actinomycetes > Micrococcales > Microbacteriaceae > Microbacterium > Microbacterium testaceum. The sequence continues at coordinate 269,328 of NC_015125.1, read as the reverse complement.
TCGTCGCGCAGGCCGACGCCCACGCCGGGGCGATCATGCCGGGCCGCACGCACCTGCAGCACGCGCAGCCCGTCCTCCTCGCCCACCACCTCCAGGCCTACGGCTGGGCCTTCACGCGCGGCATCGAACGCCTGCGCGACTGGTCGGTGCGCGCCTCGGTCTCGCCGTACGGCGGGGGAGCGCTCGCCGGAGCCACGCTGGGCCTCGACCCGCAGCTCGTGGCCGATCGCCTCGGCCTCGCGCGTCCGGCCGAGAACTCGCTCGACGGCACCGCCTCGCGCGACGTCGTGGCCGAGTTCGCCTTCATCACCGCGATGATCGGCGTCGACCTGTCGCGCCTCGCCGAAGACGTGATCCTCTGGAACACGCGCGAGTTCGGTTTCGTCACGCTCGACGACGCCTACTCGACGGGCTCGAGCATCATGCCGCAGAAGAAGAACCCCGACATCGCCGAGCTCGCGCGCGGTAAGGCCGGGCGCCTGATCGGCAACCTCTCGGGCCTGCTCGCCACGCTCAAGGGGCTGCCGCTCGCGTACAACCGCGACCTGCAGGAAGACAAGGAGCCCGTCTTCGACTCGGTGCGCACCCTCGAGCTCGTGCTTCCGGCGTTCTCGGGCATGATCGCGACCCTGCGCTTCCACACCGAGCGGATGGCCGAGCTCGCGCCGCAGGGTTTCTCGCTCGCCACCGACGTGGCCGAGTGGCTCGTCCGCCAGGGCGTGGCCTTCCGTGACGCGCACGAGATCTCGGGCGCTCTGGTGCGCGCGTGCGAGGAGCGCGAGATCGGTCTCGAAGACGCCGACGACGCGCTCCTGGCATCCGTCTCCCCGTCTCTCACGCCGGCCGTGCGCGAGGTGCTCACGATCGAGGGGTCGGTGTCGAGCCGCACCGGTGTCGGCGGCACGGCGCCCGAGCGCGTGCACGAGCAGCGTGAGGAGCTCGTCGCCCGCGCGCAGGCGGCGGCTCGGACGCTCCTCGACTGATATCAGAATTTTGCTTATCAAAAGCGATTGATAAGCGATATGCTTATGGCATGACCATCGCTGTCATCGCCGACATCGTCGCCTCCCGGCATCTCGCTGACCGCGCCGCGGCGCAGCAGCGCATCTCCGAGACCGTGGAGCGGGTGCAGCGCGACCATTCCGTCGCCGCGGAGCCCCTCGCGGCCGTCGTCGGCGACGAACTGCAGGGGGAGTTCGCCACGCTGACCGAGGCGCTGAGCTGGCTCCTGCTGTTCCGCCTCGCCCTGCCCGACGACGTCGACTGCCGCTTCGGCCTCGGGGTCGGGGAGGTGCGCCCCATCGCCCTCGACGACCGCACCATCCCCGAGGGGCCCGCCTGGTGGGCCGCGCGCGCGGCGATCGAACACGTCGAGCGGCTGCAACAGCGCGCCGCGCCGCTCGCGCGCACGTGGATCGAGCGCGGCGAGGGGGAGGATGCCTCCATGGCCGACGCTCTCGCTCTCGCCAACGCCTACGCCCTCAGCCGCGATCAGCTGGTCTCGGCCATGAGCGAGCGCGCGCGCCGGCTCACCTACGGCCGATGCCTCGGCCACTCGCAGCGCCGGCTCGCCGAGGCCGAGGGCATCACCCAGTCGGCGGTCTCGCAGACCCTCGCCGCGGCAGGCTCCGCCGCGATCGTCGAGGGCTTCTCGGTGCTCACCGCAGGAGCACGCGCATGATCGCGGCGGGACTCCTGCTGCTCGCCGTCGGGGCGGTCGACCTGCTGCGCCAGATGGTCCATACGCGGCGCTGGCTCGCCTACACGGTGTCGGCCGTCGCTCTCATCGTCGTGTCGGCGGGACTGGATGCCGTCATCGCGGGCCTCCTCGCCGTCGCCGTCGCGGCCATCTGGACGTGGGTCATGCCCGAACGCGGTCCCACCCGCGCGGGGCTGTGGCCCGTCGCCCTGCTGGGCCTGACAGCGGCCGCGTGCGTCGTCATCGCCCGCGGGCGACCGCGGCCGGGGCCCCTGGGCGAGCTGTGGGCCGCCTACCGCCCCACGGACGCGGTGTCGGTCGATGTCATCCTGCTCGTGATCGGCTGCCTGGTGTTCCTGCTCGAGTCGGGCAACGCGGTCGTGCGCATCGCCCTGCGGTCGGAGATGGGCGAGAGCGAGACCGGGGAGTCGGCGCCGTCCGCGGAGGCCGACGTCGACACGGCAGAGAGCGCAGGGCCGGTCGCCCCGGATGCCGAGCGTCGCGCCGTCGCGGCCCCGACCGACCCCGCGGTCCGCGCCGCCGCGCCGGCCGACCCCGCCGCGCGCGCCGCCGCGCACGCCGACCCCGCCGCGCCCTCCGACCCCGCGCCGGACGAGTCGGCCCCGACCCCCGCCCCCGTGCTCAAGGGCGGCCGTCTCATCGGCCCCCTCGAGCGCATCCTCGTCTTCGTGCTCACCCTCGCGGGTGCGTACACGCTCATCGCCGCGGTGTTCGCCGCGAAGGGCATCGTCCGCTTCCCCGAGATCTCGGCCGACGGAAAGAGCGGCAACCGCGCGGAGTACTTCCTCATCGGCAGCCTCGTCAGCTGGGTGACGGCCCTCGCGGCCGCCTTCCTCGTGTGGTGGGGTGTCCACGCGGGCTGACGGCCCCGCGCCGCGGGCACGAGCGGCCGTGATCGCCGCGGAGCGCTGTGCCGCGGCATCCGGGGTCCGACACCCCCGCTGGTAGCCTGAACGGGTGTCTGCACCGATCGACGCGGCGCCCGTGAGCGCCCTCCAGCCCGCCAACGACCCGACTTTCGACAACGTCTGGGACGAGCTGGTCTATCGCGGACTCATCCACGTCTCCACCGACGAGACCGAGCTGCGCGACCTCCTCGGCGCGGGCCCCATCGTGTTCTACTGCGGCTTCGACCCGACCGCCCCGAGCCTGCACCTGGGCAACCTCGTGCAGCTGCTCACCATGCGCCGCCTGCAGCTCGCCGGACACCGCCCGCTCGGGCTCGTGGGCGGCTCGACAGGGCTCGTCGGCGATCCGCGTCCGACGGCGGAGCGCACGCTCAACACCCGCGAGACGGTCGCCGAATGGGTGGCGCGTCTGCGCGCCCAGGTCGAGCGCTTCCTCAGCTTCGAGGGCGACAGCGCCGCGCGCATGGTGAACAACCTCGACTGGACCGCGCCGCTCAGCGCGATCGACTTCCTCCGCGAGATCGGCAAGCACTTCCGCGTCGGCACGATGCTGAAGAAAGACGCCGTCAGCGCGCGCCTGAACTCCGAGGCGGGCATCAGCTACACCGAGTTCAGCTACCAGATCCTTCAGGGCCTCGACTACCTCGAGCTGTACCGCCAGTACGGGTGCGTCCTGCAGACCGGCGGCAGCGACCAGTGGGGCAACCTCACCAGCGGCACCGATCTGGTCCGCAAGGTCGAGGGGGCGTCCGTGCACGCGATCGGCACGCCGCTGATCACCAACAGCGACGGCACGAAGTTCGGCAAGAGCGAGGGCAACGCCATCTGGCTGGATGCCGACATGTGCAGCCCGTGGGCGATGTACCAGTTCTGGCTCAACACCGACGATCGCGACGTGATCGAGCGCCTGAAGGTGTTCACGTTCCTCACCCGCGCTGAGATCGAGGAGTACGCGAAGCTCGTCGAGACCGAGCCGTTCCGCCGCGCCGCGCAGAAGCGCCTGGCCCGCGAGGTCGTCACGACGGTGCACGGCGCGGAGGCGACCGAGGCCGTCATCGCCGCGACCGAAGCGCTGTTCGGCCAGGGCGACGTGAAGGCCCTGGATGCCGCTGTGCTCCGCACTGCGCTCGAGGAGCTCCCGCACGCGACGCTTGCGGCCGGGAGCACGGTGCTCGATGCGCTGACCGCCACCGGCTTGAGCGGGAGCCTCAGCGACGCGCGCCGCGCGATCGCGCAGGGCGGCGTGACCCTCGACGGCGAGAAGGTGACCAGCGACGACGCGATCGTCGAAGGCACCCTCCCGGGCGGGGTCTCGGTGCTGCGACGCGGGAAGAAGACGCTCGCGGGACTCTTCCTCCACTGATATGCCGTTCACGGTCAGCCACGCGGTCGTCGCCCTGCCTTTCGTGCGGACGCCGCTGATTCCGGCCGCGATCGCGATCGGGGCGATGACCCCCGATCTGCCCCTGTTCCTGCGCGGGGTCGTGCCCCCGTACGCGATGACGCACGACCTCGCATGGCTCCCGGTGACCGTGGTGATGGCCCTCGTGCTGCTGCTCGTGTGGCGGTGCGTCCTGCGTCCCGCCACGCGGGAGCTGCTGCCGCGGCGCATCGCCGAACGCCTGCCCGAGGGGTGGGATGCCGGTGCCCCCGCCGCGGCACGCGAGACGGTGAGCGGGGGAGTCGTCGGCATCCTGTGGCTGCTGCTGTCGCTCGCGCTCGGAGTGGTCACGCACGTGGCGTGGGATTTCTTCACCCACGAGGGTCGGGCGGGCGACGCCCTGTTCCCGGCGCTCGAGGAGCCGTGGGGGCCGCTGGCGGGCGTGAAGTGGCTGCAGTACGGGTCGGGCCTGTTCGGGCTCGCCGGGCTCGCGATCTTCGGTCTCTGGTGGCTGTCGAAGCGGGCGGCGGTGCCGGTGCGGCGGGTGCTTCCGGATGCCGTGCGCGTCGCGTGGTGGCTTTCTCTTCCGGTCGCACTGGTCGGGGCGAGCCTCGCGGCGCTCGCGGTCGAGGGAGGGTTCGGCGCGGAGTACACCCCGACCCACCTGATCTACGGCGTGCTGGTCAAGGTCGCCGCGGCGTGGGGTGCGGCGACGCTCGCGCTCGCGGTGGTGGTGCAGGTGCGGAGGCGTGTTCGCGCCTGACGCCCCGCGGGGGTTCCGGTCCCTTCGACGGGCTCAGGGACCTGGGGTGGGGGCAGCGGGGAGCGGTGGCTGAGCCTGTCGAAGCCTCCGCGCCGGGGCGCCGCCCGCGGGTCACGCGGGCGGCGGGGCGGGCGGCGGTTAGACTCGACGACGTTATGACGAAGGCGGGAGACTCGGTGTCGGCGAGCACGAAGGGCAACAAGACGGGCGCAGACGAGGTCATCCTCGGACCCACCGGTCGCCCCTACCAGGGGTTCCCCACCCCTCCGGCTCTCGACAGCCACGGACCCGCGCGCATCATCGCGCTGTGCAACCAGAAGGGCGGCGTCGGTAAGACGACGACCACCATCAACCTGGCCGCCTCGCTCGCCGGGTACGGCCGCCGCGTGCTGGCGATCGACTTCGACCCGCAGGGTGCGCTGTCGGCGGGTCTCGGCATCCAGACGCACGACGTGCCGACCATCTACGACCTGCTGCTCGACACCAAGCGCGACCCGCGCGAGGTCATCGTGTCGACGCGGGTCGAGGGTCTCGACATCCTGCCCGCGAACATCGACCTCTCGGCCGCCGAGGTGCACCTCGTCAACGAGGTCGCGCGCGAGACGATCCTCGCCCGGGTGCTCCGCAAGGTCGCGGCCGACTACGACGTCATCCTCATCGACTGCCAGCCCTCGCTGGGCCTTTTGACCGTGAACGCGCTCACCGCCGCGCACGGCGTGCTCATTCCGCTCGAATGCGAGTTCTTCGCGCTGCGCGGCGTCGCACTGCTGGTCGAGACCATCGACAAGGTGCGCGACCGCCTCAACCCGGCGATCCAGCTCGACGGCGTCCTCGCCACGATGTACGACCCCCGCACGCTGCACTCGCGCGAGGTGCTCGAGCGTGTCGTCGAGGCGTTCGGTGACGACGTCCTCGAGACGGTCATCGGCCGCACGGTGAAGTTCCCGGATGCCTCGGTCTCGGGCATGCCGATCACGGAGTTCGCGCCCGAGCACACCGCCGCCCAGGCCTACCTGCGGTTGGCGCGGGAGCTGGTCGCGCGTGGCGCCGTCGCCTGACGACACCCCCATCGCCGACGCGCCGGCTCCCGGCGGCTTCGACGAGCTCAGCCACCTTGCGGTGGAGGCACGCGAGCTCGCGGGCGAGGTCCCTGAGCCTGTCGAAGGGACCGCGGCCGATGCGTCAGGTGGCTTCGACGAGCTCAGCCACCTCGCTGAGGCAGCGCGCGAGCCCGGGGTCGAGGTCCCTGAGCCCGCGACCCAGGTCCCTGAGCCTGTCGAAGGGACCGGAACCGACGCCGCCGGCTTCCGCGTCACCCTCCCCGTCTTCGACGGCCCCTTCGACCTCCTCCTCACCCTCATCTCGCGCGCCGAGCTCGACATCACCGAGGTCGCCCTCAGCCGCGTGACCGACGAGTTCATCGCCTATCTCCGCGACCTCGGGCCCGAGAGCGATCTGGACGAGGCATCCGAATTCCTCGTCGTCGCCGCGACCCTGCTCGACATGAAGATCGCAGGTCTCCTGCCGCAGGGGGAACTCGTGGATGCCGAATCCGTGGCGCTCCTCGAGGCGCGCGACCTGCTGTTCGCCCGGCTCCTGCAGTACCGGGCGTTCAAGGAGGTGTCGGCGTGGTTCGCGCGGTGCCTGCAGCGAGAGGACCGCCGGCACACCCGCGACGTGCGGCTCGACGAGAAGTACCGCGCCGCCGTGCCGGAACTGGTGTGGACGCTGAGCCTCGACGACTTCGCCGCTCTCGCCGTCGTCGCGATGGCACCGAAGCAGATCCCCACCGTCGGGCTCGACCACCTGCACGCCCCGCTCGTGAGCATCCGCGAGCAGGCCGCGATCGTGGTGACGCTGCTGCGTTCGGCCGGGACACTGAACTTCCGCGATCTCGTCGCCGGCGTCACCGAGACGGGGGTCATCGTCGCGCGATTTCTGTCGATCCTCGAGCTGTACCGCCACGCGGCGCTGTCGTTCGAGCAGCTCGAACCGCTCGGGGAGCTGACCCTGCGCTGGACCGCCGAGCGGTGGTCGGAAGAGAACCTCGCCGCCCTGGGAGCCGATTATGACCGCTGACCCGCAGGCCCCGATCCCGGCTCCGCGGCCGAGCGATCCGGCATCCGTCGCTCGCCGGCTCGAGGCGATCCTCCTCGTCGTGGACGAACCGCAGAGCCTCGTGAGCCTCGCCGCCGCGGTCGCGGCTCCCGTGCCGGCCGTCCGCCAGGCCGTCGAGGCGCTCGTCGCCGACTACGACGGCGAGACCGGGGGACCGGTCCGCGGCTTCGAACTGCGCGAGGTCGGCGGCGGGTGGCGGCTCTACGTGCGCGAGGAGTACGACGACGTCGTCGGCGACTTCGTGAACACCCAGGCACCCTCGCGGCTGTCGCAGGCAGCGCTGGAGACCCTGGCCGTCATCGCGTACAAGCAGCCCGTGACGCGGGGGCAGGTGGCATCCATCCGCGCGGTGAATGTGGACTCGGTCGTGCGCACCCTGCTCGCGCGGGGATTGATCACCGAGGTGTTCACCGACCCCGATACGGGCGCGATCCACTACGGAACGACCGACCAACTGCTGGTCAACCTCGGCATCAACTCGCTCGACGAGCTGCCGCACATCTCGCCGTTGCTCGACGACGGCGCCGACGGATTCGACGGAGAGGTACTGAAATGAGCGACGCTTCGACAGGCTCAGCGAACGATGAGGGCGTGCGCCTGCAGAAGGTGCTCGCGAACGCGGGAGTGGCCTCGCGCCGTGTCTCGGAGGAGATGATCGTCGCGGGTCGCGTGCGTGTGAACGGCGTCGTCGTGACCGAGCTCGGCTCGCGGATCCACCCCGAGACCGACCTCGTCGACGTCGACGGCACGGCGATCCAGCTCGACACGTCGAAGCGCTACGTCATCCTGAACAAGCCCACCGGGGTCGTCAGCTCGATGAGCGACGACCGCGGGCGTCCGGACCTGCGTCAGTACACGAAGGACTGGGACGAGCGCCTCTTCAACGTCGGACGACTGGATGCCGACACCTCGGGCCTGCTCGTCCTCACCAACGACGGCGACCTGGCCCACGTGCTCGCCCACCCCTCGTTCGGTGTCACGAAGGTGTACATCGCGAAGGTCGAGGGCCAGGTCCTGCCGCAGACGATCCAGCACCTCCTCAAGGGCGTCGACCTCGAGGACGGGCGGATCGCGGCCGACAAGGCGCGCCTGCTCGACTCCTCGCGCGGCGAGAGCCTCGTCGAGCTGACGCTGCACTCGGGGAAGAACCGCATCGTCCGGCGCCTGATGGCCGAGGTCGGTCACCCCGTCATCGAGCTCGTGCGCAGGCAGTTCGGGCCGCTTCACCTGGGAACACTCCCGGTGGGCAAGGCGCGCGAGTTGACTACAGTAGAACGCGGCGCCCTGCTCACGCTGTCCCGTCGGGACGGCGACACTCCCGCGGAGTGAGCCTCCGGGGCGTCTCGCGGTGCGAGGGGCGCCGCCCAGGGCAGGAGACCCGATGAGCGAACCGAACGGAACGTCCGCGCGCGCGGCCGGGCCTTTGGCGACCCGTACGAGCGGCACCGTCCGTGTCGTCGGCTCGGGCCTGCTCGGCGCCAGCATCGGCCACGCGCTCACCGCGCGCGGCGTCGATGTGGTGCTCGTCGACGCGTCTCCGTCGCAGTTGCGCCTCGCGATCGACTACGGCGCGGGCCGCGCCGAGCAGCCCGACGACAAGCCGTCGCTCATCGTCGTCGCCACGCCCCCCGACGTGATCGCCGACGTCGTGCAGCGCGAGCTGGAGGCGTTCCCGGATGCCGTCGTCACCGACGTCGCGAGCGTCAAGCTCGAGCCGCTGCGCACGCTCCGCGAGCGCGGCGTCGATCTGACCCACTACATCGGCTCGCACCCCATGGCCGGACGCGAGCGCGGAGGAGCCATCTCGGCCCGCGCCGACATCTTCATCGGCCGCCCCTGGGTCGTGTGCCGGGATGCCGAGACCTCGGCCCACGACCTGTCCCTCGTCGAGGGGCTCGCTCTCGACCTCGGGGCGACGCTCATCGAGATGACCCCCGAGGAGCACGACGAGTCCGTCGCGCTCATGTCGCACGTTCCGCAGCTGGTCGCGAGCCTCCTCGCCGGCCGCTTCGTCGAGGCCCCCGACGGCTCGCTCCGCCTCGCGGGCCAGGGAGTGCGCGACACGACGCGCATCGCGGCATCCGCCCCCGAACTCTGGGTGCAGATCCTCGGCGCGAACGCGGCGCCCGTGGTCGACGTGCTCGACCGGCTCGCCGCCGACCTCTCCGACGTCGCCGACGCGCTGCGCGATCCCGACGTGCCCGGTGCCCGCCGTACGGTGGCCGACACGATCCGCCGCGGCAACGAGGGCGTCGAGCGCCTGCCGGGCAAGCACGGCCAGAATCGCCGGTTCGACAGCTTCGTCGTCATGGTCGACGACACCTCCGGCCAGCTGGGTCGCCTGTTCGGCGAACTCGGCGACCTCGACGTCAACGTCGAAGACCTACGCCTCGAGCACTCGCCCGGAGCGCCGTTCGGCCTCGCCGAGATCAGCGTCGTGCCCGACGCGGTCCGCCGTGCCGTCGACGGCCTCCAGCAGCGCGGTTGGCGGATTGCGAGCACCACCCATGACTGAATTCACCCCCGCCCTCTTCCGGCCCGGCCTCGCCGCGACCGGTCTCGCGACGCCCGGGTTCGCGCCGCCCGCCGAGGGGTCGGCATCCGCGCCCGTCGTCGTCGCGATCGACGGTCCCGCCGGCAGCGGCAAGTCGAGCGTGTCGAAGGCCGCGGCCACGCGCCTCGGCTACGGCTTCCTCGACACCGGCGCCGCGTACCGGGCCCTCGCGTGGCACGCGCTCGAGCACGGGATCGACACCTCCGACGCCACCGCCGTGCTCGAGATCTTCGGCGACTTCGACTACGCCATCTCGCTCGACACGACCGACCGCTGGGTGCGCGTCGGCTCCGTCGACGTCACCGACGCGATCCGCGAGCCCCGCGTGACCGACGCGGTGAGCGGGGTCGCCCGGGTCGCCCCCGTGCGGCACGCGGTGAACGAGCTGTTCCGTCGGCTCGTGGCATCCGCTGCTCTGCCGGGCGTCGTGGTCGAGGGGCGTGACATCACGACCGTCGTCTTCCCGGACGCGCCGGTACGCATCCTGCTGACCGCGGCTCCCGAGGTGCGCGCCGCGCGGCGCAGTGCCGAGCTCACCTCGCAGGATGCCGCCGCGGTCGCCGCCGCCCTGCACAAGCGCGATGCCGCTGATTCCACGGTCGTCGACTTCCTCACCGCCGCACCCGGCGTCGAGGTCGTCGATTCGACCCCCCTTGATTTCGAACAGACCGTCGATGCCGTGCTGAGCGTCGTCGACTCCACGATGGGAGCCCGCGATGGGCGTTGAAGACGAGTACGAGGGCGGGCCCGACCAGCTCGCCGAGAAGATGGCCGAGCTGGACGAGGTCCTCGCCGAACAGCGAGCCGAAGCGCTGCGCGCGGGCCTCGAGGACTTCGACCTCGATGAGGACGACGCCGCGCTGCTCGCGGGGCTGGCCTCGGGCGAGGGGGCGATCGAGTTCCTGCCGGCGCTGCCGGTGGTCGCGATCGTCGGCCGCCCGAACGTCGGCAAGTCGGCGCTGGTGAACCGCATCCTCGGCCGTCGCGAGGCCGTCGTCGAGGACACCCCGGGTGTCACGCGCGACCGCGTCACGTACAAGGCCGAGTGGCTCGACCGCCGGTTCTCGCTGGTCGACACCGGCGGGTGGGAGCCCGACGCGAAGGGCATCGACCGTTCGGTGGCGGCGCAGGCCGAGGTCGCGATCGACCTCGCCGACGTCGTGCTGTTCGTCGTGGATGCCACGGTGGGGGCGACCTCGACCGACGAGCACGTCGTGAAGCTGCTGCGCAAGAGCAAGAAGCCCGTCTTCCTCATCGCCAACAAGGTCGACGACGCCCGCCAGGAGCCCGAGGCCACGGCCCTGTGGAACCTCGGCCTCGGCGAGCCGCACCCCGTGTCGGCCATTCACGGCCGCGGCGTCGCCGACCTGCTCGACGAGCTCATGAAGGTGCTGCCCGAGGTCTCGGCGGTCGCCAAGTACGAGATCGGCGGACCGCGCCGCGTCGCGATCCTCGGTCGCCCGAACGTCGGCAAGTCGTCGCTGCTGAACAAGGCCGCGGGCGAGGAGCGCGTCGTCGTCAACGAGCTCGCGGGCACGACGCGCGACCCCGTCGACGAGGTCGTCGAGCTCGGCGGCAAGCTCTGGACGCTCGTCGACACGGCCGGCATCCGTCGCCGCGTGCACCTGTCGCAGGGTGCCGACTTCTACGCCTCGCTGCGCACGTCGACGGCGCTCGAGAAGTCCGAGGTCGCCGTCGTCGTGCTCGACGTCTCGCAGCCGATCAGCGTGCAGGACCTCAACATCATCGACCTCGTGCTCGAGTCGGGTCGTGCCCTCGTGTTGGCGTTCAACAAGTGGGACCGCCTGAACGACGACGACATGGAGAACCAGGACCGTCGCCGTTACCTCGAGCGCGAGATCGAGCAGGACCTCGCGCACGTCGCGTGGGCTCCGCGCGTCAACATCTCGGCCCGCACCGGTCGTCACCTCGACAAGCTCGTGCCGGCGCTGGAGACGGCGCTCGAGTCGTGGGACACCCGCATCCCCACCGGCAAGTTCAACGCGTTCCTGTCGGAGCTCGTCGCCGAGCACCCGCACCCGCTGCGCGGCGGCAAGCAGCCCCGCATTCTGTTCGGGACGCAGGCGGCGACGCGTCCGCCGACATTCGTGCTGTTCACGACCGGATTCCTCGACCCCGGCTACCGCCGCTTCATCCAGCGGCGCCTGCGCGAGATCTACGGTTTCGAGGGCACGCCGATCGTGCTGAACATGCGTATTCGCGAGAAGCGTCAGCGCTGATCCACGTTGTGAACGCCCCGGTCGCCGTCATAGTGGCCGGGGCGTTTCGGCGTTGTTCGCGAAACAATCACACGATTTCTCACAGAAACCTCCCAGGAATGGATACGCTGCATCAGCGGTGGGCAGGTGGCCCGCCTCCGCGGGGTGTCGCACCTCGCCCTGACAGGGAGATTTCATGACGAATCTGCACGCCGAGCCCGCGCTCGATCAGCCGTACTACGGAGCACCGTTCGGCGCGGCCGTGCGCCGCATCTTCAAGAAGTACGCGACCTTCACCGGCCGCGCGAGCCGCAGCGAGTACTGGTGGTGGATCCTCGCGAACGGCCTCGTCGTCCTCGTGCTCAACGTGCTCGCGCTCGTGACGGGCGGGGTCTCCACGGGCCCGTACGGCGAGATTCAGCTCGCCGGTGGAATCGGTGTGATCTTCGTCGTGCTCTCGGTGATCTGGGGCCTCGCGACGATCATCCCGCACATCGCGGTTCTCGTTCGCCGCCTGCACGACACCAACCGCAGCGGCTTCTGGGCGTTCATCTACTTCGTCCCGTTCGTCGGACCGATCATCCTCCTCGTCTTCACGCTGCTGGACTCGAAGCCCGAGGGCGCGCGCTTCGACCGCTGACGTTTCTCTTTCGCGTGCCCCGGCCCCGTCTGTGGGGTCGGGGCACGTGGCGTTTGTGGACGCCTCGTCGGGGCAGTCGTGGGGCGGGTCGTCGGGCGTCGGTGGGGTTGGCAGGGCGGTCGGGCGTCGGTGAGGGTTGGCAGGGCCGTCGGGCGGAGTCGGTGGGCGAGGGGCTGTTTCGGGATGGCGGTGGCTGGCGAGCCGTCGGGCGGGGCCGGTGGGGGACGCGCCGTTCCGGATGCCATGTGCGCGGTGTGTCGGCATCCGGATCCGCGGGACGGTTCGGGGTGGCCTCGCGCGGGATTGCGGCGCCAAGAGTCGACGGGCTGACCCGGGATCGCCGAGGTGTGCCAGGGTGGAAGGGATGACGATCGAGCCTCCCGCCCCGGGCGAACCGCGGCGCCCGCACGGTCCCCGCGATCCCGGGGACGCGTGGGTCGTCGCGCCGACGGGGGAGAAGTACTGGGGGCGTTTCGGCGCCGCCGGACTGCTGGCCCTCGACGCTGAGCGGGGCGTGCTGCTGCAGCACAGGGTGTCGTGGAGCCACTTCGGCGACACCTGGGCGCTCCCCGGCGGAGCACGTCACGAGAACGAGTCGGCGCGCGACGGTGCCCTGCGCGAGTCAGGCGAAGAGGCGGGGGTGCCCGAAGACGCGGTGCAGGCGCGCTTCGAGAGCGTGCTCGATCTCGGCATCTGGACCTACACGACCCTCGTGGCCGATGTCACCTCGCCGTTCGAGCCGGTGATCAGCGACCCCGAGAGCGTGGCGCTCGAGTGGGTGCCCGTCGACGAGGTCGACACCCGCCCGCTTCACCCGGGCTTCGCGGCGTCGTGGCCCGCTCTGCGCGCGGCGCTTTCCGCGCGCCCCGCGGTCGTGGTCGACGTCGCGAACGTGGTGGGCTCGGTGCCCGACGGCTGGTGGAAAGACCGCGCCGGGGCAGCCGGACGACTGCTCACCCGCCTGTCCGCGCTGACGTCGTCGGGGATGGATGCCGAGGCCCTCGGCCTTTCCGCCACGCGCTGGTTCCCGCTTGTCGCGGCCGTGCTGGAGGGTGAGGCGCGCGCGACGGAGGTCGCGCATGACGGCGTCTCGGTGCACCGCGCGAGCGGTTCGGGAGACGACGAGATCGTCAGGGTGGCATCGGAGCTCGTGGGCTCGTTCGACCCGGTGATCGTGGTGACGAGCGACCGTGGCCTCGCCGCGCGCGTCGAGGCGCTGGGCGCGTCGGTGCGCGGAACGCGGTGGTTGCTGGAGCAGCTGAGCTGAGAGGCCCGGTGTGTCATTCGCCCTTCGGCTGGCCGCCATCGGACCGTAGTCCGCGAGGGACGGTCTGAGCGAGGGCGCGGGCGTGGGGCCGTGATCAGCGGAGGACGGGGGACCGGCGGAGGATCCTGACGCGCGGTTCGTCCTCCGCGCATCCCTTGCCCTCCGCTCGTCACACGGCGGAACGCGTCACGGGCGCCGGCGCGCTACGCCGGCCGGTGCACAACCCTGGTGGGGTGACGGCGTCAATCGAGGTCGCGGCCGCGGAGCTTCTCGATGTCGCGGCGGTCGCGCTTCGTCGGGCGACCCGCACCGCGGTCGCGGACCGGGACGAATGGCATGCTCTCGCGCGGTGGAGGCGGGGGAGTGCGGTCGTCGAGCGCCTCGGCGACGAGAGCTGCCCCGACGCGCTTCGCGATCGTCTTCCTCACGACGAGGATGCGGTCGAACCCCTGGATCCGCACGCGCAGTTCGTCTCCCGGCCGCACGGGCTGCGCAGCCTTCGCACGTTCACCGTTGACGCGGACATGCCCCGCGCGGCACGCGGTGGTCGCGGCCGACCGCGTCTTGTAGACCCGGACCGCCCACAGCCAGGCGTCGACGCGCGCGGTGGTCGTGGCATCCGTCATGTCAGGTCTTTCGTCGGCGAACCTCCATCGTAGGACGGGCGCTCAGTCGCGGAGCGTGAGCGAGACCAGGGCGCGGTCGGGCTTGGGGCGGTCGACGATGTCGAAGCCCGCGGCCTCGAACACCGACACGGTGCCGCGGAAGAGCTGGTTCGACGATCGCTTCGCGGCGGTCGGATCGAGAGGGTACCCCTCGACCACGCGCGCGCCGCCGTCGCGGGCGGTGGAGACGGCGGCATCCAGGAGTCGAGCCGTCAGGCCCTTGCCGCGGTGCTCTTTGCGGACGACGAAGCACGAGACGGCCCACACGTCGTCGGCATCGAGCGGCTCCGTGGTCGAGGCGGTGACGTCGCGCGTGCGGGCGAGGCGCGGTTGGGTGGTGCGGGGTCCGACGCGCACCCAGCCGGCGGGCTCGCCGTCGATGTAGGCGATGAGTCCCGGCGGCCGGGCGCCGTCGAGTTCAGTGCGGAAGAGCTCGGTGCGTTCGTCGATGGATGCCTCTTTCCACGGGCCGTTGGGGAGGAGCCACCACTGGCATTGGCACTCCGGACCGTCGCCGCTGTCGAGCGCGACCTCGGCATCGTCGAAGCGGTCACCGGTCGCGGGGAGGATCTCGATGCTCATGCGGCGAGGGTAGTGAGGGGGTCCGACACCGGCAAGGGATTGCCGAGGAGCTCCCGCACACGCCCGGGGTGCGGCCGGTTCGCGGCGCGGTCGAGGAGCGGCTAATATAGGGGAGTTGCCCGCTCGCGGGCGACGGGATGTGGCGCAGCTTGGTAGCGCACTTGACTGGGGGTCAAGGGGTCGCAGGTTCAAATCCTGTCATCCCGACGGAATGAGAAAGGGTCCGCCTGATGGCGGGCCCTTTGTCGTTGCCACATGCAGGCCGCGGTCCGGCTGGGGCAGACGGCGCTGAAATGCCTGGTGAGAAGATTTTTCTCGAGCCGGATTCGATGAGCCTCCCGGCTTCTCTCCTCGCCGCAATGCGCCGCTCCCTTCGACGTGGGGAGTTCGGCCATAGCTCTCTCGGACGACCTGACCGCGTCGATCTGTGGATAAGGGGACCAAAAGGGGACCAAGGCTTCTGCGACGACCACCCGGTCACTCAGACACTACGAGTTGGGGGCGTGCTGCTCTGGGCACGGTGTCGCTGCCCGGCGGGGGAGAGAAACGCGCTGGCTTGTTCGGCGGCGGAGGCGAGGTGGCGGTCGTCGGGGTGGAGGTAGCCGCGGGTGGTCTCCATCGACGCGTGTCCGAGGATCTCCTGGAGCACGTGCAGCGGGACGCCGGCGTCGGCCATCCATGTGGCGCCGGTATGGCGGAGCCCTGACTGCACCAGGCTGAAGTTGTAGAGCGGTGCGGAAACGTTGCAATTGACAGCTGCCGTGTGAACGCTGAACGTGAAGCTGGTGGTCATCCGAGACGGGGCCGCGGAGATCCGCAGTGGTCCGGTCGTCGAACGGGTCAACGCGGGCGATGTCCTCGTTGTCAGCGATGCGGCGACGAGTCCGACGGCGAGAAGCACGGCTACTGTCGATCGTTTACGCGGGGGCGCTCCATCGGGGCGGCGCGAGATTGGTGGGCGCACGAAGAGTCCTTCTGTTTGTCGGGTATGCGAGCTGAGCAAGTGTCAAACGCCGTGGTTCGCAGAAGCACGAGGATTCATAGCCCCCACGGCGCGTGCAGTACTCCTCGCGTCATTTGACCGTTCGCGCCCGACCAGTCGTTCGCCTGGGGTGCTCCAGCTGTCAGATACGGAACCGTGAATGGTACTTTCCGTGCGTTCGGCGTCCTGTCGCCCACGACTGCCGAGGCCGCCGGGGCGCACAAGCAGGTCTCACGCGAACGATCCACAGCCGCAGTCTCCGTGGACGCGCGAGGGTGATCGCGGCGATGAGCACCGCCAGAAGCCGGGCGCGCATGGGGGCCGCCTGGCAGGTCGCCCGGCGAGCGCCTTCCGGCTGCCTGCGCGGCGGCGCCCGACACCAACGGGGAAACGATTCACGACGCGAGTCGAGCGGCCGGGTTGCCACGGCGGACGTGAACCAGCCCGCAGGTGACGACAATCCGGTACCGGAGACGGTACTCACCGCAGTGGCAACGCCGGTGGAGCAAAGGCGGCTGTGTCGTTGTCCCATCCGGGTACGTGGCGGAACATCTCGAGCTCGGCTACGCCGTCACCTCGCACCGGGCCCAGGGCGTCACGGTAGACGCATCACACGTCCTGGCCGGCACATCGACGATCCGGGAGAACTTCTACGTCGCCATGACCCGCGGCTCCCACGCCAACCACGCCTACATCGCCACAGACCGCCCCGACGCCGCCCACGACGACATTCCCAGCAGCGCCACCGGACGCAGCATCATCGCTGAGATCCTCCAGCACACCGGCGCGCAGCTCTCCGCGCACGAGACGATCATCGCCGAGCAGGGTAACTGGACGGGCGTCGCTCAGCTAGCGGCAGAGTACGAGACGCTCGCCGCCGCAGCCCAGCGCGACCGCTGGGAACGCCTCATCCAGGCCTCCGGACTCACTCCCGAAGAAGCAGACGACGCGATCGCCTCGCCCGCGTTCGGACCGCTAACCGCCGAACTCAGGCGAGCCGAAGCTGACAACCACAACGTCCAGTCCCTGCTGCCAGCACTCGTCCGGGCGCGAGCATTCGGCGACGCCGACGACATCGCCGCGGTCCTCCACCACCGGGTCGCGCGAGCCACCTCTCGACCCTCCGGGGCAGGCCGCACCCGCAACACCCCTCGCCTGATCGCCGGCCTGATCCCCGAAGCAACCGGCGTCATCGATCGTGAAATGGCAGACGCGCTCACCGAGCGGCAAGCCCTCATCGAGTCACGCGCGCACGCGCTCCTCGACGCCGCACTCGCGGACGGGCAGAGCTGGACCGCACATCTCAGCCGCCCGCCCGAGCACCCCCAGACACGCAAGGCGTGGAGACGATGCCTGCTCACCGTCGCCGCCTACCGCGACCGATACGCCATCACCGGGCAGCTGCCCCTGGGCTCACCCGCCCAGAGTGACACGCAGAGAATTGACGCGGGCCGGGCCTCCGCTGCACTCGGCCGCGCACAGAAGCTTGCCGATCCGGTGCGCGTGCCAGCAGATCCGCCCATCCGACCGGCCCCCTCCCGCGCCCAGCCCAGGCTCTGAAGGTCGGAGGCTGCGCGTACTCTCGGCATCATGACCGATCCCGGCGGCGCCACCTTCCCTCGATTCATCTACGTCCCCTGGGTTTCCGATCAGCCGCACTCCGCCCGCGCCGACGAGACGGTGGAACTAGCAACTGAACTCGCCGCGCAGATCCGACGACCGGTCATAGGGATCGCGAGCACCAAGGATCAGCTTCCGGACGACTGGGGGAAACGTCCTTACCGGACGCGTAAGTCCTCAGCCGCGGCGACTTCCGGCCCCGCGGTGGAAGTCCATTTCTGGCCGTCCCTCGACGACCTCGCCGCAATGAACCCCGGACGCGCCGCGCACGCTTTCATCCTCGAGTTCGGTTCCGACGACCTCAGCGGGTGGGCGCGCCACCACCACGCCGTCCACTTCGACACCAAGGATGAGCTCACCCCCGCGCTGTCCGCCGAAGCGATCAGCCTGTACGAGAGCATCGACCGGATCGGAAACAACAGCTGGCACGACGACTACGGCAAACGCGACGCCCTCCGCGATCTCCGCCGGCTCCGCGACATCGGCGAACTGGACCCCGGCGACCTCGCCGGATACATGATCGGACGCCACAGCCATACCGCCATCCGCAAGCTCCTCGAACTTGCCAAGAAGGCCTAAGCGCTGCGATCGTGGCCCATGGGCACCGCATCCGGGGGAGCGGGCCCCTTACGGATGTCTCCGGTGCGGCGTACCCTGAGCGCGAGGCAGCGTTCCACATCGCGCAGGTCCTTCGGGACAGTCCCTTCGGGGCCACTCATCATGATCTGCCTCCTCGACGGAGAGACACGTCTGATGAGAGGCCACGGCTATGCTTCGCATGCTTTGGGTCATGAGCGTCCACACCCGCTATCTCATGCGGCGCTACATGCCCACCAACATCCTGCTCGACCTGATCCGCACCCGGCGCGGACTGAAGTGGGGCATCCCAGCGATGTTCCTGGCCGTCCCGTACCTGCTCGCGGCCAGCGTCTGCGTCGGCCTCATCGCGGGCAATGGCCTCGGCTGGCTCAACCTGCTCGTACTGCTCTTCTGCTGGAACGCGTTGAAGTTCCTCGTCGTGGGCCCGGTGAGCCTGATCCTCCTGATCCGCGTCGCATCCGGGAGGCCACCATTGCGAGACGCAACTCCTCAGCGCGAGCTGACGGGTTGAAGGGCGAGCTGGGTGTCGGGAGCTGCGGAGATTCATAGAGTGAGGACATGGCATCCCAATGGCGACAGGACGCGCCGGCGAACCTTGTCGAGCTCGCGATCGGGAAGTGCCTCATCGCCGAGATGGATGACAGCCGCTGGACCGAGATCGGGCTTCTGACCGGCACCAAGGAGCAGATCTACAAACACCCACGACTGCTGCGATCACTTCGGTTCAACGACGAGGACTACGACGGGCATGTGTACGACATGGTCCCCACGCTCCTCGGGGCGGAGGAGACGTGGGGCGCGCGAGCACCTTCTCAGGAGCTCCAGACTCGCTTCCCAAGACTCGGGATGGTCGCCGACTTCATCGACCTGCCCGCCTGGCTGGCCCTCAACGAGCCGGACCTCTACAGCCGGCTGTTCGTAGACGACAACGTCGAGGCGACCCTGCCGGATGGGACCGTGCTGTCCGAGGCGGAGTTCGCCGCCGTGCGACTCAATGTCGCGGAGATGCGCCGACAGGTCGAACGGATTCGGCGAGACTACGCCACCGACCCGGAGGCAGCGATCGGGCAGGCGAAGGAGCTGATCGAGAGCACCTGCAAGACCATCCTCGGGATCACCGGCGACAGCGACGAGAAGCACGACTTACCGGCCCTAGTGAAGCAGACGCTCCTTCACCTCGGCCTGGACCCGAGCCAGGTCGGCGCTGGTCCAGACGAGCGAGCCGCGAAACGTCTGCTCGGCGGCGTCGCCAGCATCCTGAACGGCGCGGGGGAGCTGCGAAACGCCAGGGGAACTGGACACGGTCGCAGCGGATCCGATCTCGTCGATCCCTCCCTCGCTCGAATGGCTGTCGGAGTCGTGCTGCCCACGGTCGTCTACCTCATCGAGAGCTGGGAGGCCCAAGCCGGCGCGCCGTCCATATCGCCACAGGAGCTGGGCGTGCGAAGGCCCGCGGTGGCAGACGTCGGAGGGACACTCCGACACGAGACGTTTGGGGAAGGACAGATCCTGGAATTGGCCACCACCCGACACGGGACCGTCGTCACCGTCGACTTCGGTCCTAGGATCGGCAGACGACGCATCCTGCTACACGGGTAGAGAGGGGGCGACCATGGTTGATGACGCCTACGCCAAAAGGCTCCATGACAAGATTCAACCCGACAACGTCGTCGCCGCCCTCGTTCGCGCCGGCGCCCTCCTCACCGGATACGAGCTCGTCAAGACCGCCATCGTGGATGAGGTCAAAGGCTTTTTCCTCCAAGGTTCCTCCGAAGATGGGCTGATCTACTCGGAGCACTACGAGCAGAGCGTGCTGACTCTCGGCCGAAACGTATTCGACGCGTCCGTGAACTGGCTGATCCAGATCGACGCGCTCACCCAGAAACAGGTCGACGCGCTCGAAGCGATCCGATCCCACCGCCACGAGATCGCGCACGAGCTCGCACGATTCATCGTCGACCCCGATGCCGACGTCAGCGTCGACAGACTCGCGGAGCTGCAAGAGATCATGCGCTCCCTCGATCGCTTCTGGGGCGGCGTCAACGTCGACACCAATCCCGACTTCGACGGCGTCGACCTCGACCGCGACCACATTGTCAGTGGCTCCGGCGCGCTCCTGACGTACCTCCTCCAGATCGCGGGTGTCGAGGCATCACCGGACGTTTCAACGCGGGAGCCGTAGTCTCGAGCCATGTACACGCCGTGGGCATCCAGCGACGCCGCGCGCAAGACCATGCAAGGCAATCGAGGGCGCGACACAAAGGCCGAGCTTGCCGTGCGACGGCTCGTGCACGCAGCCGGCCTGCGCTATCGAGTGAACGCGCGCCCAGAGAAGGACCTTCGCCGCACCGCAGACATGCTGTTCACTCGTGTGCGGATCGCCGTGTTCATTGACGGCTGCTACTGGCACGGCTGCCCGCAGCACTTCAGCATGCCCGCCACGAATCTCGACTACTGGAGCGCGAAGATCGAACGGAATCGGGTTCGCGACGTGGAGACGACAACTCACCTTGAGGCACGCGGCTGGCTCGTCCTGCGGTTCTGGGAGCACGAGACGCCGTCTCATGCCGCTGACCAGATCATCCAAGCTGTGAACGCAAGTCGCATCCAGCCCAACGACCGGGCTGCTCCCTGATGCTCGTTTAGGCTAGCGAGCACGCCCCGCCCGACACGCCCAACAGGGACGTGTCGCCGTCGACGTCGTGCCGTCGAGCAGATAGCGTATGATCCGTGAGTTCTCCGTCGCCTACGATCGCTGCCATCGACCTGTTCTGCGGTGCCGGAGGCTTGTCGCTCGGCCTCAAACAGGCTGGGATCGACGTCGTCGCGGGGATAGACCTCGACCCTGCCTGTCAGTATCCGTATGAACAGAACTTGAAGGCCCAGTTCATCCTGAAGGACGTTGGCGACGTCAAAGGCGTTGACCTTCAGGCCTTGTGGCCAGAGGGCAAGCTTCGTCTCCTGGCCGGGTGCGCACCCTGCCAACCGTTCTCAAGTCATCGTCGCGGAGCCGATACCCGAGATGAAGAGAACTGGGATCTTCTATCGCACTTCGCGCGACTAGTGGAAGAGTCGCTCCCTGAGTTCGTGACGATGGAGAACGTCACTCGTCTCGGCAAGATGCCTGTGTTCGAGAACTTCGTCGCAAAGCTTGAAGAGCTTGACTATGAGGTCGACTTCGGCACTCTCTACGGCCCGGAGTTCGGCCTCCCGCAGGAGCGTCGCCGCCTTGTCCTCATGGCATCGCGCAAAGGCAACGTCTCCTTGCCGAAGGGGAACAAGGACAAGAGCAAGTTCAAGACGGTCAAGCAGACCATATCGAGACTTCCGAAGCTTGAGCACGGTGAGTCTGACCCGAAGGACTTGCTCCACACGGCCCGCCGACTGACGCCATTGAACCTGCGACGCATGAAGGCCTCCGCACCTGGCGGGACGTGGCGAGACTGGCCTGTGGAGCTTCTCGCTCCCTGCCACACCAGGTCCAGCGGCGCGAGCTTCCAGGCGTTCTATGGACGCATGACCTGGGACGCGCCTTCGCCGACCATCACCACCCAATCCTTCAACTTCGGGACCGGACGCTTTGGCCATCCAGAACAGGACCGGAGCCTCACCCTTCGCGAAGCGGCCATGCTTCAAGGCTTCCCAAGGAGCTACCGCTTTGTGAAGGGCAAGGAGAAGCCTTCGATGCAGGCGGTGGGGCGTCTCATCGGAAACGCTGTTCCGCCGGCGTTCGGTCGAGCGGTTGGCGAGACTTTCCTGAAGATGCTCGAAGCTCAGCAAGCAACTGATGAGGCGTCTCGAGCGCACCAGTAGAAGCTGATTCGTTTCTTCGTTACTCACGAACATGGGGGCCAGATGAGCGACAACGCAGTCGAGGTATCGAGCGCGGAAGAAGGTGCTCCGGACGAGACCTATGAGATGAAGATCAGCATGTCGGTGCTGGAGGCGCTCGGCATCAACCTCTACAGCAATGCAGCGGCAGTGGTATCCGAGCTGGTCGCGAACGCGTGGGATGCCGACGCCAATCTCGTTGAGATTAACTGGAATGCGGGTGGCGATGACGCGTTCGTCGAGATCAGCGACGACGGTCGAGGGATGACGCGGGAGGAGCTGAAGCGGAAGTTCCTCACGGTCGGCTACTCGAAGCGCACCACGGAAGGTGGCCTCAGTGACGGCTACAAGCGGCCGTTCATGGGCCGGAAGGGCATCGGGAAGCTGTCTGTCTTCTCGATCGCCGACACCGTCGAGGTCCACTCAGCGCGAAATGGAGAACGCAACGCCTTTCGCATCGAGGTCGACGAGCTCAAGAAGCGCATCGAGGATGATAAGGCCTATCATCCTGAACCGATCGACGTCCTGCCCGCGCTTGGGGCGCACGGCACGATCATCCGGCTCACCAATCTCCGTCGCCGCCGGATTGACGTCGCACTTAATGCGCTTCGGAAACGAGTGGCACGGCGATTCGACGTCCTTACGCTCGTCGCACCCAAGGCCGCTGACGGCGAGACCCCGCTCGACGCCGTCAAGTCGCAGATCAGTGATCTTCGTCGGATGATTGAAGCTGACCCCGCCGATACGACTGCATCGAATGCGCTCGCGGGCCTCTTCTACGTCACCTTGAACGGCGCGCCGATCTCCTTCGACGACCGAATCGAGTTGAAGAAGCTCGAATACCTCTGGGAGTTCGGCGCTGAGCGGATCCCGGCTGAGAGCCTCGCTGCCGATGCTGTTCGAACGGTGCTGCCCGCGTCCGTCCCTGGCGACAGCACTTGGCTCGTGTCCGGCTGGTTCGGGACTACCGCGCGACCCGATCAGCTCGTCGAAGATGATGAGGCGGGATCGCTCAAGAACATCATGGTGCTCTCACGAGGACGTCCGATCCAGGAAAGTATCCTTGAGCGCCTCGACTTCAGCCGACTCTTCGTCAGCTACACGACCGGGCAGATCCGGGCAGACTTCCTGGACACCGACGACCAGGACGATATCGCGACCAGCGACCGTCAACGCCTCATGGAAGATGACCCACGGGTCGTCGCCCTTCGAGACTTCCTTCGCGCTGCACTCTTGAGAGCTTCGGACCAATGGTCGGAGTGGCGACCGAAGAGGAAGGCGAAGGAGGTCCTCGCCAACAACAAGCCCATCAAGGACTGGATCGAGTCGTTGCCGAAGTACCAGCAAGACCCGGCCACGAAACTCATGGGGACCATCGAATCTTTGTCGATCCCGGAGAGCACAGACGCGGCGAAAGACCGACGTCGACTGTTTCAGTCGGGAATCATCGCGTTCGAGCGGATCGGGCTCAGAGAGGACGTCGAAAGGCTGAACCAGCTCTCGACGATGCAGACCGACGACATCCTGACTGTCCTCGCAACGCTGGATAGCTACGAATCCGCGATGTACCTCGATCTCATCAGAGCGCGGATCGAGACCATCCAGAGCTTCAAGGACGACGTGGCGGAGAACGTCCTGGAGAAAGTGCTCCAAGAGAAGCTGCACGCCAACCTTTGGCTTCTCGATCCTGCCTGGGACCGTATCTCGCAAGACGTCTCCATGGAGGAGCGCGTCTTCGAGCTTGCGGAGACCTTCGGTGCCGAGCGACCCGAGGAAGACGCGCTGAAGCGCATTGACCTGCGCTACTGCAACGTCCAGAATCGACACGTCATCATCGAGCTCAAACGTCCCGGCGTGAAGCCGGACATTGACGTCCTCTACGACCAGGGACTGACCTACATACGAGCGTTGACCCAGATTCTCGAAGAGACCGGACGCTCAGATGAGCCGTACGAGGTGATCTTCGTTGTGGGGCAGAAGCCCGGCGCCAAGAAGTCGCCCCCGTCGAAGAACCCGGACGACTACAGCCGAGAGCGTGTCGCGGAGCTCAACGGGCGTGTCTTCCGATACCAGGAACTCATCCACAAAGCTCGGGCTCAGTACTCTGAGTACATCGAAAAGAACAAGAACCTCACCCGCGTCGCAGAGGTCCTTGACGCCTTGTCCGACTGACGTTGGTGGATCGACCCGCCTCCACTCCGCATCAGGGATTTGGAACGGGGAGCGAGAGACGCGACCCAGGGGACCCATCCGAAGCGCCCGATCGTGAACGGGTGCTGGTTCTGTGCCCGCCATCGCTGCCACTGCGGGAATGATAGGTCGGGGGTGTCGCCGTCCGGAAGCGTGAAGGCGAGGAACGGGTCGGACTCCTTCAGGTGCTGCGCCGCCCATTGCACGTAGCGATCGAACTGCGTGCGCCGCTCCGCGTCCTCTGTGTCGGGCGCGAGGCCGCGAAGCGACTCGATGAGTGCGCTCACTTCTCGGTGCTTGGTGAAGGCGGCGTGGAGTTCGTCGAGGGCAGCCACCCAATTGCCGTAGTGCACGGCGCGCGGCCGTAGCGCTTCCGCACGTCGCCTCCGTTCCGCTTCCGCGATCGCGTGCTGCCGTTGGGCTTCGGCCCGTGCGATCGCCGCATCTGTCATGGACTGGATACGGGCAAAGGCGCGCTCCAGCTTGTCCTCAATGCGCGTGGCCACGGTGTCCTCGATGACCAGCGACCCGTACGCTTCCGGCGTCGATGCTGAACAGGTTCTCGCTCGGCCAGACCCGTGTGCGAGTGCCCGTCCAAGGGTCGGCTCGCATGCTGGACAGCACCGGCGTGACTATCCAGCCACGCCTCAGCGCCTCCTGAACGAGCGCGTGCAGGATGAGGTGGGAGCGGCGTAGGGTGTCCGCGGGGACCGCGACACGCGACTTGTGATCGACCAGCTCACGGATGGCGGCGTGCGGGTGCCGGATCTGGGACGGGATCGGGATGCCGGTCGCTGTGTCGTTCTTCGGGGCGTCAGACGCCGGAGGCGCTGCCGGTTCTGCAGGCTCGTCGATAGCCGGGGGTGACTTCGGTGGTGATGCCTTCGAGGGCTTGCTCGGTTTGGGTGGAGTGGTCCGCTCCGCTCGATTCTGCGTGTCCGGGTGATGTCCGTGCTCGAGGTAAAAGCTCCCTTTGTCCGCGAGCTGGGCGTTCTACCGGCCTTTGCGCTTGTCTAGTTCGATCAGTCCGCGGCTGCGCAGGGCGACCGCGGATGTCTTGAACGTCGGTGTCGGAGGGTTCTCAAGGTCGGCGCCCGCGGCGACCCATCTCAGTACGGCGAGTTGCGTGTCGTTGAGGGTGAGATCCACGGATCAAGTCTGCCCGCAGACGGTTCAGCCGGGGCTTGTGACAAGCAGCGTACGGTTCGTAACGTCGGTCGGGCCGAGTGCGTGATGATGTTAGCCCCGCTGCGCCTCGCGGCCGCGGCCCGACGGCCCGTTGTTGAGCCGGCCGATGAACTTGGCGGTGTATTCGCCGCTCATGCCTTCCTCGAAGACGTCGTGGTCTCAGCCCTCGGCGCCATCCTCGTCCCGGGTGGAGTCGGCCGCGACCAGTCCAATCTGATCGGCTGCGTGCTGGACCATCGAGCGGACGGCTGCGATCAAAGCTGGCATCTCGTCAGCGGTCACGCGGAGGACACCGTCGCCGTATCTCGCGGCCGCGCGTTCTCGCCGAAGCCGCTGGAGCGTGGCGAGGAAACCTTCTGGCGCGTTGCCCAGCCGTTCGTTCTCTCGTAGCCACCGGTCGCGAACGTTGTGGAGCTTCGTCGTTTGTGTTTGCGCGAGCATCTGGGCCTGCACGGTGAGTTCGGCTGCGGAGAGGAGGTTGTCGATGGCTGGTCGGAGTGCGAAATCCTGGACCGCTTCGACTGTGTCGAGGTAGTCGTCGGCGAGACTGAGGAGTTCGGCGTTTCGCTGTTTGTTGTAGCGCAGGTCGAAGGCAACGTGCGCGGACTCTCCGACGACGATGTATGCGAGCCACCCGCTGTTCGGGTCGACGTCGACGGGCCAGAAGGCTTCAAGGCTGCTGATGTTCTCGGCAGTGACCGGCTCTCCTTTCTTGATGGGTGCCGATGCGACTGCCCGTGCCTGCAGCGACACCTCGTCGTTGATCCGGACGATCCCTGCTTCACCCGAGGGCGGGAGTTCAACGACAGCGCGGTAGACATGTGCGCGGGTGAGCCCGGACGCGCGCTGCTTGAGGTCACGATCGATCCATGTTGCGAAGAGGTTCTCGACGAGATGCTCGCCGAATGTTCCTTCGCCGACGGCCGGTTGGAGATCGCTCATGTCAACGGAGAAGCGTGACAGGCAGGTCGACCTGCGTGTCGTGACCGTTGACGTGTGCGTATGCCTCGATCGTGCCTACCGCCTCGAGGCCCAGACTTGCGTCGTGGAAGTGGGCTGTGACGGCTTCGTTCGTGGCCGTGACGGCGGAGGCTGCGTAGTTTGCCTGGGTGGCGCTGGCGTTGTCGAACACCCACGCCGTGGTCGCGTCGCCGAATCGGACGCCGAGCCGCTTTCCGCCGTTACCGGTCGGATCGTAGTAGTAGACGCCGTAGCCGAAGAACTCGACATCATTGGCGTGAACTGGCTCCCCGAGCCCCCATGTGACGCTGACGCTATCTATTCCTACCTCGGACAGTACTGAAGTTACTGTTCGTGGTGCGTGCGTGGTCATGGCTTCCTTTCGGTTACTTCACCAGGTCGGCAGCTGGAGTGCCGCGATGACCGTTCCCGCGATCGTGGCGAGCCCAACAACTGCTGCGCCGACGATCTTCGCCACCGTCCAGAAGCGCGGCTTGGCTTCTTCCGGGGCGGCAGCGATCGTGCTGCCGTCCGCGGCCTGTGCGATGCTCACTCGGTTCCCGCGTCCGTTGATCACGAGGCTCACGGCGTTGGCTGCCTGCGTCCGGGTGGGGAGGTTCTGGCCCGGTGGGGTCGCGGAGCGCAGTTCGGCGATGAGCTCCGCCAACCGAGTGCGAATCTGGTCCAGCACACCGGCGAGGGCGATGGTGCTGACGCTCCAGTAGAGCGCAGTGATGTGGCCGTTCATCTGCCGGGTGCCGTTCATGTAGGTCACGAGGTCAGCAGCACCCGGTGGTTGAAGCTGGACCATTCTGTCGTTCCGGTGCTGGTCCACCATGCTGTGGATCTCGCTCACGCCCATCCGCAATGGGACTTGCTCGCTGATCTCATCGCGAGCGAAGTCGGGAATGTCCATCGCGCCGATGGTCTCGTGGCGCACGATCCCGTCGCGGACGGCGCCGTCGATCTGCAGCGGAGCGGGCACAGTCCTGTACGGGGGCAGCTCAGCGTCCCGCTCGTAGCCGCGCAGCTCCAGCGACGCCCAGTCGCGGAGTTCGGGTGAGCCCGCGTTCCCGCCGAGCAGGATGAGCTTGCGGAGCAGAGTGTCGAGCGGCTTCTCATCGAGAAGGTCACGTTCGATCTGCGCCATGAGATCTGCTCGCCGTTTGCTCACCGTCAAAGTATCGCCTCCACCGCCGACACCGCGGTGCGGAAATGACCATGCTGAAAGGCGGTAAAGGGGATGAGCGCCGTCTTGATCATGCATGTCGCCGAGCGTCACTGAGCGGGCTCTCGGTGCATCGCAGGGAAGAAGAGTGGGAAATCGTCGTACAAGTGAAGCTCGCTGGCCAGGCGAAGGTCCTCAGGCGCGTGCCCATGTAAGGGCGTCTGGTGACCACTGCCGACCGGTGGCGGTTCTGTCGAGCGCGGGGTCGAGAAGTGCGCGGGTGAGGTCGACGGCGCCGTCGAAGGTGAGAACGTCGCCGCATGCGGGCACGGCCCTGGCCTGCGTCGGGTAAAGGCGTCGCCACGCTTCAGGCGGTGAGAAGACCGGCACGCCGGGAAGGCCCCGGTGTGCACACTCGGCGGCAATGGCATCGGCGAGCTCGGTTCCGTCGATGCGTTGCGTGCGCGCGAAGACGACGAGGTCGACGAGGTCGCGGACGCGGCTCGACGGCTGGTCGCCGGCCGTGCCGTAGGTGCTCTGCGTTGCGCAAAGCTTGTCGGCGATGTGATCGACCACCGGGTAGAGGCGCACGCTCGTTGCCGGGATAGCGGGCACCAGACCGGGCCGAGTCTGAGTATCGGGCTCGGTGGTCATCAGAGAACCCGTGACGATGTCGACGCTGAAGCGGTGGCGGGGCGTGACCCCGCAGTACGCGTCGATTGATACCTTGTATCCATCGACATCGGGTTGCATAGTGCCTCCCGACGCCGCGCGGGTATCGGTGATTGCGAAACGGAAGTGATCGCCGAGATCGATCTGGATCGCTTCACGGAGCCGTTCTACGGCCGCATCGAGGTCAGCGAGCTCGGCGAGCAGATCGATGTCTTTCGTCGTACGCGCATCGTGCACGCGCGTGAGGACAGCGTTGCCGCCCTTCAGAACCCACTTGTTCCCGGGAAGAGCGAACACCCGCGCCAGGAACCGGTCCACGACGAACCGCCTGAGCAGCGCGCCAGCTGGCAGCCCAGAGACCGCCGCCTCGGTCTTCGCTCGCGTCTTCACTGCGGCCCAGAGAGCGGTGCCGTCTTTGTAGGGGATCTCGTCTGTCACTCTGATGCCCCTTCTCGCGTGGCAGATATAGTCGTCAGCGCGGACGGGGGCCACGAATCAGCAGGCAGGGTTCGGATGACTTCGGGCAGCCACGTAGGAATGCCTGCACGCAGAGCTTCTCGGAACGCGGTGGTGTCGATGGGGATGGACGGGCTCACGGCCTTGACGATCGCGGACATGTCGATCTTGGGAAGCACGCCGGCGGGGAGATGGGGGAGTACGACGTTCTTCGTGAACGCCGCCATCGCCTCGGAGTCCTTCGATCCCAGAAGGTTCTCTGGGACATCGATCTTCGAGACGGCCTCGATGATGCTTCGGATCGCCGCCAGGTGCCCTGCATTGACAAGCGCTTTTCCTAGGTCGCTCGCTGTGAGTTGCGTGACAAGTGCCGCGCTGCTTAGCCCGACCAGGTCAAGCAGGTGCTCCAGCAGCGCGGCACCGTGCGGTTGTCCGTTCCTGCGCGCAAGGGGATCCAGTGCCGCCGCCATGTCTTGCCGTGAGGCGAGATCCCGTCGGAGCGCGTCGCCTGCGATCTCCGCAACATGGGAGGGATCATGCCCGTCACGAAGAAGGTCCGCGACCGTGCGCGCGGGGGTCGTCGCCGGCAGGCCTTCGACGATCGTCACATCGCCAGCCTCTAGGGCACTGCGGTGAAGGCGAATGCCCCGACGACTCTGCTTCCTGTCCGGCATCGTGATCTCTGGCACATCGTCGAGGAGGTCACCCACACGGTGGAGGGTAGCTGCAGACGTATGCGACAGCACGCCGGATGACGCGGGGTCAGCAAGTCGCTCCTCGGCCAGCTTTGAAGGCTCGAGCGACAGCCACGCGGCGCGAAGCGGCGTGCGCTCATCGACCGCCGCCGACGCTGCGTAGATTCCACGGTCCAGGCGTTCGATCACGCCTGCATCCGCGAGGCGAGCGAGCTGCAGTCGAGTGATGCCTTCGGCTTCGGCCTGAGAGGTAGTGAGCAGGCCCCACTGCCGGGCCGCCAGTTCCGACACCCTCGCCGCGACGCTTGCCACTCCCATGACTGCGATTGTATCACCCAATGGATACTAATGAAGTATTATTTCTTCCCGACGGGCTGCATGGTGGTGAATGAACAGGCGGCCGAGTCCGACACTGTGTCCGGTCAGCATCGCGCCGTGTTCGCGCGGGGCGCGGTCTCACGGGGAGAATGACGGCACGCCTCGCCGGACCATATCCGCGAGGACCTCATGTAGAGGTCGCCGCAAGCCTCGCACGTGGCAGAAGATTCACGAACGCTGGGGCCGCAACACGAGACTTGACCGCGTACGTGCTTCGACACGTAGTCTCGATGGGGAAGATGCTGGTGATTCTCGATCGTAGGCATGAGGAGGGACTGTCGGTATGAGCGTGCAGATCATTGACGTCAGGATGGCGGCATCCGGCAGCGGCCACGAAGCGATCAGTCATTACCAGTGGAAGGACCTGGAGAACGGTTCGAGCAACTGGGCAGACAAAGCGTCGATGGTTGACTGGGTGCGGCGTAACCCCAACCAGGCATGGGTGGGTGGACCCGTGAAGTCCGCATGGGTGGAAGTCGTCGAGAATCCCGGCGGCGCGCCTTACCTGCGCACACGCGCGGACGGCGTGCTCTCCGACAATCTCCTTTCATTGCCCGGCGCCCGCTGAAGCCGCATGCATGGGCGGGGATGCTTCCGAAGGCAGCGCGAGCGACCGCGCAGGTGAGTAGCAGCCAGCGAACTCCGCAGAACGCGTCGCGCAAATTGCGCTGCTGTCAGCAAACCGCGGGTCACCTTGAGGTGGGCTCCGCTCGCGGCGCCTGTCGCTTCGGCTGCCTGGTCACTGCCAGGCCGGCGCTGGAGCGCATTGAGGGCGATGTGGCTGCGCAACCAAAGCGTGGCGGGATGGCTGTCCGCACGGTCGGCGGGTCGCTCTGCAGTCATCGCGACCCGGTGATGCGGTAGTACGACTCGAGCGTGAGTCGGGCGCCGGTCTGGGCGACAAACGCAGCAATGTCCCGCGAACGGACCTGGTGCTTCACCCGCAACTCGAGGATGTCGCCCCAATCGAGATGGCCGTGAGTTTCAAGACGAGCGTTGATGGCGCGAACCTTGTGGGTGGGGATGACGTATGTGTCAAGGTCGCGCGAAGTGAGCGCGCCGTCGACGGTCACCCACCCCCAGCCGTGCCGGTGCGCGTAGACCCGCGCGGCGGCGGCTTTAGCGAGGTTCAGAGCGATCGGCATGTTCACCAGCGGTTTGACCTCGATGATCAAGCACTGACCTGTGCGAGTCGCGGCGAGGACGTCGGGATAGTAGACGTGCGGACGCCCTCTCCACGTGTACGGAATGGCGAGCGGCTGCTCCTGGTACCAGGCGATGTCGGTGCTGTTCTCCAGGAAACTGAGCGCGGTGAGTTCAAGGGACGATTCGTAGAACACCTCGCGGCGTAGCTTGTCGAAATGGAAGCTGCCCGCGGCCTCACCGGATCCGCCGAGCCGCAACGCGCGGAGCGTCCCACGCACGGGCGGAGGGTTCAGGGTGACTGGCCAGGACGCGTGCTCATTCCAACGGGCGACCGCCGAATCAGCTCGTTGGACCACAGCAGCGAGGCGTCGCTCAGCGGCTTCTACTCGGCGGCGTTCCCTCTCGAGCTCCTGAAAACGGTCTTCCGTAGCGCGGGCGAGAACGGCGAGCTGACGGGCAATCGGCGACGTGACCCCAGCAGCAGACAGCAGGAGCGGGATCGTCACGCGGGACGGAGCTTCGAACTCAGACATGGCTATTGTGGCGATGCGTCCAGCGAATGCCTCATCGACCAAGTCCGCGCTGGGCAGATGCAGGAGCGAGGCGAGCACTGACCCTGGGCTGCCAGGTGTACGCGCCTGATGCACTAGAATGTTCCGCGCTCTGGACTCGATCTGGCGGATGCGTTCACGACTGAGGTCGAACTCTCTCGCTATCTCCGCGAGCGTGCGGGGTGCTCCTTCGAAGCCGACGCGCATCCGAAGAATCTTCTGCTCGCGTGGCTTCCCCTCAAGGCCCGCGAGGGCTTCGGAGAGAAGAGCAGCGGCATCTCCAGGTTCAAGTAGAGCCTCAGTAACGGGCAGAAGACCGGCTGACGGTCGCACGAGCAGGATTGCATCGTCAGAGCCTCGACGAGACCTACCGGATGCCGTGCGTTGAATCACGAGACGCTCATCGGGATGTTCGGCGAGGTAGCGAGTCAGCGCGGCGGGGGCGTGTCGGCGACTTCGTGGCTGCTCCTCCGCTGGAAGCAGGCGGTTGCATGCAGCGGAGATAGCACCCGCCGGTCTGCCATGGGCCTCGGCGATCTCGGAAACGGTCAGGCCCAAGCGCAGCTCCTCAGCCAACTGTGCGTACTCAGCTTGGCTCCAGCGCTCGCCGAGTCGCGATAGAAGCACGACGGCGCTTCGCTCGACGGCCGGCTTCTCTGGTGAGAGATCCATAGGCAAAGTGTCCCGCGGGGGACCGACATTCCCGCTGACACTCGCGGGAGCATCTGTGCGGTCTGACCGGTAGTCATCTCGGTTCATTCGCACGCCTGCTTCGATCGGCTGTGACGCCCGGGCAGGTCTTCGCCGACTTGTGAGCGAGCAGACCGGAGCGGGAAGCACTGGCCAGCCTTGCAGTGTCGCGGAGGAGGTCGTCAGCCGCGCGTCGAGCGCCGCTCCACACGCTTGACCGCTCACTTCGGACCTTGCGAACGACGGAAAATGCGACGTTCGCTTGGGGCTTGAGTACCGCTACGGTGTCAAGCCGCTCCGAGAGGTGTTCGTGGAATGACTCCGCAAGGGGGACGAAAAGGGGACCAGAACCATGGATTTGATGCGTTCCAGGGCGTGAAATCTGCCTCGGCTCAGCTCAGAGACCGCGGAAAATCAACGTTCTCGTCTCATCCCGTGCGTCTGGCTGACAAGGGTGACATCAAGTGGACGAGCATCGGAACTCGCGAGTACGTTCCCCGTGAGGCGCTAGTGGGCTTCATCAAAGAGACACCCATCGCGGCTACCGTGGCCGCTACTCATGCGGAGAGGCCGAAGGCGCGTCTGTGTCCGAGATCCGCAAGACTCGGGCTGGAAGCACCGGGGGAGCGTTACCGTGAGACTCCGGCATCGGCCGGCTCCATTGAAGGGATAGTTGATGCCGAACGAACTCCTCACTGGTACCCGGCGGACGGGTGATTTCTTCGATAACGACCCAGATACGCCGACGACGAGAGTCGCCCTGGAACGCTCCGACGAAGGCATCAGCATCGAGGTGGGCTGGTCAACGCGGGAATCTCCATACGCTCGGTGGTTCGTCGGGAAGACGGGTCTGGAACTCCCGCCCGCACAGCCGCCAGAACCGAAAGACGCGCCGAAGCGCGTCCTCTTCCACGACTCGCACGGCTCCGTGCTGCTCGTCGGATGCTACCCGCGAGGCTTCCACGCGAACATATGGGGCCCTGGCACAGGTCGCCTGTGGGCTCGTGCGGCGATCATGGGCGTTGAAGAGATCGTTGCCTTCGACGAACCGCACGGCCTTCAGTCCGAGATCTCAGGCCTGCGTGAGTGGCTCGGCATCTCATCGTGGGCGCGAACTCAGGACATCGACCTGCGCGAGAGCCGAGTGCAA
Organism: Microbacterium testaceum StLB037; assembly: GCF_000202635.1. Lineage (NCBI taxonomy): Bacteria > Bacillati > Actinomycetota > Actinomycetes > Micrococcales > Microbacteriaceae > Microbacterium > Microbacterium testaceum. The sequence goes on along the minus strand of NC_015125.1, from coordinate 236,234 downwards.
GTATCGATCGACTCGGTCGAGAATCCCATGATCACGGTGGGAACCGTGCACGGTCTCACACTGCAGTTCAGACCGGGCCGTGGAATCAAGATCGAACAGGGCGAGGACCGCGTGGTGCTGAACGACCTCGTGCGCTGCACCACCGAGAGCGCCTCTGCTCAGCAGTGGGACGCCCACCTGCAAGTGCACAAGGGTGTGCGAGATCTCCTTGTCCTCTCGCGCTGGTGGGAGGAGTCCTGCGTTCCTGTCAGAGCGACCCGCAACGACGATCCCATGCGAACCTTGGACGGCCGGACCCACGGGATTCAATGGCGCGAGGTGGTTGTGCCGAATGACGAACGAAAGAAGCCACCTCGCACCTACAGGCAGCATCTCATCCCATACTCCGAACTTGGCGAGTCGGGCGTCGCGTCGTGGCTGGCCCTACGCGACGACTTCGCGCGTGCCCTCGACCCGGTCATCAGCAGTATCGACCTTCCCGGCGCGACACCATTCACGAGATTGGCCCACACCGGCCCTGGACTTGAAGCGCTCGGGTATCTCCTCGCCGTACGAGACGGCATGACAGAGAGAAAGGCCGGCCAGCAACCCCTCAACGAGCGGCTCAATCGAATCCTTGACAACGTCGGTGAGTGTCTGCCGTTCGACGGTCCGACGTGGGCGGACGACACCGTGCGCGTATACAACGGCGTCAAGCACGCCAATCGCGCCGCCCCCGACATCGTCGACATCTTGAATGTCTGGCGCCAAGCCGTTCTGGTCGTCCGCGCATGGGTCGCGCTGGAGCTTGGTGCGGACCAAACGGAACTAACTCGACGGCTGGCTGAGGATCGCCAAGCGATCCCCTATGAGAAAAGAACGTCGTAGAGCACCGCGGCCCGTATCGCGCCCGACGCCTTCATGGGGCCCCTGCTCCCATCGGCCATCGTCCTTGCACTGTCGTCGCGGACGCGCGAACATAGTTTCATCGTGCAAGAGCGCACTGGGGGGGTTCAGATGTCCGACAAGTTGAAGTCAGATCTAGAGGAAGCCGCGTCGCGGGCCGTCGCCGAGGCAAGTGCTGCGGAGAGCGGGATGACAATCCAGACGCAGTGGTCGTCGTGGACACGCAGCGGAGTCATGCCCGCGACTAGTGAGTAATCCTGCGGCGTCTGGGCATGAGGCTCGGACCGCGATCACGACCTACATCTTCAAGGTCGCCAGCAGGTGCAATTTGGCGTGCACATATTGCTATATGTACACCGGCCCCGATCAGAGTTGGCGCGACTTGCCTGTGTTCATGAGCGTGGAGACCGCCCGGGCCGTGTTGCAGGACATAGCCCAGTACGCGGACGAGGTCGGGTTGGGAAGCGTGTCTATTGTCTTCCACGGCGGCGAGCCGATGTTGTTTCCCGCATCCGCCTACCGGGAGCTCCTTAAACTCATCGATTCCGAGCTGACATCCGTGGGTGTGACCGCGAATCTGTCCATACAGACAAACGCAACCATCTTGAGGAAAGAGACGCTGAGCGCCCTACTTGATGCCCAGGTCGGGTTTGGTGTGAGCGCTGACCTCTCAGATGCCTCGCACGACTCCCATCGCGTAGACAAGATGGGTCGGGGATCGATGGCGCGGGTAAGATTGGGGATCTCTGCGATTCGCGACGCTTCAGCAAACAGCGAACCGCAGGGTGGCCTTTTCGTTATTGATCCGTCCGTCGAGCCGAAGGCTGCACTTGAGCGGATCGAGTCGCTTGGCTTTCCGTTCGTCGATGTCTTGCTCCCCGATGAGAACTGGGATTCTGCGGATGAAGCTGAACTTGCTGCGACCTATGGCCCCTGGCTCCTCGAACTCTTTGACCTCTACGTTTCCACTCCACGTACGTTTCAAATTCGATGGTTTCAAACGGTCTTCAAGCTCGCGCTTGGTGGCGTCTGGGGCTCAGATAGCCTGGGGCTACGTTCCGCGGGAACGCTGATCGTCGAGACGGACGGAAGGTACGTACTGCATGACGTGCTACGAACCGCTTCGTACGAGGTCAACTCAACGAACCGGGTCGCTGGACAGAGGGAGATTTCCGAGATTGCCGAGTTGCCGGGGATGCGGGCGATGATGGACAAGGGATCATTTCTTCACTCCAGGTGTGCGGGATGCGACAACCTCAGCCTCTGCGGTGGAGGGCATATCGCTCACAGATACTCGACAGATCACGGTTTGGATAATCCGTCCGTCTACTGCTCTGCTTTGATGCCTCTCTACGAGCGAGTTCGCGATTTGACGAGGACGGGTGCTTGAGAAGTCCTCAGCCTCCAGCCGACCGCGCGGTTCAACGGCGCATTGGACGGAGCGCTAGCTTCTACGTGATCCCTCTTCTCCTTTTGAGCATTGCATCGTTGGTGCTTGTCTGGGAGATCGTTCGTTCCAACCTCGACGCGGCCACTGTATCTAGCCTCCCGTTCGCGCCAACGATCCTGGGAGTGGCGCCAGCGGCGACACTTGTCGCGGCGATGACCACGCTGCTACTTGCTCGCACGCAGTACGCGCGAGTTTCGAGGCCGTACATCTCGGGGCACAGCAAGGGCTGGATCCGTGTGCGACGTCGGAGAGCATGGACCCTCATCCTGCAGAATGTTGGTGCAGGTGTTGCTCGGGTTCGTAGCGTCCGGTACGGCATTGTGCCAGCGGCAGTCGAGGGTTGGTTGTGGTGGCCCGTGCCTGAGGCGCGAGACAATCTGGCGATGCTCGGCCTGAGGCCGGGCGTGGATTTCGACCTGCATGAGATCTCTCCTGGCTTCGCCATGAAGCCATCCATGGGCATTGCCGACGGTCTGGAAATGTTCACGCTGAGCGAGAGAGGCTCCAACGCTCTACAAGTGTTCGCGATTCAGCTTGAGTTCGAGGACCAAGTGGGAGACGTCTACATCTGGGAACGAGACTTCGCAAGCGTCCTTCGGCTCGGACGAGCATAGTCACTGAGTTGATCAGCTTTCGCGCGGGGACCAGAAGGGGACCAGAATCATGCAAACTATGCATCTCGCGCGGCGCTCTGCATGATCTGACGCCCGGAATCACGCAGAATCTCGCCTCGTCGACCCCGTCTGGACGCCTGGGGGTCAAGGGGTCGCAGGTTCAAATCCTGTCATCCCGACTGGAGAAGCCCCGGGATCACGCAGAAATGCGAGGTTCCGGGGCTTTTTTCAGGCCCGCCCCGGGCAGGCTCGTTGTGCACGGGTTGTGCACTCGCTCGCGGAACGAGCCGAAGAGCCCTCGGCGGCCCGCCGTGCAGCGTCGCCGATGAGGTGCGTGCAGAGGTCACTCGTGATCGAGATTGACGAACGTCCGAGCCGCTTCGACGCGAGCGCGATGTCGGCGCCGCTCGCGAGCAGTAGCGACGCGTGCATGTGTCGCAGGCCGTGCAGCGTCATTTCGGGCAGCAGCGGCTGCTCGCCGCGCTCGATCCTTTCGACGTTCGCCACCGCGATGCCGGTGTTCGCGGTGCCGCGCAGCGTCTCGAACACCCGCGTGACGTACTCGAGCTGACCGACAACCGACGCCAGCTCCGCCGCGGCTGATTGACGCCCGTCGAGTTCGAGGTCATCATGAACACGCCAGCCGCACTGGCTGCGTGACAACGCATCGGCACTCAACCGTGCATCAGTCCCCTCAAATTTGTCGAGAAAGAAGACGTGGCCCCAAGTAGTTGCCGACGTGGAGGGAGCTATCGGTCGCGAACACGCAATGCGGCTCGCCTCCCGCGGTGAACACTCCCTCGTGAAGACCTGAATGAAGAAGAGAAGTATTCCATTTCGGGGGCTCGTCTGGTTGCGTTCGCTAAATCAATCTGGAGGTGAGATCCGACATCGAGCGCTACGTTTGAACCAGCTCAGCCAGCATGAAAGACGCGACAGACCTGCCGCTAGGACGGCACAGACCGCAATGGGAGGATTGGTGAATGCGCATTATCGACTCACTCGAGACAGGAACGTTGAATGCGGCGCGACGGATGAAAGCGTTCGGCCGCAATGGCTACGAGCAGGAGGATATCGGCTCCGTTGCGCGCGATGTGGCCGCATTGTGGGAGCGGTCGCTCAAGGCGGCAGATTTGAGCTGGACTGGGAAACATCTCTTTGCGATTACGCAGTTGATTCAGGCGGCCGGTTGGCAAGGCGCAGCATCGTTAGACGTTATACGGCAAGCGGCGAACAACGACAAGCACGACGCAAGTCCCAATCATGAGTACGACCAACTACTGAGTGCGTTGGACGTTCTCGGCAGCAGCCTCGACACGCTCGCCGTGGTCACGCCGGCCCTTCTAAACGAGCTCCCTGCGACTCTCCGTGTGCGCAGGCTGGTGTGTGCCGTGTACGAGGTGTATCACGCGGGCGAAACGGTCTACTCGTTTCTTGCTGCCGACGAGACAGACTCTTGGCTCACGGCGGACGGGATCGATGAATTCCAAGTGGAGAACCGGCACACAAGTGAAATTGAGGCCCGGCTCGCTGCTCTGCCGTCGTACACGCTGAACCCCGCCGGTCTTGACGACCTAAAGAAGTCGCTGCTCGAGTCAGATAGTGAACTCTGGCAGATCATGTACATGGATGCCAGCTACCAACAGATCCACGAAATCCTGGCCCCCTACCAGCACAAACTACCGTTGCTTGCCGGTCTCCACCGTGAGGACGAGGAAGGCAATGTTGTTGCATCAATTGCCCAAGCACTCATCACCGGGGTCGCGCCGGTCGTCGGCCCGCGTAGTATCGTAAACATCGCTTCCATTAGCACCGCGCTACTTGCGGTATTTGCACAAGTGCCATCACGGCTGAAGCCACTTCGCGTAGACCGATGTACGCCACAGGAGTACAGAGGCCTGGCGCGTAACTGCGTGACGTTCGATGATGCCCTCGGCGTTATGGTTACCGATCGCGGCGTAGTTCTCGTCCGCACTGGGCGGTAGTACGGGCACTCGCCGAGAAACTTCCTGCGCCGCCTTCGTCCGGATGTCCTCGCACAGTCACTCGGCCAAAAACTGATGCTTCATTCCCTGGCGCGGGCGTAGACCGGCTATTTTCCCCTCCTTCAGTAATGAAGCCACAATGCACCTCATTTCGCTCTGTGCTAACCATCGACACCGATGAACTCGGCGAGATGGATTGGGAAGCGCCCTATCGGAGTTTGGGATAGTTTGCCTCACTTGGTGCGTTCCAGTTCGCACGTCGCCTCCGCGGGATCGCCCGCGTCCGAGCAGCGAGGCAATGACAGTACCCAGTGTCTGCCTCGCAGAAGAGGATACTTGGACACATGGCTACATCACTCTCCGGCCCCAAGCGGGTCGAACCGTTCCCCATGGACTTCATCAAAGGTGTTGCAGACATTCTCGCCCAAACCGAGTACCCTGGCCTGAGTAACTCGGAGATTGACGCCTTGTTGCCGATGGCGGGGATCTTGCAACGTGAAGCGGGACGAAACAAGCGCGAAAGCCTGTACATCACGCTCAACAACAAGCAGTACAAGCAGGGCCTCGGTAACTCCGTCGTCGTGTTCATTAACATGGCCATGTCCCCAGCCAGATATATGCGCGACCCCAATCGATTCGCACAGTTGAGTGACCAGCTTTCCGAGTTTCTCGTCCACTACGGATACAGGATCAATGACCGAGGTCAACTCGCTCGCGGTACAAGAGCCAGCACGCTATCTGAAGCGGCAGAGCTAGCAGGAACACTCCACGCGGAGCTTCGTCGTCGCGGAACCCACGACGAACTCTTCCGTTACTGTGCAGAGGAGTTTGTGACTCGCTCGCTCTTTCACGCAATCTCCGAAGCCTCGAAGAGCATCCCGACTCGAGTTCGTCAGATCACTGGCCTCGCTGGTGATGGTGATGCCCTGTACAACGGGGTCTTCGGGACCCGTCAGGACGAACCCTTGCTCTACATGAACCGATACGAGAACGATTCCGACATCAGCGAACATCGGGGGTTTAAGAATTTGCTCCTCGGGATTCACGGGCACTATCGAAACCCCCGAGCCCACTCCAATCGCGTCGACAACACTGAACTCCTGCCGGACTTCTATGACGCGTTTAGCCTCTTCTCTTACGTGCACCGCAGACTAGACACAGCGTCACGTCAGCCGATTCGCTGAACCGGCCTCCAGGGCGGCGGGCGGCCGACGTTCGTGGCAGGGTCTGCCATGTGCACCGTTCGTCTGATCCAACGTGGCCGTCAGGCAGGCTGATCACTTGAGAAGCTCGTGCTCGTCGCGCACCTGGACGTAGTCGATGTCGGCATCAATCCGCCCCCAGCTCCTAAGCGCCGGAACCTGATGTATGCAACGTCTGGCATGACGGCTCTCCCCCGTGCCGTGGCCGGGCCCACGAACGCCGGACGAGTCTGATACGGCAAACTGGGGGTCAAGGGTTCACAGGTTCATATCGTGTCATCTGGACAGATCAGGGTCGGAATCTCACGAGATTCCGGCCCTTCGTCGTTCCACGCGACGCGCCCTGCACGCGTCGAGGTGGCACCCCGAGCGCTCGCGCTTGCCCCGATAGCATCCGTGAGTGCGAATCCTCCTCGATCACCCCCGCGTCGACGTGTCCTCTTCGATGGCGACCATCACGACCGACGAGGAAGCCGACGGCTACGATCTCAGCGCGCCGTGGGCCGACGAGACCAACGGTCTGTGTGGCGCGGGCGTCCCGGGCATGCTCGAACTCATCACGGGAACGCACACGGGATACGTGCCGTTCCGTATCGAGTTGCACGAGTCCGCGCCGGCGGTGGACCCGGCGTGGGAAGAGGTCGTCGAGGTCTCCTTCCAGTCGGAGTCCGACGAGGCGTTCCTCACCGGTCTCATGGGTGAGGAATTCCCGTTCGACCTTCCTCGCGGGGACTATCGGGTTCGCTACTGCGCCTCCGGATTCGACGAGGCGATGGTCAGCGACGACGGCACTGACTCCTATCTGCTGCAGTTCTGGCCGGCTCCTCCGGCGCCGGGTCGCATCCTGGTTCAGACCAGTGAGCGAGCCGAGGCCTGGCATCGCGCGCGGCGAACCATCGTGCCCGAGGAGATGGACGAGCAGGAGATCCTCGACGCAGCCGAACGCAGGGACCGAGCCCGCGCGCGGTGGGGGGACCGTGTCCCGAACGATCGTCTGATGGAACTCGTCGACGCGGGCTCGCCATTGGACGTGCTGACCGAGCTCGATGTGGATCTTGAGTTCGCGATCGCCGACGCCGACGAGATCACTCAGCGTCAGATTGCGGCGTGGGCGGCGCTGCGGTGCCTGGAGGCTTCCGGGCTGAGTGGGGAGTCTCTCCTCGAACCGGCGGTGGATGCTTTGCGCAGAGGCGAATCGGCGCCTCCGCCGTTTGACGAGCTCCGGTACGGCTGGGACGTCCTCGAGTGGTCGCGGGTGCGGCGCACGAGCGTTCCGGCGCCTCCCGACGGCGCGAGCCGCGACTCGCCGGAGGAGTGGGCGATCCGCGCCCTGCAGTACTCCACGGGACGAGACTCCCTCATCTCCGCCCTGCAAAGCGTCGTGTGCCTGGCATACGTCCACGGGCGAGACGGGTACCGCCAAGCGTTCGCTGATTTACGGGCAGAATTCCGCGGCGTGTGACAAGAACAAGCAGCGGGAGCCCGAGGCTCATGCGCACCGCGCCACCCCGACCCACAGAATCGTCACGGTCGTGACGCTGCGGGAGTCCGAGCTCGTCGCGCCCCACGTCTGGGTGAGGTTGGTGCGCACGCGGACCACCGAGGTTCGGCCGAACGAGAACGGGGTGTTCGCCCGGAGCTGGATGGAGCGGGCGTCGGGTCCGAGGGTGGCGATGGAGCCGCGGCCGTCGACGAGGATCTCGAAGTTGTAAGGCCTCTCGGCGTCGTAGGCCCACCCGATGGTCACCGAGCCGTCGAAGTTGTTCGCGCACGTGAGGTCCGACGGCGCCACCGGCGTCGCCGCTTGCAGGGATCCGGAGGTCTGCGTGCGGGCGGAGAAGGCCGCCGCGTGAGCCGGCGAGGCCGCCACGACGGCGGCGACCGTGACGGCGACGACGAACGCGGCCGTGCGAGATCTGACGCGCCTTGTTTCGGCATCCCGCGAAGGTGTTCTCTCGGGCAGCTCGGGGTCTGGTTCCGGCGGATCGCCCGCGCCGCTTGCGATGGCGGGCGCGAGTGCGATGCCGATGATGGCGACGAGACCGAGAACCGTCGAGGTGAGACCCACGGCGTCGCCGTCGCGAGCTTGTTGGATGGGGATGCCGATCCAGGGGACCCGGAGGGCTCCGACGCCCAGGACATCAGACCGGAGCACCGGCGAGGAGTCGGCCTCGGGGTTGGCGTCTCCTTTGGTGATGAGCTCGTCGCCGTCGACGGCGTGGAGGCGGTGGAGGCGGAGTCGCCCGGGGTGGTCCGGGTCGGTGACGAGGATCACCTGACCGGGACGCAGCTCGGCAGGATCGATGGGCCGGCTGACGACGAGGTCGCCCGGCTGGATGGCGGGTTCCATTGAGCCGGTCATCACCGTGGTCGTCTGCCATCCGATGACCAACGGTGCGACCGCCCAGAACGTCATGCCGAAGACGACGGCGAGGGCGGCTCGTGCGGTGATCACCGTGCCGAAGCGCAGCCAGGCCCGCAGCGGGCGGGCGGGATCCGTCGAGGATGACCCGCCCGCGCCGTCGGTGGAGCGACTCCTCAGCTCACTGATTTTGGGCTTCCCAGGTGAAGTTGACGTTGGCGGTCGCGCCCATGATGGAGGAGGGGGCGTTCGACGACACCGAGTAGGTGATCTGGAAGGTGCGCGTCTCGGGGGAGTCCCCGCCCGCGGGTGCCCAGCTGCCCACTCCGCTGCGGTAGTCCGTGGCGTCGTTCACGAATGCGGTCAGGGTGTTGTCATAGACCGACGCGCCGGAGGCGATCGGCGAGAAGCCGTTGCAGCTGCCGTTGCCACCGCCCGTGCCCTGGGTGACCGTGAGGTTGAGCCAGTCACCGATGCCCTGGCTCTGCGAGGCATCCGTGGCGTAGAGCTTGACCGCGGACGGCAGGGTGCCGGTGGAGGTGACGGCGACGCACGTCGTGCCTGTCGATCCCGGCTTCAGGTTCGTCGCGTCGAACGCCGCGCTGTTGGGGGAGCTGTTCGAGAGCCCGACCGAGCCCGCCGACCAGTTGTTCGAGGGATTCGAGGTCGTCGCGGAGAAGGCCGAGTACGACGCGGTGGAGACCAGCGCTCCCGCGGCGATCAGGGAGAGGGGGATCACCGCGATGGTCGCGATCTTGCCGAGACGGCGCGAGGGGGTGGCGGGTGCTTTGCGCATGAGGATGAGTCCTTCACGGGGAGGGCGAGTGGGTATGAAGTGCGTGATGCATGCGTGGTGCAGACGGGGTGGTTCTTCAAACGCCATCGACGAGGTCGACGGGACATGCTCTCTCGGCACCGTTCTGAAGGTGCCTAGCGGAACTATAAGTAAGTCAAACTAGTAACTCAAAAAGTGAGGGATAGTGTGGACTATTCTTTTTCGATGGGGTATGAGCACAATCCCGCGAGGGAATCACTCCCCTCGGCGGCTTCGGAAGCACTCGTCTCGGCGTGGTACCGGATGCAGGTGCAGAACGCGCACCTCCTCCAGCGTCTGGCGGTGGAGCACGAACTCAACCCCATCGACCTGCGCGCACTGAAGTTCCTCGGCGTGGATGAATCTCCGCGGACACCGAAAGAACTCGCCACCTTTCTCCAGGTCGGCAGCAGCCTCGTCAGTGCGGTGATCGAACGGCTGGAGTCTCGGCAGTTCATCCATCGCGCGCCGAATCCGCAGGACCGCCGAAGCACCCTGCTGCACCTCGAACTCCGCGGGGTCCAGGTGGTCGAGCAGCTCCGCAGCCTGTACGGCCGGGCGCTGTCGGGGTTGTTCGGTCACCCCGACCAGGACGCGATCGTCACCGCGACGAACCAGATCGAGGAGGGGCTCCGCGACGCGGCCTCGTTCTGAACAGCAGGGCCGTCGACTCAGCTGTACGACCGGACCAGCACCAACGCCCGCTCGGCGACCCCGGCCTCGCGGACGGCGAGCGCGTCGATGACAGTGCCCATCCGCTCGACGCGCTGGCGCCACTCCGGGCCGCGCTGCTCGCGCCGGGGCAGAGCCTCGAGCGCCTGAACCTCGCGCCATGCGGTGAACAGCACGGTCTCGGAGAGCTGCTGGTCGGCCTCGGCCGCCTGGCCGCGGTGGCCGTCGGCGGTTCCCAGGACGGCGACGGCATCCAGTCTCGACAGGTCGAGCCCCATCGCGAGCGCGTTGAGCTTGTCGCGCAGCTCCCGCAGCTGAGCGCGCGTTCGGCGGGATCCGGCGCCGCGCAGGAGCAGCTGGGCGAGCGACCACACGATCATCGCGAGGGTCTGGACGCCGGTCCACGTCGCGAGGGCGACGACCCAGAACAGCGCCGCGGGGGACAGGGAGCTGACGCGCAGGTCGTTGTACTCCAGCTGTCGGCCGAGCTTGATCATCTCGGATGCCACGACCCAGCCCGCTGGATTGGCCCAGTCCTCGCCGGGTTCGTTCGTGAAGCGGGGCTCCGTCGCGAGGAAGTCGTATGCTCCGAGCCGGCTCTCCGTCCCGGTGCTGAGCGTTCCCGTCAGGGCGAGACCGACCCCGTACGAGCCGTCCTTCTGTATCCAGAGAGGAAGGATCGCGTGTCCGGCTCGCACGTCACCGGTCGCCGGGTCGAGCGTCCCCGGCACCTCGGCCTCGACCTCCGCCTTGATGCGGGCGTAGGCCCCCAGCACCTCGAAGTAATCGAGCTTCACGCCGTCTTCGACCTCGGGATTCGGGCGGACCGTGACGTAGTCGTCGATCGCGAGAAGAGGGACGACCAGGTCGATCCGCTCCGGAAGAAGGGCGTCGTCGTCGCTGCGCTGCGCGGTGCGCTCCATGGCATCCCGCACGAAGTCCAGCGTCAGCGTGTCGATGTTGGGGCCGTCGCGCTCGGCATCCTCGGCGTTGGTGAAGGCCGGGAGGAGGGCGGGGTCGCCCACGATCTCGAGGCTGGCGAGGGGGACGTCGCCGGTCAGCTCGCGTCCGTACGTGGCGTCGCCGCGTTCCATGGCGGACGTTGCCAGGAAGCCGGCGATCAGGGCCGCCACCAGGGGGATTCCGGCGACGGCGAGAGGGATGAAGTCCGGTGCGAGCCTGTCGACGGGGATGCCGGAACCCGCCCGTCGCGGGGGAGTGGCGCCGCGTTTCGCGGCGACGAGCGCGTCGGCGATGAGGAGGATCCGTTCGGCGTGGGGGGCCGGGGGAAGACCTTTGCGCGGCGTGAGATCGAGCGACGAGCGGAGCTCGTCCAGCGATTCGGCGGCGCCTCCCGTGGCGATGCGCGCCCGATCTTGGAGACGCCGATCCAATGCCCCGGCGGCGATGTGCGACGTCGTCCCGCGGGGGAGCTTCTTCTCGAGGCGGTGCTCGATCCGCGTCAGTGTGACCGCCAACCGGCGTTCGGCTTCCCGCCACCTCGTCATCAGGTCCACGTGGCGGACGACGACCTCGGGTCCGTTGTCGGCGCCGAAGGTGGTGTCCGCCTCGCGGACGAGGGCGAGAAGATCGCCCCGTTGCCGGCTGAGCGTCTCCGTCTCTGCGGGCGAGAGGAGATCGGGGCGGGCGAGCACGTCGTCCACGGCGAGGGTCGACGTCAGAGCGATCCGGCCGAGGATCGTCCCGCCCGCGGCATGCCCCACCCGCAGCGACGAGGCGGCGACGAGCGCGTCCGCGCGACGCCGGAGGGCAGCGGTGCGCTTCGCGAACGTCGCGAGATCCAGCGGCTTCTCGGGGGCGCCCCGCTCGTGTACGCGGGTCGACGGGTCGAGGAGCTCGCGCGCGAGCACCTGCTCCTCGTGGGCGAGTTTCAGGCTCTCCTTGCGGATCGCCGCCCAGTCCTTCTGCAGTTTCCCCTTGACGTCCTTCGCTGCATCGCGCGCGCGGCCCCGCGCCCCGCGATCGAGCTCGGCACCGGCGATGTCGACGTGCGCCTCGAGGAGGTCGAGCTCGAGCACGACGCGGGCGAGCTCGAGTCGCGCCCGGGAGAACGTCCTCCGGCGGTTCCGCTCTCGCGCGAGGTAGCGCGCCCACAGCACCATCATGAAGAGCCCGACGAGCAGCGGCAGCGCCGCGAGGGAGACCCAGAGCACGGGCGACCGGGGGCCTCCGTCGAACGCCCGCGACGCCGCGGTCAGCGCCGCCCCGACGACGGCGCCCGGCCCCTGGCCCTGCGTCACGTTGTTGAGGAAGGCCTCCCGGATGTCGACGGCCGCCGAGTAGTTCGGGTTCCAGCCGTCTCCCTTGAGACGTTTCGCCACCGAGGCGCGCGAGGCGTCGGGGAGGACGAGGTCGGGATCCTCGGGGTCGATCCCCACGGAGACCATGACGTCCGCACCACGGGGGAGTTCGCCGTTCTCGTACTCGTCCCAGGTGAGGTCGCGCTCGACGACCAGCACCGTGAACGGCTCGTAGCTCAGGGCGCGGCCCCGGGCCGCGGCATCCATGGTCTCCTGGGTGATGCCGAACGGCAGATCCCCGTCGACGACGAACGTGATCGGCTTGTCCGGCTGAGCGAGGATGTGCGCCTGCGCCACCTGGCCCAGCCCGGCGGACAGCGCGGCGAGGGCGACCGCGACCGCGGGCACCATCCATCTCGTGCGGTACAAGATGTTCCGGCGTCGACCTTTGTCCCCCATATGTCGATGCTATGCGGGGCTCCGACCGCCTCTCGGCGGGTCTCCGCTCGCGGCACGGAAGCCGACAGCAGATTCCCGCCGCGTCCGGGGGCTCGGCGGCTTCACGTGAGCACCCGCAACGGCGCCTCCAGCACCGCCGTCAGCCCGGCGAGGAACCGCCCCGCCGCGGCGCCGTCGATGATGCGATGGTCGCAGGTGAGCGTGACGCGCAGGCGGCGACGCGCGACCACGCCCTCGTCGACGAGGGCGAGCTCGTCGGTGATGCCACCCACGGCGAGGATCGCGCCCTGCGGCGGGTTGATGATGGCGGTGAAGTGCTCGACGCCGAACATGCCGAGATTGCTGACGGTGAAGGTGCCGCCGTTCATCTCGTCGACGGTGAGGGTGCGTGCGGCGGCGCGGTCGGCGAGCTCGCGGGTCCGTCGCGCGATCGTGGAGATGCTCGAGCGGTCGGCGTCGCGGACGACGGGCACCACGAGGCCCGAGGGGGCGGCGACGGCGACACCGACGTGGATGCCGTGGTGGATGACGGTCTGCCCGCCGTCGTCGGGCGAGTACGCGGCGTTGATCCCGGGGTGGTCGCGGAGGGCGAGCGCGACGGCTTTCACGACGAGATCGTTGACCGAGATCCGCGTGTCTCCCACCGCATTGAGCTGGGTGCGCAGTGCGAGCAGATCGGTGACGTCGGCCGCGGCGGTGGCGTGGAACACCGGGATCGTCGCGGCGCTGTCGCTGAGACGTGTCGCGATCGCCCGGCGGATGCCGTCGAAGGGGATGCGCGTGATGTCGGCGGGCGACTCCGCACCCTCGCCGGACGGAACGGGGGATGCCGGTGCCTCGGCCGCGGCGTCGAGATCGGCGCGCACGATGCGTCCGCCCGGACCGGATCCCGTGAGCGACGACAGATCGATGCCCTGTTCCTTGGCGAGACGCCGGACCAGCGGGGTGGCCCGACCGTGCGGGGGCGCGGGCGGCGTGGCATCCGGTTCCGGAGCCCGTGGCGCTGCGGGCGCCGGGAGGTCCGCGCGCTCGGACGACGCGAGCGGAGCGGGCTCCTTCCCGTCGTCCAGCCGTGCGATGGGGGTGCCGATCGCGACGTTCTCTCCCTCGGGGACGAGGATCTCGACGAGGGTGCCGGCGTCGTAGGCCTCCTGCTCCATGAGGGCTTTGTCGGTCTCGATCTCGAGGAGCACGTCCCCGGGGGCGACGGGATCGCCGGGCTTCTTCCGCCAGACGGCGATCGCGCCTTCCGTCATGGTGTCGGACAGGCGCGGCATGAGGATGTCGATCATGGTTCGTCTCGCTTCGGGGGTTCAGCGGCGCCGGGCGACGGCGTCGAGGGTCTCGCGGATCGCCGTCACGGCGTCGTCCACGGACGGCAGGGCGGCCGTCTCGAGGGTCTTGGCGTAGGGCATGGGGACCTCGGCCATCGCGACCCGGCGGACCGGGGCATCGAGCCAGTCGAACGCCCCGTCGCTGATGGTGGCGGCGATCTCCGCGCCGATGCCGTACGTGAGCCAGTCGTCCTCGAGCGTCACGGCGCAGGTCGTCTTCTTCACCGAGGCGATGATCGTGTCGCGGTCGAGAGGTCGGAGACTGCGGAGATCGACCACTTCGACGTCGATCCCCTCCGCCGCGAGGCGATCGGCGGCCTCGAGGGCGACGACAGCCATGCGCGAGTATGCGACGACGGTGATGTCGGTGCCCTGGCGCGTGACCGCAGCGCGACCGATCTCGGCCGGAGCGATGTCGTCGGGAACCTCGCCCGTGGTGTTGTAGAGCGCGAGGTTCTCGAGCACGAGCACGGGGTCGTCGTCGCGAATCGCGGCGAGCATGAGGGCCTTGGCGTCGGCGGGGGTCGCGGGGGCGACCACCTTCATGCCGGGGACGAACGCGTAGTACAGCTCGATGTTCTGCGAGTGGGTCGCGCCGAGTTGTTGCCCGCCGCCGCCGGGTGTCCGGATGACGAGGGGCACGCGGGCCTGCCCGCCGAACATGCCGTAGATCTTGGCGGCGTGGTTGACGATCTGATCGAGGGCGAGGAGGGAGAAGTTGATGGTCATGATCTCGACGACCGGACGCAGCCCGACCATGGCGGCGCCGATCGCGGCTCCGGTGAAGCCCTCCTCGGCGATGGGCGTGTCGCGGACGCGCGTCGGCCCGAACTCGGCGAGGAGTCCGGCGGTGATCTTGTAGGACCCCTCGAACAGGCCGATCTCCTCGCCGAGGAGGAACACATCGGCGTCGCGCTGCATCTCGGAGCGGAGTGCGTCGTGCAGGGCCTGCCGGTAGCTGATGACGCTCACGCGGACACCTCCTCAGGCAGGGACCGGGCCGGTCTCGGGGCGGCGGGGAACAGCGCCTCGCCGGGGAGTCGTCTCGCGTCGTTGGGGACGGGGGTGGCGTAGGTGTAGTCGAAGAGCGTGGAGACGTCCGGGTGAGGGCTGGCGTCGGCGAACGCCGCGGCCGCCGTCACTTCGGCGGTGACCTCGCGGTCGAGGGCGTCGAGGTCGTCGGCGCTCAGCACGTCGTCCGCGCGCAGACGCGCGGCGAAGGCCGCGACGGGGTCGGCGGCCTTGGCGGCGGCGGCCTCCTCCGCCGTGCGGTAGCGCGCCGGGTCGACGACGGAGTGACCCTTCATGCGCCCGGTCATGGTCTCGAGCAGGTACGGCGTTCCCGCTCGCGCGCTGTCGCGGGCGATGCGAGCGGCCTCGCGCACGGCGCCCGGGTCGAAGCCGTCGACGCGGGCGGACGGCATCCGGTAGGACGAGGCGCGGCGGTGAAGCTCCGGTTCGGCGGAGGACTGCTCGACGGTCGTGCCCATCCCGAGGCCGTTGTTGTTGACGACGTACACGATCGGCAGGTTCCAGAGGGCGGCGATGTTGAGCGACTCGTGGAACGCGCCGATGTTGGTGGTGCCGTCGCCCATGAGGCACATGACGACATCGTCTTCTCCCCGGTAGTGGATCGCGAGGGCGGTGCCGGTGGCGAGCGGCACCTGGCCGCCGACGATCCCGTACCCGCCCATGAAGCGCGCGTCGAGGTCGAACATGTGCATCGAGCCGCCCCACCCCTTCGAGACCCCGTCCGTGCGGCCGTAGAGCTCGGCCATCGCTCGTTCGGGGGAGATGCCGCGCGCCAGGGCGTAGCCGTGTTCGCGGTAATTGGCGTAGAGGTAATCGCCGGGCTCGAGGGCCGCCATGAGCCCCACCACCGTCGCTTCCTCGCCGAGGTTGAGATGGCAGTAGCCGCCGATCTTCGCCTCGGAGTAGGCGCGCGCGGCGCGTTCTTCGAATCGTCGGATCAGCAGCATCTCGCGGTAGAGGGCGCGCAACTCGACGGCGGTCGGTCGCTTCGTGGCGCGCCGGGCGGTGGAGCGGGGAGGGCGGGGTGTGGGCATGGGGGTCTCCTCGTCGCGCAGGGATCGCCTGTCGCAAGAATGATACGGAATGCGTGTCATTCTATGATGGAGGAGACTCGACGCAAGGAGGACCGCTGATGCCGGACACTGCTCGAAAGCGTGGCCGCCCCACGGAGGGCGAGCGCGCGCAGCGTCGCGACGACATCCTCGACGCAGCCGTTCGCTTGTTCCTCGACCTGGGCTTCGAAGCGGTGACCCTGGATGCCATCGCCGCCGCCGCCCGCGTCACCAAGCGCACGATCTACTCGTACATCGGCGACCGCACCGAGGTGTTCCTCGCCGCCGTCGAACGCCTGGGGGAGACGGCCCTGCTCGACCTCTCGCCGGAAGACGGGCTGGAGGAACGGGCATCGACCATCGTCCGGACCCTGCACGCCGACGACGCGGTCGGGCTGCACCGGCTTGTCATCGCGGAGTCGCGCCGTCGGCCCGACCTCGCCGAGCGTTTCTACGCCCGGGGACCGCGCCGTTACATCACCGCTCTCGCCGAGCGGCTGCCGGGACGGGACGAGGCGCGGGCCGAAGCCCTCTTCGCGCTCCTGCTCGGCGAAGCGCACCGACGACGCCTCCTCGGGCTGCAAGCCGCGCCCGACGAGGTGGAGTCGATCGCACACGCCCGCGCCGCTCTGGCGAGCCTGCACCTCGCGACGCACGTGAGGGCGACGCGGGAGCCCTCGACATGATCGCGGTGATCACGGCGCTCGACGTGCGCGCGGTTCGCGGGCGCGGAGAAAGGCAGGACGCACGGTGAGGATCTTCGTTGCGGGCGCATCCGGTGTGCTCGGGAGGGCCTTCCTCGCGGAGGCGTCAGCCGTCGGCCATGACGTCGTCGGAATGACGAGGACCGATCGGGGAGCCGATGCGATCCGCGCGCTCGGCGCTACGCCGGTCGTCGCCGACGCGTTCGATGCGGCGATGCTCACGCGAGCGGTGGGGGAAGCTCGCCCCGACGCGATCGTCGACCTGCTCACCGACCTCGCCGGCGGCGACTCGGCGAGCAACGCCCGCCTCCGGACCATCGGCACGCGCAACCTCGTCGACGCGGCGCGCGCCGCGGGGGTGGATTCCGTCGTCGCGGAGAGCATCTCGTGGGTCTATCCGTCGCATCCCGACATCGCCACGGAGGACACCCCGCTGGATATCGATGCCGCCGAGCCCCGCCGCACGACGATCCAGGCCATCCAGACGCTCGAAGAGACCGTGCGGCAGATCCCCCGGAGCGTCGTGCTGCGGTTCGGTCAGCTGTACGGAGATGGGACGTGGTTTTCTCCCGCGGGGCGTTTCGGGCAAGCCGCGCGCGATGGGGTGCTCCCCGCGACCGAGACGGTGGCGTCCTTCATCCATGTCTGCGACGCGGCGCGTGCGGCGCTGCTCGCTCTCGATGGGCCTGCCGGAACCTGGAACATCGTCGACGACGAGCCGGCCACCGGTATCGAGTGGGCCCCGGTGTTCGCGCGCGCCGTCGGAGCGCCCGCCCCCGAGGCCCGCGAGAGCGGTGACATCGGTCGCCCCGTGAGCAACGCGCGCGCTCGGGCGTGGGGACTCGACCTGCGGTATCCGACCTGGCGGGACGGCTTCGGGCGATGACGCTCCTCCCGCCGCCCCGCGGGAGCGGTCAGAAGCCGATGACCGTGGCCCCCTCCCTCGCATAACGGAGGAAGGCGTCGCGTGCCACGGTCAGCGTCAGCCCGCGGGTTGTCAGGGCGTCTTCGAGGCCGTCGGCCCGCGCGAGCGTGAGGCACGCGCCGACGGGGATCCCGGCGGCGAGCAGATCGTCGACCTGCGCGTTGAAGCGTCGGTCGAGGTCAGTGTCGTCTCGCCCGAGACGCCGCTGCGCGGCACCGAACACGAAGACCTCGAGGGGCGGATCGTCGGGGCTCGCTGCCTCGGCCATCCGGCGGGGGAGCCTGCTGCCGATCAGGAGCGAGTCGGGGTCGTCGTGGAAGAGGTGGACGACGGTCATCACGATCCGACCACCTCTCGCGCCGCCGCCACCGCGTTCGCCGCGCGCACCACCGCGTCCACCGTGGCCGAGAGGACGGATCCGTCGCGCCCGGCCGCCCACGCGGGGCCGGCGGGGCCGCGGTACTCGAGGAGGGTGAGGGCCTCGGCATCCGCTCCCGCCCGCAGCGAGCTCTGGTGCAGCGACAGGATCTCGAGTTCGATACCGCCGAGGGCCAGCGCGCCGACGAGAGCGCCGACCGGGCCCGTCTCGGAGACGCCGTGGTACGCGGTGCCGTCGACCTCGACCGTCACGTCCGCTCCCGTGCCGACGTGCAGCGACGACACCCGTACGGCGCCCTCGGGGACGGACAGGTACGCCCCGGTGAAGATCGCCCAGATGTCGTCGGCCGTGGCCTCGTCGCCCGTGCGGTCGGTGTGCCGCTGCACCTGGTGCGACAGGTCGATCTGCAGGCGGCGGGGCAGCTCCAGGCCGTACTCCGTCTCGAGCAGGTAGGCGATGCCGCCCTTCCCCGACTGGGAGTTCACGCGGATCACGGCGTCGTAGGTGCGGCCGATGTCGGCCGGATCGATGGGCAGGTAGGGCACCCGCCAGGCGATGTCCCGCTCGTCGCGCCCCTCGGCGAGAGCGCGGGCGCGGTGCTCGGCGAAGCCCTTGCGGATGGCATCCTGGTGCGTGCCGCTGAAGGCCGTGTGCACGAGATCTCCGACATAGGGATGCCGCGCGGGGACCTCGAGACGGTTGCAGTGCTCCACGGTCCGGCGGATCGCGTCGATGTCGGAGAAATCGATCATCGGGTCGACGCCCTGCGCGTGCAGGTTCAGGGCGAGGGTCACGAGGTCGACATTGCCGGTGCGTTCCCCGTTGCCGAAGAGGCAGCCTTCCACTCGCTGCGCGCCGGCGAGCACGGCCAGCTCCGCGCACGCGACGCCCGTGCCGCGGTCGTTGTGAGGGTGCACCGACAGGATCACCGCGTCGCGGCGGGCGAGGTGGGTGTGCATGTACTCGATCTGGTCGGCGTACACGTTCGGGGTGGCGACCTCGACCGTCGCGGGCAGATTCAGGATGACGGGACGCTCGGGGGTGGCATCCCACAGCTCCGTCATCGCGTCGCAGACCTCGAGGACGTAGTCGGGCTCGGTCAGGGTGAACACCTCGGGCGAGAACTCGAACCGCACGTTCGGGAGGTGCCCCGCGAGCTCCCGGACGTCGCGGCCCCCGGCGAGGATGAGCTCGCGCAGCTCGTCGCGGTCCTTGCCGAGCACCGTGTCGCGCCAGGTGGGAGCCGTCGCCGTGTAGAGGTGGATGACGACGTCGTTCCGGATGCCGTCGATCGAGGCCACGGTGCGTTCGATGAGGTCGCGGCGGGCCGGGGTGAAGACGACGATCGTGACGTCGTCGGGGGCGATGTCGCGCTCGGCGATGAGCCGGACGAAGTCGAAGTCGGTCTGCGAGGCGGAGGGGTAGCCGACCTCGATCTCGGTGTAACCCATCCGGACCATGAGATCGAAGAACAGGCGCTTGCGGTCGGGGTCCATGGGCTCGGAGAGGGCTTGGTTGCCGTCGCGCAGGTCGACGGGGACCCAGAGCGGGGCTTCGGTGATGCGGCGTGTCGGCCACCGCCGTTCGGTGTCGGCCAGCGGGATGTCGACCCGCGAGTAGACGTCGGTGTAGCGGTGCGAGGGCATGCGCGAGGGGCGCTGCCGGTTCCAGGTGGTCATGTTCTCGGTTCCGCAGGGTGTCGCGAGGGGACCGGCGCAGTGTTCGGCTCCACGACGGGGAGCCGGTCTGATCAGGCCCCGTCGTGGCGACGAAGAAGGAGGAATCCGCGGGAGGACACGGGGAGACGGTAGCATAAGTCCTCAGACAAGTTGAGGAGTCAGGATGCCGGACCTCAGACGCGTACCCCTCGCCGATCAGGCGGCCGACGTGCTGCTCGAGCGCATCCGTGCGGGGGAGTGGGCGCTGGGCGCCAAGCTCCCCGGGGAGACGACGCTCGCGCCGCAGCTGGGGGTGGGACGCTCGACCGTCCGCGAGGCGATCCGCCAGCTGGCCGGTCGGGGCGTGCTGGACGCGCGGCAGGGATCGGGCGTCTACGTGACAGCGCTCGATGCCCCCGAGGACTGGGACCGAGTGCTCCGCCGCGCCCATATCGTCACCGTGCTCGAAGCCCGTGCCGCGATCGAAGTCGAGGCCGCCGCGCTCGCCGCCGCGCGGCGCACCCCGGCCGACCTGCGCGCAATGAAGCGCGCGCTCGCGGAACGCACGGCCCCGGGTCAGAGCATCGAAGAGCACGTGGATGCCGACATGGTGCTGCACCGCGCGATCGTCGTCGCCGCGCACAACGAGGTGCTCGCCGAGATGTTCGACGGCTTCGTCCCGCGCGTGCGCCGCGCGATGGTCGACATGCTCCGCCTCCGACCCGCCGCGGACGAGGCCGCCGACCAGGATGCCCACGCGGACGTCGTCGCCGCGATCGCCGAGCGCCGGGCCGATGTCGCCGCCGCGGCGACCCGGGCGCACCTGGACGCGTTGAGGGCGGGGTTCGCCTGACGCGCGATCTCCACCCTTTCTCCACCCCGGCGGAGGAGGCCGAGCGAGCGCGCGGAGACGAGTCTCGACGTATGAACCTCGAAACGCTCGCGGACATCGTCCTCATCGTCCTGCTCGTCGGCTGGCTCGGGTACCGACAGACCACGTGGCGTCCGGTTTCCCCGGCGAAACTGTGGCGCACGCCGCTCATCCTCGCGGCCCTTGGCGTCGTCAACCTGGCGCGGGGAGACCTCTCGATCAGCGGCCTCGACGTCGCTGTCCTCGTGATCGAACTCGTCCTCGCCCTCGGCGTCGGCGCGTGGATGGGTGCGCTCGCGCACTTCCGCCCGCTGGAGCAACGCGTCACCGGCCGCGGCGGCGAGGGGGCGGTCGTCGAATCCCGCACCGGGGGGTGGGGGCTCGCCCTCTGGGCGGCGCTCCTCCTCGTCCGCGTCGGTCTCGATGTCGCCGCGACGGCGATGGGCGCCCACGCGGTCACTGGCGCCGGAGTCATCCTGCTCGTCTTCGCCGCGAACCGCGCCGCTCGCAACCTCATCCTCGGTGCCCGTCTCGGAGACCTTCCCGTCGGCGGTGCGCGCCCTCCGCGCATCACCGCGCGATGATGGTGCCGTGACTCCCCGCCCCACCGCCCTCGGAGCGGCACTGACCGTCTTCGGTGCGGCGCTGTGCACCTGGGGTCTGTTCAGCGCATCGCGCCCGCCGTGGGCCCTGGCGCTGGCGCTCCTCGCTCTCGCGGCGTGGGTCGTGCGCACCGCTCTCGTCTTCGTGCCGCAGCCGGTCGCGGCGCGGGCCGCGCGCGTCGCCGCGCTGTGCGCCGTCGGCGCGGGTGCCCTCGCGGGGACATCGACCGGCGCCAATTCGCTGATTCCCGCGACCGTGTGTGCCATGGTGCTCGTCGCCGATCAAACGGTGTCGGTCGTCGCCGCGGCGGTGACGGCGGGTGGGGGTGTGGCACTGGTCGCGGTGGGCGCCGTCCTGTGGCCGACGTCGGTGCCGGCTTTCGCCGGGATGGTCGCTGCGGTGCTGGTCGGAGCACTCGCCGGTTTCAGCCGTCGACAGGGCGCGCAGGCCCGGCGGCGCGAAGCGCTCCTCGCAGAACGAGAGCGTGCCCTTCGCGAGGAGGCCGGGCGCAACGAGCTCGCGCGCGATCTCCACGACGTCCTCGCGCACACGCTCGGTGGGCTGGTCGTGCAGTTGGATGCCGCCGAGGCGCTCCTCGAGGCGGGAGACGCGTCGTCCGCCCACCGTCGGGTGACCTCGGCGCGTGAGCTCGCGGCATCCGGTCTCGGCGAGGCGCGTCGCGCCGTCACCGCCCTCCGCCAACCGCGGGAGCCGGGAGCCGAAGCCGCTCACCGCGACCCGGTCGCATCGGTCGATCTCGACCGTCGCCTCGACGAGCTGGTCGAGATGCACCGCGCGCTCGGGGGCGAGATCGCCTGGGAGCGTTCGGGCGTCCCCGCGCCCCTCGACCGGGCCCAGGCGGACGCCCTGCACCGCGCCCTTCAGGAAGCGCTGAGCAATGTCCGACGACACGCCCCGGGGTGCGCGGTCACCGCGCGTCTCGCGTGGCGACCGCGCGCCGTGCGCCTCAGCATCGAGAACCCGTTGCCGCCGTCGCGGCAATCCGCGCCGAGCGCCACGGAGGGCTTCGGCCTCCGCGGCATGCGGGAGCGTGTGAACGCGCTCGCACTCGGCGGTACGGTCACGGCCGGGCCCCAGGCAGGATCCTTCGTCGTCACGGTCGAGGAGGTGCTCGCGTGAGGGAAGAGCCACCGATCCGCGTGCTCGTCGCGGACGATCAGGCGATCGTTCGGGAGGGACTGGCCACGGTTCTCGCGCTCCTGCCCGACGTGGAGGTCGTCGGCACCGCCGCGGACGGCGAAGAAGCCGTCGCGCTGGCCGTGCAACGGCATCCGGACGTCGTCCTCATGGATCTTCGGATGCCACGCCTGGACGGCGTCGCGGCCACCGCCCGGCTCGTCGTCGATGTTCCGAGCGCGGCGGTGCTCGTGCTGACGACGTTCGCCGACGACGAGTCCATCGTCGCCGCGCTCACTGCGGGCGCGAAGGGATATCTGACGAAGGATGCCGGTCGCGCTGAGCTGGCGGCGGCGGTGCGGTCGGTCGCCCGCGGGCAGGCGATCTTCAGCGCCGAGGTGGGCGCGACCATCGTGGACTCCCTGACCCGTCCGCGGCCCACGACGTCTCCGGGGGAGGGGCTCGCCGCACGCTTCCCCCGGCTCACCCGGCGCGAGATCGACGTGCTCGCCCTGCTGGTCGAGGGGTGCACGAACGCCGAGATCGCGGAGCGCCTGTTCGTCGAGGTGTCGACCGTGAAGACGCACGTGATCGCCCTGTTCGCCAAACTCGGCGTGCGGGACCGTCGCGCGGCGGTGGCGCTGGCTCGGCGCTGACGCCCGGCCGAGCTTCGAGGAGACGACCTCGTTACGGGGTCTCGCCGTCGCCGCGGAGTGGTTCGCCGCTCCCGCTCTCCCGGAGGGACGCCACGAAGTCGAGCTTGTCGAGCACCGGATCCGGGAGGAGGAAGGGGTAGAGGTCGTCCTTGCCCATCGACCGGTTGACCATGTTGAGCGCGTTCGCCAGCGGCATCCAGACCTCGGTCACGAACTCACGGAAGCGGGCGGATGCCGGCGCGTCGTCGACGCGCGAGAGGCCGTAGACGGTGGCCGTCTCAACGGTGTCGGTGATGTGAAGGTAGTGCGCCCAGGTCTCGGCGAAGTCCTCGTAGGGATGCATGGTCGCGTACGTCGAGATGAAGCGCTCCGGCCAGTCGGCGGGCGGCCCCTCGGAGTAGTGGCGGTCGATCTCGGCCTGGTAGTCGGCGGTCTCGTCGCCGAAGAGCGCGCGTGCCTCGGCGAGGCGGTCGGTTCCTTCGACGAGGATCCACTCGAAATAGTGCCCGCTCTCGTGGCGGAAGTGTCCGAGCATCGTGCGGTACGGCTCGCCCAGTTGCTCCTGTACCCGGACGCGGTAGGCGTCGTCGCTCTCGGCGAGGTCGATCGTGATCACCCCGTCGGCGTGGCCGATCGTGACATCCTCGGCGACGCTCGACAGCAGGTCGAAGCACAGGCCGCGCTCGGGGTCTTCGGCCTTGCCCACGACGGGAAACCCGAGACGGTCGAGGTCGACGAGTAGCCAGCGCTTCGCGCGTTCGGCGACGGGGTACTGCGAGAGGCCCTTCGCGTCGGCGTCGTTCGGGCGCACGCGCGTCAGGTCGCAGGCGGAGCACTGCCCTCCTTCCACCGGCGCGAGCCACGTGCAACCGGACAGGTTCAGGTTGCGGCAGACGTGCCAGGTTCGTTCCTCCGCGTCGACGTACCGGCCGTTCTCGTCGACCGGGACGATCTCGGCCTCGTCGCGCGAGAAGCCGAGAGGGGTGTGGCACGAGACGCAGACCGAGTTCTCGAACGTGAGCGCGTTCCTGCACACGCGGCAGCGGAAGGACTTCATCGGTCGAGCCTGACAGAGCGGCGCCCTCACGCGGGGTGGGTTGCGCGCGCGGGTGGGTACGTCACGAGTGCAGGGGATGGAACGAGAACAGGCCACAGAGCGGCGGATTGCCCTGTTCTGGGTGCCCGCCCTGTTCTCGTGCGAGCGCGCGGCGCGCGGCTTCCTAGAATCGTGAGGTCGCCCATCGAGAGGACCCCCCGTGACCCGCACCCCGGCCGGACCCCTCGCGCGACGGGTGCTGTGGCATCCGTTGCCCTGGGCGATCGTGAGCTTCGCGGGCGCGCTGCTGCTGTTCGGCGTCGCGCAGGAGTTCTGGGGCTTCCTGCTCTCACTCGTCGCCGGATGGGCTTTCGCCCAGACGGTGCTGCACGGCCTCGCTCTGCTGCGGCCCCGTGGCGTCTCGGTGGCGGCGCACGTCACGCTGGCGGCCGTCGCGGGACTGGCGTTGTTCGCCGTCGCTCAACCGGGGGAGTGGCCCGTGCCGCCGACGGTGCGCTCGGCCCTCTCGTTCGCCGCGCTCACGTTCTCGGGCTGGATCTGGCTCTCGCTGATCGGTCGGGTGACCGGTGCGGTGCAGGCGGGCTCCGAGCGGCGCGCCGCCGAGCTCGTCGAGCCCGCGTGGGAACGGTCCGGCAGTGAGTGGACGCTCCGGCTCCCCGTGGTGCCGCTCCGACGCTCGTCGTATCTCGCGATCGGCGCGGTGCTCGGCGTGCTGGCGGCCGGCGCGATGGGGACCTTCGTCGTGGTCTTCACCGACCTCGCCCAGCGGCTCGGGCCGATGGCCATGCTTCTCGTGCTCGGTTGGACGGTCGGTTTTCCGGTGTACCTCGTCGTCCGCGCTCTCGCGCGGGCGCGCACGACCGCGGTGGATCTGTGCCTCAGCGCCGAGCGCGTGCGTGTGCGGACCATCGGCGGCGACACGCTGATGGATGCCGGGACCGATGGCATCCGGACCCTGTTCGTGTCGTCGCGCAACCCGCCCACGCGGGTCGTCGTGCGCCCGGTCGAGGGGCCGGGGCTCGTGCTGCTGGTGGGCATGGCGCGTCGGCCGAAGGGGGCCGCGGCGACGGTCCCCGAGCTTCCGCGGCGGTTGCAGCACGCGCTCGAGGCGGCGGGGCTCAGGGCGGTCGCGGGGCGGCGCGCGCGGGCGGGCGAACGGGCGTTCGAGCGGGCGTGACGCCGCGCGCGGGTCGCTTCTATGCTGGGCCGATGGCGACGACGGCAGACGAGCGGTGGCCGAGGCTGAGCGCCCGTCGCCGGAGCGTGGTGCGGGGGTACTACGGGCTCCTCGCGGCGGCGTTGCTGGCGGCCCTCATCGGGCAGTGCATCCTCACCGCGTCGGAGGGCCGCAGCCTCGCGAACACGTTCAGCTTCTTCACGATCCAGTCGAACGTGCTCGTGCTGGTCTCCTCGGCCCTGATCGCGTGGCGTCCCGCGGAGCTGACCGGCGCGTGGTGGCGGATTCTGCGCCTCGCGGCGCTCGTCGGGATCACGGTGACGGGGATCGTCTACGTCCTCTTCCTCGCGCGGTCCATCCACCTCACGGGACTCGCGTCGGTGTACAACCAGATGTTCCACCACGCCTCGCCGTTCCTGTCGCTGGTCGGATTCCTCGTCATCGAGCCGAAGCAGCGATTCGTGTGGCGCGACTACGCCTTCCTGGCGTGGCCGGTGCTGTGGCTCGTGTACACGATGGTGCGCGGGGCGTACTTCCACCCCCAGTTCACCGGGTTCACCCCGAAGCCGAGCGACTACCCCTACCCGTTCCTCGACGTCACCGAGGTGCCGATGACCGAGGTGGTGGGCTCGATCGCGTTCGTCTTCGTGCTGCTGGTGGTCATCGGCGGCGGGTACATCCTCGGCGACCGGGCGAAGCCGTTCCGGCTGCGCTCACCCGGATAATGGCGGAATGACCACCGCCCGGATCGTCGTCCTCTTCATCGTCGCCGCCCTGGCCGAGATCGGCGGGGCGTGGCTCATCTGGCAGGCCGTGCGCGAGAACCGCGGGTGGTGGTTCGCGCTGCTCGGCATCGTCGCGCTCGGGGCGTACGGGTTCTTCGCGGCCCTGCAGCCGGAGGCGAACTTCGGGCGGGTGCTCGCCGCCTATGGGGGAGTGTTCATCGCCGGGTCGCTCGCGTGGGGGATCGTCGTCGACGGGTTCCGCCCCACGACCTGGGACTATGTCGGCTCGGCGATCGCGCTCGTGGGTGCGGCGATCATCATGTTCGCTCCGGGGCAGACGACGGCGGGGGAGATCTCGTGAGGGATGCCATGACCCGACGGCCCGTGACGGGCGGGACGGCAGACCCCGAAGTCCACCGCCCGCCCGGCCCTCACTCGTAGCGGAGCGACTCCACCGGGTCGGCCCGCGCCGCCCGTGCCGCCGGGAGCGTCCCCGCGAGGAACGCGATCCCCATCACCGCGAGGGTCGTCACCAGGATCGACACCGGGTCGAACGCGATCAGCTGGAGTCCGGGCAGGTCGCTGAACAGGCTCGCCGCGAGCTGGGCGCTCACCGCCGTGCCGACACCGATCGCGATGACCGCACCGAGAGCGCTGCCGAGGAATCCGATGAAGATCGCCTCGAGGCTGAACAGCGAGAAGACACGCCCGCTTCCCATGCCCATCGCCTTCATCAGGCCGATCTCGCGGGTGCGCTCCTGCACGGACATGAGCAGGGTGTTCACGATGCCGAAGCTCGCCGCCAGCAGCGCGATGATCGCGAACGCGTTCAGCACCAGCACGATGCCGTTGATCACCGACTCGAACGTACCGAGCTGATCCTCGACCGTCGTCCCCGTGTATCCCGCGTCGGTCAGCGCCGCCTTCACCTGGTCGATCTCCGCGGGCGTGGCCGACGACGACACCGTCGCGCTCGCCGACGCGTACCGGTCGAGCTGATCGGCGGGCACTCCGGTGTTCTGCAGCGTGAACAGGGTCTTCTCGAGCGCGGAGTTCGTCGTGAGCGAGGTCGTTCCGCCGAAGGCGTCCTCCGTCACTCCGCTGACCGTCGCCTCGACGAGGTGCTGCGTGCGAACCGGGTCGGTCACCGCGATCGTCACGGTCGCGCCCACGGCGTCCGCCGCGTCGGCGAAGCCGAGCGGGGTCACCAGCGCCGAGGGGAGCGCCACCTGCAGCGCGTCGGAGCCGTCGTCGGGCGCCGCCCCGTCGGCGATCTGGGGGGTCTGCCCGGCGACGAGGCTGCCCACCTGGGCCACGTACGGGTCTCCGCCCGCGGCCTCGACGTAGTCGATCGACACCGAGGTCACGGGAACGACCTTCTCCACCCCCGCGATCGCGGAGATGTCGGCGATGTCCTGGTCGGTGAGCGCGGTCACTTCCCCCGCGCCCCCGGGGCGGCCCCCGGTCTGCTGCGCGGAGGCCACGGCATCCGGATCGTACTTCTGCGGCCCGGTCGAGGTGGCGGCGGTGGTCTTCGTCACCGTCAGCACGTCCGACGCGCCCATCGACGACACGGTGCTGTCGATGAACGCGTTGATGCCGGTGCCGAGGCCGTTCGTGATCGTGAGGGTGAAGGCTCCGACGAAGATCGCGAGCACGGTGAGGATCGTGCGGGTCTTCGAGCGGAAGGTGTTCGCGACGGCGGTGGAGACGAGGTCGACGGTTCTCATGCGGCGCTCCGTTCGTCGGCGACGATCAGGCCGTCGCGGATCTGCACGCGCCGATCGCAGCGCGCGGCGAGGTCTTCGTCGTGGGTGACGACGATGAGGGTGATGCCGTGCTCGCGGTTCAGGCGGAAGAGGATGTCCTCGACGACGGCGCCGGTGGCCGTGTCGAGGTTGCCCGTGGGTTCGTCGGCGAAGATCACCTGCGGATCGTTCACCAGGGCCCGTGCGATCACCGCGCGCTGCTTCTGTCCACCCGAGAGCGCGGTGGCCTTGTTGCGCGCCTTGTCGGCCATGTCGAGCTCGGCGAGCGCCGCCTTCCCGCGCCGGGCGCGCTCGGCGCGGCCCACGCCCGCGATCTTCAGCGGCAGCACGACGTTGTCGAACACCGACGCGCTGGGCGTGAGGAAGAACTGCTGGAACACGAACCCGAATGTCTGGTTGCGCGTGCGGTTGAGGCGACGGCCGCGCAGGGTCGTGGCATCCACTCCGTCCAGGCGAACGGTGCCCTGCGTCGGGGCGTCCATGAGGGCGAGCAGGTGCATGAGCGTCGACTTGCCCGATCCGCTCTTGCCGATGATCGCGATGCTCTCGCCGCGATGGATGTCGAGGTCGACGCCGCGGAGGGCGTCGAAGCGCGCGGAGCCGCGTCCGTACGACTTGTGCAGATCGGTGACGGAGAGGAGCGGGGGAGGAGGGTCGGATGCCATGCCCTCACCCTCGCTCGACGGCGGGGCGCCGCGCGTCCCGCGGGCGGGGCACCCGTCTACCCCGGGTGGGGGATTCGCGGATGCCCCCGGCGGGCGATGGCCGGGGGCGGTCGGACGCGCGAGACTGGAGGGGTGAGGCCCGACGAGACGAGCGATGCGGTGCCGCGCTGGCCGTGGGCCGGCCGCCCGTGGCTGATCGACGTCTTCGTCGTGGTGCTCGTCGCCGGGCCCGCGTTCGCGCCGATTCCCTTCGCCGAGATGCGGCCCTCGAGCCCGCTCGCGTTCGTCCTCGTGCTGCTGCCCGCGCTCGCCCTGCCCCTGCGGCGACGCCTACCGCGGACGGTGCTTGCCGTCTGCGTCGCCGCCTGGGCGATGGCGCTGACGCTCGGGACGCTCTCCCCGGGTGGGGCGGTGGCCATGGTCGTCGCGACGTACGGCGTCGCGCACCGTACCCCGCGTCGCTCCTCGATCATCGCGACGACCGCCGCCGTGCTCGTGATCCTGACGACGGGCGTGATCGTCTCTCTCGTGACGGGCATGGACACCCGCGTCCTCCAGGTCGCGCTCTCTCTCGCTCTCGCGGGGGCGCTGGGCGATGCGGCACGCTCGCGTCGCGCGTACGTCGAAGCCGTGGTGGAGCGGGCACGCCGCGCCGAGGAGACGCGCGAGTCCGAGGCGAGCCGACGCGTCACCGAG
This sequence comes from Microbacterium testaceum StLB037, assembly GCF_000202635.1. Taxonomy (NCBI): domain Bacteria; kingdom Bacillati; phylum Actinomycetota; class Actinomycetes; order Micrococcales; family Microbacteriaceae; genus Microbacterium; species Microbacterium testaceum. The sequence goes on along the minus strand of NC_015125.1, from coordinate 207,090 downwards.
GAGCGCCTGCGCATCGCGCGCGACCTGCACGACGCCGTCGCCCACCGCATCTCGGTGATCAGCTTGAACGCCGGGGTCGCGACCTCGATGCTCGAAGCCCGTCCCGACCGGGCGCGCGACGCCCTCGCGACCATCCGCACCGCCTCGCGCGACGTGCTCGGCGAGATCGGCACGATGATGAGCGTGCTGCGCGCGCCCGATGACGCTCCGGTCCGCATCCAGCCGGGGCTCGCGCGGGTGCCCGAGATCGTCGAGTCGGTGCGCGTCGCCGGCTGGGACGTCGTGGTGCGCGACGAGATCGGGACGGATGCCGAGGCCGCCGGCATCCCGCTCGGCGTCGACATCGTGGCCTACCGCGTCGTGCAGGAGGGGCTCACGAACGCGCTCAAGCACGGCACCACCCGGCGCGCGCACGTGCTGCTGCGCCGCGACGGAGAAGACCTGGAGGTGGTCGTGACCAATCCGATCGAGCGGGTGCCCGAGGCGTCCGCCGAGGACCTGCCGCCCTCGGGCTTCGGTCTGGTGGGACTGCGCGAGCGCGTCGACGCGGTGCGGGGAACCCTCGAGGCGGGGCTCGCCCCCGGCGGGTACCGTCTCGCGGCGCGGCTTCCGCTGACCGCGCGCACGGCCCCGCCCGCGCGCACGCCCGCGCACGGCGAGATCCCGGCCATGCCCGCGGCCCCGCCGGCCCCGACCGCGCCGTCGTCCGTACCCTCGCCGGAGCGGGCATCGTGACGACCGTCATCGTCGTCGACGATCAGGCGCTCATCCGGACGGCGGTGCGCGACCTCCTGGATGCCGCCGAGGGGATCTCGGTCGTGGGGGAGGCGGCCGACGGCGAGGCCGGAGTCGACCTCGCGCGGAGGCTCCGCCCCGACGTCGTGGTGTCGGACATCCGGATGCCGCGCCGGGACGGCATCGAGCTGACCGCGCTCGTCTGCGACGACCCGGCGCTGACCGAGACCCGGGTGCTGATCCTCACCACCTTCGAGGAGGACGACTACGTCGTCGCCGCCCTCCGCGCCGGCGCGAGCGGCTTCATCGGCAAGGGCGCCGAGCCCGAGGACATCGTGCGGGCCGTGCTGTCGGTGCACGAGGGCGGCGCGCTGCTCTCACCCGCGGCGACCCGCGCGCTGATCGAGAAGTACGTGCGGACCACGGGCGCGGCGGACGTGCCGAGCCCCGTGTCGCTGGACGCTCTCACCGACCGCGAGCGCGAGGTGCTGCTGCACGTCGCGCGCGGACGTTCGAACGACGAGATCGCCGCGCACCTCTACATCTCCCCGCACACCGCGAAGACGCACGTGAAGAACACGATGCTCAAGCTCGGCGCGCACGACCGCGCGCAGCTCGTCATCGCGGCCTACGAGAGCGGGTTGCTCGCGCCGGGGCGGTGACGGGTGCGCGCGACGGGGCCGGGCGAGACCTCGCCTCACACGTGGAACCGCGCCCCCTTCGTGATCCGGTCCACCGCGTTGCGCGGCCCGCGCAGGGCGACGCCCACGAGGTCGAGGTCCGCGGCGGCCACCGCGGCGACGGCGGCGCGGTTCGCGGCGTCGTGCGAGGTGGTGAACAGCTCCCGCGTGTAGAGGGCGAGGGCGACATCGTCGCGCGCAGCGGCCTTCGCCCGGGCGCGGGCCAGGGTCTCGGCATCCGCCGTCATCACCATGACGGGCTGGCGGAGCATGGGGAGATAGGTCGTGCCGTCGCCGTCGCGGTAGGGCTCGCCGACGAGGTCGGGGGCGCTGGTGGCGATCCCGGTCATGAGGAAGGCGGTGACGTTGAGCTCCTGCCACGGCGCGAGGTCGTCGCCGAGGACCACAACCACCTTCGTGTCGAACAGGGGAGCGGGAGAGGCGTCGGTCATGGCTCCAGCCTCGGCCCCCGGTGTCCGGCGTGTCTTGTACGTTTCTTGCATGGATGATCGGGTGCGGGCGTGGCATCCCGCCGTCCCGATGCTGCGCGAGGTCTATCACGCGAGCTTCGCCCACAGCTATCCGCCGCACACGCACGACGACTGGGCCGTGATGCTCGTCGACCGCGGGGCCGTGACCTACGCCCTCGACCGCGCCGAGCACCAGGCGACGCCGACCGCGGTGACGCTTCTGCCGCCCGGGATCGCGCACGACGGGCGACCGGCGGTCGACGGCTCGGGCTACCGCAAGCGTGTGCTCTACCTTCGCGGTGACTGGCTCGACCCGGGCATCGCGGCGCGGATCGCGGATCGACCGACGCTCACGAACGCCCCGGCGCAGACAGCGGCGCACCGTGTGCACGCGGCGCTCGCCCACCCCGGCGACGAGATGGCCGCGGAGCACTGGCTGCTGACCGTCCGCGACGCCGTGCTCGTGCACGCGGGTTCGACCGCACCCGCCCGCCGCGATGCACCTCTCGCGCGGCGCCTCCGCGCGATGCTCGACGACCGCTACACCGAGTCGTTCACGATCGCCGAGGCCGCCGCCCTCCTCGGTGCGCACCCCGATCACCTCGTCCGCGTGTTCTCGAGTGCGTACGGGATCGCGCCGCACCGCTACCTCGTGGGCCGTCGGGTCGACGCCGCGCGGCGTCTGTTGGGGGAGGGATGCCGTCCGGCCGACGTCGCGGCGCGCACCGGCTTCCACGACCAGGCGCACCTCGCGCGACACTTCCGCCGCGTGTGGGGTGTGACGCCGGGCGCGATCCGCGCGGCCTAAGCGCCTTGCGCGTCGGCGGCCTTCGACAGCCCCGTCATCCAGGACTCCATGCGCTCTTGCGCCGTGCTGGTGTCGAGCTCGTCGCGCAGCTCCGGGTGCTCTCTCCAGAACCGGAGCACCGCGTAGACGAGCCACGCGTGCGACGCGAGGGAGTCGACGGGGACATGGTGTTCCTCCGCCGCCCCGTCGGTGCCCACGACGTGGAGCTTCAGCTCGGGCACCGTGTTCCCCCGCCGTGCGTCGACGAGCCCGCTCGGTACGACGTCGACGATCACGTCCCACGACCACGAGCGGTCATAGTCGCCGCGATCGAACGAGTACAGCGTGACGCCGGAGCGGCCCACCACCAGGCCGCGCGGACGCCGCGCGAACCACCGCGCACGCCCGCGCACCGCGAGCGAGTTCGCGCCGGCGAGAGCGACGATCGCCGCGGCCAGCGTCAGCGGCACGAGGAAGACGAGCCCGAGCAGCGCCTGGCCGCCCTCGACGACGCAGCGGACGATCAGGATGCCGCAAGCCGCCGTCGTCGCGGACCCTCCCCCGAGCAGCCACAGGCACGACCACAGCGTGGGGGCGCGCTGTCGGAAGAACGACACCCACGAATCGACGGGCCGCGTCTCGGCGCGCGTGAGAGCGAGGGCGTTGACGAACTCGGGCAGCGCGCGCTCTCCGCCCGCGCGCTCGCCCCCGACCGCGACCACGGCGATGAACCCGAGGAGCACCAGCGCGACGACCATCGCGAGGATGGTCTGTCCGGCGACGACGGCGCCCCACAGCGCGGCCGCGAGGACGATGCAGCTCACGACGAGCACCCCGGTGGTGAGCCGCGACCGCGGCCGCGCCGGGCGGAGGTTCCAGCCGGGCGGCAGCGGGTACGGGACCAGCGCGACGCTCATGGGTCCATCTCAGCACCGATCCGTGGCCCTCGGTGGGCCCGTCTCCCTTCTCGCGGACGGGCGTAGCGTGAGGGGTACCGCACGTTCGTGGAAAGGACCCCCCGTGACCACCGTCGCTGAGAACATCGTCGCCTCCCTCCGCCGCCAGAACATCGAACGGGTCTACGGCCTTCCGGGCGATTCGCTTAACGGTTTCACGGATGCCATCCGCCGCGACGGCGTGATCCGATGGCAGCACGTGCGGCACGAGGAGGGAGCGGCCTTCGCGGCCGCCGCCGAAGCCGAGCTGACGGGAAACCTCACGGTGTGCGCGGGGAGCTGCGGGCCGGGGAACCTCCACCTCATCAACGGTCTCTACGACGCCAACCGCTCTCGGGTTCCCGTCCTGGCGATCGCCGCGCACATCCCGACGGCCGAGATCGGCACGAACTACTTCCAGGAGACGCACCCGCAGGAGCTGTTCCGCGAGTGCTCCGTCTACGTCGAGTACGTCGCCGACCCGGTGCAGATGCCGCGCCTGCTCGAGATCGCGATGCGCGAGGCGATCGAGAAGCGCGGCGTCGCGGTGCTCGTCATCCCCGGAGACGTGCTGCTCGCCAAGGCGAAAAACGAGCGCGTCGTCGCGATCGAGCGCGCGACCCCTCGCATCCTTCCCTCCGAAGAGGAGCTTCGGCGCACCGCCGACGTGCTCAACGCCGCCCAGAAGGTCACGATCCTCGCGGGTGCGGGCGTCGCGGGAGCGCACGACGAGGTCGTCGCGCTCGCCGAGCGTCTGCAGGCGCCTGTCGTGCACGCGCTGCGCGGCAAGGAGCACATCGAATGGGAGAACCCCTACGACGTCGGGATGACCGGACTCCTCGGTTTCTCCTCCGGCTACCGCGCGATGGAAGACGCCGACGTGGTGCTGATGCTCGGCACCGACTTCCCGTACCCGCAGTTCTACCCGCAGCAGGCCACGCACATCCAGGTCGACATCCGGGGTGCGCAGCTGGGCCGGCGGCATCCGGTCGACATCGGGCTGGTCGGCACCGTCCACGACACGGTCGAGGCGCTGCTGCCTCTGCTGACCGAGGGGAAGTCCTCGCGGCACGCCGACGAGGCGCGCGAGCACTACCGCAGAACGCGGGCGAAGCTCGACGACCTCGCCGTGCCGACGGGTCGCGGAAAGCCGCTGCACCCGCAGTTCGTCGCGCGGACGCTCGATCGCCTCGCCGAGGACGACGCCGTCTTCATCCCCGACGTCGGCTCGCCCGTGGTGTGGGCCGCGCGCTACCTCACGATGACGCGCGGACGTCGTCTCATCGGGTCGTTCTCGCACGGCACGATGGCCAACGCCGTCTCGCACGCGATCGGCGCGCAGTCGGCGTTCCCCGACCGGCAGGTCATCGCCCTCGCCGGTGACGGCGGTCTCGCGATGCTCCTCGGAGAGCTCATCACGATCGTGCAGAACGAGCTGCCGGTGAAAGTCGTCGTCTTCGACAACTCCTCGCTCAACTTCGTCGAGCTCGAGATGAAGGCCGCGGGCTTCGTCACCTTCGGCACCGACCTGAAGAACCCCGACTTCGCCGCGGTCGCCGAGGCGATCGGGCTGAAGGGCTTCCGCGTGGACGATGCGGACGACCTCGAGGGCGCGCTGTCCGCAGCACTCGCGCACGAGGGGCCTGCGCTCGTCTCGGTGAAGACCGCGCGGCAGGAGCTGTCCATGCCGCCGTCCGTCACGCTCGAGCAGGCCAAGGGCTTCACGCTGTACGCGATCCGCACGGTGCTCTCGGGGCGCGGGGACGAGCTGATCGACCTGGCCGCGACGAACTTCCGGCAGTTGTTCTGAGCGGCGCGCACGTCGCGAGGACAGGCGAGCGCACGAGAACAGGTCGATACAGCGCGCATCGGCCTGTTTCGGGACCGTGCCCTGTTCTCGTCGAGGCGCGTGGGTGCTCGCCTGCGTGTCTCGCCCGGTTCTGCCAGAATGTCGCGGTCGACATTTCCCCCCGAATGGAGGCCGTCCCGTGATCCCCCGACGCCCGGCTGCCCTGTCCGTCCTCATCCTCGCCGCAACCGCCCTCGTGGGCTGCACCGGCATCGATCCCGGCAATGACGCCCCCGACGAGCCCGCCCCGCAGGTCGTCGACTCCGGCACCGCGACCGAGGCGCCGGACGGGACGGATGCCACGACCGTTCCGGCATCCGGAAGCTACCCCACCTGCGACGAGGTGAAGGCCGCCCTGGGGCCGGAGGTGGCCGAGCTCGTCGTGCTCCCCGAATCCGAGAACGGGGAAAGGGACGGCTCGAGCGGGCACGAGTTGGCGTGCACCTGGATGACACCGCAGACGGCGCAGCAGTCGTTCGACATCAACAACTACGGCGGGATCAGCCTCGGGATCATGCGCGACCCGAGTTACGTCGAGAAGGACTACGACGACCTCGGCTGGACGATCGACGACCCGCGACTCGCGGCCGATGACGCGTGGGGGCTCACCGCGGGCGGGCAATACGACCCGGCCGCGCAGGTGAACATCACGAGCGTGCAGGTCGTCCGCGACGGCACCGTCGAGGTCATCGCCGGCGGCGGAGTCGCCCTGCAGGACGTGCCCGAGCTCGCGGCCCTCACCGAGGGGTGGGCGGTCGGCGCCGGGCTGTCGGTGCTGGATCTGATGCGCTGAGAGCGGCGAGTCGGCGAGGAGATCGCCATCTCAACGAGTTGCTCGTAGAGAAGGCCGGTGTCCGCCGTTCGGCGCCCGCGCCCTCCAGGCCTCGTGTGGGTCAGCTGCGCGGTGAGGTCGACCGGCTCCTGTGCAAGCCTCGTGTCGCGGGCGGCGCAAGTCTGGCCGCCCCAGCGATGGTTCCGATCCCACCGGGTCGCATCGAGCCGCCGCTGCGTGAACAGGATGGTTTAGGCAACGTCCAGGCGATCGCTTGCGACGGGGCGTAATGAAAACGCAACTCTATGCCCCCATATGGGTGACCTATGCCCGTAGCGACTCGGAGTAACTTCCTGATCAGGCGTTCTCGGTCCGACAACGCGTATTCGCAACAAGGGGGTTGCAATGATGTCAACTTTAAGAGAAAAGGTCATAGCGTCGTCGCTCGGGCTACTTTTCGCTGCGGCAGCGATCGTCGTTCCCGGCGCCGCAGCATCGGCGTACACACTGACAGGCTGCTCCTGGGGGCCGTACGGAAACAACGTCACGTGGCTCAACCAGGCACCGTCGGGCGACTACTACAACACCGGCACATCAGCGGGGTACAGCTGGGCAGCCAACACCGACATCAACGGAATGTCTCCCAGCAACGGTCTGCTGGTCGGGTACACCGACAACAAGGGCGCCAACGGTTACGACGGGTGGACGACTTGGGGCTGCAACGGCAACAGGACGACGTACGCCAACGCCACGCTCAACCCGCACTACATGGACAGCAAGAGCTATGCGATCAAGAAGACCGTCTGGCTTCATGAACTCGGTCATGCTCTGGGGCTGAACCATTCGGGATCGAACGCGGTCATGTACTCGTGCGCCGCGTGCACCGGCTTCGGATGGCCGCAGTCGGACGACATCAACGGCATCAATTCGTTGTACTGAGAGGAGTCTGAGATGAGTATTCGCAGATCGGCAATCTCTGCCGCGATCATCGCTGCCGCCGCGGTTGGCCTGGTGGGATGCAGTACCACGGGCAGCGTCCACATGGATGGCTCACGCTCGGAACTGTACGACTCCGTGCAAGGGATATCGGCCGACAGTTCCCTGGTGGCGGCGGTCGAAGTGACGGGCCAGGAAGTCCTCGCGGCGTCAAGCGACAGGGACATCCCCTACACGCTGTCCACTGTCTCGCTCATCAGCACGTTCGCACCGACAGGGCTCGCCCGCGAGCTTCCCGAGGGAGTGACGGCCACGGCGGCGAAGCCTGGGAATCAGATCGTCGTAAGGCAGATGGGCACCGCCGAGATGGAGACCCCCGCGCCCATCCTGAAAACCGGAGAAAAGTATCTCCTGTTCCTCACCCCATCCATGCTGGAAGGTGAGGCTGCGTCACAGTACTACGTCACGGGTGGCTCGGCGGGCGTCTTCGAGGCTCCCGACGATGTCGCCTCCCGCGGTAGCGATCTGGCATTCACCCACGGCCCCTACGACGAGGGCGACACGCTGCCTGAGACGCTGACCATCAAGGACCTCGCTCCGTAGGCCGCCTCCGCCTGTCCGCAGGTCGCTTCGTGTCCCCGCCAGGTTCGCTTGGCGGGGACACGACCGGTCGAGCTAGCTCCAAGATCCCGGCGTCCGGCGCACACGTTGTGAAGGACCGTGTCGGATAACTCGTGGTCGGCGGCGCGGAATCGCGCAGACGGTCGAGATGACGGCAAACCAGATTTACGTCCGCCGATCGTTGAGCCGCGCCAAGATCGCCCGTCACGCTTGGCGCCTCGGATTCACAGTATCGTGGGCGAAGTCGGCGAAACCGACGCGCTTTCCCCGCCGACCGTGAGGCCCATCGCATGCCGCGACTCCGAAGCCGCTGGCTCGTTCCCCTGCTGTCAATGATCGGGGCGATCACGTTCCTCGGCTCCGCGACACCCGCCGCGATGGCCGCCGAGTCCTCCCCGACGCTGAGGGCGACGCTGTCCGCCGAGGAAGGCGCGACGGGAGACACCCTCGCACTCGACCTCGGCGTGACCGGGGCGACCGACCTCTACGCCGCGACGGTGCGCATCGCCTACGACGCCGACCGGGTCGCTCTCGACCCCGGCGCGGTGACCTCGGACTTCCCGGGCATGTTCAGCGTCTCGGGCGTCGAGGGGGCGATCGACTTCACCGTCACGCGTCTGGGGACCTCGAGCGGCCGAACCGGTGATCTTTCCCTGGGGTCGCTGGGCTTCGTCGCGAAGGGGCCGGGCGAGGCGCTCCTTCGTATCGACCAGGTCACGCTCGTCGACTCCGCCCTGGTCGGCACGACCCTCGCGCCGTCGATCGGCCTGACGTACACGGTCGCCTCCTCGCCGTCGACGCCCGAGCCGTCCGCGCCGGGCGAGCAGGCCGTGCCGCCCACCGTCTCGGTGACGGGATACGGCTCGGGTGTGCCGCGCGGCGGGGACACGACTTTCCGCGGTTCGGCTCCGCAGTCGTCCGCGGCCCCGACCGCGACGCCGCCGAGGATCACGGCTTCGTCGCTCACCCCGCGGGTCGGCGAGACGATCACCCTGACGGTCCGCGGACTGACCCCGGATGCCGCCCACCGGGTCGAACTGCACTCCGACCCGCTCCTCTTGGGCGAGGCGACGACGGACGAGGCGGGGTCGTTCCTCCTGGAGGCGACGATCCCCGCCGCCGCGCCGACCGGGGAGCACGAGATCGTCGTCCTGGCGCGGGGGCTCGCGGTGGCGTCGCTCCCGATCACGATCCGCGCGGCGGACGGAGCGACATCCGCTCCCCGAGCCTCGGCCACCCCCTCCGCCGGAGCCGACGGCGACACGCAGGATGCCGCCGCCGACGCGGCGCCGACGTCCGCGGACTCGACCGCAGCCCTCGTGTGGGGGCTCGCCGCGGTCGTCGTCGTGCTCGGGGGCGCCGCGATCGTGCTGATGAGACGTCGGTCCCGCCGTGCCGCGGGCGATCACGGAGGCCGGGCATGAACGCTCCCCGCTCCGCCCCCGCCACGGCCGCGGTGAAAGGAACACCCGTGAGAAGGACGACGATCGGGACCGTGGTGACCGCACTCACCGCGGCCGCGCTGGTGTTCGGGACGGTGGTGCCGGCGCACGCCGACACCGACTCGGTCAGCTACCTCGCCCCGGCGTATCAGCGGGGCGAACTCACCGGCGACGCGAAGGTCGATCGCGACGACCTGTCCGTCCTCATGAGCGCCGTCGGGCGGAAGGTCGGCGACCCCGGGTGGGATGCCGTCGCGCCCGCCGACGCGGATCAGGACGGTGTCATCACGGTCGCCGACGTCGCCGCGCTCTCGAAGCGGTTCGTCTACGACGACGACCCCTTCGACCTGCAGGAGACCGACGTCGTCGCGATCCAGAAGGCGATGACGGCCGGGGTGCTCACCTCCCAGGAGCTGACGGCGCAGTACCTGCGTCGCATCGCCGCCTACGACCGCACGACGGGCCTCGATCCGTTCGAGCCGGACGCGGCGCTCGCGTCCATCATCGCGACCAATCCGACGGCCATGGCCGAAGCGGCGGCCCTCGACGCGGAGCGGGCGGCGACCGGGCCGCGCAGCATCCTGCACGGCATCCCGATCATCGCGAAAGACAACATCAACCTGGCGGGCCTGGCCACCACCGCGGGCTGCGGCTGCCTGGCCGACAATGTCACGTCGACGGATGCCGACGCCATCGAGCGACTGAAAGCGATGGGGGCCATCGTGATCGCGAAGGCCAACCTGTCGGAGTTCGCGCAGCACACCACGGTGTCGGACAGCGCCTACGGCTCGACGAGGAACCCCTTCGGTCTCGCTCTGCCCCCGGGCGGTTCGAGCGGCGGTACCGGCGCATCCATCTCCGCGAACCTCGGGGTCGTCGGTCTCGGCACCGATACCGGCGGCTCGATCCGCGTCCCTGCGTCTACCAACGGGCTCGTCGGCCTGCGTCCGACCACCGGGCTCGTGAGTCGCGAGGGCGTCATCCCGCTCGACGAGTACCGCGACACCATCGGCCCGATGACCCGAAACGTCTCGGACGCGGCTCTCGCCCTGGATGCGCTCGCGGGAACCGACCCCGCCGATCCGATGACGGCCCCCGCGGACGCACACAAGCCCGTGTCCTATGCGCAAGCGCTCGATCCGGAGGCTCTCCGGGGCGCACGCGTCGGGTATCTGTCGGGCTTCGGGTGGGATGAGAAGCAGCCGGGGTCGCTCGCCCTCGTCACCGAGGCGCGCGCCGACCTCGAGACCGCCGGGGCCACGGTCGTCGACATCGGCGAGTACGGCATCGGTCTGGACGGCGTGCACGGGAGTCGGTCCTTCGCGCACGACATGGACATGTACCTGGACACGTTCTACAAGCCGGGGTACACCTTCCTCGATCTGGCGCAGAAGATCATCGACGCGGAGAAGGCCGGCACCCCCCTCTCGAGTTTCCCGGGAGAGACGGTCCGGGAGTGGGCATCGACCACGGCCGCCGAGCGCGAGAAGTTCACCGCCGACTTCCTCGTCTTGCAGCGATCGATGCGGGATCGCGTCGACCAGCTGATGGCGGAGAACGACCTCGATGCGATCGTCTACCCGAGCACCTCGGGGACCGTCGGAACCGCGGGAAGCAACAACATCATCAGCGCTTTCACCGGATATCCCGCGATCACGGTCCCGATGGGGCTCGCTCCGCTCCCGCCGGAGGCGCCCGCGTACGCCGGGTTCCCCGAAGGGCTGGAGTTCCTCGCCGGACCCTACGCCGAGGAAAAGCTCTTCGGTCTCGCCTACGCGTTCGAGCAGCGGACGCATCACCGCCAGGAGCCGCCGCTCTTCCCCGATCTGCCGCCCGCGCCCTGAGGCGAGCCCCGACCGTCGGCGCGGGATCCGTCGCGCTGGCGCGCGATCGATTCAGGATGCCGGGGCTCCTCAGCCCACGCCCGGGAGGTTGCGGAGCTGGCGGGTGTCATCCTGATGACGCGAACCGTCCCGTTCTCCGCGTTTATGCTGGCGTCGTCACGTGCGCGACCGAGCGGGAAGGACCCGGCGGGAGAGAAATGACGACGACGTGGAGCGTGGCGTCCCTCTTCGCCGCGGTGGGGGCGGCCGTCGCAATTCCCGTGGGAGTGCTGTCCGGTCCTCCGAGCGCGGCGTGGGGCGCGTACGTTCTGCTACTGGCGGCCGAGCTTCTCCTTCTCGCGACGATGATCCTCACCCTCGGCCGCGAGGACGCCTTCGAGGGCGTCGAATCCCTTGCCCGGGTCCCCGCGGTGCTCGCCTGGCCGCTGCGCGTCGGCTGTTGGATCGGTGGCCTCGTGGCGAGTCTCGCGACGGTCGTGATGGTCGTCAGCGCACCGAGCACGGAGTACCCGAGCACCGGGTCGCGGGTCGCCCTGTCGCTGATGGCAGCGGTGACGCTGGTCGCCGCGCTGTTCACTGGCGCACGTGTGCCCGGCGTGGCGGTGGGTGTGCTCGCGGCGGTGGCGGGCCTCGTCGTCCTGATCGGCGTGGTTCGCGGGGTGGTCGGGCTGGTCGCCCGGGCTTCGCGGTGACGCGGGACGTCTACCGGCGTTCTGCCGGCGCGAAGGCGGTGCTCGGAGGGCGACCCGCCGCGCGAAACTCCTGAGAATCCGGCTCGCGGTGGCCGCGAGGGGCCGTTCGTCGGTTCGAGGACTCGGAAACTCAGGAGTTTCGCACGCGCCACGCGCCCCGCGCCTTGCGCCTCGCGGCCCCCGCCCCGAGCCCCGCCCGCCCCGACGCCCCGCCGCCCCGAGCGGTACGGCGTCAGTCGACCAGCGCCCCGCCCTCGCGCCAGTACCCGAGGAACGCGACGCGCTCGCGGGGCACGCCGACCTCGCGGACGAGCACGCGTCGGGAGGTCGTGACGACACCCGATTCCCCGGCGAGCCAGGCGACGTCGACGTCGGGCGTGGCCCAGGCGCGCACGGCGTCCTCGGTCTTGCCGCGCCCGACGACCCGCACGTCGACCTGCGGGCTGAGGCCTGCGACGGTGACGTCGTCGGCGTGGTCACCGATCTCGACGATCGCGATACCGCGCGCGGTGGGCGGCAGGGAGAGGGCGATGTTCCGGACGGCGGGGATCGCCGTCTCATCCGCGACGAGGAGGAACGAGGTGTACTCCTCGGGCGGTTGCCAATGGATGCCGTACCCCGTCCACCCGTTCCGGATGTCGGGGCCCGTGATCACGAGCGTCTCGCCCACGCGCGCTCCGCGCGCCCACCGAGAGGCCGGACCGTCGGGGGAGTGCAGGTAGATGTCGACGTCGATCTCGCCGGCCTCGGGGCGGATCGCGGCGGGCGTGTAGGTGCGGAGCACGTTGCGTTCGTCCGGCGGCAGCGCCTTCCACCGGGTGTACCAGGCGGAGGGGTGCGGCGTCGGATCGGCGAGCAGACCGAAGTCGGCGAGCCCGCCGTCCGGCAGAGGCAGCACGAGCTTGATCCGCTGGTCGACGCCCCACGGTGCGAAGTGCTGCAGCGCGTCACCGGCGAAGGTGAGACGCAGGAAGCTCGGCGAGATCATCTCGCGCCGGGCGACGGTGACCGGGAAGGCGCTGTACTCCCACGGACGGGTCCCGGCTCCTGGCATCCGCTCCCCGCTCACGCGTCGAGCTCCGCCGCCGCCTCGGCGGCCCGAGCCGCGAACGCCCCACCCCGCAGCGGCACGACCAGCGGCCCGCCCGTCACCGGATCGTCGATCACGACGTTGGGGAGGCCGTAGACCTCCTCGACGCGCTCGGTCGTGATGACCTCGCGCGGGGCGCCCTCGGCGACGATGCGGCCGTCGCGCATCGCGATGATGTGGCTCGCGTACCGGGCGGCGTGGTTGAGGTCGTGCAACACCGCGACGACCGTGCGCCCGCGCGCGTTGAGCTCGGCGAACAGCTCCATCAGCTCGACCTGGTGCGCGACGTCGAGGTAGGTCGTCGGTTCGTCGAGGAGCAGCAGGTCGGTCTGCTGAGCGAGCACCATCGCGACCCAGACGCGCTGACGTTGCCCACCCGACAGGGCATCGACCGGGCGAGTGGAGAGGTCGGCGGTGCCCGTGGCATCCAGAGCCTCCTTCACCGCGATCTCGTCGGCGCTCGACCACTGGCGCAGGAGCGACTGGTGCGGGTAGCGGCCGCGGCCGACGAGGTCGGCGACGGTGATGCCGTCGGGGGCGAGGGCTGTCTGCGGAAGGAGTCCGAGGCGGCGCGCCACCTCTTTCGCGGGGTAGCTCGAGATGTCACGGCCGTCGAGCACCACGCTCCCGGCGGCCGGTGCGAGCAAGCGCGACAGTCCGCGCAGGAGCGTCGATTTGCCGCAGGCGTTGGGACCGATGATCACGGTGAACGAACCGGGCGGTACGGCGACGCTCAGCTCGGGGACGACCGTGGTGCCGTCGTACGCGAGCGAGACGGAGCGGGCTTCGAGGCGGGAGGGGTCAGACACGGCGGCGGATCTCCGTAACGATCATGACGATGAGATAGGCGCCGCCCACCGAGACGGTGACGACGCCGACGGGGAGGGTCACCGGCAGCAGGTGCTGCGCGACGGCGTCCGAGCCCAGGAGCAGCAGGGCCCCGACGAGCGCCGACAGCGCGAGCGAGAGTGACGGCGTGCGGGCGAGCCGCCGCGCGATCTGCGGGGCGGCGAGGGCGACGAACGCGATGGGACCGGCGATCGCGGTGGCCGCGGCCACCAGCACGACACCGGCGAGGAGCGCGAGCGTGCGCACGAGGTGCGGGCGCACGCCCGAGGCGGCGGCCATGTCGTCACCGAGCTCCAGTTGGCGCAGCGCCCGCACCAGCGCGAAGGCGCCGAGGGCGAAGGGCGCGGCGCACAGCAGTACCCCGCCGAGGGCCTCGCCGGTCACGCCGTTGAGCGTCCCGTGCCCCCAAGCCGACGCGAACATCGCGGTCTCGAGCTCGACCTGCAGCAGCATCCACGTGTTGAGCGAGGCGAGCATCGCCGAGACGCCGATGCCCACGACGATGAGCCGGAAGCCCTGGACGCCCCCGCGATACGACAGGAACCAGATGACGACGGATGCCACGAGGCATCCGATCAGCGCTCCCACCGCCCGCGCCGGCCACGACGCCGAGACGAGCACGAGCGTCAGCAGCATGCCGGTGAAGGCGCCGTTCGACAGCCCCAGGATGTCGGGACTCGCGAGCGGGTTGCGCGTCACCGTCTGGAACAGGGCCCCGGCGATCGCCAGCAGCGCGCCCAGGGTGACGGCGGCGAGCACGCGGGGGAGACGCCAGCCGACGACCACGGTGGTGTCGAGGGCGTCGCCCGCTCCGAGGAGGGCGCGGACGACGGCATCCGGAGCCACCGGATACGTGCCCCAGCCGAGCGAGAGCACCGCGAGCACGACGACGGCTGCGAGCACCGCCGCCCCGACGACGATGCTCCGCAGCCGCACCGGCAGCGCGCCGAGGTGCACCCGGCGGTATCCCACGTCGACGGCCGTCACAGGGTGCTCGCTCTCCGCCGCCGCGCGAGCGCGATGAGGACGGGCGCGCCGACGAACGCGGTCACGATCCCCGCGGGCACCTCGGCGGGGGCGATGATCACGCGACCGAGCACGTCGGCCAGCAGCACGACGATGGGCGCGGCGAGGGCGCTGAGGGGGAGGATGCGGCGCTGATCGGGTCCGACGATCCACCGCACGACGTGCGGCACCATGAGACCGACGAACGACAGGGGCCCGACGAGGGCGGTCGCCGCTGCCGCGAGGACGGTGATCGCGGCGATGGATGCCACCCGTACTGCGCCGACGGGAATGCCCTGCGCGCGGGCGAGGTCGTCGCCGAGCGCGAGGGCGTTGAGGGGGCGCCCGAGCACGAACGCCACCGCGAGGCCCGCCGCGATGAACGGCACGACCGGGAGGACGATGTCGAGCCCGCGTCCCAGCAGCGATCCGGCGTTCCATCCGCGCATGAGGTCGAAGGCGTCGGGGTTGCTCAGCATCATGCCCGAGGTGATGCCCGAGAGCACCGCGCCGACGGCGACGCCCGCGAGCGTGAGGCGGATCGGATCGGCCGGTCCCCGGCCCGACGAACCGACCAGGGCGACGGCGACGGTCACGACCAGCGCCCCGAGGAACGCCGGCCAGATGAGCAGGAGAGAGCTCTGGATGCCGAACAGCGCCACCGTGAGGGCGACGGCGAACGCGGCCCCGGCGTTGACGCCGAGGATGCCGGGGTCGGCGAGCGGGTTGCGCGAGAACGCCTGCATGAGGGCCCCGGCGACCCCGAGTGCGGCTCCGGCGACGACCCCCGCGATCGTGCGGGGGACGCGGAGCCCCAGGACCACGAAGTCGGTGTCGGGTGTGCCCGCCCCGGTGAGCGACGCCCACACCGCGTGCCAGGGGAGGGGGTTCGCGCCGATCATGAGCGAGAGGGCGACGGACACGGCGAGGACCGCCACCAGCACGAGAGTGCCGATGGCGGTCCGACCGATCCGTGGGGATCCGGGTGCCGTGTCCGACACCCGCGGGGGGACGACCGAGGTCATTTCCCCGATGCGAGGAAGGTCTCGATGTCGTCCAGCACCGACTGTGCGCCCTTCGGTCCGACACCGGCGACCCACGTGCTCGTGTCGACGAGGGTCACGACCGGGAACGCGGCGGCGTTCTGCGAGATCGCCGCGGGAACGGTGGAGGGGTCGTTCACGTCGGCGGTGGTGACGAACACGGCGTCCGCCGTCGCGCTCGCGATGTTCTCGGGCGAGATGTCGGCCTGCAGGCCGTCTTCCCAGGCGTGGTCGGGGATCGTGTAGCCGACGCACTCGAGCAGGCTGCCGGCGAACGAGACCGGGCCGTACAGGCTCAGCGTCGTCTCGTCGCGCGGGCGGATCATCTCGGCGGTCTTCCCGGCGAGGTCGTGCGCGGCCTTGATCTCGTCGCAGCGCTGGTCCACGGCATCCACGGCCTTCTTCACGTCGTCCTCGCGGCCGAGGGCGTCGCCGATGAGCGCGGCGTTGTCGCGCCACGGGTCGGCCTGCGTGGCGATGAACACCGTCGGGGCGATCGCGCTGAGCTGGTCGTACAGAGCGGAGTGGCGCGATTCGGTGCCGAGGATGAGGTCGGGCTTGAGCGCGGCGATCGCCTCGAGGTCGGGCTCGCTCACCGTGCCGACGGGGGTGACGCCCTCGACGCCGAGGTAGCTCGGCACGCCGTTCACCATGTTCGCCACGGCCGCGCCCACCGGGGTGATGCCGACCGACACCGCGGTGTCGAGTTCGAGCGGCTCGAGGGTGACGACGCGCTGCGGCGCGGTCGAGACGGCGGTCGTCCCGCGGGCATGCGTCACCTCGTGGGTCGACGCCGAGCTCTCGGCGAGAGACGCGTCGGCTCCACCGGCGCAGCCGGAAAGGGCGAGCGCGAGACCGGTGGCCGCGGCGAGGAGGGCGAGGCGCCGGGAGGAACGGTGTGAGGGCATGGCGAGATGTCCTTTCGGATGGGGGATGCCGGGAGCTGAAGCTTAGGCAAGGGTTACCTTAGCAAGCACCCTCGGCCGCGAAACGACATCGAGCGCCCCGGGGGCGAATCCGCGTCGGTGGTCAGGGCCCGCATTCCCCGAGCGGAATGCGATACGGTTCGGCGGAGGGAGGGAGCAGGTTGCGATGAAGAAGATCCTGATGAGAAGACTTTCCGACGGCCGCGCCCATATTCCGCTCGCGGGGGACGCGCGGCGTCTTTCCGTGGTGCAAGGGGTGACGATCGCGATCGCCGCGGGCCTCGTCCTGATCGTCGCGGTCGCCGATGATCTCGGCATCCGTCTCTTGTTCGGTGCGTTCTCGCTGCTCCTCGTCGCGATCGCCGCTTACGTCGGGTGCCTGCGCCGACTGCTCGAGACCGGGGTCGTCCGCATCGACACGCGCGGTCCGGGCCTGCGCTTCCGGCCCCCGGTATGGCCGACCGCGTTCCTCGTCGCGATCCTCCTGCTGCTGGCCCTGCCGGCGGTCGCCGTCGTCGTCATCGGGGACGCGGGCGAGGCCCTCAGTCCGCGCCGCTCTCCGCTCCTTCTCCCGGTGTTCTCGGCGATCTGTCTGGCGGTGATGATCTGGAGGCTGCGCGTTCCCGCGGGACTGCGGCTCACGGTCGACGGCATCCGGGGGATCCGTGCGCGCGGCGACCTCGCGTGGTCGTGGGACGAGGTGGGCGAGGTCGGCGTCGACGGACCGCCGGCAGCGCTCACGTTGACGATGAAGGACGGGTACGTCCCTGTCACCGCGTCGATGCGGTACCTCGGCTCCGATCCGAATCAGGTCGCCGCGATCGTCCGCTTCTTCCGCGACCATCCCGAGGAGCGGGCGATCCTCGCGCGGGGCGGTCAGGCCGCGCTGGATCGCGCGGCGGACGCCCTGCGCCCGCTCGACTAAACGCGGGGCGCTACGGCCCGGGACGCTAGGGCCCGGGACGCTGCGCCCGGGACGCTACGGGCCGGGACGCCACTCGCGGGCGCTACGCCCGGAGCGCTACCCGCGGGCGCTACGCCCGGGGCGCTACGCCCGCGGCGCCTCCCGCAGCATCTGCTTCAGCTCGGCGATCTCTCCGCGCAGCGCCTCGACCTGCGTCTCGGTGGCGGCCGACGCCTCCTCGGCTTCGACCGAGACGCGCTGCACGATCCACGAGGCGAGGGTCGCCGTGACCACGCCGATCAGCGCGATCCCGCCCACCATGAGGCCCACCGCGACGATGCGTCCGGTCACCGTGACGGGGTAGTAGTCGCCGTAGCCCACGGTCGTGATGGTCTCGAACGCCCACCACACGGCGTCGCCGAAGGTCGAGATGGGTCCGCCGCTGCGCTGTTCGGCGTCGTACACGGCCAGCGCGGCGACGAACACCGTCAGGGCTGTCGCTCCGATGGTGAACAGCGCCACGCGTCCGCGCAGCATCGTTCCGGTATTGCGCTGGATGAGCGCGATGATCGTGAAGAACCGCATGAGCCGGAGGGGGCGGAACACCGGGAGGGCGACGATCGCGAGGTCGAGCAGGTGCCGCCAGAACCACCTCCACCGGTGTTCGGCGATCGCCAGGCGCACGACGTAGTCGAGCAGGAAGAGCGCCCACGTCGCTTTCAGCACCACCTCGGCCACGGTCTCGACGACGCCCTCCGGCGTGGCGAGGATCTGGGCCGCGTACGCGGCGAGGAAGAGGAGCGCCGCGATGACCAGCGGCCACTCCACCGTCCTCTCCCAACGAGCGAGTCGTTCTCCGTACATGCAGCGATTATGGCCGGAACGCGGATGCCGCGCGCGAGGGCGAGCGGCCGAATCGCCGGGCGCACGGCATCCGGTGCTCAGTACACGATGACCGGCTTGACCGTCCGCCCGTGGTGCATGTCGTCGATGGCCTGGGCGATGTCGTCGAGGGCGTACTGCCGCTCGAGCTTCTCCAGCGGCAGGCGTCCCTCGGCGTGCAGGGCGACCAGGCGCGGGATCAGCTCGCGCGGATCCGCGTCGCCCATCGTCACTCCCCGGAGGATCTTCCCGGTGAGGATGCCCTGGATGTCGACCGGGATCTCGGTTCCGGGCGGGGGCGCGCCGCACACGAGCACCGTTCCGCGCGCGGCGGCGGCGTCGAGGGCCGAGCGTGCGACGCCCGGGTGACCCGTCGTGTCGAAGCTCAGCGTGACCCCGCGTCCGTCGGTCAGCTCGGCCAGACGCGCGGCGACGTCCTCGTGCGCGGCGTCGATCGTGTCCGTCGCCCCGAGCTCTCGAGCGAGGTCGAGACGCGAGGCCACCCGGTCGATCGCGATGAGGCGCGCGGGCGCCCGGGTCGCTGCGGCCATGACGGCCGAGAGCCCGACCGCTCCGGTGCCGTACACCGCGACCACGTCGGAGGGACCGGGGTCGAGCACGTTCCACATCGAGCCGAATCCCGTCAGCACCCCGCAGCCGAGCGGGGCGAGCACGGCGAGGTCGGCGTCGTCGGCGACGCGCACGAGGGAGCGCTCGTCGGCGATCGCGTACGTCCCGAACGAGGACTGCCCGAAGAAGTGCGCCGCGACCGGCTCCCCGTCGCGGGCGATTCCGCCCGAGTCCGCCTCGCGGATACCGCCGAGGAGATTCCGCGGCAGCCACGTCTCGCAGTACGCGGGATGCGCGCCGGCGCAGGCTGCGCACGCCCCGCACGAGGTGAAGCTCAGGAGCACGGCATCCCCGGGGCTCACCCCGCGCACACCCGGCCCGACGCTCTCGACGCGCCCGGCCCCCTCGTGCCCGATGATCCCCGGGGTGGGGAACGGGATGCCGCCGGCCAGCACCCCGAGATCGGTGTGGCAGAGGCCGGTCGCCGTCAGGCGCACGAGCACCTCGCCGTGGCCGGGTTCGGCGTAGTCGACGTCGGCGACCGAGATCGTTCGGGTCCCGAGGGCTGCGCCGTCCCGGCCCTCCTCGACGATCGCCGCTCGTCCCGCGGTCACTGCGCACCGCCGAGGTCGAACACGATCGAGTGGGCCTTCTGGTACGACTGCAGGGCTTCCGGCCCGCCCTCGCGCCCCCAGCCGGAGGCCTTCACCCCGCCGAACGGTACGGCCGGATCGAGGATCGCCCATCCGTTCACCCAGGTGATGCCGGCCCGCAGACGCCCGGCGATGCGATGCGCCCGGGCGAGATCGGCGGTCTGGATGCCGCTGGCGAGACCGTACTTCGTGCCGTTCGCGAGGGCGATGGCCTCGTCCTCGGTGTCGAAGGGCTGCACGGTGAGGACCGGGCCGAACACCTCGTCCACGACGACCTCGGCGTCGGGATCGAGGTCGGCGAGGACAGTGGGGGCGTAGTAGAACCCGCCGTCGCGCTCGACGGCGTGCCCGCCCGTCACGACCCGCGCGCCCGCGGCGCGCGCCCGGTCGACCATCGCGGTGACCTTGTCGAGCTGGGTGCGACTGGCGACCGGTCCGATCACGGTGGCCGGGTCGTCGATGTCGCCGAACGGCACGTGCGGCACGGCATCCTTCAGGATGCCGAGCACCACCCCGTAGATCGGACGCTCCACCAGCAGACGCGGTCCCGCCATGCAGAACTGCCCCGCGTTGAACACGAACGCCGAGATGACGGTGTGGATCGCGCGGTCGAGGTCGGCGTCGGCGAAGAGGATGTTCGCCGCGTTGCCGCCGAGCTCCGCGGTGAAGGGCTTGAGCGTCCGACCGGCGAGGGCTGCCGCGTGCGCGCCGATCTCGGTCGAGCCCGTGAACGCGACCTTGTCGACGTCGGGGTGCGAGACGAGGTGGTCGCCGAGCGTCGACCCCGGGCCGGTGACGACGTTGAACACGCCGTCGGGGACGCCGGCGTCGCGCAGCAGTTCCGCCATGAGCAGGGCGCTCAACGGGGTGTCGCTCGCCGGCTTGTGCACCACGGTGTTGCCCGCGACGAGGGCGGGGGCGATCTTCGTGCTCGACAGGATCAGCGGGAAGTTGAACGGCGTGATCGCAGCGACCACCCCGAGCGGTTCGTTCCGGACGTACGCGTGGGCGTCGGCGGCGATCTCGCGCACGTCGCCGTCGAGGCGGTGGCCGAGGGCAGCGTAGTACTCGTAGAGCTCGGCGGCGTTGTTGACGTCGACGACGCGGGCGAAGGTGATGGGCTTGCCGACGTCGAGGCTCTCGGCGGCCGCGAGCTCTTCGCTGCGCTCCCGCATGAGGGCGTACGCGCGCTGCAGGATGCGGGCACGCTCGCGGCTCGACATCCGCGGCCAGGGTCCCTCGTCGAACGCGCGGCGCGCGGCGGCGACGGCGGCGTCGACGTCGGCGGTCGTGCCGCGGGCGACGTCGGTGATCTTCTCGCCGGTGGACGGGGCGATGACGTCCATGCGGCCGCCGTCCGTGGCATCCGCCCACCGTCCGTCGATGAACAGGCGGCCGGGGGCGGTCGTGACCGTGAGGCTCATCGCGCCACCTCCGCCGGGGTGATGATGTCGGCGAGGACGCCGGCGAACCACACGGGGTCGTCTTCGAAGGGGGTGTGGCCCGTGTCGACGCGGACGACGTCGGCTCCCGAGCGCGCGACGAAGTGCTCCTGAAGGGGCGGCGGTACTAGCTCGTCGCGCTCGGTGAGGACGTACGTCGTCGGCTTCGTGCGCCACGCGACCTTCGTGACCGGTGAGGTGAACGCCGTGAGCGACTGGGGGCGGAACGTGTCGGCGAGCTGCTCCGCGAGCGCGACGGGCACGCCCGGGGGGAGGTCGGCCGCGATCATCGCGACCCGCTCCTCGCGGGACTTCCCGAGCGAGACCATCCCGTCCGAGATTCCCCAGAAGTCCGGGATGCCACCGCCCACCGCCTGCTGGAGGGTCTCGCCCTCGTCCAGGGCGAAGGCCGCGACGTAGACGATCCGCTCGACCGCGGGGTGGTCGCCGGCCTGCGTGGTCGGGGCTCCACCGTAGGAGTGGGCGACGAGGTTCAGCGGCCCCTCGGCCGCGTCGAGCGCGGCGGTGATCGCGGCGGCGTCGGCGTAAAGGTCCGCCGTGCTGTCGATGCTGGGCAGGGCCACGGTGTCGACGGCGAAGCCACGTTCCCCCAGCTGGGCGGCGAGGCGGTCGAACACCCACGGGCCCGACCAAGCGCCGTGGACCAGAAGGATGCGGGGAGGGGAAGGGGTCATGCGTGGGCTCCTCGAACGGGGACGACCTCGGCGTCGTCTTCGCCAGTGTCGGTCGCGCTCCGGCGGGGCGGTATCCGTAGGACTACCGAACGCGGAACTCCGGTCCCTTCGCGTGAGGTGGCTGAGCGTGTCGAAGCCTCCGGTCCCTTCGACGGGCTCAGGGACCTGGGGTGCGGTGGGGGTGGCTGAGCGTGTGGAAGCCTGCGGTCCCTTCGACGGGCTCAGGGACCTGGGGCGCGGTGGAGGTGGCTGAGCGTGTCGAAGCCTCCGGGCGCTCTACGGCACGCTCACCAGCGTCGACCGGTACCAGGCCGCGATCTGCGCCCGTGAGGTGAAGCCGAGCTTGGCGAGGATCCGCTGCACGTGGGTGTCGACCGTTCGCACCGAGAGCACGAGCCGTTCGGCGATCTCGCGATTGCTGAGTCCCTCGTGCACCCCGGCGGCCACCTCGCTCTCGCGGGCGCTGAGTCCCGCGGCGGGGCGGCCGGGAGCGCCCGCGAACGCGGCGGCCTCGGCGGGGGAGAGACGCTCACCGACGGCCGAGAGGCGTTGGAACGCCTCCTCGCCGAGGCGCTGGCGGACGACCGCGACGCAGCGATCGTGCTGCGCGAGCATCTGCGGTCCGTGCACGGCGATACCGGAGTCGATGCGCCGCCACCAGCTGCGCGCGGCGCCGAGCAGGACCGCGGTGCGCTCGGTGGGGGAGCGCGCCGCGTCGATCCAGCTGAGCAGCTCGAGCACGAGGCAGTCGCCGACCGGGTCGTCGATCCCTTCCTCCATCGCGAGGGCGTCGCGCGCGTGGCGCTCGGCGTCATCGAGCTCGCCGGCGGCGTAGAGCGCGAGCCCGATGGCCCAGAGCGAGAGCGACCGGATCCACCGCTCGCCGATCTCGATGGCGAGATGCTGCGCGTCCCGCGCGGGCTCGAGGGTGTCGGGCAGCTCGCTCTGCACGAGGGCCACCGTGAGCTGGAACTGCGCGAGCAGGGCCTCCTCGGGGCGACCGAGGGAGCGGGCGAGCCGGATCGATCGGCTCAGTTCCTCGCGGGCGAGGTCGCTTTCGCCCGCG
Organism: Microbacterium testaceum StLB037; assembly: GCF_000202635.1. Classification (NCBI taxonomy): domain Bacteria; kingdom Bacillati; phylum Actinomycetota; class Actinomycetes; order Micrococcales; family Microbacteriaceae; genus Microbacterium; species Microbacterium testaceum. The sequence goes on along the minus strand of NC_015125.1, from coordinate 184,202 downwards.
AAGAGCGCGCGCGTCCCGCTCCAGCGGCGCAGTTCCACTTCGCCCCGCTCCTGGTCGGCCGGCGGCAGCGAGGGCAGGAGCGCCCGCGCTTCGTCGAGGTGCCCCCGGGCCTCGTCGAGGGCACCCTGCAGGACGCAGATCCACGCCGCGACGAGCAGCGCGGGTGTCCGGGATGCCGCGGACGCAGCGGGCAGACGAAGGAGCCGACGCGTCCACCGGCGTCCCTCCGACAGGAACCCGCCCACCGCCCAGTGGTAGCGGAGGTCGGCGAACAGCTCGAGGGCGACGTCGGTGTCGGTCGCCGCGGCCGTGCGCAGGGCGGCATCCAATTCGGCACGGTCGGCACGTTGGCCGGCGAGGATCCGTCTCTGGGCGGGGCCGTACCAGTGGGTGCGCGCGAGGCGCGCAAGGCCGCGGTAGTACTCGAGGTGACGGCGCACCAGGTCGTGCTGTTCCCCAGACTCCTCGGCGCGGTCGCGCCCATAGCCGCGGATCGTCTCGAGCAGGTGAAAACGTCCGGAGTCGCGGTCGGCCTCGACGAGCGACTGGTCGATCAGCTGCTCGAGGGTCTCGACGGTCACGGCCTCGTCCCCGCCGGCGACGGCGGCCGCCGCGGGAAGGTCGAACGGACCGGCGAACACGCTGAGCGCCGCCCACAAAGCTCGCTCGGGCGGGGTGCACAACTCGTAGCTCCAGTCGACGACCGCGCGCAGGGTCCGCTGCCGCGAGACCGGGGCTCGCGAGCCGGCCCGCAGCAGGGTGAAACGCTGCGAGAGGCGGCGGGCGAGATCGGACACCGAGAGGGTGCGCAGGCGGCCGGCGGCGAGTTCGATGGCCAGGGGCAGGCCGTCGAGCGCGAGGCAGAGCTGCTCCGCGACGGCGACCTCGGCGGGGGCGAGGGTGAAGCCCGCATCCGCGGCGCGGGCGCGTGCGAGCAAGAGCTCGACCGCTTCGGCGGGCTCACCGCCCGCGGCCTCGGTCCCGAGAGGGGGGACGGGGAAGACCTGCTCTCCGTCGACGTCGAGACGCCGGCGGCTGGTGGCCACGATGGTCACGTTCGGGAGGGCGTCGAGCAGCTCGTCGACCACGGACGCCGCAGCGTCGATGACGTGCTCGCAATTGTCGAGGACGAGCAGCGCGGTCTCGTCGCTCAGGACGTCGACGACGAACTCGAGCGGGTCGCGGGCCGACAGATCGCCGAAGGGGAGCGACTGGGCGATCGCGGCGACGACGCGCCGCGGGTCGCTCACCGCGTCGAGCCCGACGAAGTACACGGTCGTCGAGGTCCGCCGCGCGTGGGCATTGGCGAGCCGCATCGCGAGGCGAGTCTTGCCCACTCCGCCCACGCCGGTGAGCGTGATGAGGCGGGTGCGCTCGAGCGCGTCCGCGAGTGCGTCCAGCTCGCGCCGACGACCGACGAACTCGCTGCGGGGCTCTCTGATCACGGGGAGCTTCCTTGCGTCCGGGAGTTCTCATTATCCGTCGACGTTCGATTCACCGGAATGCTTTCCCCGCGGATTACGTGATTTCACGGATAGACGGGACCGTCGTCGTCCCCCGAACAATGGCGCCTGACGTTCAACGACGAACCAGGAGAAGTCCATGCGCAGAACCGTCCCCGTGGTCGCCACAGCAGCCCTCGTCCTCGCCCTCACCGCCTGTTCGGGAGGAGGGTCCACCGCTTCGGGCAACGGGTCCGGGCCGGTGAAGATCGGCATGGTGGTGCCGCTCACCGGCTTCCTCTCCGCTTTGGGCCAGGGCGACAAGGAGGCGGCGGAGCGCGTCGTCGCCGACATCAATTCCGCGGGCGGCATCGACGGCCGTCAGGTCGAGCTGACCGTCGTCGACGACAAGGCCGACGTGACCGAGTCGGTGAAGCAGTTCAACCAGTTGGCATCCGATCCCTCGTACTCGGCGATGCTCGCGAGCAGCTTCGTCTCGGCAGCGACCGCCGTGGGCAGCACCGCGCAGTCCGCGAGAATCCCCACGATCGCCCTCGGCCCGGTCGACGCGTTCGCCGACGGCAGCAATCCGTACGCTTTCACCTCGCCGCCGATCCCGGCGGTGTACGCGCGGGCGCTGGTCGACTACTGGGTCAGCCAGGGTGTGAAGACCCTCGCGATCGGCTACACCGGCGGCGACCTCTACGGCACCAACGGCGACAAGGCGACCGCGGAATACGCGAAGGAAGCCGGCATCGACGTCGTGCTCGACGAGTCGTACGACCAGACCGCGACCGACTTCACGCCGCTGATCACGAAGGTCGTGTCTGCCAAGCCCGACGCGTTCGTCGTCTGGGGCGCGGGACCCGCACCCGTCATCATCACGAAGCAGATCGCCGGCAAGGGCATCGCGACCTACTTCACCGGCGCCGAGGCGTCCGACCTGTACCTCCAGCCCGCGGGAGACGCGGCGGAGGGCGTCAAGGCGGCCGCGACCATCGCCCTCGGGGGCGACGCGCTGCCCGGCGGCGCGTACAAGACCAAGGTCATGGCGGTCGCGAAGCCGTGGATGGATGCCAACAACGGGGCCTACCCGCCCGAGTTCGCGTTCGGCGGGGCATCGGGCATCGAGCTCCTCGCCGCGGCGATCGACGCGGCCGACTCGACGGACCGGCAGAAGATCCGCGACGCGCTCGAGAAGACCGACCTGCTGACCTCGAACGGTCACTACTCCTACAGCCCGACCGACCACATGGGCCTCGACGCGACCTCGCTCGCGATCTTCGAGGCGAAGGGTGGCAAGTGGGTTCCGACCGACGCCGCGACGAAGCAGTTCGCGACCGAGCTTCCGCAGTGAACACGATCGAACCCGCCGAAAGCCCTTCCGCCGGGCTCGAGCTCGCGGGACTCTCGCGCCGGTTCGGCGGGGTCTACGCCAACCGCGACATCTCGTTCCGGATCGCCCCGGGCGAGCTCCGCGGGGTCATCGGGCCGAACGGGGCGGGCAAGTCCACCCTCTTCGGCCTGATCAGCGGACACGTCCGCGCGCAGGAGGGCGTCATCCGCCTCGACGGACAGCGCATCGATCGGCTGCCGCCGCACCGTCGCGCGCAGCGCGGGATCGCGATCGTCTTCCAGGGCGCGCGCCTGTTCCCGGGCATGACCGTGCTCGAGAACGTCGCCGTCGGGGCGCACGCGCGCACCCGGTCGGGGGCTCTCGACGCGGCGGTGCGCTCTCCCCGCCACCGCCGGGAGGAGAGGGAGATCATCGCGGATGCCGAGGAGGCCCTCGCCCGCGTGGGGCTCGCCGAGTGGGCCGGTCGGGGCGCCGAGCAGCTCCCGCTCGGTCAGCAGCGTCGGCTGCAGGTCGCGCGAGCTCTCACGGCGCGTCCCCGGGTCCTGCTCCTGGACGAGCCGGCCTCGGGTCTGCGCACCGACGAGCGCGACGACCTCCGCGGTCTCATCCGCGAGCTGCACGACGACGGCACGACGATCCTGCTCATCGAGCACGATGTGGCGATGGTCACGGCCCTCGCCGACCGCATCGCCGTGCTCGATCTCGGCCGGCTCATCGCGGAGGGGACACCGGACGAGATCCGGCGCGATCCCGCCGTGATCGCCGCCTACCTCGGAAGCGAGGCCGCCGCATGATGCTCGAGGTGAACGACCTCGTCGTGCGCTACGGCTCGGCGACGGCGCTCGACGGGGTTTCGCTACGGGTCGACGCGGGTGAGCTCGTCGCGCTGGTCGGACCGAACGGTGCCGGCAAGACCTCGCTCGTCAACGCCGTCAGCGGCCTCGTGCGTCCGGCATCCGGAACCGTCCGTGTGGAGGAAACCGTCGCCCAGGTGCCCGAGGGACGCCAGATGTTCGGAGACCTGAGCGTCGACGACAACCTGCGCCTCGGTGCGTGGCGACGACGGTCTCGGCGGACGGATGCCGTGTACGAGCTGCTGCCCGATCTTCAGCGCCTGCGCCGCCAACGCGCCGACACGCTCTCCGGCGGTCAGCAGCAGATGGTCGCGGTGGGCCGGGCACTGATGGCGGAGCCCGATCTCCTCGTCGTCGACGAGCTGTCGCTCGGACTCGCCCCGCTCATCGCCGCCGACCTCGTGCGCCACCTCGCCGCCCTCAACGCCGATCGCGGTACCGCCGTGCTGCTCATCGAGCAGGAGGTGGGGCTCGCGTTCGGCCTGTGCTCTCGGGCGTACGTGCTGGATGCCGGTCGCATCGTCGCCGAGGGGCCGACCGCAGAACTCGCCGCCGCCCCCGAGGTGCGCGCCGCCTATCTCGGCGGTTTCGACGAACAGGAGAACCCCTCGTGAATCACCCGCTGACCACCGGGGGCCGAGGCGGCGACCGCGTCGCCTCCCCGTCGCTCTCTTCCCCGTCCACCCGTCAGGACTCCCTCTCGTGAGCGATCTCGCCACCTATCTGCTCAGCGGTCTCGCCCTCGCGGGGTCGTTCGCCCTCGTGGGCAGCGGCATCGTCGTCGTCTACCGCGTGACCCACGTGCTGAACTTCGCGCAGGGCTCGTTCGTCGTCTTCGGCGCCTTCCTCTCGCAGACGTTCCGGCAGTTGGGGCTCCCGCCCGGACTCTCCGAGCTCGCGGCCGTGGTCGTCGTCGGTCTCATCGGGTTGGTCGTGGGGGCCGTCGCGATCGGCAAGCCCGGCACGCACCCGATGACCTCCCTGCTGATCACGCTGGGGATGTCGCTGGTCGCCGCGGCCGCGATCATCGCGGTCTGGGGGCAGAACCCCGTGTCTCCCGCCGGGATCGGTGGCACGGTCCAGCTGTTCGGCGCCGAGATCGAGACCCAGCGCCTCGTGACCCTCGCGGTCGCCGTGGCGACGCTCGGCGCCATGAGCCTGCTGTTCACGCGCACCGACATCGGGCGCGCGCTCACCGCCGCGGCATCCAATCCCCGGGCTGCCCGACTCGTCGGAATCGACACCCGGGCGATGGGCCTGCTCTCGTTCACGATCGCCGGCGTGCTCGGCGGTCTCGCCGGAGTGCTGATCGCGCCGACGACCGCGGTGTCGGTGACCTCCGACCTGCCGTTCGTGCTCAGCGCGCTCGCCGCCGCGGTGTTCGGGGGCCTGCGGAGTCCGTGGATGACGTTCGTCGGCGCCCTCGTCCTGGGGGTGACCGGTCAGCTCGTCGCGGGCTACGCGAACGGCTCGTACCAGACCCAGATCGCGCTCATCATGATGCTCGCCATCATGATCGCCCGATCGCGTTCCTTCACCGCCGAGGAGGCGAAATGACCCGCATCGTCATCGCGGTGGCGGCGGTCGTCGCCGCCATCGCTCCGCTGCTGCTGACCGACCAGACGTTCTTCGTGCAGACCGCGCTCACCGCGCTCGTCGTCACCGGACTGTCGCTCTTCATGGGCTACGCCGGTCAGGCGTCGCTCGGCCAGGGGGCCTTCGTCGCGGTGGGCGGACTCACCGTCGCGGTCGGGACCGTGACCCTCGGCATCCCTCCGCTCCTCGCGCTCATCGTCGCTCCCGTCCTCGGGGCGCTGGTGGCCGCGCTCGTGGGCTGGCCGCTCCTGCGGCTGCGCGGGCACTACCTCGCGTTCGGCTCGCTCGCGGTGCTGCTGATCATCCAGACGGTCATGGCCACCGCCCCGCTGTTCGGCGCGGGCGTCGGGATCTTCGGCATCCCTCCGCTCTCGGTTGCCGGGTTCGTCGTGCCCGATCAGCGCGTGTACTCGTACGTCGCGCTGGCCGCGCTCGCGGCGGCGCTCGTGGTGTGCCACAACCTCGTGCGGTCGCGGTTCGGTCGGGGGATCCGCGCTCTCGCCGGGAGCGAGTCGGCGGCGGCGTCGAGCGGGGTGCCGATCCTGCGCAGCAAGCTCACGGTGTTCGCGGTGGCGGGTGGATTCGCGGGCTTCGCGGGAGCGCTGGGGGCGTTCTTCACCCCGTACGTGAGCCAGGACACGTACCCGCCGTTCGCCTCGTTCGGCTACGTCGTGATGGCCGTGGTCGGCGGGCTCGGGTCGGTGTGGGGCGGGGTCGTGGGAACCCTCGCGTTGAGCCTCTGGCTGCAGGTGCTGAGCGCGTTGAGCGCGACGCCCGGCATGCCGGCGGCCGCGGGGCCGATCCTGCAGTACGCGGGATACGGGATCGTGCTGGTGGTCTTCCTGCTATTCGTGCCGCGGGGGATCGTGCCGACGCTCGCGGGGCTCCGGGGGAAACGGCGCGCCGCGCCCGCGATGGCGGTAACGCGGGGCTGACCGGGGGCGAGGCTCCGGCTCGGGCTCGGGCGGCGGCTCCGGCTCCGGCGGCGGCTCCGGCTGGGGGCGGCGGCTATGGCTCGGGCGGCGACGGCGGCGGGTGGTGCAGGAGGTGGCGCGCTGAGCCTCTCGTTCAGGACTCGCGCGTGCCTGACCCCAGCCGCTGCAGCATCCGTGCCGCGAGGAACCGGGCGCGACCGCGCGGGGTGAGCGGGTCGTAGCCGAGCTGTCGGGTCCAGGTCTCGTGGCGTGACTGCAAGCTGCTGTGGTGCAGCGAGAGGCGCGTCGCCGCCGCGCGGATGCTCTCGGAGTCCACGACGACGTCGAGCGCTTCGAGCGTCCGCGCGTCGAGAGCGTCGAGCACTTCGAGATCCGGATGCCGCGGACCCGACGGATCGACGGCGCGAGCCAGCTCGATGAGAACGCCGAGCTCGCCCGCGTCGACCACGCGGTGCCGCTCGTCGGCCAGCCGCAGGGCGAGGCGGGCATCGGCGCAGGCACGGGGGAGGTCGTCGAGGTCGCGCGCGAGGCTCGTGCCGGCCGGTCCGTCGGGTGGGACGACCTCGCCGAGCCCGATCCAGACGGCGCCGTCGGCGGTGGCGAGGACGGTGGATGCCGTCGTCACGTGCCGCGAGTGCGGCGGCGCGGCGACCACCCGGACCTCCCCGTCGAGGCGGAGGCGATGCGCGGCCGCCTCGCGGTCGACGCGCGAGACGCCGGCATCGATGACGCGCTCGACCGCACTGGTGGTCGGGTCGGCGCGCGCGGTGATGATCGCGAGGGCGACCTGCGCGCGGTCGACGATCATGGCGTCGTTGAGGGCCGCTCCGGTGTCGCGCTGGAGCCAGACGCTCGGGGCGTCCGTGTCGGGGAGGGACGGGGGCGGGGTCGGCGTGGTACGCGCCCCGTCGGCGTCGATACCGACGAGGCGACCGCGCACGCGGGCACCCGCGGTCGTACCGCCGAGGATCGCCGCCGCCCGCACCACCGCCTCGACCCCCGCGCCGCCGGCGATCAGGGAGTCGAAGTACTCGATGATCTTCACCGACTCGCTCGCGGCGGGGTCGAGGACTTTCAGGCGTCCCGCGAGTTCCTGCATGGCGTCACCCCTTCGTCCCGCGCGGCCGTGTCGCACACAGCATAGGGCGGGGTGTTTCCCGGGCGCGGGCGGGCGGCGGACCCGCGGCGCACGTGTCGCGGATGCCCGGCGCGGGCGTGCGGCGGACCCGCGGCGCACGTGTCGCTCATGCCCGGCGCGAGCGTGCGGTGGACTCGCGGCGCGTGTGTCGCGCATGCCCGGCGCGGGCCTGCGGCAGATCTCCGGCGCGGGCGTGCACCACCCCCGGCGGAGCGAACCGGGGCGCCGCTCAGCCGAGCAGCCGACGGATCCACCGGTCCCGCGCCTCGACGGCGTCGTGCGAGAGGGCCGCCTGCGGGGCGAACCCCTCGAACGCATGGAAACCTCCGGGCCACACGTGCAGCTCGGCCTGTCCTCCGGCGGCCCAGATCGCCGAGGCATAGGCGACGTCCTCGTCGCGGAAGACCTCGGCGCTGCCGCAGTCGATGAACGCGGGAGGAAGGCCCGACAGATCGGTCGCGCGCGCGGGAGCGGCGTAGATCGACACGTCGTCGGTGCCGCGTCGCGCACCGAGGAGCGCGTTCCACCCCAGCAGGTTGCTGTCGCGATCCCACACGCCCACGCCCTCGATCTGGTGCGTCGACACGGTCGCGTCGCGGTCGTCGAGCATCGGGTACATGAGGGCAAGTTCCGCACCGGCCGCCCGATCGGCTCCTGAACCGGACACCGCACTCGACGCGCGACCCTGCCGCCGCCTCCTCCCATCGACACGGCGATCCCTCGGCCCACCTCTCGGGGGTCGTTGCATTCGCGCGAGATATCACTGCCCGAAGATCCCACTCACGATCTCGACCAGCTTCGCGGCGGCGTTCAGCATGCCCAGCACCACCGCGGCCTCGCGAACGGTGTCCAGGAAGGGGCGGGGGCGATCGTTGCTCTTCATGTCCACCACGTGTGCGGCCGCGGCGCGCGAGTGAACAGCGCGCGCGGTTTCCATCGATGCGGCGTGGGTTCCACTCCTGGTGGTCGGCGCGTGAGTGGATAGGCCCGGAGCGTGACATGGGGGATCTTTCAGGGCCCGAGCCGGGGGCCGCGGCGAGCGAGTGGGTCGCTCTCCTCCGTGCCGGTGACTTCGCCGCCGCGTGGCAGCTGACGACCGACGCGTTCCGCCTGGCCAACGCGCAAGCGTGGATCACCGGGCATCGCGGCATCGTCGGAATGTGGCCGGGTAAACCCAAGCCCGACGACCTCGCCCGTGCTCTCTCGCAAGAGCACGCCGAGCACGAACTGTGGCCCTACCTCGTCCGCGAGGTCGAACGGCAGGTGCGTGGGGTCGTTCTCGGAGTGCTGGGGGAGCGGCCGATAGGGACCTCGACCCGCCCCCGCCCGATCGCCCCAGACATCGAGCTCGTCCACGTCATCCCTCTCGATCAGCTCACGGCATCCGCCGACGGCGTCGCGATGTGGCAACCGGGCCAGGTGGTCGACAGCGTGAGCATCCTCCTCCAGCGCGCGTCGGACGAATGGCGGATCGCCGGTGTCGCGGACCACCTTCCAGTCCCAGGGTGGCCGCCCAGCTTCGAGAGAGTCGCCGACCTCGGTGACTGAGCGCTGCGGGTGTGGTTCCGGCTCAGGCTGTCGTCGACGTCGAGGGCGACCGCTCACTGACGGCCGAGTTCCAGACCCACGCCTGCAGCTGCTCCTGCCCCACGGTGAAGCGAATCCCGACCGCCCGCGACGTCCACCTACACGCCTCGGCGTCAACGCGCAGGGGAGTGGCCCCGAATCGCACCCACGCCCGCACAGGCTTGGGCTGAGGGTCGATCGTCACCGGCTCCGAGTCCAGCTCGAGCTCCGCTGGCGACAACGTCTGCAGCGGGCCCGCCGTCGCGGCCGTCTGCGCCAGGATGCGCTGGTCCATCAGCCTGTCGTAGTGGCGCGCGTATCTCCGGTTGCTGCCCAACGCAGCCTCCCTCGCATTGCCATGGCGCCAACGGCAACCGACCCCACGGCCACCCTGTGGCTCGTCGACGGAACTCCGACGCGACTCGTCTACGCGGGCCGGCGGTGGCGCGTCACCGATACCCCTACGCACCTCGAGGGGCCGGGCTGGTCGGCACCTCTTGAACCCCATGAGCCGGCGGCGGGCTGGCGACTCCAAGCCACCGACACGGCGGGGGCGAGCTTCGTATTCGACGTCTACCGTGTCGGGGATGCCTGGCACGTGCATCGCTCGTACGGCTAAGTCAGGGGGATCGGCCGGGTCGAGACCTCGACCCGCCCTCGCCTGGTCGCTGACGTCGAGGTCGTCCGCGCATTCCCCTCGATCAGCTCACGACATCCGCCGACGGGGTCGCGATGTGGCACCCGCGCAAGGCTGATCGCGGCGACCGGGAGGGGGTGATCACGACAAATGGGTCATGTACGGTTTTTTGTCAGAGTGGTTCGTGGGCGGACGCAAACGGCCTCACCGTCCTGGCTGGCTAACCGCGATTCGCGTAACAGCGGCGCACGGCGATTTTGATGACTATGGATTCCCAATTCGATGAACAGCGGCGCAGGGCGCTGGTAGCGATTGGGAGCACCCTCTACGCCGCACGAGCTGATAGGGCCTGGTCACAGGAGCGCGTGGCCCGAGAAGCAGGGATCTCCGTTATCACGTATTGCACACTCGAGCGAGGATTTTCGCGGGGAGGGGACCTCGCGAACCCCACGCTCGACACTCTCCTGAGGGTCTTCGCCGTGCTGGATATCGACCCCACGGCGGTTACTGCCGGGTCGGATGATCCCACGTCGGCACCATCCAGGCAAGAGAACTGACCCCATCGACGGCACTGATAGCCGGAAATAACGTTGTCCTCCCAACCAGCGGGCCCCCCGTCCGAGCAGGAGTAAGACATGCAGCAGACGATCAAACATTTCAAGACGCAGAAGCGGACGATTAGCGGAATCGCTGCTCTTGCAGTCGCCTCCGCGATCGGCGCCGCGACGGTACCGACCGCTGCCCTGGCATCCCCCCAGGAAGTGAACGACGTTCCGCCTCCGCTCTCCGCTGAGCAGATGTCCGAGCATCCCGGTGCTACGTGGTTCGCGGTCTCCGATGGAACTGTTTTCGGATCAGAGGACAAGCCCCTGATCCCGGAACCCGCGAGTGCACCAGACGACGGCACCGTTACTCCGTTCCTGATCAACGATCCGATCGCCTGGACGGCGTGCTTCGTCAATCACGACGAGGACTACCCGCTCGCCAGCTACACCTACTGGGGCGGGTCTGATCCCAAGATCGTCGAGTTGCAGTGCGGGTACCACAGCACGGCTAACGACACGGGACATGGATGGCACCACATCTCGGCAGGTCACGAGTCTCAGTGGCGAGACCGTATCAAGCAGCTCACGTCGGGAGATCCGACCGGAGCAGGTTGGGATGACCTGATGAGCTTCGCGAACGACTCGAACATCAGTTCGCCCCTCATTGACATTCCCCGGGGGTCGAACAACACCAGATGCGTAAGCGCACCCATCCTGATGTACGACCTCCAAGGCAACTACGAGTACACCTTCAACCCATCGGTAATCTTCTCCACGGATACGAACCGGGTCATCACATCGATTCCAAGTAGCACCCCCTCCTGCTAACGTTCGCGTTCATGCACGAAGAGCCACAGGTCGTAAAGGTGGTCGCCGACGAGTTCGGCGACCACCTTCCCGTGTGGTTTCCCCCGCCGATCTTTGACGACGCTTCGATGATGCCGGTATCAGCAGGCCTCGTTGAAGAGTTCCGCTACTGGAACCTCGTAGGTCAGGGTCGGGCTGGAAACCCGAAGGAGATAGCGGAGCACTATCGGGTCGGCCTACTCCTCGCCCAGCGACTTGCAGACGAGATCGGGTCCGCATACCGCGTCGAGATCTTGATGGCAGGAGAGCATCCTGGGTGGACACCGGTGACCCCTGCTGACTGAGCTCGGCGAGGCGAGGGCGACGCGGTGATCGTCGTCGGATGCGAGCGCACCGTCGCCTGGGGCGAAGGGGAAGACCGCCGACACGGCCGCGTCCTCGAAGCCGGCGCGATCGGCCTCGACCTCTCCCGCCCCTGGAGCACAGGCTGACGTCGCCCTCTCTCAGTCAGCGAGGCTCGAAGTATCCCGGCGCATCTGGCCGAGGAGGTGCGGTCCTCGCCGGTCGCGCGCGAGCAGGGCGACGCCCGCCGCGAGACCGCCGCCGGCGCTGCCCCCGGCGATCAGGAGCCGCTCGTGCTCGATGCCGAGCTCGTCCGCGTGCTCGGCCGTCAACACGAGCCCCGCGTAGCAGTCCTCGACCGGATAGGGGTCGGGGAACTCGGGCGCCAGCCGATACTCGACGGTCACGAGCACGGCGTTGTAGCGATGGAGCCACTCGCCGAAACCCTCGACGGCCATGAAGCGATCGCCGAAGACCATACCTCCGCCGTGGGTGTGGAAGATCCCCGGGCCGCGCCCCGTGCGCCCCTTCGCCTCGACGATCGAGACGACGATCTCGGCTCCCTCGTAGCCGAGGATCGTCACGTCGCGGGATTGCAGGTCGGCGGTTTCGAGGATCTCGTCGCGCGTCGGCATCCCGGGAAGGCTGCCCATCCGCATGAGGGGCAGCATCTCGGCGGTCAGGGTCGGGGGCGCCAGCTCGTTGATCACGCCGAGCATCGTCTCGAGTTCGGGGTCGAAGGGAGGACGGTTCGGGATGCCGCTGGCGGCCATGGTGACTCCTTCGTCGGGGACGTGTCGTCGCGTCCTCCTCGATTGTGCGCGCGAAGCTCCGCGCCGTCGTCCGCCAGGCGGCGGAAGAACCGCGGGCGCGGGCCGACGGGTGGCGGGTTCCGCGACGGGTCTGAGGGGGTCCCGGCAGGTGCCCCTGTCACCGTCTCGCGCTCAGTCGCTCGCCTTCTCGATGCCGCGCGTGCGGATCTCTTCGAGGTCGAGGTTCGCGAGGATCTTCCGCGCCACGAGGTCGTCGATCGTGCCCTCTCGGCGCAGGCGCAGTAGGACCTCTCTCTTGCGGTCGAGGATCGCCAAGCGCAGCCGCGTCGCTTCCTTGTGCCGGACGAGGGGGGAGCGCTGCGTCACGTCGATGTCGTCGCTCACCGCGATCATCTCGAGCCCGCCGGAGCTCTGCCGTCCCTCGTCATCGATGCCGGCCGGAGGCACGGGGCCCATCGTCGACGACGCGGACCCGTCGCTCTCGTCGTCGAGCGACGAATCCAGCGACGCATCGAGTTCGGCGAGGTCGCGCTCCTCGATCGCCCGCTGACGCGCGACGGCGCGCGCGTTGGCGAGTTCGAGACGCTCGTATCCCTCGCGGCGCGCGCGATCGCGCACGCGGTCGCTGATCCCGTGCTCGACGGCGAGGTCGTCGAGGGCAGCCAGAGCGGCACCCGAGATGGCGCGCTCGGCGAGCTCGTACTCCTCGATCGCGGCGTCGTCGTTCGGGAGCTTGGCCCAGCGGATGACGACGGGCAGCAGCGGCCCCTGCACGAGGAGTGTCAGCACGATGACTCCCGCGGTGACGAACACCACGGAGTCGCGTCCGGCGACCGGCGCCCCGCTGTCGGTCGTGATCGGCACCGACAGGGCGATCGCGAGAGAGACCGCTCCGCGGAATCCCGCGACCGTGCTCACCAGACGAGAACGGTGTCGGAGCGACCGCGTCGACCCGGCCGGGGGTCGGGAGAACGGGCTGAACAGCCACTGGAAGAGGTAGCGCACGAGGAAGAGCGCGATCCAGGCCGCCACGGTGATCAGCGACAGCATCCCGATCTCCGACGGAGAGATCTCGTGCAGCACGAGCTGGACCTCGAGGCCGATCAGCACGAACAGCGCACCGTTGAGCAGGTAGACGCCGAAGGGCCAGGTGGCATCCGCGGCTCGACGAGACATCGCGGTGGTGATCCGAGGCGACACCCAGGCCACGATGAGGCCCGCGAAGACGACCGCGAGCACACCGGAGGCATGGATCACCTCGGCGAGCAGGAACGACACGAACGGCACGAGCAGCATCGTCAGGTTGATGGTGAGGGTCGACTGCATGCGGCGCAGGGCGAAGTACGCCAACGCGGCGACCGCGATGCCGGCGGCCGCGCCGCCGAGGTACGACAGCAGCACCATGCCGGTGATCGACCAGGGGGTGACCTGCCCGCCGAGCAGCAGGGACACCGCGATCGCGTACAGGACGAGGGCCGTTCCGTCGTTCGTGAGGCTCTCGGCCTTGAGCTTCATGAACGTCTTGGCGGGGAGCAGCCGGCCTAAAGCGGCGACCGCCGTCGCGTCGGGCGGGGCGACCGCGGCTCCGATGACGAGCGCGGCCTCCCACGGCACGCCCATCCAGGTGGCGACTCCGGCGACGGCGAAGGCGGATGCCACGACCAAGAGCGTGCTCATCGGCACGATGTAGCGCAGTGAGCGGCGGACGGAGCGCATCGAGGTGGTCCACGCCTCGCGGAAAAGCATGACCGGGAGGAACAGCAGCAGCACCGTCTCGGGCGGAAGCTCGATCGCCCGAAGCTCCGGGATGAACCCCAAGGCGAGGCCGATGACGAGCAGCACCAGCGGCGTCGCGACGCGCAAGCGCGGCGCGAGGACGGTGCCCACCAGCATCGCCAGTCCGAGCAGGACCGTGACTTCGAGTCCCTCCATGCCTACCGCCTTCCTCCGTGCCCCACAGCACACAGCGTAGGGAGGGGTGCAGACATTCCCGTCACCTTTTCTTCGAGCAGTGGAGAGCGCCGCGTGGGTACAGCTCGTGCAGGAGAGGAGGGGCGGACGGGCCCGAAGGCTCCGCCCGCCCCGGGGTCAGCGTGTGGCGCGTGTGCGACGTCGAAGCACGACGAGGAACCCGGCCGCGAGAACCCCTCCGCCGAGAAGCGCGAGCGTCAGCGCCGACGTGCCGTCGCTCCCGGTCCGCGGCAGCTGCCCCGTGGCATTCGGCCCGGGGGAGGCGCTCGATGTCGGCTCCGGTGAGCCCGTCGGGTCGGGCGTCGGGGTCGGGGTGGGCTCGGGGGTCGGCGTGGGCGTCGGGGTCGGCGTCGGAGTCGGGGTGGGCAGAGCCGCCAGCGTCGCCTCCGCGTCGATGAGGCCGCTGCCGATGAGGTTCTCATCGACGACACCGGTGTAACCGGTCGGACCATCGATCGGACGACCGCTGCCCACCAGTGCGGCGCGAATGACCGCGGGCGAGGTGCCCTTACCGGCGTGCTGCACCGCCAGGGCCGCAACGCCGGCGGCGTTCGGTGCGGCCGACGACGTCCCACTGAACCGGAAGATCCCCGGGGGGTTTCCGTCCGGGACGAAGAACGACGTCCGCACGGCGTCCACCGCGACGACGTCGGGCTTGGAGATCACCTGCGGCTCGGGCAAGCGCGCGGCGGGAACGGCGTCGGTGCGCACCGGCTCGAACAGGTACGTGGCCGGTCCGGGGCTCGAGTACGGCTCGAGGTTCTCGGGCGTCAGCACCGACGAGGCGCCGACGGCGATCGCGGACGGGTCGGCGGCGTGACCGTACGCGGCGGGTCCCACCGTCACTCCGGCGGGCCAGCTTCCGTACTGCAGACCGAGCACGCCCCCGCTGTCGAGCGCGAACACGAGCTTCGTGCGCATGTCGGGGGCGCCGGCGACCGTGCGTACGAGCGCGATGCGGTAGTCGGCCGTGACGGTCGCGCCCTTGGCGGCACCGGTCGAGACGGTCGTCATCGAGAACGCGGTGTTCTCATCGACGAGACCGAACGTGCTGACGTGGTTCCCCTCCGCGTCGAACACGACGGCGAAGACACCCGTCTCGATGCCGTTCTCCGGGTTCGACCACTGCGTGTACAGCGGGAAGGTCGGACCGGCGACGATCGTCGCCTCGAGCAACGCGTTGGCGTCGCCGTCGGGGGCGAAGTCCATGCAGTCGACCCCGGTCGTCTGCGGCGGCAGGGTGTCCATCACGGCCTTCGGGCACGGCATCCCCGTGAAGGAGTCCGACTCCCACGCGCCGGTCTGCTGCCCCGCCGCCGGGCCGCTGCGCCCGATCGCACCGTAGTTGAAGACGGCGCTGAGGTACGTGACGCCCTCGCCGACGACCTCCGCCACGGCGGAGGCGAGCACGCCGCGCTGGTACATCGGCTCGTATCCGAAGAGCACGTCGTCGACGATCACGTCGGCCCCCGCGTCTTTGAGCGCGCGGACCGCGTCCGCCATCGCGGCGGGAGTGGGGCCGTCGGCATGGAAGAGCAGGGTGGCCCCGGGGGCGATGGCGTGCACGTTCTGCAGCATCGCGCGGCCCTCGTCGGTCGACGGGGCGGCGGCGTCGGCGAGCACGCGCACGGGAGTCGTGTACCCGCAGGGGTTGCCCGGTCCGGGCAGAGAACCGATGTTCACATCGTCCTGCGGGGTGGTGGAGGCATCGGCTGCCGTGTCGAAGGAGTCGGAGATGACCCCGACCGTGATGCCCGTCCCGTCCACACCGAAGGCTTTCCGTGCGGCGTCGGAACGCAGAACCGGGTCGGCCTCGGCGGGGATCTCGCGACAGGACGCCGCCGCGTCGGCCGTCGTCGAGGCGGTGCGTGTGGACGTCGCCGCGTTCGTCGGGGCGGAGGTCGCGGGACGCAGGGCCGGGGTGACCGAGACCACGCCGGGCAGGGCCGCCAGCGGTGCGAAGGATGCCGGTGAGGCCTGAACGACGATGGTCGGGAGCGACTGCGTCACCGCGACGACCGTCCCGAGGGTGGCGACGGCGTCGACGGCGGCGTTCTGAGCCGCGGCGTCGGCGAAACGCACCGACACAGTGACCTTGCCGTCGGTGACCTCGAGACCGCCGCTGACATTCACGCCGACGCCCGCGACGGCGCGCACCGCCTCGGACGCGTCGAGGTCGACCCCGGATGCCGCGAGGTCCCGCAGCGGAGCGGCCAGGACCTGCGTGGAACCCCACGCAGGGATGGCTTGCGGGGGCGCGGGCTCGGCCGGGGTCGCGGCTGTCGCGGGCAGGGCCAGAAAGAGGGCCGCCGCGGAACCGAGAGCGATCCCGCGCACCGCGAAGCGTTTCCAACTCGTCATGAAATGTGTTCTCCCCCGGGGCCTCGAAAAGTCGCCCTCAGCGATCACATTAGAGCCTCTCAGGGAACGCCCAGGCAAACGGTTTGTGACGCCGAGCTCGCGCGCGCTGTCCTTCCCATCGCACTGGCCGGGTCACCGGCTCCCGGCATACTCCCGCCACGCCTCCCCGAGGCGTTCGACCCCCGCCTCGAGCACCTGGCCGACCGCGGTCACCGGGATCCGGATGTGGTCATCGGCATCCACGTCCGAGGCGAACTGCGCGGACCCGGCCACCGACACCCCGAACCCCGCGGCGTGGCGGGCGAACGCGGTCGCCGAGCCGGCGGGCAGCTGCGCCCAGATGCAGAGGCCCCCGCGCGGGGGCTGCCAGCGCCAGCCGGGGAGATGGACCGTCAGCAATCGACCCGCGGCGATGGCGGCCTCGCGGTGCACCGTGGCGACGTCGCGACGCAGGGCGGGGGCTTCGGCGAGCAGGTCGAGCGCGAGCAGCTGCGCGGGAACGCTGGTGGACAGGTCGGTGCTCTGGCGGAGCCCCCGCAGGCGTCGCACGAGCACCGGGTCCGCCCGGAGCCACCCGACGCGCAGCCCCTCCCACGCCCACTTCGACAGCGACTCGACGACGACTATCGGCGCGTCGGGACGCAGCGCCGCGAGCGACGGCGGGGTGATCCCGTCGAACGAGACGTGGGCGAGGACGCGATCCTCGACCACCGTCACGCCGTGCTCGGCGGCGAGGTCCGCGACCCGTTGCCGGATCGCCGGACTCGTCTGCATCCCGGTCGGGTTGTGGTTGTGCGGGTTCAGGGCGATGAGCACGGGGCGACGCACGACGATGGCCCTCTCGAGCGCCTCGACGTCGATCCCGTCGGAAGTGAGACGGATGCCGTGGACCTGGCCGCCGCGGCGGCGCACGGCATCCGTGAGTCCGGGCCAGGCCACTTCCTCGGTGAGGACGGTGTCGCCGGGGGACACGATCTCGTCGACGAGCAGGCTGAGCGCCTGTTGCGCGCCGTGGGTGACCAGGACCTGCGCGGGGGTCGTCGGGGTGCCGTCGGCCGTCATCGTCTGGGCGATCAGGGCGCGCAGTCCGGGGAGTCCCGCGGGGTCGGCCTCGACGGTGGTGGCGTCGAGCACGGGACGGTGGCGCTGCACGATGTCGACCGCGAGCGGCGAGATCGACGGCACCGCGCGCAGCAGATCGATGCTCGAGGGCAGGGTGGCGTACAGCGCTTCGCCGCGACCGGCGGCTTGTCGCGTGGCCGCGGGCACGGTCCCCGCAATGCGCGTCCCGCTTCCCTGGCGGCGATCCAGGATGCCGTCGTCATACAGCCGCGAGTACGCGCTGACCACCGTGCCGCGCGAGACCGCCACGGTGGCCGCGAGCGTCCGTTCCGAGGGGAGGCGATCGCCGCCGCGGAGCTCCCCGTCGCGGACCAGCCGGGCGATGGCCTCGGCCAGACTCGCCGCGAGGGTCGCGTCGGTGCTCGCCCAGCGGCCGAGTCGCGCTGCGAGGCGCTCGGCCGAGACGATGGCCGTGCGCTGGTCCACCAGGGCGGAAGTGGCTCTGTCGACGAGGGTCATAACCCCCGATTGTGGGCCAATGACCCGTTTCGAATCTCCCGAATCCGCCTTTCTCAGTCCACTGGGTGCCGATTGGACCATCGTCCAGTTGCTCGAGTGGATCGGCGCCGACGACGTGCGGTGCCACGACGTCCGCCTGCTCGGGATTCTGGATGCCATCGACCGGGCGCTCTCCCCGTCTTCCGCCGTCGTCATGGCCGGCGTCGTCACGCTCGTGCGGTCGCTCGCGATGCGTGTGGCGGCTGAGCCGGGCGTGGGGGAGCGGACCCTGGGGGAGTTCGTCGGTGCGAGCGAGCCGGAGGATTCTGCTCCTGCCGGAGTCGATGTTCTCGTCCCGGTGTGAGGCGCGGCCGCGGCGGGGCCGTCGTCGCCGCTAGAGGGAGGAGCGCGGCGTTTTGCGGCGCGCCAGCACCTTCGTGAACAGCACGAAGAAGAACGCCCAGAGCAGGATGCCGACCCCCAGGAACGTCGTGATCACGCCCGCGTAGCCCCAGACGCTGTCGAGCGTGAACCACCCGCTCAGCAGGAGGGCGGGCAGCACCGTGACGGTCATGATCGCGAAGTGCACGAGGGTCTGCTTCCGCATGCCCCACGCATCGATTCCGTAGATCACCGAAGCTCCCGAGACGGCGGCCGCGATCACGCCGACGGCGAGCGTGGCGCGGCCGTCGGCGGTCTTGCCCTGGACCAGAAGCGCGACGCCGATCGCGGTCATGATCACGAGGGGGATCCCCGCTCGGAGGAGGACGGCGGGGAGGAGCTTCATAGGGTCAGCATAGGGAGGGGTCCTTGGTCGCGGGAGGGATGCCGCGCTGGTGAGGGTGATCGGCGTTGCCTGCGTCGGGGAAGCTGCGGCGGGGTCGGTAGCCGGGAGGGTGGGTGCGTCGGCTTGTCGTGGCATCCGTTGGCCGGGGGAGCCGCGTCGTGCGCGGGGTGCCGGTGAGCGTGTCCGTTTGCCACGGCATCCGTTTCCGTCACCCATCAGCCTGAATCAGCGAGCCCAGGCCGATGTCGGACCCCCTCGCTAGCGTTGGATCATGGACATCACGGCACCTGCGAACGGCCGACCGACCTCGGTCGTGTCGTCGTGGGGCGTCCCGTGGCCGAGCGACGATGACCTGCTCGCCGAGGCGGATTCGGTGTGGGCGATCGAACACGGTCTCGCCGATCCCGGCCCTTTCTCCGACCCGATCTCGGGCGAGAACGGGAGTGTCGATCTCGCGGGTGAGGTGGGCTTCGAGGGAGAGCTCAGCCCTGCCGGGCTTCTCGAGCAGCTCACCCACCAGGTGCGCGATCGCCACCGTGCCACGGCCGCGGAATACCGCCTGATCGCCCTGCTCCTGCGCGCGGCAGCGGCTGATCCGGTTCCGTGGGTCGGTCCCGACCCGACGCTCGACGTCGAGTGGAGCGACTCGCGGCGACGCTCGGTCGCCGCCGTGCGTCGCGACCGCCGCGACATGGCGGAGCGTGCCGTCGTCGCCGAGATCGCGACGCGGCTTCGACTGTCGGAGCAGACCGTGCGCACCCGGGCGGCGCACGCCGAGATGCTGCAGAGCCGGTGCCCCGAGGTCTGGACCGCCTTCTCGGACGGGCTGCTCTCCGAGCGTCACGCGGTCGAAGCGGCGCGGTTGGCGACGTCGCTCCCCGACGAGGCCCCCGCCGAATCGACGCTCGGGTGCGATGACCCGGTTCCGGATGCCGAACAGTCCGAGGTTCTCGCCGAGGGGCTCCTGGCGGGGGTCACGTCCGTTCCGGATCCGTCCGCGAACTCCTCCGACGAGGCGCCATCGGCCCCAGAGGCGCATGAGTCGTGGCGTGCTTTCGACGAGGGCGCTCTCGACCGCGCTCTTCGCCTTCCGCCCGCCCGCTTCTCGGTCGCGGCCCGTGCGCTTCGAGAGCGTGTGCACAGCGAATCACTCGAGGCCCGGCATCGCCGCGCGGCCCGTGACCGCGGAGTATGGGTCACCCCCGAACTCGATGGCATGGCGACGCTGACCGCTCTTCTTCCCGCCGACCGCGCGCACGCCGCTCTCACGTGCGTGGACCGGATCGCCCGCCACCTGCGCGTCGCGCCCGACGAGGAGCGGACACTCGCACAGTTGCGCGCCGACGCCGTCGCGGATCTGCTCACGTCGGGTGCGCCCACATCCGCGGGGCTGTCCGCCGGAGATGCTCTCATCACGCCGCGTGCGCCGACCTCCGCGGGAGCTCCTGCCGTCGCCGGCACTCGGCCTGCTGCTCACGCTCGGCCTGCTGCTCACCCTCGGCCTGCGGAGGGTGTCGCGACTGCCGAGGGTGCTCGGTCTGCCGCGGGCGCTCCGCCCGGCACGGGTGCTCGGCCTGCCGCGGGCGCTCCGCCCACCGGTGGTGCTCCACCCGCCGCGGGTGCCGCACCCGCCGCGAGCGGTCCGCCCGCCGCCGATCCTCTCTCAGTCGATGATGCCGACGCGCCCGGAGACGCCCGTGGCGGCCCCGCCCGCGAGACACCGCCGTCGACCTCGTTCGCCGCGCGTCCCGATCGTCGGCCGACCGTCGTCGTCACCGTTCCCGCGCTGACTCTCCTCGGTGCCGGAACCGAGCCCGCGACGCTGGATGGGTACGGCCCGATCGACCTCGACACCGCCCGGCGTCTCGCCGGCGAAGCGAGGTCGTGGGTTCGTGTCCTCACGCATCCGCTTACGGGGGTGCCCCTCGCCCTCGACCGTTCGACGTACCGCGTGCCGACGGCGTTGCGTCGATGGCTGGGTGTGACGTCCCCGACGTGTGTCTTCCCCGGCTGCGGACGCGCCGCCCGCGATTGCGATCTCGATCACCTCACCGCCTGGCGCGACGGAGGCGCGACCGATGACGACAACCTCGCGCCCGAATGCCGACATCACCACCGTCTGCGTCACGAGTCGCAGTGGGAGCCATCCCGCGACCCCGGCACGGGCGAGATGCGGTGGACGTCTCCGCTCGGAGCCGAGATCCCCGAGGGCCCGCCGCCCTTCTAGCTCCGGGACGGAGGCTCGGGAGGGGGGAGATTCGAGACGGAATGGGGCTCGGAACGGAATCGGGCTCGGGATGACGCAGGCTCGGGACGGACTCAAGCTCAGGACGGAATGAGGCTCGGGACCGACTGAGGTCTGGGTCCAAGCAAGGTCCGGGTCCAACCAAGGGCTGGGTCTAACCGCGGTCCGGGTCCAAGCAAGGTCCGGGTCTAACCGCGGTCTGGCTCTAACCGCCGTCCGGGTCCAACCGAGGCCGGGCCCAACCGAGGTCCGGACCCAACCACCGTCCGGGCCCCTACCGAGGTCGGGCCCGGACCCAACCGCCGTCCAGGCCCAACCGAGGTCGAGGACCGACCGGGGCTCCGGCACCACCGCGATCCCGCTCTGCGCGGCGGATTCCCGTGCGACGCTGGCTGCCCGGGCGAGACCCCCGCACGCCCCTGGTTACGATCTCCCTATGAGCTCGCGCCCCGACACCGACGGCGCGACTCGCCCCCGACGGCTGACCGGCCGTACCCGGCTGCTCATCGTTCTGCTCACCGTCTTCGTCGGCATCCCGTTGGTGCTGTTCGCGTGGATCGGAGGCGTCTTCCTCGCCGAGGCGTGGGGATTCCGGATGTCATCGACCCAGGTCCTCGCGTGGATTCTCGCCGCGATCACCGGCGTCGTCGTGTGGCCCCTCGCCCTCCGACGCCTCCGGCGCGAGCTGTGGAGCCGTCAGCACGCCGGCGCGGACCCGAGGCCGAGGGGCGAGGGCGCCGGTGCGGCGCCCCGGGCGTGGCCCGGCCCCGCGGGCTCGGCCCCCGCGCCGTGGCCCGGCCCGCGGGCACGGCTCCCGCGCAACCCCCGGCGAAGCGGGCACAGCTCCCGCCCTGACCCCCGGCGCAGCGGGCCCGGCCCCCGCGCCAACCCCCGCGCCAACCCCCGGCGAAGCGGGCATAACTCCCGCCCTGACCCCCGGCGCAGCTGGCCCGGCCCCCGCGCCACCCCCCACCGAAGCGATCGTCCGCGTCGTGATCGTCGTCCTCGGCGCCGTCGGCATCATCGCGCTGAGCGGCCCCCTCGATATCGTCGACGCGGTGGCGTCGGCCGGCGCGACGGTGGCGATCGGTCCGCGTGAGAACGGCCTGCTGTTGCAGCTCGCCGCCACGATCGTCATCTTTCTCCTCGCGGCGCCCGCGCTCATCGTCACCCAGCGCGCCCTTCGCCGCATGCCCGTCGACGACCCCCGCCGTCGCGGCTGGGAAGAACGACAGAACTGGTGGTTCGCGGCCGCCACCGCGTGGGTGGTCTCCCTGCTCGTGGGCTACCTGCTCTCACTGGCAGCGCTCATCACGATGTGAGGATGAGCCGAGACGAGGGATGCCGAGAGGCACCGCCACGGCGAGCGTCGAGACGGATGCTCAGCTCTCGCGGACAGGCTTCCCGCGCCGCACTCACGCCTCCGGCGTCACCCCCACCTTCGCCTTCGCCCACGACCGCCCGCGCGTGTCCTTGAGGATGTCGTACTCGACGTCGACGTGCGGCTCGATCGCGCTGTACTTGTCGTTCGGCGCGCCGATGACGAGCTGGAAACCGAGCCCCCGCCACGCACCGATCGCGCGCTTGGTGAAGTGCGCGTCGGCCTTGATGAGCGCCTCGTCGAGGAACACCGGGGCGTACCGGGGCCGTTCGGCTCCGGCATCCCCGAGCTGATACCGCAGGGCCGCGCCGACGATGAAGGCGATCAGTTCCTGGGATTCGCCGCCCGACTTCTCGCCGATGTGGTCGTACAGGGCGACGTGCTCGCCGGTGTCGGCGCGGAAACGCTCGGCGCTCACCCGCACGTGATTGCGCACGTCGACGAGGTCGGCGAAGTCGGGAGCCGTGGGCCGGATGCGATTGATCAGCCGCGCCATCCGCCCGTAGACGGCCTCGCGCTCCTCGTCCGACCCGGCCGCGTCGATCGCCGCCCGCACGTCCCGGAGCTCGCGCCGGAACCGCCGACGCACCTCCGACTGGTTCTCGCGCGGCACGATCTGCAGGCGGTGCTCGTCGTCGTAGAACGGCAGATCCTGCATGATGTCGTTGATCGGCGCGATGCGCTCGCGAATCTCGCGAAGCGCCCGCGTGAGCGCCGAGTCGAGGCTCGTGAGATCGTTCCCCGACAGCCGCAGCAGCGAATCACGCCACTCCGCCTCGAGCTCGTGCAGACCGCTGGCTTCGAGATCGGCAAGGATCCGCTCGAAATCGCCGAGCGACTCGTCCGGGTCGGCCAGCAGGTTCGGGCTCGGCCACCGGTCCGTGAACGCCGTGAGCGTGCGCCGCAGGCTGTCGCGCTGATCGCCCCAGGTCTCCTGCGCGGAGCGCTGCTCCTCGAGCAGGAGGCGGGACGCGCTCTCGAGAGCCGCGTCGAATCGGGCGAGACGCTGAGACGGCGAAGAATCCTCCCCGGAAGGCGCGACGAAAAGCCCGTCGAGGTACGCGGCTTCGTCCGCCGACAACACCATCTCGGCGTCCTCGGCCCGCTCCAGGCGCTCGTTCGCGCTGTCCACATCGTCGGTGATCTCGGCCCATCGCGCCGCCAACGCCTGCTGCTCGGTCTTCGCCCCGCCGATCTCTTCGCGCAGCCGCGCGGCACGCGCCCGCGTCCCGTCGATCTGCTCCTGCAGCTCCGCGATACGCGGGTTCCCCGCGGTGATCTCGACGATCGTCTCGTTCCAGCGATCGAGCTCGCGCTGGACGGATGCCGTGTCCACCTGGTCCCACGACAGATCCGCGATCTTCTCGTACGCGCTGCGCCGTTCGTCGAACGCGTCGAGGGCCGCCGCGGCCTCGTCGACCGCCGCCTTCGCCGTGGCGAGGTCGCGCCGCGCGGTGACGATCTGCTCGCCGAGCTCGGTCAGGCGGACGCGACTGGAGAACCCGAGGATGCTCTGGCGCGTCGACCCGCCGTGCGCCCCGCGCGCGCCCTGGCTCGTCTGGCCCGAGATCGTCAGGGCGAGTCGATGCCCCGTCAGCTCGGGGGCGCTGTCCACGCACACGAACGCGAACTGCTGCTCGAGCCGGTCCTGCAGCCAACCGGTGAAGGGGGAGCGGCGGTACTCCAGGCGCCCCGGCAACGTCGCGGGGTCGAGACCCGTCCGCTCCGGCAGCCCCGTCGACACGCCCTCGAACCGAAGGCGCTCGCTGAGCCGCACGCCGTCGATCGCGGAGCGGAACGCCGAAAGGTGTGCGGCATCGACGAGCAACGTCGTCGCGAATCCGCCCAGGGCGAGGGTGAATGCCCCGCGCCACGGCTCGAACTCGGTGCGGACGTCGACGAGCTCCGCGACGAAGGGCAGCTCGGCAGCGGTCAGCCCCGCGGCCTCGGCCAGCGCTTCGCGCGCTTCATGCAGACGCGGCGGGATGTTGTCGTCGCGGGTCTGAGTGCGCCGATGCTCGGCCTCGAGAGCGGCGAGCTGCTGGCGCAGGTCGGTGTGCCGACTGCTCGCGGCGACGAACGCGTCGCGCACCGCGCTCTTGGCATCCGTGTCGGCGAGCGTCCGACGAGCGTCGGCGACCAGGGCGTCGAACTGTTTCGCCGAGGAGACCTCGACCGACAGCACCGCGAGAGCCGCCTCGAACCGCTCGCGGTCGCGCTGCATCCCCGCGAGGCGCCGCTCGAGTCCCCGGAGTTCGCGCTGAGCGGCATCCAACCGGTCGCCGCCGGCCGCGCGCAGCACGTCGCCGAGTCCCTCGCGCTCGGCCTCGGCGGCATCCGCGAGAGCCTGCCGTTCGCGCACGAGCGCATCGGTGGCGTGCGTGCGCTCGCGCAGCTCGTCCTCCACGGCGCCGAGCAGGTCGACCCGCCGCTGCGCGCGCCAGAGCGAGGCGCGCGATTCCGGATCGCCGAAGCGCCCGAGCGCGTCGATGAGCCGCAGCCGCTCGGCAGCCTCGTCGATCCGCGTCTTCATCGCGCGGATCGGCTGCAGCGCCCGCACCTGCTGCCGCGCCTCGATCATGCGCGTGCGCGTGGACTCGAGCCCGTCGAAGTGCGACACGACCGCATCGGCCACCGCGAGCGTCTCGGGCTCCTCGAGCACCATGCGCTTGTACAGGTCGTCGACCGTGGTGATCTGCTGTCCGGCCTGGATGCGCGCGAGCAGGCTCATCGCCTTGGTCCCGGCCCCCGCCGCGCCGATGCCGAGCACCGCGTGCAGCCGCGCCGAGAACTCCCGGTCGGTCGCGAGGGTATCGAGGCCCGTCGCCCGCACCGCGGCATCCGACAGGTGATTCTGCGCCGCCGACTCCAGCGAGCGCAGATCGAACGCCCCGTGCACGGTCGCGCGCACCTTGACGGCGTCATCGAGCGTGCGGGCCGCCGCGGGGATGTACCACGCGCGCACCGCCGTGAACCGGGCGCCGTCGTGGTCGGCCCACGTCATCGCGATCGCCGTCCACGTGTCGACGCCGTCGCCGCGGAGCACGCGCACCTTCGTGCCTTCGTCGGTGCGCGATTCGTCGAGTTTGCCGCGCCCGTAGGAGAGGATGTTGCGCTGCTCCTGCCCGCGCGGACGCCCCACGACCGCCCCGTTCGACGCCCCGTTGAAGGGGGTCGTGTGCGGCATCATCAGCGCCACGTACGCGTCCATGAGCGTGGACTTGCCCGAGCCCGACCCGCCGCACAGGAGGGTCGCGGTCGGCGCGAAGCGCACGCGGTGCGTGCCGTCGTACCCGCCCCAGTTGATCAGCTGCAGGTCTTCCGCGACCCACTGCTGTCCGCGCGAGGCGGCGGGGATGAGTCCGAACAGGGTCTCGAGCATGGTCATGAGAGCAGGTCTCCCTGGGGTGTCTCGGGGGAGGAGGATGCCGAGGAACCCGCGGTCTGCTCGTCGAGCCAGGCCTGCAGCTCTCGGAGCGTCTCGGCGCTCAACACGATCTCGATGAGCGGTCCGATGCGGTAGCGCCCCTCGGACTCCTCCTCGATGATGCCCTCGCGATCCAGCCGCGCGATCGCGGTGCGCACGGCGCGCTGCTGGCTCGCGCGCGTGCCGTCGGTCTCGGCGAAGTACGTCAGCACGGTCTGCTCGACTTCTTCGACATCGACGCGCGCGGATGCCGTGCCCGCGGTCGTCTCGCGCTGGAAGACCGTGCGCAGGTAGACGAGCACGAGCGTCTCGGCGCGGGAGTACGCCTCGTCCTTCAACAGGATCGGCACGTCGACCTCGTCGCTGCGCACCTGCTCCTTGTACGCCACCCCACGGGCGTGATCGACGACGAGCCGCACGAACAGGTCGTTCAGGCGCGACTCGATCATCTGCTGGTGCTCGAGCAGGAGCTTCCACTCGGCGGGGGAGTTCTCGGCGAGCAGGAACCGGCGCTGGAGGATCCGCACGAGCACCCGCCGCACGTCGGCGTCGAGCGTGCCGCGATCGCCGGCGAACAGCGCGTCGGGGTCGTTCTCCATCGCGACGGGGGAGATGAACGCGGAGGTTTCGGGTCCGGTCGTGTCCACGTCAGTCATCGGAAGTACTTTCTCTCTCGTTTCCTGCTCGGACCGCCCCGAACGCGAACCGCCGCGTCGTCCCGTCGGGGCGCACGGCCTCGACGACGGACACCTCGTCCGTCTCGGTCAGACCGCTCCGGTGCACGATCTCGAGCAGACCCACGAGATCGACGGGGCGGCGGGTCTCGGCATCCGCTCCCGAGAACGCCTCGGCGAGGTCGAACCCCTCACCCAGACGCGCCACGTACGCCTCGAGCTCGGCGTAGTGCGGCCCGCCCCACGCGCGCGTGTCGGCGTCGACGAACTCGACGTCGTCGGTTCCGGATGCCAGGGGCTCGGGGGCTCCGGCAGGTCTGATGTCGCTGATCGACTGGCGCAGGTGCCCGACGTCGGCGAGCGGCAGCGTCCGCACCGGTTCGACGCGCCCCGGCGCGCGGGTCTGACTCCAGCGGTGGAGTCCGGCCATGACCCCGCGCAGCAGGTCGTCGACCTGGCGGTCGCGGATCGGGTCGTGCGTGCGCACCTGCGCGGTGATGACGTGCGACGCGCGCCGTTGGGCGGTGAGCACCTCCTGCACACCCGCTTCGACGCGGCGGGCGATGGCATCCAGTTCTCCGCGTTGCTCGGGGGTCATCAGCCGCGAGAAGGGCTGGGCGAGCACGGCGTGGAGCTGGTCGGTGAGGTCGTCGATGTTCTCGGGATCGCCGATCAGGCGAAGCGCCCCCTGGAACGCGCGCCCCTCGGGGGTCGCCTGCATCACCTGGCGGCCCCGCTCGAGGTACTCGCGCAGGACTTCGCCCGTGGGGCGCACGTCGCGGCGGAGCTCGGCGACCACGTCGCGCTGCATCGCGGCGATCGACTCCGCCACCCGCGAGAAGTCCGCGGGGAGCTCGCGGGCGAGGTGGATGACGTTCTCGGCCTCCTCGAGCAGGTGATCGTCGTCGAGGGGTTCGACGATGCCGTCGTCGAGGGCCGCGATCTCGGCATCCAGGGCCGCGCGCTCCTCGAGCAGGGCCTCGCGCCGGCGGACGGGGTCGCTCTCCGCGTCCCGGGCCAGACGATCGACGGCGTCGAGCAGCGTGCGCACGCGCGACCGGGAGACACGGGCGCGCCCGCCGCCCGCGCGACCCGCGATCTCCAGGGCGCCGACGGCGTGTGCCGAGAGGCGGTAGACCTCGACGTCGTCCTCGATCTGCAGCCCCAACCAGCCCACGCGTACCCAGCCGCGGCAGATGTCGCGCGCCGAGCCCGCGGGGATCCGGCGATCGTCGTCGGTGTCGTAGCCCGCCGCGCGCAGCTCGTCGATCGCCTCGGCGACCTCGACGTGCGCGTCCGCGACGGCCACGGCGGGACGGTCGGGAGTGAAGACGATGGACAGCACGGCGACGACGAAGGGGGCGAACCGCCCGTGCAGAAGGTCGAGCGTCGGATTCTTGAACGCCGTCACCGAGCGCAGGTACGCGGCTTCGGTGCGGGTGGTGGTCACTGAGGGGAGTCTACCGGCGCGCGGGGACGGGCCTGAGCGGGGTGAGAGGTGCTTCGCCGAAGGCGGTCGCGCCGACCGATCCTCACGCGCTCTCGCACGAGTACAGCGCGACCTGCGACACCTTGTTCACCTCGCCGCCTTCGCCGTGGCCGTCGAGTCTCCACTCCTGGACCTCGTGGCATCCGGGGCCCGTGGCGACCTCGCGGACGGGATCGTCCTTGCCCGCACCGGAGGACACGGCGAACAGGTGCACGCGCCCCGACTGCTCCATGGTGCGGAGGGCGGATGCCGTGAACACCGGCACGTGACCGGAGTAGCCGCCGTCCGTCAACACGCTCGCGCCGGTGGCGTCGATGATCTGAGCGGAGATCGCCCACGTGTCGCTCACCAGGAGGGGAGCGCCGTCGGTCCCGCCCCCGTCGGCGCGGGCCGTCGCGACGAGCTGGGCGACGGCCGACGAGATCGCGGGCGTTCCGCCCCACAGCGCGGGCGCTGAGATCGCGAAGCTCTCGTCGGGGCGGTCCGAGCGGGTGGGGATCCCCACGTAGGCGTCGCCGCCGCTCCCGTCACGATTCGCGTCCAATACCTGGAGACTCGCCGCCACCGGTGCGCACAGCAGAGCCAGGGCGAGGGCAGCGGGCAGAGCCCGAGCGAACGCGGGGCGGGGGCGACGCGGCCACGCGCCCATCACGCCGAGCACGACCCCGGCGACGAGCACGACGCCGGCCCCCGCCGCGAGCACCGCGGGCAGCTGCCCCTCACGCACCAGCACGCTCCACCAGACGCCGTGCACGACGAGCAGGGCGGGCAGCACCAGTCGCCCCCCGCGGCGGGGTGAGCGCAGCAGCCGGCATCCCTCGCTCCACGCCATCGCCGTCAGCAGCACGAGCGGGACCCCCAGGGCCGCGACGTACGCGGTGTGCGGAACCCGGGTGGCCGACAGGACCGCCGCGGAGGTGGCCAGCCACAGCCCCGCGACGACTCCCAGGGCCCACTGCGCCCGATCCCGCGGGCGCCCGCGCCGCGGCCAGTATCGCCAGAGCGCGAGAGCCAGCCCGACGAGGGCCGCGGGGTACAGCCAGCCGATCTGCGTCACGAGCGGCATCTCGAGGAGTTTCGTCGGCGAGGACCCCGCGCCCGCCGCCGCGCCCGCGTGCGAGCCGAACGCGCGGCCCAGGGTCGTCAGTCCCTCGGCGACTCCGCCCCCGCTCGGTGCGCCCACCGAGCCGGGAACCGATCCGGGAGCGAACCGGTCGAGGCCGTTGTAGCCGAACACCATTGCGAAGACATCGTCGTCGGTCGACCCGTCGATGAAGGGGCGCATGCTCGCCGGGGTGAGGGCGATCGCCGTGATCCACACGATCGAGGCGGCGACACTCGCGCCCACGAGGGCGGATGCACGCGCCAACCCGCGGCGAAGGCTCGGGGCCGCGATCACGGTCCCCACGAAGAGGGCGGGGAGCACGAACCACGCCGACATCATCTTGGCCTGGAAGCCCACCCCGACGAACACCGCGGCCATCAGGAGCGGCCACCACCGCGCGGTCAGCATCGCGCGCTGCCACCACACCAGGGCGACCGCGAGCGCCATGGTGAGCAGGCCGTCCTCCATCGGATGGCCGAACATCGACACGAAGATGGGGGTGGATGCCGCCGCCAGCGCCGCGACCAGACCCGCCCCGGTCCCTCCCCAGCGGAGTCCGACGACGGCGCAGGCCATCACGGTCACGAGCCCCTCGAT
Source organism: Microbacterium testaceum StLB037 (assembly GCF_000202635.1). Classification (NCBI taxonomy): domain Bacteria; kingdom Bacillati; phylum Actinomycetota; class Actinomycetes; order Micrococcales; family Microbacteriaceae; genus Microbacterium; species Microbacterium testaceum. Next base: position 154,613 of record NC_015125.1, on the reverse strand, counting down.
CACCTGGGGCAGCGCCACGGCGGAGGTCGACATGCCGAGGAGATGGATGGCGATGGCCTGCGGCACGGCGAAACCGGCGAGCTTGTCCAGCGTGACGGTGCCGGCCGGGTCGAAGGCGCCGAAGAACAGGGCGCGCCACGACTCCGACATCGACCGCGCCGCCGCCTCGTAGAACGCGAAGTCGCCCCCGCGGGCGAGGTTCCAGCTCATCAGCAGGGCGCTGCCGGCGAGGATCGCGGCGAGCACGCCCTTCGCCCAGAGGGGTTCGCGCCACCAGCGCGCGAGGGGGAGGGTCTCGGTCACGATGCACAGCCTCGACCCCACGATCCGCAAGCGGATATGAGCGGGATATGAGCGCGCCGAGGGGGTGACTCCGCCCCGCGCCGAGCGGGAGTGATTCCCCCCGCGCCGCGGGCGCGGAGTTACGGGACGGCGCCGGGCTACCGGACCGCGGGGAGTTACCGAACGGCGCCGGGCTGCCGGACTGCGTGGAGCTACCGGACGGCGCCGGGCTACCGGACCGCGGGGAGTTACCGAACGGCGCTGGGCTGCCGGACTGCGGGGAGTTACCGGACGGTGCCGGGGACCTCTTGGGGGGCCGCAGACAGTCGGTGCAGACGCCCCAGCTCTGCGAGCGGCTCGTCGTGGTCGTCGACACGGAGGTCGAGGAGGGTGTCCGCGGGGGAGGCCACCAGGACAGCCGCGCTCTGCCGGCCGCGCGCATCCCCGCCGGCCAGGTCCCCGGCCCGGAGCACCTCGATCAGCCGCCCCGCCAGGTCACCGCTGCTGCGCACCCAGGCCGCGCTCATCGCTTCGAGCACCTCGGGGCCGGTCAACAGATTGCCCGCGAACACGGCATCCGTCGTCGTCGAATGACCCGCCCACGCGGTGATCGCCTCGCCCGATCGGGCCGCCCCCGGCGACGTCCACGCGAGCGCCGCGACCTGGCGGAGTGCGTACCCCTCGTCCCAGGAGGGGACGGATGCCACGGCCTCGGCCGCCGTCCGCCCCTCGCGCATCGCGGCGAGCAGACGTCCACGGAGGGCACGGTTCGTCCACGCCTGGCTGGCCGCGACACCCACGGCGGGATCCACGGCGATCACCGACGCACCGACGGCGAGGGAGCGACTCGCGGTCGCGGCACCGATCAGGCCGTGACGGGTGTCACGGGCGAGGACGGTGAAGGTCATGGGCGCTCCCCAGGGGTCGACGAGAGACGGGCGGTCGGTGCGGAGCGGCTTTGTGAAGATCGTGTTTCGAGGCCGCCCCGGGCTTGTGCCCGCCCCCATGCTTGCACATACTGATCGAAACATCATCTAAATGATGACCCGCCCACCCGATTGGCATTCACATGACATCGCGCACCACACTCGGCATCGCCGGCGCGCTCGCCGCGGTCCTCGCCCTCGCCGGTTGCTCGGCGGGCCAGAGCGTCGATCTCGGCGACTCCGGCTCCGCGTCCGCCCAGACCCTCGTCGCCGCGATCGGTGGCGAGCCCGACCAGCTCGATCCGCAGAAGACGACGTCGTACTTCGCGTTCGAGGTGCTCGAGAACGTGTACGACACTCTCGTCCAGCCCGATGCCAATCTCGAGATGCAGCCCGCGCTCGCCGAGAGCTGGACGACGAGCGACGACCAGCTCACCTGGACCTTCACGCTGCGCGACGGCGTGAAATTCCAGGACGGCTCCGACTTCACCAGCGAAGACGTCGTCTACTCCTACCGCCGCATCATCGACGAGAAGCTCGCCAACGCCTGGAAGTTCGCCACCGTCAGCGACGTCAGCGCCCCCGACGACAAGACCGTCGTGATCACGGTGTCGCAGCCCACACCCAACCTGCTGTCGAACCTCGGTGGTTTCAAGGGCATGGCCATCGTCGAGAAGGCCAACGTCGAGTCCGGTGACATCACCACCGCCCCCGTCGGGACGGGCCCGTTCTCGGTCAGCGACTACGTCGCGGGCGATCACATCACCCTGAAGGCCAACCCCGACTACTGGGGCGGCGCCCCGAAGCTCGGGGGAGTGGAGTACCGCTTCATCTCGGAGCCCGCCACCGCCCTCGCCTCGCTGAAGGCCGGCGACATCGACTGGACCGACGTCGTCCCGCCGCAGCAGGTCGAGCAGCTGAAGAGCGACAGTTCCGTCCAGCTCGGGCTCACCCCGTCGAGCGATTACTGGTACCTCGCCCTCAACGAGGCCAAGGCGCCGTGGAACGACGTGCGCGTGCGTCAGGCGATCGCCTACGCGATCGATCGGGATGCCATCGTCCAGGCCGTCAGCTACGGCACCGCCGAGAAGAACCAGCTCGCGATCCCGAAGCAGAGCGTCTGGTACACGGAGTACAACACGTACTCCACCGACGTCGACAAGGCGAAGAGTCTCCTGGCCGAGGCCGGCTTCACCGGCGGGACCCTCGACCTGCTCGCCACGAGCGACTACCCCGAGACGGTCACGGCCGCGCAGATCATCGCCGCGAACCTCGAGCCGCTCGGCATCCAGGTCTCCATCCGCCAGCCCGACTTCTCCACGTGGCTCGACGAGCAGAACTCCGGCAACTTCGACATGCTGATGATGGGCTGGCTCGGCAACATCGACCCCGACGACTTCTACTACTCGCAGCACCACACCGGTGGTGCCAGCAACGCGCAGAAGTTCTCGGACCCCGAGGTCGACAAGCTGCTGGACGCCGGTCGGGTCGAGACCGACACCGACGCGCGCAAAGACCTCTACGCGCAGGCCGCGACGATCATCGCCGACAAGGCCAGCTACATCTACCTCTACAACCCGTCCGTGACGCAGCTGTGGTCGCCGAAGGTGTCGGGCTACGAGACCCGCGCGGATCGCGCGATCCGCTTCGAAGGCACCAGCGTCGACAAGTGACGCTCGCCGCGGGGGTGCCGGATGTCGGTGCCCCCGCGGTCGCGCCCTAGACCGCCGTCGCCGCCCGGCGTCGAGCAAGGAGGTTTTCATGAGGGTCGCCCCCGCACGGCTGGCGCGCTTCCTCGGCGCGCGCCTGCTCTCATCGGCCATCGTGCTGCTGGGCGTGCTGATCGTCGTGTTCGCCCTGGTGCACCTCGTGCCCGGTGACCCCGTGCGGCTCGCCCTCGGCACCCGCTACACGCCCGAGGCCTACGAGGCCCTCCGCGCGGCGTCGGGACTGGATCGCTCCCTGCCGGAGCAGTTCTTCTCGTACCTCGCCCACGCCGTGACCGGCGACCTGGGCGTGAGCTTCCGCAACGGTCAGCCGGTCACCACGACGCTCCTGCAGCGCCTGCCGGCCACGATCTCGCTCGCCCTCGTCGGACTCGTGATCGCCCTGGTCATCTCGATCCCCGCCGGCGTCTACTCCGCGCTCCGGGAAGGCCGCGTGAGCGATGTCATCGTGCGGCTGAGCAGCCAGTTCGGCGTCTCGATCCCCGACTTCTGGCTCGGGATGCTGCTCATCTCGTTCTTCTCCGTCACCCTGGGGCTGCTCCCGGCCAGCGGATACGTCGCCCTCACCGACGACCCCGCCGGGTGGCTGCGGCAGGTCACCCTCCCCGGCATCACCGTCGGCCTCGTCGCCGGCGCCATCATGACGCGCTACATCCGCGCCGCGGTCATCGACGTCGCCTCCTCGGGCTACATCCGCACCGCCGTGTCGAAGGGCCTCCCGCGCCGCATCGTCGTCTCGCGCCACATCGTGCGCGGTGCGCTCGTGCCGGTGCTCACCATCGCCGGCATCCAGCTCGCGACCATCCTCGGCGGCGTCATCGTGGTCGAGGTCGTCTTCGCGTGGCCCGGCCTCGGCCGCCTCGTCTACGACGCCGTCGCCGCGCGCGACTATCCGCTCATCCAGGGGGCGGTGCTCCTGGTGGCCGTCATGTTCATCGTCGTCAACCTGATCGTGGACGTGCTCTACGCCGTCGTCGACCCGAGGATCCGAGCCGCATGAGTAGTCTCACCCCCGCTCCCCGCCCCGCCGCCGGGTCCGGGCCCGACACCGTCGATGGTCCCGGAGTCGCGAACACGCGCACGCGCGTCCGGTCCTGGCGGCTGCTGGCCGCCAACCCCCTCACGGTGGCCGCCGCGATCGTCCTGACCGTCGTGGTGCTGGCCTCCGCGCTCGCGCCGTGGATCGCCCCGTACGGCGTCAACCAGATCGACGTCGCGAACGCCCTCACCCCGCCGAGCGCCGCCCACTGGTTCGGCACCGACGAACTCGGCCGCGATGTGCTCTCGCGCGTCCTCCTCGCCGGGGGCACCTCCCTCACGATCGCCGTGGTCGCCGTCACGATCGCGCTCGTCCTGGGCCTCGTCCTCGGCGTCGTGGCCGGGTACGCCGGCGGGTGGGTCGACGCGACCCTCATGCGCGTGGTCGACGTGATGTTCGCCTTCCCCGTGCTGCTCCTCGCCCTCGCGATCATCGCGATCTTCCAGCCGGGGATGCTCACCACCACGATCGCGATCGGCGTCGTCTACACGCCGATCTTCGCGCGCGTCGCCCGCGCGAGCACTCTGTCGCTGCGGACGTCGCCGTTCGTGCAGGTGTCGCGCACGATGGGCACCCCGGCGCCGGTCATCCTCGTGCGCCACGTCCTGCCCAACATCGGCGGACCGATCGTCGTGCAGACCTCCCTCTCGCTCGCGTTCGCGATCCTGTCCGAGGCCGCGCTGTCGTTCCTCGGCCTCGGCATCCAGCCCCCGGCCCCGTCGTGGGGAGGGATGCTGTTCACCGCCCAGGGCTTCCTCTCGCAGGCGTGGTGGATGAGCGTGTTCCCGGGAGCGGCGATCTTCGTGACGGCCCTCGCCTTCAACCTCCTCGGCGACGGGCTGCGCGACGGCCTCGACCCTCGTCAGCGGACCCTCATCGAGGCGCGACAGGGGGAGCGACGGCGCCGGAGAACGACGCTCGAGCGGCCGGACACGAGTCAGGAGATCTCACGATGACTGTTCTGAAAGTCCGCGATCTTCGCGTCGCGATCGGCGAGACCGCCACCACCGAGGAGAGCCCGCGATGACTGTTCTGGACGTCCGCGATCTCCGCGTCGCCATCGGCGAAACCCCCATCGTGCGGGGCCTCGACTTCTCGGTCGAGCGCGAGCAGACCCTCGGCATCGTGGGGGAGTCGGGCTCGGGCAAGTCGATGACGGTCCTCGCCGCGACCGGTCTGATCGACGCCCCCGGCCGCCGCGTGGCCGGCTCGAGCGTGCTGAAGACGAGTCCGGATGCCGCCGGCATCGAGCTCGTGGGCGCGACCGACCGCACGCTCCGCTCGGTGCACGGCGACGCCGTGGGCTTCGTCTTCCAGGATCCGTCGACCTCCCTCAACCCGTTCCTCACCGCGGGCCGCCAGATCGCGGAGTCGCTCGAGGCGCACCGGGGACTGACCCGGCGGGCTGCGCAGACCCGGGCGATCTCGTTGCTCGAGGCCGTCGGCATCCCGGATCCCTCATCGCGGGTCGAGGCGTACCCGCACCAGTTCTCGGGCGGGCAGCGTCAGCGCGTGATGATCGCGATCGCTCTCGCGTGCGACCCCGCCCTCCTCGTCGCCGACGAACCGACCACGGCGCTGGACGTGACCACGCAGGCCCAGATCATCGACCTCGTCCAGCAACTGCAGCGCGACCGCGGCACGGCGGTGGTGTGGATCAGCCACGACCTCGGCGTCATCGGGCAGGTCGCCGACGACGTGATCGTGCTGCGCCACGGCGAGGCGGTGGAGCAGCGGCCCCTGGCGGAGCTGTACGCCGATCCGCACCACGCCTACACGCGCGAGCTGCTCGCGGCGCGCCCGCGGGTCGTCGGGGGAGCGGGCCCCGCGCCCGAGCCGGAGGCTGCGCCCCTGCTCGAGGTCGCCGATCTCGATGTGCGCTTCGCGGTGCAGACCCCCGCGGGGCGCCGAACCGTGCACGCGGTCGACGACGTGTCGTTCACCGTGCGCCGCGGCACGACGCTCGCGCTGGTGGGGGAGTCGGGCTCGGGCAAGTCCACCATCGCGAACGCCCTGACCGGGCTCGTCGCGCCCCACGCGGGGACGGCGACCCTGGCGAATGCCACCGGCGGGGGCGTGCGCGACGCGCTGCGCGCCCCGCGCCGAGACCGTCGACGCATCGCGATGGTGTTCCAGGACCCGTTCGCCTCGATCGATCCTCGACGCACGGTCGCCGACGCGATCGCCGAGCCCCTGCGCGTGCACCGCCTCGGCGGGCGGACCGCGGCCTCCCGCACCGCGCGCGTGGAGGAGCTGCTCGACCTCGTCGACCTCGACCCCGCCTTCGCGAAGCGCTACCCGCACGAGCTGTCCGGCGGACAGCGCCAGCGCGTGTCGATCGCCCGCGCCCTCGCTCTCGAGCCCGAGCTGGTGATCCTCGACGAGGCCACGGCGTCGCTCGACGTCTCGGTGCAGGCGCGCGTGCTCGCCCTGCTGCGGCGTCTGCAGGTCGAACAGGGCCTGACGTACCTCTTCATCGCCCACGATCTCGCGATCGTGCAGCAGATGAGCCACGACGTCGTCGTGCTTCGCGGGGGCCGGGTCGTCGAAGCGGCGCCCGCGGCCGAGCTGTTCGCGAACCCGCGGGAGGAGTACACGCGGGCGCTGCTCGCGGCCGTGCCGCCCGAGGGGCCGCGGGTGCGCGCGTGACGCGCGGACGCCCCGACGCCTCCCCGCTCGTGCGCGCGGACCTCGATACGCTGACACGGTCATGACCAGAGCCACGGATGCCGATGAGCAGCGCGCCGTCGAGACCCTCGGTGCCGCGGTGCGCGATGCCCGCAAACGCCTCGGCCTGAGCGTCCAGGCGCTGTCCGAGAAAGCCGGCGTGAGCTTCGGGTTGGTCAGCCAGCTCGAGCGCGGACTCGGCAACCCCTCGCTGCAGTCCCTGCAACGTCTCGCCGGGGCCCTCGGCATCCCGGTCGCCCAGTTGCTCGACGAACCGGCCGTGCCGCTGGCCGTGGTCACCCGCGCGAAGCGCCACATCATGCCGGTCGCCGTCGACGCTCCGGCCTCGCAGCGCGCCGTCCGCGAGTTGCTCACCCCGCGCGGCGAGTCGATGCTCCAACTCATCCGCTCGACCCTGCCGGCGGGGTTCTCGAACGAGGCGAGCCCGTTCCGCCACATCGGCACCGAGACGGTCACGGTCGAATCCGGCGTGCTCGTGGTCTGTCAGGCCGACCGGCGCGTCGAGCTCCGCGCGGGCGACACGGTCACGTACGGCTGCTCGGAGCCGCACTGGTGGGCCAACGGCCACGACGCCGAGACCGTGGTGCTCGGGGCGGTCACGCCGTTCGAGCGGTGAGAGCGGGTTCGGGCTGCGGCTCGCACCCGGAGCCGGGCGTGCGAAACTCCTGAGAAACCGCGAGGGGAAAGCCGCGTCGTCGCCCCACCGCGCGAGTCGACCCCGGAATTCAGGAGTTCGGCCCGCCCGCGAGAACCCGGAACGCGAGGCGATCGCGCGGCGACAGCACGTACTCGTCGTCGCAGCTGTACCGGCCCCCGCCCCGCCTGCCCCGCCCCGCCCCGTCCCGCGCTCCGGACCCGATGCCCTCCCGGACGATCTTGCGGCGCGCTTCGGGCACCGAACGCGGCTGAGTTCCGGAGCGCGGGACACGCGTCGGCCGCGACACCCCAGGGAGTGATGCCGCGGCCGACGCATTCAGGCGGGCGGATGCCGGATCAGATTTCCGAACGCGGCCCCGGGAACGTCTTGTTCACCCCGGTGACCGGCTGGTTCTCGTCGAAGGACGCGATCGGGCGACGGAAACCGCGCGTGAGGATCACGAGGTACACGACACCGAGACCGGTCCAGATGAGGCCGCCGATGAGCGCGTGCGCGTCGAGGTTCACCCACAGCAGAGCCGTCAGCAGCAGACCGATGCCGGGCATGACGATGTACTTGACGATGTCGCCCGGCGTCTTGTGCAGCCCCTTGCGGATCGCGAACCACGCGATCACCGAGATGTTCACGAACGAGAAGGCGACCAGCGCCCCGTAGTTGATGTACGCGGAGATCTGCTCGAGCGTGAACGAGATCGCGAGCAGGCTGATCACGCCGACGATGACGATCGAGAACGTCGGCGTGTGCGTCTTCGGGTTGATGAAGCCGAAGATGCGACGGGGCAGGACGTTGTTGCGGCCCATCACCATGAGCATGCGCGACACCGAGGCGTGCGAGGCGAGCCACGAGGCGAGCGTCGCCGCGAAGCCTGCGGCGGTGAGCACGGCCTGCAGCACGGGGCCGCCGACCTGCACGCCGATCTCGGGGAGCGTGCTGTCCTCGATCGCTTCCTGCGGGAACGCGGTCGAATCGGGGAAGCGCAGCTGCGTGACGTACGAGGCGATAAGGAAGATGATGCCGCCCACGATGAGCGTCAAGACGATGGCCCGGGGCATGATCTTGGGCGTCTTCGCCTCCTCGGAGTACATCGACACCGCGTCGAAGCCGATGAAGGAGAAGCACACGACGGTGGCCCCGGCCAGCACCGCGCCGAACTGCACCTCGCTGTGGGCGAAGGGCGCGATCGACACCGGTGTGCCCGCTCCCGCGCCGCCGACGAGCTGCACGACGACCATGACGACGAACACGGTCATCACGAGGATCGAGAACACGAGCAGGATCATGTTGACGTTCGAGGTGCCGCGCATCGTGAGGTAGATCACGCCGGTGACACCGGCCGTGAAGACGACGACCCAGATCCACCCGGGCACGTCGGGGAACAGCGCCTCCATGTAGCTGCGCAGGATCAGCGCGTTCACCATCGGCAGGAGCATGTAGTCGATCAACGCGGTCCAGCCGACGACGAAGCCGACGCCCGGGTGGATCGACTCGCGCGCGTAGGTGTAGGCGGAACCGGCGCTCGGGATGACGCGGACCATCTTGCCGTAGCTGATCGCGGTGAACACGAGCACGATGAGGGCGACCGCGTAGGCCGCGGGGACGACGTTGTTCGTCTTCTCGGCGACGAGACCGAAGGTGTCGAAGACGACCGTCGGGGTCATGTATCCCAGACCGAGGCCGACGATCGACCAGAGTCCGAGGGTGCGGGCGAGCTTCGCGCCCGAGTTCGCGGGTGCCGTGGCGGCACCGAGATGATCGTTCGTGGCTCCTCCAAGAGGGTGCGGGTCACGACGCGGTCGTGACCGGAGATGGTGTCGGGTACAGCATCGAGAGCACCGCTCGGGGTGGGAGCGGGAGTGTCGGCGGGGTGTGCCGGGAGAGCGTGGGGCGTGTGTCGTTCGGCGGCGCGCGGCGGGATTCGGCCGGCGGAGCGGGTGGGATGCCGACAGGGGTGGCGTCGGCATCCCGTCCGGGTCAGAGGCGGTTGGACGCCTCCGTCAGGACCGAGCGGAGGATCTGCTCGATCTCGGTGAACTCGGCCGGGCCGAGGGTCAGGGGCGGGGCGAGCTGGATGACGGGGTCGCCCCGGTCGTCGGCGCGGCAGTAGAGTCCCGCGTCGAACAGCGCTTTCGAGAGGAAGCCGCGCAGCAGCCGCTCGGACTCGTCGTCGTCGAAGGTCTCCTTCGTCGCCTTGTCCTTCACGAGCTCGATGCCGAAGAAGTAGCCGTCGCCGCGCACATCGCCGACGATCGGCAGGTCGAGGAGCCTCTCCAACGTCGACCGGAACACCGGGGAGTTGGTGCGGACGTTCTCGAGCAGGCCCTCCTCTTCGAACACGTCGAGGTTCTCCAGCGCGACCGCCGCGGACACGGGGTGCCCGCCGAAGGTGTACCCGTGGGGGAACGAAGCGTCGCCGTGGGCGAAGGGCTCGTAGATCCGGTCGCTGATGATCGTGCCGCCGAGAGGGGAGTACCCGCTGGTGACGGCCTTGGCGAACGTGATCATGTCCGGCTGGTAGTCGTACGCCGAGGCGCCGAAGTAGTGGCCCAGGCGGCCGAACGCGCAGATGACCTCGTCGGAGACGAGCAGCACGTCGTACTTGTCGCAGATCTCGCGCACGCGCTGGAAGTAGCCGGCCGGGGCGGGGAAGCAGCCACCGGCGTTCTGCACGGGCTCCAGGAACACCGCGGCGACGGTCTCGGGCCCCTCGAACTGGATCATCTGCTCGATGCGGTCGGCGGCCCACAGGCCGAACTCCTCGGGCGTCCCACCCCCGAAGCCCGACTCCTCGGCGCGGTAGTAGTTCGTGTTGGGTACGCGGAAGCCGCCGGGGGTGACGGGCTCGAACATGTGCTTCATCACCGGCAGACCGGTGATCGCCAGGGCACCCTGCGTGGTGCCGTGGTAGGCGATCGCGCGGGAGATGACCTTGTGCTTGGTGGGCTTGCCCTGTGTCTTCCAGTACTGCTTCGCGAGCTTGAACGCGGTCTCGACCGCCTCTCCACCGCCGGTGGAGAAGAAGACGTGATTGAGGTCGCCCGGGGCGAGGTTCGCCAGGCGCTCGGCGAGCTCGATCGCCGCGGGGTGCGCGTAGGACCACAGCGGGAAGAACGCGAGCTCTTCGGCCTGCTTCGCCGCGGCCTGGGCGATGCGACGGCGACCGTGGCCGGCGTTGACGACGAAGAGCCCCGCGAGGCCGTCGATGTACCGCTTGCCCCTGGAATCGAAGATGTGGTGGCCCTCGCCCTTGACGATGATCGGCACACCGGGCCCGTCGGTCATCACCGACTGACGGGAGAAGTGCATCCAGAGGTGGTCGCGCGCCTTCGCCTGGAGGGCGGCGTCGTGGTCGGTGTCGAGAAGGGTCATCGTGTTCCCCAGTTGTAGAGCTGTCGGTGGAGCTTGAGATAGACGAACGTCTCGGTCGAGACGACGTCGGGCAGGGCGCGCACGCGATCGTTCAGCAGGTCGATGAGGTCGTCGTCGCTCTCGCAGACGACCTCGACGAGAAGATCGAACGACCCCGCGGTCGAGACCACGTAGGTCACGCCCGGGAGTTCCGCCATCTCGGCCGCGACGACGCGGGTGTCTCCCGACACGCGCACGCCGATCATCGCCTGGCGGGCGAAGCCGAGTTGCAGCGGATCGGTGACGGCGACGATCTGCAGGATGCCGGCATCCTGAAGCTTCTGCACGCGCTGGCGCGTGGCGGTCTCGCTGAGACCGACGGCTTTGCCGATCTCGGCGTAGGAACGCCGCCCGTCTTCCTGCAACTGCTCGACGATCGCCTTCGACACGCGGTCGAGGGTGACGCTGCGATCAGTCGCGGAACTCATGATGGGCGACGGTATCAGCGGAACAATGGGGATATCAATGATGAATTCGGAATTTAAAGCGGCGAAACACGGCGGAAACCGTCGCGATCGACGGAATGCGCGCGGGCACGCAAAAGGGGGCCGGGCATTTCCGCCCGACCCCTCCGGCGCTTACGCCAGGCTCGCCATCACATGCTTCAGCCGCGTGTAGTCCTCGAAGCCGTAGATCGATAGGTCCTTGCCGTATCCCGAGTGCTTGAACCCGCCGTGCGGCATGTCCGAGACGAACGGGATGTGCGCGTTGATCCACACGCACCCGAAGTCGAGATCGCGGCCGAACCGCAGCGCGCGCGAGTTGTCGCGCGTCCAGACCGACGCGGCCAGGGCGTACGGCACGTCGTTCGCGAGCTCGAGCGCCTCCTCCTCGGTTTCGAAGGACTGCACCGCGAGCACCGGCCCGAAGACCTCCTGCTGGACGAGCTCATCGTCCTGGCGGAGTCCCGTGACGACGGTCGGCGCGAAGAAGCAGCCGGTGTCGCCCACGCGCGCCCCACCCGTGGCGATCCGCGCGTGTGCGGGGAGCCTCTGGATGAACCCCTCCACCCGCGCGAGCTGATCGGGGTTGTTCACCGGCCCGAAGAAGGCATCCGGATCGTCCGGCGCTCCCACGCGCACGCTCTGCTCGACGTAGGCCACCAGACGTTCCACGAACGCGTCGTGCAGCGACGCATGCACGAGCAGCCGCGTCGCGGCCGTGCAGTCCTGACCGGCGTTGAAGAACGCGGCCTCGGCGATCCCGGATGCCGCGGCCTCGAGGTCGGCGTCGGGGAAGACGATCGCGGGTGCCTTGCCGCCGAGCTCGAGGTGCACGCGTTTCAGGCTCTGCGCCGCCGAAGCCGCGACCTGCATCCCGGCGCGGACGGACCCCGTGATCGCGACGAGCTGCGGTGTCGGATGCTCCACGAGCGCCCGGCCGGTGTCGCGGTCGCCGAGGATGACGTTCAGCACGCCCGGCGGCAGGATCTCCGCCGCGATCTCGGCGAGCAGCACCGTCGACTGCGGCGTCGTCTCGCTGGGCTTGAGCACCACGGTGTTCCCCGCGGCGATCGCGGGACCGATCTTCCACACGGCCATGTTCAGCGGATAGTTCCACGGCGTCACCTGCGCCACGACGCCGATGGGCTCGCGGCGCACGTATGACGTGTAGCCTTCCGCGTACTCCGCCGCAGCCCGACCGTTCAGCTCGCGCGCGGCTCCGGCGAAGAACCGCAGCTGGTCGACCGACTGCGCGATCTCATCGGCGACGAGGGTCGCACGCGGCTTCCCGGTGTCCTCCGACTCGAGGTCGGCGAACTCCTCCGCCCGTGCCTCGAGGGCGTCCGCGAGGCGGAACAGCGCGAGCTGGCGCTGGGCGGGGGTGGCGCGCTTCCACGCGGGGAACGCGGCCGCGGCCGCGGCGACGGCGGCATCCACCTCTTCCGCCGTCGAGACCGGTGCCTGCGCGTACACCTCGCCGGTCACCGGGCTCACGAGATCGAGCAGGGGTCCCGTGGATGCCACGGCAGCGCCGTCGACGATGTTGTGCAGGATCCTCACGACATCGCCTCGTCGGCGACCGTGAGCGCCTCATCGATGATGTCGAGGCCGCGCACGAGGTCCTCTTCGCCGATGACGAGGGGAGGGGCGACGTGCACGCGGTTGAAGTGCGTGAACGGCCACAGCCCGGCCTTCTTGCACGCCGCCGCGAACGCCGTCATGGGGGCGGCCGCGGGACCCGTGGCGTTGAACGGCACGAGCGGCTCGCGCGTCTCGCGGTCGCGGACCAGCTCGATCGCCCAGAAGAGCCCCCGTCCGCGCACCTCGCCGACGGACGGATGCCTCTCGGCCATCGCCCGCAGGCGCGGCTCGACCACGCGCGCGCCGAGGTCGCGCACCCGCTCGAGGATCCCGTCGCGCTCGAACACCTCGAAGGTCGCCACGCCGGGCGCGCACGCGAGCGGGTGGCCCGAGTAGGTGAGACCCCCGGGGAAGGCCACGGTGTCGAAGTGCGCCGCGATGGCGTCGGAGATCACGACACCGCCGAGCGGCACGTACCCGGAGTTCACGCCCTTCGCGAAGGTGATGAGGTCGGGGGTGACGTCGAAGGCTTCGACGGCGAACCACTCGCCGATACGTCCGAAGCCGACCATGACCTCGTCGGCGATGTAGACGATCCCGTACTTGTCGCACAGAGCGCGGACGCCCGGGAGGTAGCCCGGCGGCGGCACGAGCACCCCGTTGGTGCCGACGACGGTCTCGAGGATGATCGCCCCGATGGTCGACGCCCCCTCGAGGATGATCGTCTGCTCGAGGTGCTCCAGGGCGCGAGCGGTCTCCTCCTCCTCGGACGACGAGTGGAATGCCGAGCGGTAGGCGTACGGGCCGAAGAAGTGCACCACCGAGGCGTCGGCGGGCTCGTTCGCCCAGCGGCGCGGGTCGCCGGTCAGGGTGATCGCGGTGGAGGTGTTGCCGTGGTAGCTGCGGTACATCGCGAGCACCTTGCGCTTGCCCGTGACCAGGCGCGCCATGCGGACCGCGTTCTCGTTGGCATCCGCCCCGCCGTTGGTGAAGAAGACCTTCGACATGCCCGCGGGCGCGACCTCCACGATGCGCCGGGCGAGCTCGCCGCGCACGTCGTTGGCCATCGCGGGCTGGATGGTGGCGAGCTCGCCCGCCTGCCGCTGGATCGCGGCGACGAGGTCGGGATGCTGGTGCCCCAGGTTGAGGTTGACCAGCTGCGACGAGAAGTCGAGGTAGCGGTTGCCGGCGTAGTCCCAGAACGTCGCGCCCTCCCCTCCCGCGACCGGCAGCGGGTCGATCAGCGCCTGGGCGCTCCAGGAGTGGAAGACGTGACCGCGGTCGTTCGCGCGGACGCGGGCGTCGGCGTCGAGGTCGGTGATGCTCATGCTGTTCTCCTCCGGATGCCGATGGCTCAGTGGTTACTCGGGAAACCGAGGCTGATCTGGCTCTCGCTGGGGTCGGGCCAGCGGGTCGTGACGACCTTGCTGCGCGTGTAGAAGTGGATCGACTCGGGCCCGTAGATGTGCGAGTCGCCGAAGAGCGAGTTGCGCCACCCGCCGAACGAGAAGGCGCCGACCGGCACCGGGATCGGCACGTTCACGCCGACCATGCCGACCTCGATGTCGAACTCGAACTGACGGGCGGTACCGCCGTCGCGCGTGAACACCGCGGTGCCGTTGGCGTACGGGCTGGAGTTGATGAGCGCGACGGCCTCGTCGTAGTTCTGCACGCGGACAACCGAGAGCACGGGGCCGAAGATCTCGTCGTCGTAGACCTTCATTCCCGGGGCCACGCGGTCCACGAGCGAGACGCCGACGAAGAAGCCGTCGCCCTCGAACTCCTGGGTCGTGCCGTCGACGACGACCTCGGCGCCCTCGGCGGCCGCGCCGGTCACGTACGAGGCGACCTTGTCGCGGTGCTCGCGGGTGATGAGCGGACCCATCTCGCTCGCGGCATCCGTTCCGGGTCCGATCGAGAGCCCCGAGATGCGCGCCGAGACCTTCTCGACGAGCGCATCGGCCACGTCGTCGCCGACCGCGACGAGCACCGACACGGCCATGCAGCGCTCACCGGCCGAACCGTAGGCGGCCGAGACGGCGGCGTCGGCGGCCGAGTCGAGATCGGCGTCGGGGAGGACCACCATGTGGTTCTTCGCGCCGCCCAGGGCCTGGACGCGCTTGCCGTTCTCGGCCGCGCGCGAGTAGATCGTCTTCGCGATGGGCGTCGAGCCGACGAAGCTCACCGCGCGGACCGTGGGGGAGTCGAGCAGGGCGTCGACGGCGACCTTGTCACCGTGCACCACGTTGAGCACGCCGGCGGGCAGGCCCGCCTCCTCGAAGAGCTTCGCGAGGAAGAGCGCGGCCGAGGGGTCCTTCTCGCTGGGCTTGAGCACGACGGTGTTCCCGCAGGCGATCGCGGATGCCGTCATCCACAGCGGGACCATGACGGGGAAGTTGAAGGGGGTGATGGCGGCGACCACACCCACGGGCTGCTTGACGGAGTGCACGTCCACCCCGCGGCTCACCTGCTCCGAGTGCTCGCCCTTGAGCAGGTGCACGAGGCCCGCGGCGAACTCGACGTTCTCGATGCCGCGGCTGATCTCGCCCTTGGCATCCGAGAGCACCTTGCCGTGCTCGGCGGTGATGATGGCGGCGAGCTCGTCCGTGCGCTCGACGAGGAGGTGGCGGAGGCGGAAGAAGACGTCGGCGCGCTTGATGAGGCTCGTCGCCCGCCACGCGGGGAGGGCAGCGGCAGCTGCCGCGATCGCTTCGTCGACCTCGGCCGCGGTGGCGAAGGCGACCTGGGCCTGCACCTCACCGGTCGCGGGGTTGAAGACGTCCCCGGTGCGCGCGTCCGTGCCGTGCGCGGCGCCGGCGATGTGGTGGCGGATCAGGGTCATGCGGGTCCTCCTCGGCTGAGCGAAACCCGGACACTCCGACCGGGCGCGCACTAGGGTGTGTGACATCGATTCTTCGGGTGTTCTGAGGGGAATGCACGTGTCTGATCGTCGTGAATCCGGAGCGGTCCGGACAGATCGTCCGGCCGCACCGGATGCCGGTCTGCCCACGCTCGCCGAGGCTCTCGAGATGCCCGCGCTCGTCCAGGGGATGCCCGAGGTCCTCGTGGGACGGGCCGCCCTCGACGCGCGCGTGCGCTGGGTGCACGTCTCCGACAGCCCCGGCGTCGCCCGCCTGCTCGATGGCGGCGAACTGCTGCTCACCACCGCGTCCGCGTGGCCTGAGCACCCCGAGGATCTCCGCGCCCTCGTCGCCGCCTTCGCCGCGGCGGGCCTCGTCGGGATCGTCATCGAACTGGGAGCGCACTACCGGTACGTGCCGGCCGTCGTCCTCGACGCCGCCCGGGCGACCGGTCTGGTCCTCATCGCCCTGCACCGCGAGGTGAAGTTCGTCGCCGTCACCGAACAGGTGCACCGACGCATCATCGACGAGCAGACCACCGCGCTGCGCGCGCGCGACGAGGTGCGGACTCTTTTCACCGAGCTCGCGCTGCGGGGTGCCCCGGCCGACTACGTCGTGCAACGCCTCGCGCGGACGCTCCGCGCTCCCGTCATCCTCGAGTCGCTCGCCCACGAGGTGATCGTCGCGGACCTCGCCGATGCCGAGCACACGGTCCTGGACGACTGGCAGGAACGCTCGCGTCTCTCCGGGCGCGACCCCGCCGCCGATCGCACGGTGGTGCCCGTCCAAGCCCGCGGCACCCGCTGGGGGGCGCTCGTCGCGCTCGCCGGTCCCGCGCACCCGGCCGGTCGCCTCGGCGTGCTCGAACAGGGCGCGACGGCCCTCGCCCTCGGGCGGTTGGCCGACACCGACGGAGAGGACTGGGAGCACCTCGGCCGTCGCCGGCTCGTCGATGCGTTGCTCGCGGGTCGGTACGGCTCCCTCCCCGAGGCCGCGGTGCGTCTTACGGCCGCGGGGCTGCTGGCCGAGGGGGTGACCCTGCGCGGTCTCGCCGTGAGCGGTGCGGGCGCCGCCGAGATCGAGACCGCCGCAAACGAGGTGGGGGGCCGCGCGCTCTGCGGAACCCCTCGTCGCGCCGACGAACCGGCCGAGGGATGGATGCCGATCCTCCTCGCGACCCCGTCCACGATGAGCTTCGCGGGGGCCACGGTCGATCGTTTCCTCGCGGGCTTGCGTATCGGCGATGCCCGGGTGCGTCTGGTGGTGGGACCGCGGGTCGACCCGGGGGCGCCGGAGGCCGTGCTCACGCGCACTCTGGACTCGGCGCGCGAGGCGCTCGACCTCGCCGAGTCGGGAGAGGTCGGCGAGGCGGGTGTGATGTGGGTGCGGCGGCATCCTCTCCTCCGGTTCGTGGCCGCACTCCGCGGGGATCATCGCCTGCTCGCCCACGCCGAGTCGATGCTCGCTCCCGTCCTCGACCTCCCTCCGGCACGGCGCGACGATCTGCTCGACGCCCTTGCGGCGGTCGTCGCCCACCCCGGGAACCGCACGGCCGCGGCCACCGCGGCCCATGTCTCGCGCTCGGTGTTCTACCAGCGCCTGGACGCGCTCGAAGAGGTGCTGGGGGTCCGCCTCGACGACGGGGAGGTGCTCGCCGCCCTGCACCTCGCGCTCGCGGTGCATCGCGCGCACGCGGGGGCGGCGAGGCGCGCGAGCCCGACACCCCTCCCGTCGACATAGGATGTGCCGGAAAGGCGGGGGCGAGCGGTGGGGAAGAGATCGATGCGCGTGTGGCGTGCGGGCGTGCGGGCGGCGGGCGTGCGTGCGGCGGCCGTGCGCGCGGCGGCCGTCGCCGCGACGGCGGTCCTCCTGATCGCGGGAGCGGTCGTCCCCGCGGCGAGCGCCGCGACGGTGCCCGGCTGGCTGTCGACGAAGGGGTCGACGATCGTCACGGCCGCGGGCTCCGCCTACACGATCAAGGCGACGGCGTGGTTCGGGATGGAGACCTCGAACTGCGCCCCGCACGGACTCTGGTCGATCTCGCTCGACGAGGGAATGGATGCCATCGCGGCGATGGGCTTTAACGCCATCCGGCTGCCCTTCTCGAACGAGTGCCTCGCCGCGAAGAGCTCGAACTCGATCAACGCGTCGGTCAACCCGGGACTCGTCTCCCTCTCGCCGCTGAAGCTGATGGATGCCGTCATCGCGCGGGCCAAGGCCCACGGGCTCTCGGTCATCCTCGACCGGCATCGGCCCGACTCCGGAGCGCAGAGCGAGCTCTGGTACACCGCGCAGTACAGCGAGAAGCGCTGGATCGACGACTGGAAGATGCTCGCTGCCCGCTACAAGAACGAGTCCGCCGTGATCGGCGCCGACCTGCACAACGAACCCCACGGACCGGCCTGCTGGAACTGCGGCGATGCGTCGCGCGACTGGCGCGCGGCCGCGACCCGGGCCGGCAACGCGGTGCTGTCGGTCAATCCGAAGCTCCTGATCATCGTCGAGGGCGTCGAGAACCAGCGCGACGGCTCCGCCACGTGGTGGGGCGGCGGTCTCAAGGACGTCCGGTCGGCACCGGTCACCCTGTCGGTGAAGAACCGCGTGGTCTACTCGCCCCACGAGTACCCGGCGACGGTGCACGCGCAGCCCTGGTTCTCGGCGTCGAACTACCCCGCGAACCTCGAGGGGATCTGGGATGCCAACTGGGGATACCTCGTGCGCGAGAACATCGCCCCCGTGCTCCTGGGCGAGTTCGGCACGAAACTCGAGACCACGAGCGACCAGGCGTGGCTGAAGACCCTCGTCGCGTACCTCGCGAAGACGAAGATGAGCTACGCGTACTGGTCGTTCAACCCCAACAGCGGGGACACGGGCGGCCTCGTCGCCGACGACTGGCGTACCTGGCAGACGGCCAAGCTGACGGCGCTCCGGCCGATCCTCACGCCGGGCGCGGTGCCCACGCCGAAGCCGACGTCGAGTCCGAAGCCCACGTCGAGTCCGAAGCCGACGACCAAGCCCTCGTCGAGTCCGAAGCCGACCTCGAGTCCCAAGCCGACGTCGAGCCCCCAGCCGACGACCAAGCCCTCGTCGAGTCCCAAGCCCACCTCGAGTCCCAAGCCCACCTCGAGCCCCAAGCCGACGTCCACGCCCCGGCCCCCGGCATCCGCTTCTCCGAAGCCCGCCGGCATCACGGCGTCGTGGATCCCGCAGAGCTCCTGGGGCGAGGGGTACGTCGCCGAGGTCGAGGTGACAGCGACGGGGACGGTCTCACGCTGGCAGGTGTCGTTCGAGGCGCCGGGCACCACCGACGTCTCGAACGCGTGGGGGATGAGCTGCAGTCTCGCCGGCAGCACGGTGACGTGTCGGGGCGCGGACTGGGCCGCGGCGCTGACCGCCGGACAGACCGTCCGCGTGGGTCTGCAAGCGACGGCGACGCGCGCTCCGTCGTCGCCGAAGCTCACGGTCCGCGCGTCCTGACACAGGCCCCGGTTCGTCCCGTCGCTCCGGCGTGGCCGCCGGCGGATCCGTGAGCAGGACCCACGCCCGTCTCGGCTTCGGATACATGCCGCGCTCATAGGTGCGGTGAAGCAACCGTGAGTGAACGGCTGCCTACCATCCCGGCATGACCGCCACGCTCGACCCGATCGCCGCGCCGCTCCCCGAGGCGGCCGTGCCGCCCACCGCTCGCCGTTCGCGCGCATGGACGGGAGGTCTGATCGCGGTGGGCGCACTCGCGCTGGTCCTGACCGGCTGGCAGGTCTGGGCGGGGGCGCCGTCCGAGTACTACGCGTCGATCGCCCTGTCGATGAGCCGATCCTGGTCGAACTTCTTCTTCGGCGCCGTGGACCCGGCGGGCACGGTCACCCTCGACAAGATCCCCGGATCGTTCTGGATCCCTGCCCTGTTCGTGCGGGTGTTCGGCTACTCCGCCTGGACCGTGATCCTGCCCAACGCCCTCGCGGCGACCGCCGCCGCGGTCATCACCGCCGTGGCGGGTCGTCGCCTCGCGGGCGTGCGGGCCGGACTCCTCGCCGGGGCGATCGTCGCGGTCACCCCCATCCTCGTCGCCGTCTCGCGCTCCAATCAGCCCGAGTCGTTCTTCGTGCTCGGTCTGGCGCTGACGGCGTGGGCGTCCGTCCGGGCGGTCCAGGCGCGCAGCGTCGGGTGGCTCGTGGTCGCGGGGGCGTTCGTGGGGCTGTCGTTCCAGTTCTACATGCTCGAGGCCTGGGCGGTCTGGCCGGCGCTCGCCGCGGCCTACCTCTGCACGCGTCAGAGCTGGGCGCGGCGGATCCTCCACCTCGCGGTGGCCGGGGTGGTGAGCCTGGCCGCCTCCCTCTGGTGGGTCGCGATCGTGTCGCTCATCCCGTCCGGGAGCCGGCCGTACATCGGCAGCACGATCGGCGACGACCCCTGGGAGATGGTCTTCGGGTACAACGGCCTGGGGCGCTTCACCGCGACGGCCGACAGCTCGACCTACGAGTCGTTCACCCCGCCCTTCTCCGGAGATCCCGGCATCCTGCGCCTGTTCAACGCGCAGCTGGCCGGTCAGATCGCCTGGTTGATCCCCGCCGCGATCCTCGGAATCGTCGTGCTGTGGCTCCTCCGCTTCCCGCGGCCCCTCACCGTGCTGCTGACGGTGTGGACGGTGACGTTCGCGGCCATGTTCTCCACCGTCGCCGGGATGCATCAGTTCTACACGGCGGCCCTGGCGGTTCCTCTCGCCCTGGTGGTGGCCGTGGCCCTGTCCGTCGCGCATCGCGCGGGGAAGGTCTGGCCGCGCGCGGCGATCGTCGGCCTGGCCGGCCTGACCGCCGTCGTCATCGGCTTCTCGTACGGCGGTTACAGCATCCCCGTGTCGCTGGTCCAGGCGGCCGCGGCCGCCGCGGCGATCGTGCTGCTGTTCTCGCGTCACCGCGCCCGGCGGGTCACCGCGATCGTGACGGTGGTCGGTCTCCTGCTCACCCCGACCGTGTGGTCGGCGGTGACGATCGCGCACCCGAGCTCGATCAACCCGGTCGCCGGCGGAGTCTCCGAGATGTCGGCCGGAGGCATGGGCGGCGCGGGCCGAGGGCCGGGGGGACAGGGTGCCGGCGCCCGTTTCGACGGCGGCTCGATGCCGGGCGGCGCGCAGGGCGGGGGACAGAACGGCCCGCAGGGCGGCGGATCGCGCGCCGGCTCCGGCGCGGGTGGCGCGCAGACGGCTCCCGGAACCGGGCGGAGCGGCGCGACGCAGGGCTTCGGCGGCCAGGCGGGCATGTCCCGGGGTGCGGACACCGAGCTCGTCGCGTGGCTGGAGGCGCACGACACGGGCTCGACCTACGTCGCCGCCGCGTTCGGCGCTCAGCAGGCGGCATCCCTCATCCTCGCCACCGACGGCGCGTCGATCCTCCCGATCGGCGGGTTCAACGGCAGCGACGACGTCCCCACGCTCGACAGGTTCATCTCCCTGGTCCAGTCCGGCGAGCTCCGCTACGTCATCGGCGGTGAGGATCGCGGGGCCGGAGCCGGCGCGACCGGGTTCGGCGCGGCCGGAGGCACGGGTGGGGGAGGCGCGGGCGGGTCCGGATCCGGCCGCTCGACGACCACCGACACGGCTTCCGCGCAGATCCGCCAGTGGGTCGAGCAGAACTGCGCGATCGACTCGTCCGCTCCCGGCACGGTGTACGACTGCGGGTGAGGAGCGCACCCCGCGCACGCACCCCGCGCACGCGCCCCGCGCGAGTGCGGAGCCCTCGCGGGTGCCGAGCCGTCCCGCGCCCGGAGCCATGCGCGGAGCCCTCGCGGCCCCGCGGCCCGGTTCAGCCCTCGCGCGACAGGAACTCCCGTCCGGCCTCGCGGAAGGCCCGCGCGCCGGGCGCGTTCACGTGGTGCCGTCCCGGGATGTCCGCGAACTCCCCGCGCGGCAGGAGCGACGCGAGGTGCTGCGACTGATCGTGGATCGGGTCCTCGGTCCCCGTGGCGATGAGCACCGGCTGCTGCGGAGGAGACGCGGGGTCGGGATCGGTCTCGCCGAGGCGCATGCCCTCCGCGATCGCGACGAGCGCGCGCAGGTCGTTTCCGGGCACGCGCTCGGCGAGTGAGACGTAGCGCAGGGTCGTGGCATCCTCGACGGGGATTCCGTGGTCCAGGAACGCGCGCGCCTGATCGACCTTCAGCCGGGCGAGCGGACGACCGTCCGGGATGCCACCGAGCACGGCGCGCTCGACGTGCTCCGGTGCGTCGACGGCGAGCTGCCAGCCCACCCGTCCGCCGAGCGAATATCCCAGATAGCGAACGGAATCCAGCAAGTACGTGTCGAGGACCGCGACGAGGTCGCTCACCAACGTGGGCATCGTGTACGACGCCGCGTCGTGGGGCTTGTCGCTCGCACCGTGGCCGCGCTGGTCCACCGCGACGACACGGAATCCCGCGCGGAGGAGATCACGCACCCACCCCGTGTTGACCCAGTTGTCGCGCGTGCTCGACCCGAATCCGTGCACGCACAGCACGGCCTCCGCGTCCGCATCGCCCCAGGTGTACGTCGCCAGGCGGACGTTGTCGCCGACGATGACGAACTGCGGCGCGGGGATCTCGGTGAGCGCGGGCACGGCATCCATTCCTCCGATCCTGGCAGACGCACCGATTCCGGCGGGGGTAGTGGTCATAGTGGTCTCATGGGTTATACGCGCGCCGAGCTCGAGTCGTTCCGGGATGCCACGATCCCCGACCTCGTGGAGCCCGGGGTCCGGCTGCTCTTCGTCGGCATCAACCCCGGGCTGTGGACCGCGGCGACCGGCACCCCGTTCTCCCGCCCCGGGAACCGGTTCTGGCCCGCGCTGGTCCAGGCGGGGATCCTCCCTCGCCTCCCCGTCTACGCCGAGCCGTTGAGCGACGCGGACCGGCGCATGATCCTCGACGCCGGCATCGGAGTGTCGAATCTCGTCTCGCGGGCCACCGCGCGCGCCGACGAGCTGTCGCGCGAGGAACTGCGCGCGGGGGCGGCGGCGCTGACGGGACGCGCGGCGTCGTGGCGGCCGCGCGCGATCGCCGTGGTCGGACTCACCGCCTACCGCGACGGGTTCCAGCGCCCGAAAGCCGTCGCCGGGCGGCAGGACGAGGGGATCGCGGGGCTCCCGACCTGGGTCCTGCCCAACCCGAGCGGCCTCAATGCGCACGACACCGTCGCGACCCTCGCGCGCGCCTACGCCGAGCCGGCGCGCGCCGCGGGGGTGCTCGGATGACACGCGCACACAGGCGGCCCGCGGCGGCGGTGGCCCTCGCCGGGGTGGTGATTCTGGGGCTGACGGTCGCGCGCGGACTGCCCGCCTCGGACGCGACCGACATCGCGGGAGACGCGCTGTACGCCGTGGCCGCGTACACCGGACTCGTGCTGGTGTGGCCGCGAGCGCGTCGAGCCGTGCTCGGGATGGTCGCGGCGGCATGGTGCGTCGGCGTCGAGTTCCTCCAGCTCACCGGGATGCCGCTCGCGCTTGCGGACCGCTTCCCTCCCGCCGCGCTCGTGCTGGGCAGCGGCTTCGATCCGCGCGACCTCGCCGTTTACGTACTCGCCGTCGCCGCGGCGGCGGCCGTCGATGCCGGCGTGAGCGCACTCCTCCTGCACGGGGGAGAACGCCCCGCCCGCGTCGGAGGCCCCGAGTAGGGTGACCCGCGACGAGAGGAGCACCGCGTGATCGTGCGTTTCGAGGGCGAGGTCTATCGCTGGGAGGCCCGCACCGACAGCGACTGGTACTTCGTCGCGCTGCCGCCCGACCTGAGCGAGGAGATCCGCGAGACCCAGACGTATCGCCGGGGCTTCGGGGGTGTCCGCGTCGACGCGACGATCGGCTCGTCCACCTGGCGCACCTCGATCTTCCCGCAGTCAGGCGGGGTCTACGTCCTTCCCCTCAAGCGCGCGGTGCGCGACGCCGAGGGGATCGCCCCCGACGGTGTCGTCCTGGTCGACCTCCTCGTCCTCGACGCCTGACGCTCCGGATGCCATGGCCCCCGGTCCCCGCCCTGTCGGCGTTCGCGGTGCTCAGCGGGGTTCTCGCGGTGGTCGATGCGCGCACCCGGCGCCTCCCCGACGCGATCGTGCTCCCGGGCGGGGCCGTGGTGGTGCTGCTGCTGGGCGCGGCCGCGCTCGCGGCCGGGGAGCCCGCGCGGTTCGCGGGAGTCGGCTCCGGAGCGCTCAGCGCGTTCGCCGCGTGTCTGGCGGTGCGCCTCGCGCGCCCGGGGGCGTTCGGCGGGGGAGACGTGAAGCTGGCCGCCGTCTGCGGGGCGGTGCTCGGGTGGGGAGGGCTCGGGGCCGTGGCATCCGGGATCGTGCTCGCGTTCCTCGCGGCGGGGATCGGCGCCGCGGGCGTGCTGCTCGCCGGAAGGCGGGGCGCGTCGATCGCGTTCGGACCCTTCCTGCTGTTCGGCGCCTGGTGGCGGGTGATCACGGGTCTGTGACGGCGAGGCCCGGTGCGGTCAACCCCCGATGAGCGCGGTCCTCCGCCTCGTTACGCTGACCTCATGGCCGACCTCATCCGTCGCGTCACGGCGTGGGCTCTGTCGCTCCGCCTCGTGCGCGCCTTCCTCGTCTACTCGGGTGCGCGGGGCCCCATCCTCGCCGACAGCGTCACCTATCGCACCCTCTTCAGCCTGTTCGCCGCGGTGCTCATCGGCTTCTCCGCCGCGGCGGTCTGGCTGTCGGGTAACCCCGAGGGTCTCGCTGCGCTCGAGCGGTCGGTGAACAACGTCGTGCCGGGCCTGGTCGGCACCGACGGGCTGCTGGATGTCAGCGCGATCAAAGCGCCGACGGAGTTCACTATCGCGGGCGTCATCGGAACGATCGGTCTGCTCGGCGCGGCGATCGGGGCGATCGGCTCCCTGCGGGCGGCCCTGCGCCAGATCGCGGGAGTGACCACCGACGACACGCTGCCCGTCCTCGTCATCGTGCGCAATCTCGCGGTCGCCGTCGGCATCGGCGTCGCCCTCGTGGGGGCCGCCCTCGTGACGTTCCTCGCCACGGCCGGCCTCACCTTCGTCCGGGGTCTGCTGGGCATCTCCGCGGACTCCTGGGTCACCGCCGTGCTGACGTGGGCGCTCTCCACGATCGTCGTCCTGGTCCTCGACACCGCCGCGGTGGCGGTCGCGTTCGCCGCGCTGTCGGGCGTGAAGACCCGTCGCCGCACGCTGTGGCGCGGTGCGCTGCTCGGAGGCGTCGGCCTGGTCGTCCTGCAGCAGCTGTCGGGCCTGTTCGTCGGCGGGGCGGGCAACAACCCCCTGCTGACCACGTTCGCTTCTCTCATCGCGCTCCTGCTGTGGCTCAACCTCTCGAGCCAGGTCATCCTCATCGCCGGGGCGTGGATCACGGTCGCGACCGAAGAAGACCACGACCGGGTGCGCGCGAAGTACGGCGCGACCACGTTGATCCAGTTCCGCGTCCGCCGAGCCGAGAAGGCCGTGCAGGCCGCGGCGAGCGAACTCGACGCCGCCCGTGAGGCCGAGGCGAAGGAACGCGAGACGCTCGCTCAGAACGATCCCGCCGCCGCGGCGCGCGAGGCGGACGCCGACGAGGCGGCGTCTCGTGGCTGATCCCCGGCGCGACCCCGCCGCGGAATCGAAAGACCGCCCGAGCACGGAACGCGTCGCCGCCTACACCGCCGACGCCGTCCGTGCCGCCGAGGCTCCTCTGCTCGCCGAGGGGCGCCCCCTCATGCGCACCGCGGCCCGGGCTCTCGCCGACATCGCGGCCGCCGAGGTGCGTACGACCCCCGGCGCCGTGCTCGTCCTCGCGGGGGCCGGGGACAACGGGGGAGACGCGCTGTTCGCCGCCGCCGACCTCGCGTCCTCCGCGGAACGCGTCGACGTGGTGCTCGTCCGCGACAGGGTCCATCGCGAGGCCCTCGACGCGGCCGTCGCCGCCGGCGCACGCGTCGTCTCCGTGTCCGACGCGTCGGCGGGCGTCGCCGACTACGCCCTCGTGCTCGACGGCATCCTGGGCATCGGACGCCTCGCCGACCGCCGCCTGCGCGGAAGCGCGCGTGCTCTCGTCGAGCGGCTGCTCGCCCTCGCGCACCGCCCGCGGGTCCTTGCCGTGGACGTGCCGAGCGGCCTGGACCCCGACGACGGGACCGCGGATGCCGTCATCCTCCCCGCCGATGTCACGGTCACGTTCGGCGCCCTCAAGGCCGGGCTCGTCCGGGGCCGCGGTCCCGAGCTCTCGGGTCGCGTCCACCTCGTCGACCTGGGGCTGGAGCCCTACCTGCGCCGCGCGCATCCCGCGGTGACGGCCGCGATCGACGTCGTGCGCGAGACCCCGCGAGCGGCGGAGACGGACCGTGCTCAGCGCGCGTAGCGCTCGACGAACGTTCGGAGCATCCGCGACGGCGCCTCGACCGGAGCGCGCCGCACCGCGGCCAGCGTGAGGTCCAGCTCGTCCGCCGCGAAGTATCCGAACGCGGCGTAGGCGTGGATGCGCGTGACGATCCCGTCGACGTCGAGCTCGGGGTGGAACTGCGTCGCGTAGACGTTCTCGCCCACCCGGAACATCTGCACGGGACATGTCGGCGACGACGCGAGCAGGGTCGCTCGCGAGGGCAGCGTCGTGATCGCCTCCTTGTGCCCGACGAAGGCCGTGAAGGTCTCGGGCATCCCGGCGGCGAGCGGGTCGTCGCGTCCGGCTGCCGTCAACGTCACATCGACCACGCTGATCGGCTCCGAGTACGTGCCGTCGATCTCGGCATCCAGGTACGTCCCCAGCGTCCCCACGCCGTAGCAGGCGCCGAGGAACGGCACGTCGCGTGCGACGACGTCCTCGAGCAGGGCCGACATCTCGGATTCGACGCGGTGCTGGACCGCGGACTTCTTCTCCGGCGGATCCGAGGCGTTGAACGGGCTTCCCCCCACGAGGATCCCCGAGATCGCGTCGAGGTCCAGGTCGGGCAGGGCGTCGCGTTCCAGGCGGACGCGCAACAGCCGCTCGGGCGGGAGGCCGGTGTACCGCAGGAAGAGGGCGTACTCCTCGTCGGCCGGGCGGTCCTCGGCACGGGTGGCGAGCAGCACGAACGGGCGCTCCCCGGGCAGGTCCGTCGACGTCACGCGAGCGATTCTAGGCCAGCCCTGTCAAGGTGCCCGGCGGTGTCGGAGGGGCGGTCTACGCTGGCGGCATGGCTATTGCACGACTGACCGGAGGCCCGCTCGACGGGCAGGTGCTCCCGCTCGAGAACGAGTCCGACGACACGCTGATCATGCCCTACAGCGAGGGCCAGCTCGTCTACCGCCGCGAGGGCGGCCTCGAGCACACGGGCGATTCCGACGGCCCCACCCAGGCCGTGTTCACCTTCGTGGAAGAGACCGAAGACATCAACCCCGACGCCGATGGGCGCGACGATTGAGCGCAGGCTCCTCCGGGGCCTACAGCGTCGAGGTCGAGTCCAAGTACGACGTCGACGAGACGACGCCGCTGCCGGACTGGTCGGCGCTGCCCGGAGTGGTGCGCGTCGGCGAGCCCGAGCCGCGTGACCTCGACGCACGCTACCTCGACACCCCCGCGGCCGACCTCGCCCGAGCCGGCGTCGCGGTGCGTCGGCGGCTCGGCGGCCCCGATGCCGGCTGGCACGTGAAGGGTCCCGCGCGAGCGGGCGGTCGCACCGAGACGCAGTGGCCCCTCGAGGCCGACGTCGACCCCGACGCCGAGCCCGTCGTGCCGCCGGCGGTCCAGGATGCCGTCGCCTCGATCGCCGAGCCGCCGTTCACGCCGCTCGCGCGGGTGCGGAACGAGCGCACAGCGTACGCCCTCCTGGATGCCGATGGGCGAGAGGTCGCCGAATTCGTCGACGACCACGTCCGCGCCCGCGATGAGCGTCGCGGCGTGGAATCCTCGTGGCGCGAGTGGGAGGTCGAACTCGGCCCCGCCGGCCCCGCCGACGACGAGGGGCGCGCGGCGTTCTTCGCCGCGGTGGACGCGGCGGTGTTCGCGGCGGGCGGTCGGCCCGCGGCATCCGGATCCAAACTGGCTCGCGCGCTCGGCCACTGAGCACGCAGTCCTGTTGAAGGGCAACGAGAAAGCCCGCCCGGGAAACCCGGGCGGGCTTTCTCTGTCTCAGCGATCAGAGGTTGATCATGTGACCCGTCAGGCCGTGGAAGGCCTCCTGCAGGCCTTCCGACAGCGTCGGGTGGGTGTGCACGTTGCGGGCCGCCTCGAGAGCGGTGAGGTCCCACTTCTGCGCGAGGGTGAGCTCGGGCAGGAGCTCCGACACGTCGGGGCCGATGAGGTGGCCGCCGATGAGCTCGAGCGTCTCGGCGTCGGCGACGAGCTTGACGAAGCCGACGGGCTCGCCGAGGCCGTTGGCCTTGCCGTTCGCCGAGAAGGGGAACTTCGCGACCTTGATGTCGTGACCGGCGTCGCGCGCCTGCTGCTCGGTGAGGCCGAAGGAGGCGACCTGCGGGTTGCAGAACGTGGCGCGCGGCATGTTGCGGTAGTCGCCCAGTGTCTGGGTCTCGGCACCCGCGATGGTCTCCGCGGCCACGACGCCCTGCGCCTCGGCGACGTGGGCGAGCTGCAGCTTGGCGGTGACGTCGCCGATCGAGTAGATGTGCGGCACGTTCGTGCGCATGTGGTCGTCGATCTCGATGGCGCCACGCTCGGTCAGCTTCACACCGGTGTTCTCGAGGCCGAACCCCTCGACCTTCGGAGCGAAACCGATCGACATCAGCACGCGGTCGGCGTCGATCGACCCCTGCGAGCCGTCCTTCGCGGTGTACGCGACCGTGACCTTGTCGCCGTGGTCGGTGACCGACTCGACCTTGGTGGAGGTGAGGATGTCGACGCCGTAGCCCTTGTACTGCTTCTGGATCTCCTTCGAGACCTCGGCGTCCTCGTTCGGGAGGGCGCGGTCGAGGAACTCGATGATCGTGACCTTCACGCCGTAGTTGGTCATGACGTAGGCGAACTCCATGCCGATGGCGCCCGCGCCGACGATGACGATCGAGGCGGGGAGTTCGCGGTTGAGGATCTGCTCCTCGTAGGTCACGACGTTCTCGCTGAGGGTCACCCCGGGCAGCAGACGCACGGTCGAGCCCGTGGCGATGATGACGTTGTCGAAGGTGACCTTCTCTTTCGAGCCGTCGGTCAGCGTCACATCGAGCGTGTGGTCGTCGGCGAAGAAGCCGCGGCCCTCGTACTCGGTGACCTTGTTCTTCTTCATCAGGTAGTGGATGCCCTTGACGTGGCCGGCCGCCACCGACCGCGAACGGTCGAACGCCTTGCCGAAGTCGAAGTGCACGTCGCCCGAGATGCCGAACAAGTCGGCCTTCGCGTGGAAGGTGTGCGCGAGATCGGCGTTGCGCAGCAGCGCCTTCGAGGGGATGCAGCCCACGTTGAGGCAGACACCGCCCCAGTACTTCTCTTCGACGATCGCGACCGACAGTCCGAGCTGCGCTCCACGCACTGCAGCGACGTACCCGCCGGGACCCGCACCAAGAATGACCAGATCGTAATGAGGCATGAGGAAATCCTATCGTCCGGAGGTGCCCGCGGAACCGCCCCCGGAGGAGCCGCGGCGCCCGCGTGCGACGAACAGCCAGACGATCGCCCCGGCGACGATCACGAGCGCGACGACCAGCAGGATCCACGGCAGGGGAGACGCCGTCGACACGGTCTCCGACGGCGTCGCCGTGGCATCCGGGGTCGCCGTCGTCGGGAGCGCCGTCTCCGACGGGGTCGGGGCCGCGGTGGGCGTCGCCGTGGTCGCGGTGGGCGTGGGACTCGCGGCGTTCACCGTGAACGAGAACGTGCCGTCGATGGGGTGCCCGTCGCTCGAGACCACGCGCCAGACGACCGTCACCGGACCGGATGCCGCCCCCGCCAGCGTCTGCGTCACGTCGGTGCCCGAGACGACCGGGGCCCCCTCCGTGAGCGAGGCGCCGTCGGCGTCGGTGACCTCGACGACGGCCGTGCCCTCCTCTGTGAGGATGTCGGCGCTGTAGGTGAAGGTGATCTGGCCGGGCAGCGCGTCGAGGACGGCGTCGGCGGCGGGATCGGTCGACACCAGCTCATCGTGGGCGAACGCGGGTGCCGCCGGCAGCACGAAGAGGGCGACGACGGCGAGCACCAGACTCGCGAGAACGGTGGACAGTGATCGGCGGGGAGCGGAGGAAGTCACCCTCCGACCCTATTGAACGTGTCTGGACCGCGGCTGGCCGCCATCCGGACGGGGCTCGGCCGAGCTCTGAGCGGGTTGCGAACCGCGAGCGGGGGAACACGGAAGCCCGGTGAGGTGAAAGAATCGATGGTGTTCGACTTTTTCGCGCTCCGGCTCCGCCGCACCGTTCGGCGGTCGGCGGGACCCGGCGCGGCAACGGACTCGACACGGCGGACCTGTGATCGGTAGGTTCGAGTGTCCCGTCGGGCGATCGGCGTTACCCGGACAGCGATGCTCGGTGTCGAGACAACAGCACAGACGAAGCCCCACCACGACCGCGCGAGGTCGGTTCGACCGTTCACGTCGGACCGGTCGGTGATGGTGAAGAAGAAGGAGAAGCCCGTGGACGAGACCCGCAGATTCGAGCGCGACGATATCCATCGCGCAGCCGACGTTCCCGCGTCGGAGCGGTCGCACGACACGACGCAGACGTTCGGCCACGACGCCGACCTGTCCTTCGTGCCTTTCGGCGCCGACCTCAACGAGGCCGAGCTGGAGGCGATCGACGCCCTGCCGTCGCGGGTCGCGCTCCTCATCGTGCGCTCCGGTCCCACCACGGGCGCGCGCTACCTGCTCGACACCGACGTCACCACGGTCGGTCGACACCCCGAGGCTGACATCTTCTTCGACGACGTCACGGTCTCGCGCCGTCACGCCGAGATCATCCGCTCGGGAACGTCGTTCGAGATCGTCGACCAGCGGTCCCTGAACGGCAGCTACGTCAACGGTGAGCGCGTCGACCGCTCGGTCCTCGCGAACGGCGCCGAGGTGCGCATCGGCAAGTTCCGCCTCAACTTCTTCGTCTCGCCCGTCGATCTGCCGCCGGCAGAGCACTGATGGGGGCAGCCCCCGCTCGCGGTCGTCCGGCGGCCTCGGGGCTGTTGAGCATCGGCCAGGTGCTGGCGCGCCTGACTCCGGATTTCCCCGCCCTCACCTCGAGCAAGCTGCGTTTCCTCGAGGTGCAGGGCATCGTGTCGCCGACGCGCACCGAGTCCGGGTACCGCAAGTTCTCCGCGGCCGACCTCGAGCGGCTGCGGATGGCGCTCACGCTCCAGCGCGACCACTACCTGCCTCTCGCGGTGATCCGCGAGTACCTCGCCGACGTGGACGCCGGTCGCAACCCGGCGCCGCCCACGTCGATGCCGTCGATGACGGCGACCCCGCGGCGGTACCGCCGCGACGAGCTCCTGTCCACGACGGGTGCCGGCCCGCAGTTGCTCAACGACGCGATCAGCACCGGAGTCATCACCCCGGCCGAGACGTATCCCGAGCAGACGGTGTCTCTCCTCCGCACCCTCGTCGCCCTCGATCGTCACGGCATCGAGCCGCGCCACGTGCGCTCGCTTCGCCAGAGCGCCGAACGAGAGGCGGCCCTGATCGAGTCGGCGCTCTCCGCTCTCTTGCGGCGTCCCGACGCGGCATCCCGTGCCCGCGCGAGCGAGCTCGCCCCCGAGCTCGCGGCGCGTCTGGACGAGGTGCGCACGCTGTTCGTACGCGACGCGATCGACCGGATGCTGTCCTGAGCGCGACACGCCGAAACGCTCCGGCCGGATGTCATTGCCGAGGGCGCACGGCTGATCTAGCGTGGGGATATCGAGCCGATGAGGAGGGACGCGAGCATGACCGCTGGCGACACAGTCGGTGAACCCCGGTTCGCCACCGAACTCCTCTTCACCGACGGTCTGCCCGAGATGGACGACGACACCGGTTACCGCGGAGCGGTTGCCGCCCGTGCCGCCGGCATCACCTACCGGCAGCTCGACTACTGGGCCCGCACCGAGCTGGTCGTCCCCACCGTCCGCGGTGCGAGCGGCTCGGGATCGCAGCGCCTGTACGGCTTCCGCGACATCCTCGTGCTCAAGCTCGTCAAGCGCCTGCTCGACACCGGCATCTCGCTCCAGCAGATCCGCACCGCCGTCGACCAGCTGCGCGCCGCGGGCATCCGCGACCTGGCCGGCACGACGCTGATGAGCGACGGCGCTTCGGTCTACCTCTGCACGTCGAACGACGAGGTCATCGACCTCGTGAGCCGCGGCCAGGGAGTCTTCGGCATCGCCGTCGGCAAGGTGCTGCGCGAGGTCGAGTCGACGCTCGTCGACTTCGAGGCCGCGTCCGCCGACACGGTCGACGAGCTCGCCGCACGCCGCGCCGCGCGCACGGCCTGACGCCTGAGTTTCTCGAACCCCGGATGCGACGGCATCCGGGGTTCTGTCATGGAGTCCGACCGCCCCGCGGCCTTCGCCCCCGAGGGGCTGAGCCTGTCGACGCCCCCGGCTTCGCCCGAATCCTGCCCCTCCGAGGGGCTGAGCCAGTCGAAGCTCCGGCGTTGCTCTGATCCTGCCCGTCCGAGGGCGCTGAGCCTGTCGAAGCCGCCGGTGCCGCCGAGACGCGGACCTGTCGCCAGGCTCGGGGTCCTCTCTTCGCACGCCGACGGAAGACGCCGCCCGGCT
Source organism: Microbacterium testaceum StLB037 (assembly GCF_000202635.1). Classification (NCBI taxonomy): domain Bacteria; kingdom Bacillati; phylum Actinomycetota; class Actinomycetes; order Micrococcales; family Microbacteriaceae; genus Microbacterium; species Microbacterium testaceum. The sequence continues at coordinate 122,385 of NC_015125.1, read as the reverse complement.
GCAGGGCAGCGGAGCGGCGTCTCGAGGTCGGGGGTCAGGCCGAGGGAGCGTCGTTCTCGACCGGGATGCGGCCGGTCCGGACGATCCGGTCGAGCAGCGCGTCGAAGTCGGCGGCGAGCTCTTGCGCCGAATCCCCGGGCCACACGTGCAGCGGCTTGGCCGCACCCTGGGCCTGCTGGAGCGACGTGCGCTCGGGCAGCTGCGGGTTGAGCACGAGCGGGCCGAACATGTCACGCAGTTCCTTGATGCGGAACTGGTGCTCGATCGACTGCGGGCGCACGCGGTTCACCACGACGCCGAGGGGCTGGAGACGCGGGGACAGGCCGCGGCGGATCTCCTCGATCGCGCGCAGGGCGCGGTCGGCGGCCGCGACGGAGAACAGGCCCGGCTCGGTGACGACGATGACCCGGTCGCTCGCCGCCCACGCGGTCCGCGTGAGGGCGTTCAGCGACGGGGCGCAGTCGATCAGCACGAGGTCGTACTCGCTCTCGATAGTGGCCAGGGCCTCCTCGAGCTTCCAGACGTCGCGCACGCTCGGGTGCGGGCCGTCGAAGTTGATCGCCGAGGGGCTGCCGATGAGCACATCGATCGTGCCGGGGTGGACCTTGGCCCAGCCGCTGGTCGTGATGGCCTGGCGGACCACCTTCTCTTTCGGGTTCGCCAAGACGTCGGCGATGTTGAGTCGGCCGGCCACCGAGATGTCCATGCCGGTCGACACGTCGGACTGCGGGTCGAGGTCGACGACAAGAGTGCGAACGCCACGTGCGAAGGCGGCGGATGCCAGCCCGAGCGTCACGGTCGTCTTGCCGACCCCGCCTTTCAAAGAGCTGACGGAGAGTACGTGCACGAGGGTCTACGTTACCGTCCCCTAGGCTGTGAGCACATTCAGCTCCGCCAGCTTGACGTGAGGTGCGCATGTTCTCGAAGATCCTGGTCGCCAATCGCGGAGAGATCGCCATCCGGGCGTTCCGTGCCGCCTACGAAGTCGGTGCGCGCACCGTCGCCGTCTACCCGTACGAAGATCGTTCGTCTCTGCACCGGCTCAAAGCCGACGAGGCGTACCAGATCGGCGAGCGCGGGCACCCCGTGCGCGCGTACCTCGACGTCGACGAGATCATCCGCGTCGCCCGGGAATGCGGGGCGGATGCCATCTACCCCGGCTACGGCTTCCTGTCGGAGAACCCGGAACTCGCCGAGAAGGCCGCCGCGAACGGCATCACCTTCATCGGCCCGCCCGCCGAGGTGCTGTCGATGGCCGGCAACAAGGTCACGGCCAAGGAGCACGCGATCGCCGCGGGCGTGCCGGTCCTGCGCTCGACCCCCGCGTCCGACGACATCGACGCCTTGCTGGCCCAGGCCGAGGAGATCGGCTTCCCGCTCTTCGCCAAGGCCGTGGCCGGCGGCGGGGGACGCGGGATGCGCCGCGTCGAGAGCCTCGGCGAGCTCGCCCCGGCCCTGGCCGAGGCGATGCGCGAGGCGCAGAGCGCCTTCGGCGACCCGCGCATGTTCCTCGAGCAGGCGGTGCAGCGTCCCCGTCACGTCGAGGTGCAGATCCTCGCGGATGCCACGGGCGAGACGGTGCACCTCTTCGAGCGCGACTGCTCGGTGCAGCGGCGCCACCAGAAGGTCATCGAGATCGCCCCGGCGCCGAACCTCGACGACGCCGTGCGGCAGGACCTCCACCGCTACGCCGTCGCGTTCGCCCGGTCGATCGGTTACCAGAACGCCGGAACGGTCGAGTTCCTCCTCGAGACGGCCGGCCCCCGCGCGGGCGAGGTCGTCTTCATCGAGATGAACCCGCGCATCCAGGTCGAGCACACCGTGACCGAGGAGGTCACCGACGTCGACCTCGTCCAGTCGCAGATGCGCATCGCGGCGGGCCAGACGCTCGCCGACCTGCACCTGCAGCAGGATGACATCCACCTGCGCGGAGCGGCCCTGCAATGCCGCATCACCACCGAGGACCCGACGCAGGGTTTCCGCCCCGACACGGGGAAGATCACCACGTACCGCTCGCCGGGCGGAGCCGGCATCCGTCTCGACGGCGGCACCACGGCAGCCGGTTCGCAGGTCAGCCCTCACTTCGACTCGATGCTGTCGAAGCTGTCGTGTCGCGGGCGCGACTTCCCCGCGGCGGTCGCTCGCGCGCGGCGCGCGCTGGCGGAATTCCGCATCCGCGGCGTCTCGACGAACATCCCGTTCCTGCAGGCGGTGCTCGATGACCCGGCCTTCGTCGCCGGCGACCTCAGCACGTCGTTCATCGACGAGCGCCCCGAACTGCTCAAGGGCCGCGAGTCGAAGGACCGCGGTACGAAGATCCTGTCGTGGCTCGTCGACACCACGGTCAACCGTCCGAACGGCGAGAACCCGCTGTCGGTCGACCCGGGCGCCAAGCTCCCCGCGCTCGACCTCGTCGCGCCGGCCCCCGCAGGATCGCGTCAGCTCCTGCGAGAGCTCGGACCCGCGGGCTTCGTGAAGGCTCTCCGCGAGCAGACCGCCCTCGCGGTCACCGAGACCACGTTCCGCGACGCCCACCAGTCGCTGCTCGCGACGCGCGTCCGCACGCGCGACCTCGTCCGCGTCGCACCGTACGTGGCCCGCATGACCCCCGGCCTGCTCTCGGTCGAGGCATGGGGTGGGGCGACGTACGACGTCGCCCTGCGCTTCCTCGGCGAGGACCCGTGGGAGCGACTCGACGCGCTGCGCGAGGCCCTGCCGAACGTCGCGATCCAGATGCTTCTCCGCGGGCGCAACACCGTGGGTTACACCCCGTACCCCACGGAGGTGACGGATGCCTTCGTCGCCGAGGCTGCGGCATCCGGGGTCGACATCTTCCGCATCTTCGACGCCCTCAACGACGTCGCGCAGATGCGGCCCGCGATCGACGCCGTGTTGAGCTCCGGTACCGCTGTCGCGGAGGTTGCGCTCTGCTACACCGGCGACCTCCTCGACCCGGCGGAGAACCTCTACACGCTCGACTACTACCTCGGTCTCGCCGAGCAGATCGTCGACGCGGGCGCGCACGTGCTCGCGATCAAGGACATGGCGGGTCTGCTGCGCCCGGCGGCTGCCGCGAAGCTCGTCACGGCGCTGCGCGATCGCTTCGACCTGCCGGTGCACGTGCACACGCACGACACCGCGGGAGGGCAGCTCGCGACGCTCCTGGCCGCCTCGGCGGCGGGGGCGGATGCCGTTGACGCGGCCGCCGCGCCCATGGCGGGCACCACGAGCCAGCCGTCGCTGTCGGCCCTCGTCGCCGCCCTCGCGCACACCGAGCGCGACACCGGTCTCGACCTGGCCGCCGTCAGCGACCTGGAGCCGTACTGGGAGGCCGTGCGCCACCTCTACCGTCCGTTCGAGTCCGGGCTCGCGGGCCCGACAGGTCGCGTGTACCGTCACGAGATCCCGGGTGGCCAGCTGTCGAACCTGCGGCAGCAGGCCATCGCGCTGGGGCTCGCCGACGATTTCGAGCTCATCGAGGACATGTACGCTGCGGCGGACCGCATCCTCGGTCGCGTGCCGAAGGTGACGCCGTCGTCCAAGGTCGTCGGCGATCTCGCCCTGCACCTCGCGGCGGTCAAGGCCGACCCGGCCGACTTCGAGCAGAACCCCGAGAAGTACGACGTGCCCGACTCGGTCGTGTCGTTCATGGCGGGCGAGCTCGGCGATCTGCCGGGCGGTTGGCCGGAGCCGTTCCGCTCGAAGGTGCTGGCCGGACGCGACGCGAAGATCGGTGTGACCCCGCTCAGCGACGACGACACCACGGCGCTGGCGGGGGAGTCCGCCGAGCGTCGTGCGCGTCTGAACCGCCTGCTCTTCCCGGGGCCGACCCGGACGTTCGAGGAGACGAGGGAGGCCTACGGCGATCTCAGCGTCCTCGACACGGCCGACTACCTCTACGGGCTTCGTGCGGGTGGGGAGCACACGGTCGAGATCGAGCGTGGCGTGCAGCTCTTCGTCGGGCTCGAGGCCGTCGGCGAGGCCGACGACAAGGGCATGAGGACGGTCATGACCACCCTCAACGGTCAGTTGCGCCCGGTGTTCGTGCGCGATCGCTCGATCGACGTCGAGGCCCGCCAGGCGGAGAAGGCGGACACCTCCAAGCCCGGTCAGGTCGCCGCGCCGTTCTCGGGGGTCGTGACGCTCAAGGTCGCCCCGGGCGACCGGGTCACGGCCGGTCAGGCGGTGGCATCCATCGAGGCGATGAAGATGGAGGCGGGGATCGCGTCGCAGATCGACGGCGTCGTCGAGCGTGTCGCAATCGTTACCACACAGCAGGTGGAAGCGGGAGACCTTTTGCTGGTAATCCGCCCCGCGCAGTAACCTGGGAGGGGGCGCTTTCGCGCCCTCTTCCCGTTTGGAGACTGCAGTGACCCCCGACCGCATCGACGCGAACCCCGACGAGAACGCCGAGCACGGCGTGCTCGACGAGAGCGGGAATCTCGACACAGCCAGCATCACCATCCTCGGCGGACACATCGCGCAGGTCAGTGTCGACCTGCCCGTGACCTCGCACGACGACGACATCGACGACGATGTGGTCGAAGACGAGGTGCCCGTCGACGAGGCCGAGATCCGCTCGTTCGAGACCATCGGCCAGCCGTTCACGCTCGACGGCGGGAACGGCGCGCCCTCCCTCACCTACGTGCCCGAGCCGCAGACGGATCCGCAGCCGACGGTGCACGACGACGTGCACGTGGAGCACCTGCCGACCGGCGACATCATCCTCGAGCCGCACGACGACGTCGAGTCCGACGCGGAGCCGCACGACGAGCTCGAGGTGCACGACGCGGAGATCGTCGGCGAGCACGAGCACGAGCACGGGTCCGAGCCCGTGCACGAGCTCGGGGACGTGCAGGAGCTCGGGGACGAGGGCGGGGACGAGCGGGAGCGGGAGGATGCCGTCGAGGTGTCGTCGCGCGAGGAGCTCATCGTCGCCGGCTTCGGAGAAGACCGCATCGAACCCCAGATCGTGCTGTCCACCGACGGGTTCGACCCGGAGCCCATCCCGCAGTTCGTGCTGTCGACCGACGTGTTCGAACCCGAAGACGGGGATGACGAACAGGTCGAGGACGCGCCTGAGGACGACGAGCGTCTCGAGAGCGAGCGCGCCGCTGCTGAGCGGGCGCACGACGATCACGCCGAGGACGTGCCTGCGCACGACGAGCGTGTGGCGGAGGCGCAGGACGCTGAGCCTGCTGACGTTGAGCCCGCCGAAGTTGAGCCTGCTGACGCTGAGCCTGCTGACGCTGAGCCCGCTGAGGTCGAGCCCGCTGACACCGCGCCCGCTGATGTCGAGGTCGCGGAAGCCGAGTCCGCCGACGAGGAGTTCGCGGAGCGTGACGTCGACGAGCCGCAGCGCGCGGAGGACGATCTCGCTGAGGAACAGCCCGCCGGACACGAGTCGGTCGGACAGGAGTTCGCCGAGGATGAGACCGCGGCGCATGAACCCCGCGGTCACGACGACGTCGTGCCGGAGAGCCCCGAGCCGCCGGTCGCCGAGGATGCAGCCGCCGAGGTCGAGACCGAGGAACGGGAACAGGACGGGGCCGACATGAGCGACGCCGCATCGCACGAGCTCGAGCCGAGCGGCGGAGAGCCGGGCGCGGTCGACGAGACCACGCCGGTGAGCGAGCTCCAGGGAGCCGAGACGGAAGCCACGGGGGCAGAACCCGTCGACGACGAGCCCGAGGAGGACGCGCCCGCTCCCGAAGCGGCTCCCGCGGACACGGGAGCGGCCACGGCGCCCGCCGCCGCCACGACCGGCGCGGTCCCCACCGATGCCGCGCCCACCGATGCCGCCCCCACCGGTGCCGTCCCGACGACCACCGGCACCGTCCCGACGACCACCGGTGCCGTCCCGACCGCCACCGGTGCCGTCGCAACCACCACCGGTTCGATTCCGCGGACCCGCGCGGAGCGTGCGGCGACCGGCGCGATCGGCACCGTTCCCCTCACCCGCCGCGAGGTCCACCAGGCCGACGAGGCGGCACGCGTGGGCCGCGCGCACGCGACCGAGCGTGTTCGCACCCCCGGTCCCGACCTCACCCTCACGTCCAAGCGGTCGAGCGCGATCGACGATGCGCGTGAGAGCCCCGACCTGCTGACCGCCGACCGCCTGCTCGATCCTCGGCAGGTCGCGCGGCCCGAGCCCGAGGGGCTGTGGCAGCAGCTCGTGTACTCGATGTCGGGCCACCGGATCAACCTCGGCGACGGTCGACGCGCGCGCCAGCGCAAGGAGCTCGACCGTCGTATCGCGGCTCCACTCTCGGGAGGCGCGCGCTTCGTCCCGGTCCTGTCTCGCAAGGGCGGCGTCGGAAAGACCACGGTCACCTCGCTCCTGGGGATGGCCCTCGCGGATGCCCGCGATGACCGTGTCATCGCCGTCGACGCCAACCCCGACCGCGGGACGCTCGCCGACCGCGTGGGCCGCCCCAACGGCCGCACGGTGCGCGACCTCGTGCGCGCGCACGACGAGGTCGACGGGTACCACGACGTCTCGTCCATCGTGGCGCGCGATGCCACACGCCTCGACGTCCTGGCATCCGATTCCGATCCGCGGGTGTCCGAGGCTTTCAGCGACGATGACTACCGGCAGGTGGCCGACGTCGCCGCGCACTACTACTCGATCGTGCTGACCGACACCGGGACGGGCATCGTGCACTCGGTGATGGAGGCGACTCTCGAGCGCGCCGACTCCCTCGTCGTCGTCGCCGGGCTCTCGGTCGACGAGGCGCGGCTGGCGTCCGAGACGCTCACGTGGCTCGAGACCAACGGCTACGCGGACCGGGTGCGTTCCGCCGTCGTCGTGATCAACTCCGCTCGACCGGGCACGCCGCTCGTGCGCGAGAGCGAGCTCGAGGCGCACTTCCGCACGCGCGTGCAGACGGTGATCCGGATGCCGTACGACCCGCGCATCGCGGCCGGAAGCGCCATCTCGTTCCGCGACCTCCAGCCCGAGACCCGCCTCGCCGCGCGCCAGCTCGCGGCGGCGGTCGTCGAGGGCCTGCGTGCTCCGGTGGCGGCGGCATGACCGTTCGGCCCATCCGCCTCTTCGGCGACCCGGTTCTCCGCGCGCCCAGCGCGCCCATCGAGACGATCGACGACGGCATCCATGCTCTCGTCCGCGACCTCCTCGACACGGTCGAGCCCCCGGGACGCGCCGGTGTCGCCGCTCCGCAGATCGGCGTGGGCCTGCGCGCCTTCAGCTACAACATCGACGGTGACATCGGCTACGTGCTGAACCCGGTCCTGGTCGAGACGCGCGGCGAGCCGCAGCTCGTGGGGGAGGGATGCCTCTCCGTCCCGGGCCTGTGGCACGAGGCGACGCGGTACCCCTGGGCGAAGGTCGTCGGCATCGACCTCGACGGGAACGAGGTCGTGCTCGAGGGGGAGGGGCTCCTGGCCCAGGCCCTCCAGCACGAGACCGATCACCTCGACGGCATGCTCTACCTCTCGCGCCTTCCCGCCGACACCCGCCGGGAGGCCATGCGCCAGATCCGCGAGAGCGACTGGTTCTGACCGGCTCGGCCCCGCCGTGAGGACAGGGGCCGCGGTGAGAACAGGCCGATTCGGCGCAGATTCCCCTGCGCTCCTCGCATCCCCTGTTCTCGGCGCAGCGAAACGGCCCGGCCCCGCGAGGGACCGGGCCGTTCGTCATCCCACGTCAGGGCAGCGAGACGTTCGTGGTGTTGATCGGCACCGCGTAGATGTCCTCGATCGCGTCGGCATAGTCCTTCACGATGACGTTGCGCTTGATGCTCATCTTCGGCGTCAGGTGGCCGCTGGCCTCGGTCCACTCGGTCGGCAGGATCGTGAACTTGCGGATCGACTCCGCGCGCGACACGCGCGTGTTGGCGCGGTCGATCGCGCCCTGCACCTCGGCGCGCACCTTCTCGTTCGTCGCCGCGTCCGCCAGGGACATGTCGGCGGGCAGGCCGTTGTTGGCGAGCCAGGTCGGCAGCATCTCGGGGTCGAGCGTCACCAGGGCCGAGATGAACGGCTTGTGGTCGCCGACGACGACCACCTGACCGACGATCGGGTTGGCGCGGATCGGGTCCTCGAGAGCGGCGGGGGCGACGTTCTTGCCTCCGGCCGTGACGATGATCTCCTTCTTGCGCCCGGTGATCGCGAGGAACCCGTCGCTGTCGAACGCTCCGATGTCGCCCGTCTTGAACCACTCGCCGTCGAACGCCTCGGCCGTGGCCTCGGGGTTCTGCCAGTACTCGCGGAACACGTTGACGCCGCGCACCTGGATCTCACCGTCCTCGGCGAGACGGATGCCGACCCCGGGGAGCACGGGACCGACGGTGCCGATCTTCGACTTCGTGGCGAGGTTCACGGTCGCCGGTGCCGTCGTCTCGGTGAGCCCGTAGCCCTCGAGGATCACGACCCCGAGGCTCCGGAAGAAGTGACCGAGGCGCGGACCCAGGGGAGCGGACCCCGAGACGGCGTACACGACGCGTCCGCCCATGGCATCCCGAAGCTTGGAATAGACCAGCTTGTCGAACAGCGCGAACTTGATCTTGAGCAGCAGCGGGATCGACTTCCCGTCCTGCAGGCGCTGCGAGTGCTCGATCGCCGCCTCGGCGGCGGCGCGGAAGATCTTGCCCTTGCCGCCGGCCTCGGCCTTCTGCTCGGCGGAGTTGTAGACCTTCTCGAACACGCGCGGCACGGCGAGGAGGAACGTCGGCTTGAACGACCCGAGCGCGGGGAGCAGCTGCTTGGTGTCGGGCTGATGTCCGGTCTTGACGCCCGCGTGCACGTTCAGCAGCGAGATGAAGCGCGCGAACACGTGCGCGGTCGTGATGAACAGCAGGGTCGAGGCGCCGGGCGTCTCGACGACCTCGTGGAGCGCTTTGGCAGAGTTGCGCGCCAGCTCGACGAAGTTGCTGTGCACCAGCACGCACCCCTTGGGGCGGCCGGTCGAGCCCGAGGTGTAGATGAGGGTGGCCACGTCGGACGCCTTCGCGAGATGACGGCGACGCTCGATCTCTTCGTCGGTGATGTGGGTACCGTTCGCGACGAGCGCGTCCAACGCGCCCGAATGCATCGGCCACACCTCGCGCACGAGCGGGAGGTCGCTGCGCACCTCGTCGAGACGATCCGCGTGCTCCGGTGATTCGAGGACGACCGCGATGGCACCCGAGTCCGAGAGGATCCACGAGATCTGCGAGGGCGAGCTGGTCTCGTAGACGGGGACCATGATCGCCCCCGCGTAGAACAGCGCGAAGTCGACGAGCGTCCAGTCGTATGTCGTGCGGGCGATGAAGGCCACCTTCTCGCCGGGTTGGACACCCGCCGCGACGAAGCCCTTGGCCAGCGCGATCACCTGCCGCTCGAATTCCGCGGCCGTGATGTCGCGCCATCCGTCGGCATCGGGGACGGCGAACAGCGGTCGGTCGGGGGTCGCCCGGACACGGTCGGCCAACAGGTCGGACGTGTTGGCGTCCGGGTCGGCTTCGACGATGGGGGGGAGGTCGAACTGGATCACGGCAACTCCTTCGGTACCGGAAAAATGTCGATCGGTCCGTCGAGTCTATCCGGACGGCTCCCCGCGTCCGCGGCAGGCACCCCGTCCCGCACGGGTCGCGGAGGGTGGCTAGACTGCTCCGGGCCGCGCCGGGTGGCGTGCCGGAGGGGAGCACGGTGCAGAACGTCGGCATCGATATCGGAGGCACGAAGATCGCGGGAGGCGTGGTCGCCGAGGACGGCACCATCGTCGAGAAGCTCCGCGTGGACACCCCGATCGATCCGTCCGCCCTGGTGGATGCCGTCGTCGACATGGCCGATCACCTGCGCCGGACCCACGAGATCCACGCGATCGGCGTCGCCGCCGCCGGGTTCATCAGCTCGGATCGCAGCACGGTCATCTACGCCCCGAACATCGACTGGCGCAACGAGCCTCTGCGCGCGCGCCTCGAGGACCGCCTGCACGCCCCCGTGACGATCGAGAACGACGCCAACGCCGCCGGCTGGGGCGAGTACCGCTTCGGTGCGGGACAGGGCGTTCGCGACATGGTGATGCTGACCATGGGCACCGGCGTCGGCGGCGCCGTGGTGACCGACGGAGAGCTCTTCCGCGGCGGCCACGGCATCGGCGCCGAGCTGGGCCACATGCGCTTCGTGCGCGGCGGTCACCCCTGCGGATGCGGACAGAACGGATGCCTCGAGCAGTACGCGTCCGGACGCGCGCTGCAGCGCGAGGCCAACGCCATCGCCGACGAGGGCGGTATCGGGGCCGCCCTGGCCGCGGTGCGCGACGAGAAGGGCGCGATCCCCGGCCCCGCCGTCTCGCGCCTCGTGCTCGCCGGCGACCCGGGTGCGGTGGAGGCGCTTCGCCGCGTGGCCACGGCGCTCGGCGAGGCGTGCGGCGGATTCCAGGCCGTGCTCGACCCGGAACTCTTCGTGATCGGCGGCGGTGTGGCCCAGCTGGGCGCGGATCTGCTGGTCCCGGTGAAACTCGCCTACGAGACCTCGCTCCCGGGGTACGGTGAACGTCCGGTGGCCGAGTTCACGATCGCGCGACTGGGCAACGACGCCGGTCTCATCGGCGTCGCGGATCTGGCGGGCAAGGAGCGCTGACGATGTTCTACTGGCTCATGAAGTACGTCGTGATCGGCCCGGTCATCAAGGCCGTGTTCCGTCCGTGGCTCGTGGGCCGGCGCAACATCCCGCGCGAGGGCGCCGCCATCCTCGCCAGCAACCACCTGTCGTTCTCCGACTCGATCTTCCTCCCGCTCATGATCGACCGCCGGATGGCGTTCCTGGCCAAGAGCGACTACTTCACCGGCAAGGGCCTGAAGGGCTGGGCCACGCGCCTGTTCTTCACCGCGACCGGACAGCTTCCCATCGACCGCTCCGGGGGCAAGGCCTCCGAGGCCTCGCTCAACACGGGACTCGGCGTGCTCGGGCGCGGCGAGTTGCTCGGCATCTATCCCGAGGGCACCCGCAGCCCCGACGGCACGCTGTACCGCGGCCGCACCGGCATCGCGCGCATGGCGATCGAGGCCCGTGTCCCCGTGATCCCCGTGGTCATGGTCGACACCGGCGCCGTCATGCCGATCGGCCAGCGGCTGCCGCGCGTGGGGCGCGTGGGAATCGTCGTCGGCGAACCGCTCGACTTCTCGCGCTTCGAGGGGATGGAGGGCGATCGGTACATCCTCCGATCGGTCACCGACGAGATCATGGTCGCCCTGCAGCGCCTCGGTGAGCAGCGCTACGAGGACGTCTACGCCTCGACCGTGAAGGACCGTCTCGCCACCTCCCAGGCGGCGAAGGCGCCGTCGTCGCGCCACTAGACTTCAGGGGTGAATCAGCAGCTCCACGACCTCGACCACTGGCGTTCCCTGCCCATCAAGCAGCAGCCGCAGTGGTATGACGAGGGCGCGGTGGCCGCGGCATCCGCAGAGTTGGCGACCCTCCCGCCGCTGGTGTTCGCCGGCGAGGTCGACATCCTGCGCGATCGTCTCGCTCGTGCCGCCGCCGGTCAGGCGTTCCTCCTGCAGGGCGGTGACTGCGCCGAGACGTTCGCCGGTGCGACCGCCGAGCAGATCCGCAACCGCATCAAGACGGTGCTCCAGATGGCCGTCGTCCTCACGTATGGCGCCTCGATGCCCGTGGTGAAGATGGGCCGCATGGCAGGGCAGTTCGCCAAGCCCCGTTCGAGCGACGTCGAGACCCGCGGGGGAGTGACCCTTCCCGCGTACCGCGGAGACATCGTCAACGGCTACGACTTCACCGAGGAGTCCCGCAAGGCCGATCCCGCGCGCCTGCTCAAGGGCTACCACACGGCCGCGTCGACCCTGAACCTCATCCGCGCCTTCACTCAGGGCGGCTTCGCCGACCTGCGCGAGGTGCACAGCTGGAACAAGGGCTTCGCGAGCACCCCCGCCAACCAGGCCTACGAGGCGATGGCGACCGAGATCGACCGGGCGATCAAGTTCATGGAGGCCGCCGGCGCCGACTTCGACGAGCTGACGCGCGTCGAGTTCTACACCGGCCACGAGGGCCTGCTCATGGACTACGAGCGCCCGATGACGCGGATCGACTCGCGCACCGGTCTGCCGTACAACACCTCGTCGCACTTCCAGTGGATCGGGGAGCGCACGCGCGAGCTCGACGGCGCGCACGTCGACTACTTCTCGAAGATCCGCAACCCCATCGGTGTCAAGCTCGGCCCCACCACCACGGCCGAGACGGCGCTCGCGCTGATCGACAAGCTCGACCCCGAGCGCGAGCCGGGTCGCCTGACGTTCATCACGCGCATGGGTGCGGGCAAGATCCGCGACGCCCTGCCGCCGCTGCTCGAGGCCGTGCGCGACTCCGGCGCCACGCCGCTCTGGGTCACCGACCCCATGCACGGCAACGGCATCACGACACCGACCGGCTACAAGACGCGTCGCTTCGACGACGTCGTCGACGAGGTGCGCGGATTCTTCGAGGCGCACCGCGCGGTGGGCACGCACCCCGGCGGCATCCACGTCGAGCTCACCGGTGACGATGTCACCGAGTGCCTCGGTGGCGCGGAGCAGATCGACGAGGCCACCCTCGCGACCCGCTACGAGAGCCTCTGCGACCCGCGCCTGAACCACCGCCAGAGCCTCGAGCTCGCGTTCCTCGTGGCCGAGGAGCTCGAGAAGCGCTGAGTCTTCCCGGCCGTCCGACGCCCCCGACCCGTTGCGGTCGGGGGCGTCGGACGGCCGGGCGGTCCCTTCGACGGGCTCAGGGACCTTCGGCGGGCTCAGGGACCTTCGACGCGCTCAGGACCTTTGACGGGCTCAGGGACCTTCGGCAGGCTCAGAGGGCACGCTCGCGAGGTGGCTGAGCTCGTCGAAGCCCCGCCCCGCCGCGTGACGCGCGCTACAGCGTCGGCGTCAGCGTGATCGTGCTGCCCTGCGGGGCCGTCGTCCCGGCCTTGGGGTTGCTCGAACGGACCTTGTAGATGTCCCAGTACTTGAACCCGAGCGGGAGCGTCCCGTCGTCGATGCCCGCGTTGACCTCGAAGCCGAGGTTCTCCAGCGCCGTCACGGCATCCCGGATGGACATGCCCACGATGTTCTCGGGGATCATCACCGGCTTCGGCCCGATCGACACCCGCAGCGTGACCGTGTCTCCGGGTCGCCAGTTGCCCCCGCCGTCGCGGTCGCCGATCGCGATCACGGTGCCCGAGGCGACGGAGTTGCTGTACTCCTCGCTCGTCGTGGTCTTCAGGTTCGCGGCCTGCAGCTTGCTCTCGGCATCCGCCGTCTTCAGCCCCGCGACATCGGGCACGGGTCCGAGCGACGCGGTCAGCGTCGCGGCGTCGCCCTCGTAGACCGTGCAGCCGCCCGTGCAGTCGATCGCGTCGCCGCCGGAGCGGGGAGTGATGGATGCCGACAGGACGGTGTCGGGGCCGGCGTCGGTGAACTCCTGCGCGACGTCCCCCACGCCGACGAACGCGGCCTCGAGGATGCCGCGGACCTCCTCGACGCTCTTGCCCTGGAGCTCCGGCAGCTGGTGGGTGGCCGGTCCCGCCGAGACGAAGACCGTCACCACGGTCTCCTTGTCGAGACGGGAACCCGCCACCGGATCAGATCCGACCGTCGTTCCGGCGGGAATCTCGCGGTCGTTCACGTCCTGCGACTGCGCGCGCAACTGATTCTGGGTCAGCAGGCTCTCGGCATCCGCGAAGCTCCGTTGCGAGACGTCGGGCACCTCGACGAGCGAGCCGGGTCCGGAGCCGAACCACCATCCGGTCGCCGCCGACCCACCCGCGAGCACCAGGACGAGCAGCAGGAGCCACACGCCGCGCGCCGTGCGTCGGCGCGTCTTGGCGCGCAACCGCGTCGCGTTGTCGACGTCCTCGGTCGGGGCGTCCGGGATCGTGGCGGTCTGGGGGAGCACCTTCGTCAGCTCCCGGGATTCCGCGGGGCTGGCGGGCCCGACGGTGCCGACGGAGACGGCTCGAGCGACCTGCGGGGCGAGGCCGAGCTCTTTCTCGACCTCGCGGAGTCGCTGCAGCATCGCGCCGGCGTCGAGGGGGCGGTCGTCGGGCTCTCGCTCGGTCGACCAGAGCACGAGCTCGTCGAGTTGCTCGGGAACCGACGGGTTCTTCGCGCTCGGCCGCGGCACCGAGTCGGTCGCGTGCTGGTAGGCGATCTGCATCGGCTGCTCGCCCTTGTAGGGCTGCTCGCCCGTGAGCATCTCGTACAGCATGATGCCGAGGGAGTAGATGTCGCTGCGCGCGTCGGCCGTGCCACGGGTCACGAGCTCGGGTGCGAGGTAGGCGATCGTGCCCATCAGCTGCGCGCCGCTGGCGGTGTTGGCGGTCGTCGCGCGGGCCAGACCGAAGTCGCCGATCTTGATGCGCCCGTCCTCGGCGAGGAGCACGTTCTCGGGCTTGACGTCGCGGTGGACGATGCCGGCGCGGTGGGCGGCGGCGAGGCCCGACAGGATGGCATCCATGATCGTCAGGGTCTGATCGACCGTGAGGCGCTTGTGCTCGCGCAGCAGCTCGCGCAGCGTGATGCCCGGCAGGTATTCCATGACGAGATAGGCCATCTCGCCGTCCTGGCCCTGGTCGAACACGTTCACGACGTGCGGGTCGCTCAGACGCGCCGCCGAGCGCGCCTCCTGGATGAACCGGCTCTGGAACACGGTGTCGTCGCTGAGGTGCCCGTGCATGACCTTCAGCGCGACCCGGCGCTCCAGGCGCAGGTCGGTCGCGACGTACACGGTCGCCATGCCGCCGCGCGCGATGCGCGCGCGCACCCGGTACCGGCCGTCGACGAGACGGCCGATCAGCGGGTCGGCCTGCTGACTCGTGCTCACGATCCGAGTCTACGGAGCGCCCCCTGGGAGCTCCGGGAGCGGCTCACCCCTACCTCAGCCGAGAACGGCGAGCCATGTGGTCGCCGGCTGCTCCCATTGCGCGTACCGGTCGGGGTACGCCGAGATCTGCACGGCCTGCGCGGCGTCGGCGTACGGGAGGTTCTCCCATCCCGGGATGTCGAGGAGCCCGCGCGTGTCGGAACCGTTGGGATCCGCGGGTCCGCCGTAGAAGACGCGGGTCGAACGCTCGCGATCGAGGATCTGATCGGGCGTGCCCCATCCCGTGCTCGGGCGCTGCTGGAACAGACCGAGGGAGTCGCGGTCGCCCCAGTCGAGGTTTCGCAGCCACGATTCCTGCATGGCGGTGCCGAGGGCGATCAGGATGCCCCGGTCCGACACGCCGAGCTCGCGCCCGACGCGGATGATCAGCCGGGCGTTCTCGGACTGCTCCGCGTCCAGGCCGGGTGCGAGGACCGGATCGACGGATGCCGGGCCGGGTGCCGCCGCGGACGGGATCTGCAGCACTTCGCCGGGGTAGATGATCGAGTCGCGCGTGAGACCGTTGGCGGCGAGCACGGCATCGGTCGAGACGCCGTGGGCGGCCGCGATCGCCGAGACGGTGTCGCCGGCGGTGACCTCGTAGCCGACCGGCGCGACTTCGGGGGCGGGAGCCGCGGGGGCGGGCATCGCGACGCCGAGGCTGAGCACCTGCCCGGGACGGATGATGCTGTCTCCGGCCAGGCCGTTCGCGGCCTGGAGCGCCCCGACGTCGAGGCCGTAGCGCTGGGCGATGCCCCAGACGGTGTCTCCGGGCTCGACCGTGTGGGTCGCGGGGACGGCTGCGGCCGCCTGCATCACGGGGATCTGCGCGAGCGACGCGGGTGCGGGAGGGAGGGCGGTGAGCGGGGGCGCGGGCGGTGCCGCGTGGGCGCTGCTCTCACCGGTGAGAGCCAGCGCGATCGTTCCGACGACCGCGGCGGGCAGGATGACGCTCGACCGGGGGAGGGAGGGCAGGACGGGGGAGGGAAGTCGACGCATGGTGGGGGGATTCCGTTCTTTCGACTGCCGAAACGCTCCCATGGCATGGGAAGGATGTCAACGCGTGAGGCCTGTGTGACACGTGTGACGACGGTGTCGGAACGCGTTCCCGGGCTCCACGATGAGAAGATGGGGTCGTGAGCGAAACCCCCCGTTACGAAACCGCGTGGCTGACGATCCCCGATCTCGTCGAGATCCTGGGCGAGCCGCACGGACGTGTGCGCCGACTGCTCGACGAGCACTACCTCGTCGGTTCGCGCCGCGACGGTGTGCTGCGCATCCCCGCCGTCTTCATCGTCGACGGGCGCCCGTTGCCGGCCCTGCGCGGCACGATCATCGTCCTGCACGATGTCGGCTTCGATGAGGACGAGACCATCGACTGGCTGCTCACCCCGGAGGACAGCATCGGTGTCGCACCGATCGAAGCGCTCCTGGCGGGCCGCAAGAGCGAAGTGCGGCGGGTCGCCGCGACGCTGGCCTGAGCGGACTCCGCCCCTCCTGTCGTCGCGTTCTCGTGGCGCGCGTGGCGCGTCGTCCCGGGACGCGCGCCGCTCAGGACGAACGCTGCGTCGCGGCGTGCGCGAGGTCGCGGAGTTCGCCGACGGCGGCGTTGCCGAGACGTGCACCCGAGAGGGCGCGGTCGGCGCGTCGCGAGTAGTCGGCGATGAGCTCCTCGGTGCGGGCGAGCGCTCCGGTGTCGATGATGGTGTTCTGCAGGGCGCCGATCTGGGTGGCATCCAGGTCCGGATCCCCGAGGAGCTCATCCACCGTCCGGCGCGTCGAGGCGGGGAGGGCTTCGCGCGCGAAGGCGACGAGCACCGTCCGCTTGCCCTCGCGGAGGTCGTCGCCGACGGGCTTCCCGGTCGCGGCGGTGTCGCCGAAGACCCCCAGGACGTCGTCGCGCAGTTGGAACGCCATCCCGACGTCGTGGCCGAAGCGCGCGAGGGCGTCGAGCTGGTCGTCGTCGGCGCCGGCGAGAGCGGCACCGATCTCGAGCGGCTTCTGGATGCTGTAGCGCGCCGACTTGTACGAGGCCACGCGCAGCGCGCGCTCGGCGTGCTGGTCGTCGGGATAGACGGCGTACGCCGACTCCTCCGCGACGTCGAGGAACTGGCCGATCGTGACGTCGCGCCGCATGTGCGCGTAGAGCCGCCGCGTCGCGGAGGCCGTGGGCTGATCGGCCAGAGCGTCCTCGAGGAGGTCGTCGCTCCAGGCGACGAGGAGGTCGCCGAGCAGGACGGCGCCGGAGCGGCCGAACATCGCCGCGTCCCCGGCCCAGTGGGCGGCCGCGTGGGCGGCTTCGAGCGCGCGGTGCGCGGCCGGCTGGCCTCGACGCGTGTCGGAGTTGTCGATGATGTCGTCGTGCACGAGGGCCGCCGCCTGGAAGATCTCGAGCGCCGCGGCGACCGAGATCGCCGCCGCCGCGGGAGCGACGGTGCGGGCAGCGGTCGACTCCGCCACGGCGCGCCACCCCGTGAGGCAGAAACGCGCCCGAAGGCGCTTCCCTCCGCGCAGGGAAGCTGCGCCCGCGCGGCTCATCGTCTCCGCCTCCGGGCCCAGCGAGGAGGCGTACGATAGCTGGTCAGAAAGGAACTTGTCGAGTCGCTGGGAAACAGCTTCGATCGGTTCCGGGGAGGTCACCACAGGCCTAGCCTAGTGATCCACGCCCCGCGTAGAATCGTCCGTACTTAGTAACAGAGGGGGATGCATGCCACTGTCCGAACAGGAGCAGCGTCTGCTAGACGAGATGGAGCGCCATCTCATGAGTCACGACGCCGACGTCGTCACCGCCCCCAGTCGCGCCCTCAGCTACCGCAACATCGTGTACGGGTCCATCCTGGTCCTGGCGGGCCTCGGGGCCCTCGTCGCGGGAGTGTCGATCGGTTTCAACACCGGCTTCCTCGGCATCGCGGTCGGCGTTCTGGGATTCCTTTTCATGGTCACCGGCGTCGTCCTCGCCGTCACCCCGTTGAAGGGATCCGCTCGCGCCAGCGCAACCTCGCCGTCGGCGGCGCGCGCTCCGCGCGCGTCCGGCGCGTCGTTCATGGATCGCATGAACGATCGCTGGGACCGCCGCAACGAGGAGCGCTAAGCCCTCACCCTCGATAAGCACCGGCTCTTCGGAGCCGGTGCTTTTTCGTGCGCCCGGGGGCTGATCCGGTTCCCCGTCGTGGGGGATCGAGCGTGAAAGGTCTCCCTTTTCCTCCACCGAGGCCCTTCCGGCGTGCCCGATTCCCGGAAACCCGCGTCATTTCGCGGGTGAGTGCCCGGCGGCGGCGGTGCGCGCTGACTGTACACGACGGGCGTCCCGCCCAGAAGAGGGTGTGAATCAATAGCTAAGTGGAGGGCAGTGGAGTAAAGTGGGGGAAACTTCGCAGGCCGGACGAAGGGGGTGGACGCCCGAATGCTGCTCGGAACGCACACACCCAAGCTCGACGACAAGGGTCGGGTCATCCTGCCGGCGAAGTTCCGTGACGATCTCGGCGCCGGAGTGGTGATCACGCGCGGGCAGGACCGCTGCCTCTACGTGTTCAGCACCGAGGAGTTCGAGCGTGTGCACGAGCGCATCCGTGAGGCTCCGCTCAGCAACAAACAGGCCCGCGACTTCCTGCGCATGTTCCTCTCGGGGGCCAGCGCCGAGAAGCCCGACAGCCAGAACCGCATCACCGTGCCCCCGGCACTCCGCACCTACGCCGGCCTCGGTCGCGAGCTCGTCGTCACGGGCGTCGGTGCCCACGCGGAGATCTGGGATGCCGAGGCGTGGAACACCTACGCCGAGAGCAACGAAGAAACGTACGCCGAGATGGAACAGGAGGTGATTCCGGGACTGTTCTGACCCTCGGCTGTGACTCCCAGCCGCATGCCCTGACGCACTTCCCCGGCGCCAGGTCGATGCGGATGGGGATCAGAGCCGAGGATCGGTCCCCGACATCTCATGGACATCCGCGACATCCACACCCCCGTCCTCCTCGAGCGGTGCGCCGAACTCCTCGCTCCGGCTCTGGAGCGACCGGATGCCGTCTTCGTCGACGGCACGCTCGGCATGGGCGGGCACTCCGAGGCGTTCCTCGAGCGCTTCCCGACCGCGCGACTGATCGGCCTCGACCGTGACACGGACGCCCTGCGGATCGCGGGGGAGCGGCTCGCGCGCTTCGGCGACCGTGTGACCCTCGTGCACACCGTCTACGACGGGATCGCCGAGGCCGTGGCATCCGCGGGTGTCGACAAGGTCGACGGGATCCTGTTCGACCTCGGTGTCTCCTCGCTCCAGCTCGACGAGGCCTCCCGCGGATTCGCCTACGCGCAGGACGCACCCCTCGACATGCGCATGGACCAGACCCAGGGCGTGACGGCGGCCGAGGTGCTCGCCACCTACGGCGAGGGCGACCTGCGGCGCATCTTCGAGCGCTACGGCGAAGAGAAGCTCGCCGGGCGCTACGCCCGGGCGATCATCGCCGCCCGCGCCGAAGCGCCGCTCGAGCGTTCGGGGCAGCTCGTCGACGTGCTTCAGGCGGCCACCCCCGCGGCCGTCCTGCGGGAGCGCCACCCGGCGAAGCGTGTCTTCCAGGCCCTCCGCATCGAGGTCAACGCCGAGCTGTCCGTCCTCGAGCGCACCATCCCGGCGGCGCTGAAGGTGCTCGGGGTGGGCGGGCGCATCGTCGTGCTGTCGTACCAGTCGCTCGAAGATCGGCTGGTCAAGCGCGTGTTCGCCGAGGCGGCGGCATCCACCGCTCCCCGCGGCCTCCCGGTCGAGCTTCCCGAGCACGCGCCGAAATTCCGCCTGCTCGTGCGCGGCGCCGAACTGGCGAGCGACGAAGAACGCGCGGCCAACCCCCGCGCCACCCCCGTGCGACTGCGTGCGGCCGAGAGAACCAAGGAGGACGCATGAGCGCATCCCCGGCCATCGATCTCCGGGCGGTTCACACCGACGTCGAGCCCGAGTTCCCCATCCCCGTCCGCGAACCGCGGCGGCTGCAGGCGGTTCCGGCGCCTGAGCGACGTCGCGTCCCGCGTCGCGCCTTCGGCGTCATCGCGGTGGCGGGTGCGGTGCTCATCGCCCTCGTGCAGATGGGCCTGTCGATCCTCACCACGCAGAGCTCGTTCGAGATCTCCTCCCTCACGCAGCAGCAGCGCGACCTCACGTACCAGAAGCAGATCCTGTACGACGACGTCGCCGGTCTCAGCTCTCCGCAGTACCTCGCCGCGAACGCCGCCGCGCTCGGCATGGTCATCGACGAGTCGCCCACCTACCTCCGCCTGAGCGACGGTTCGGTGGTCGGTTCCGGCAAGCCCGCCGAGGGGGTCTCCTCGGTGGATGCGCTCGGCCGCGGCTCGGTGCGCAACGCCCTCATCACCGGCGTGCCGCTCGCGACCCAGCCGCAGACCGCCGCGGAGCCGGCCGCCACCCCGCCCGCCGGCGCGACCGACAACGCTGCCGGGGCGACCCCCGACGCGGCGACTCCGCCGGCCGTTTCTCCGACACCCCCGCCGATCAGCGACGGTCTGCCGACGCCCGCGACACGATAAGCACATGACGAGCTCCCTCACCCGCTCTCCCCGCCGCCGCACGGTGGTCGCGCTCGGCGTCGTCCTGGTGGTGCTGATCGCGTTCGTCATCCGCCTGGTCGACATCCAGGTCGTCAACGCCCGCGAGCACGTGGACGACTCCCTCGCGATGGGCCTGCAGAGTTCCCGCACGGTCTACGCCTCGCGCGGGTCGATCGTCGACGAGAACGGCGTGACCCTGGCCTCGAGCGTGAACCGCTACGACGTCGACATCGACCCGAGCCTCGCCGTGCAGGGCCTGACCGAGCGCACCGACGACGGCGGCGTGAAGGTCACGCAGACGTGGACGCAGATCGCCGAGCAGATCGCCGCCATCACGGGGCAGAACGCCTCCGACGTGGAGAAGACCGTCGTCGACGCCCACGCGGCCGACCCCACGTCCCAGTGGGCGTCGATCGCGAAGAACGTCTCGACCGAGCAGTACCGGGCTCTTGCGGCGCTGGGACTGCCCTTCCTGAGCTTCCCGCCCCAGGCGGGCCGCGTCTATCCCGACGGGGCGGTCGCGGGCAACCTCATCGGCTTCGTCGGCAGCGACGGCGAGCCGCTCGCGGGCCTCGAGTCCGCCGACAACGCCTGCCTCGCCTCCACCAACGGCAAGGTGGTCTTCCAGCAGGGCCGCGACGGCAACGTGCTGCCGGGGACCGAGGTCGAGACCGAGCCCGCCGTCGACGGCGGAACGCTCAAGCTGACCATCGACCGCGATCTCCAGTGGTACCTCAGTCAGCTGATCGCCGAGCAGGTGCAGAACACCGGGTCGCTGCGCGGGACCATCACGGTCGTCGAGGCCAAGACCGGCAAGATCCGCGCTCTGGCGGAGTACCCGACCGTCGACCCCAACGACCCGTCGTCGAGCCCTGTCGCCGACCGCGGAAGCACCGCGTTCGGCGACCCGAACGAGCCGGGGTCGACGATGAAGGCGATCACCGCCGCGATCGGCCTGGATTCCGGCTCCTTCACCGCCGACACCACCGTCACGGCCTCCGGCAGCGAGACCCTGCCCGGCGACGCGCGCGTGTCCGACTCGTTCTCGCACGGGCCCAACAACTACACGCTCACGGGTGTCCTGATCGACTCGTCCAACGTCGGCATCTCGAAGTTCGGCGACATGATCCCCCTCGACACCCGCGTCTCCTACCTGGAGAAGTTCGGGCTCACGCAGCAGACCGCCGTCAACTTCCCGGGCGAGTCGTCCGGCATCATGCGCGACCCCTCGCAGTGGGACAAGCAGACCTTCTACAACACGACGTTCGGACAGGGCATCTCGGTCACGGTGCCGCAGCTCGCCGGCGCGTACCAGACGATCGCGAACGGGGGAGTGCGGATGCCGCTCTCGCTCGTCGAGGGCTGCACCGCGGCGGACGGCACGGTCACCGACGTGCCCGACACGCAGGGCACGCGCGTCGTGTCCGAGGACGCGGCCAAGCGGGTCTCGCTCATGCTCGAGAACGTCGCCACGCAGGGAACGCTGGCGAAGCAGGTCGAGATCCCCGGGTATCGCGTGGCGATCAAGACGGGTACCGGCGAGAAGACCGACCCCGCCACGGGCGCCTACAAGGGTGACGCCTACTTCACGACGATGATCGGCTTCGCGCCCGCCGACGACCCGCAGTACGTCGTCGAGGTCAACCTCGACGAGCCGCGGACGGTAAAATCGTCGGCGGCCACCGCCCCCGCGTTCCAGAAGGCCCTCACGCAGGTTCTCAAGACCTACCGCGTGATCCCGTCCGGAACCACGACCCCCGAACTGCCCAAGTTCGGCTGAGACACCGCCGACGCCGGTCTCGTCTCGGTAACGAATGCGACACGGAAAGGGCGTCCGCACAGCAATGATCTCCACGAGCCTCTCCCATCTGGCCGACGCCCTCGGCGGTCGCCTCGTCGTGCGCGGCGACGACACTCCCGACACTCTCGTCGCCGGGCTCGTCGACACCGACTCGCGTCTCATCGAGCCCGGCGACATCTTCGTCGCCAAGCCGGGCGAGACCACCGACGGCCACCTCTTCGTCGGCACGGCGGTCGAGCGCGGGGCCGCCCTCGCGATCGTCGAACGCGAACTCGACGACCCGGTGAGTCAGATCGTCGTTCCGGATGCCGTGACCGCCCTGTCCGACCTGGCCCGCGACGTGGTGGCCCGGGTCCGTGAGCACGGGCGTCTGCGCATCGTCGGGATCACCGGATCCAACGGCAAGACGACGACCAAGAACCTCCTCGCGCGCATCCTGAGCGACGAAGGCGAGACCGTGTCGCCGCGCGCGTCGTTCAACAACGAGGTGGGCGCCCCGCTCACGATGCTCCGTGTGACCGAGGACACCCGGTTCCTCGTCAGCGAGTTCGGCGCGAGCGCCCCCGGGGCCATCGCGCACCTGGCGGGTCTGGTGACCCCCGACGTCGGTGTCGTCCTCATGGTCGGAATGGCCCACGCGGGTGGTTTCGGCGGCATCGAGTCCACCTTCCGCGCCAAGAGCGAGCTCGTCCACGCCACGCGCGAGGGCGGCCTCGCCGTCCTCAACGTCGACGATCCGCGCGTCGCGGCCATGGAGCCGTTCGCGCGCGAGCGCGGGCAGGACGTGCGCTGGTTCGGACGCGGGGAGCGCGCGGCGGTGCGCGCGGTGGACGTCGAAGTCTCGGCATCCGGAACCCGAGCCGATCTCCTCGTCGACGGTGAGCCGTTCACCCTCACTCTGCGCGTGCTCGGCGAGCACCACGTCATGAACGCCCTCGCCGCCCTCGCGACAGCCACGGCGCTGGGCGTCCCGGCCGCCGAGGCGATCGCGCGGCTGGAGACGGTCGAGATCGCCGAGCGCTGGCGGATGCAGCCGCTCGGATCGGACCGCGTGCGCATCATCAACGACGCGTACAACGCCAGCCCCGACTCCATGGCCGCGGCCCTTCGCACGCTCGCGCAGATCACCGGCCCGGGGGAGCGCACGGTCGCCGTCCTCGGCGCGATGAGCGAGCTGGGGGAGTACGCAGACGAAGAGCACGACCGCGTCGGGCTGCTGGCCGTGCGCCTGCGCATCCAGCGGATCGTCGTGATCGGACCGGAGGCGCGTCGCATGTACCTCGAGGCGATCGCGCAGGGGTCCTGGGACGGGGAGGCGGTCTTCTTCGCCGACGCCGACGCCGCGTACGACTACCTCGCCACGGAGCTCCGCGACGGCGATCGCGTGCTGGTCAAGTCCTCGAACTCGGCCGGGCTCCGCTTCCTCGGCGACCGACTAGGAGAGTTGTTCGCGTGAGATCACTACTGACGTCGGCGGGGATCTCGCTGGCCTTCACCCTGTTCCTCACACCGGTGTTCCTCCGATCGTTCCGGAAGTGGGGCTGGGGGCAGGTCATCCGCACGCCCGAGAACGTGCACAACCCCTCGCACGGCGCCAAGCGCGGAACGCCCACCATGGGTGGCACGATCTTCATCCTCGGCACGATCATCGGGTACTTCATCGGCTCCTACGCCGGGAACAACCCCCCGACGATCTCGGGCCTCCTGGTGCTGTGGCTGATGCTCGGCTTCGGCGTCGTCGGGTTCATCGACGACTACATGAAGGTGCGCCTGCAGAACAGCCTCGGGCTGTCGGGCTGGCGCAAGATCGCGGGGCAGGTGATCGTCACGGTGCCGTTCGCCGTCGTCGCCCTGAACTTCCCGAACGCGTTCGGTCAGACCCCGGCATCCGGGTACATCTCGATCTTCCGTGACATCCAGGTCCTGTCCCTCTTCGCGCTCGGCCCGATCGTCGGCTGGCTGCTGTACCTCGCGTGGATCTCGCTCATCGGCACCGCGGCATCCAATTCGGTCAACGTGGCGGACGGACTCGACGGGCTCGCCGCCGGCTCCGGCATCTTCGTCATCGGCGCCTACAGCCTGATGGCCTTCTGGCAGAACAAGCAGATGTGCGCGGACGTGCTCGATCCGACGGTGCAGGCCGGATGCTACGCCGTCCGGGACCCGTTCGATCTGGCGATCGTGTCGGCGTCGTTCGTGGGCGCCCTCGTCGGCTTCCTGTGGTGGAATGCGCCGAAGGCGAAGGTCTTCATGGGCGACTGCGGCTCGATGGCGATCGGCGGGGTCGTCGCGGCCATGGCGATCCTCACGCGCACCGAGCTCCTGCTCATCCTGATCGCCGGCGTCTATGTCATCGCGTCCGGATCGGTCATCCTGCAGCGGGCCTACTTCAAGGTCACGCGAGGAAAACGCCTCTTCCTCATGAGCCCGCTCCACCACCATCTCGAGATGCGGGGCTGGCCGGAGGTCACCATCGTCGTGCGCATGTGGATCATCGCGGGTCTTCTCGCGGTGTCCGGCGTCGGCTTCTTCTACGTCGAATGGCTTTCCCGGGTATGAGCGATCTGTCCTCCCTGACCAGCTGGTACGCCGACTGGAAGGGCCTGCGCGTCGCCGTGCTCGGCCTCTCGGTGACGGGCTTCTCCGCCGCGGACACGCTGGCGGAGCTCGGCGCGGAGGTTCTCGTGGTGACCGAGAAGGCCGACGACGAGTACGCGCGTCTGCTCCCGGTCATCGGTGCCCGCCTGCACGTCGGCCCGCTCGCGCAGCCGCCGGCGGAGATGCTCGACTTCGCCCCCGAGGTCGTGCTGGCCTCTCCCGGCTTCTCTCCGTCGCACCCGCTCATCCGCTGGGCGGTGGAGCAGGGCATCCCGCTCTGGGGAGACGTCGAGCTCGCGTGGCGGGTGCGCGACAAGGTGGTCCGCCCCGACGGCTCTCCCGCTGACTGGATCCTCATCACCGGGACGAACGGCAAGACCACCACGACCCGGCTCACCGCCGAGATGCTCGTGGCGGGCGGTCTGCGGGCCGTACCCGTCGGGAACATCGGAACCCCCGTCCTCGACGCCGTCCGCGACCCGAGCGGCTTCGACGCCCTCGTCGTCGAGTTGTCGAGCCACCAGCTCTGGTACCTCAACCGGCAGAACGGGCCCGACGCGCTCTCGCCCCACGCGTCCGTCTGCCTCAACCTCGCGGACGACCACCTCGAGTGGCACGGAAGCGCCGACGCCTACCGCGACGCCAAGGCGGGCGTCTACGCGCGCACCCGCGTCGCGTGCGTGTACAACAAGGCCGACGTCGCCACCCGCGAGATGGTGGAGGAGGCCGAGGTCGAAGAGGGAGCGCGCGCCATCGGCTTCGACCTGGGCGTGCCCGGGCCGAGCGATCTCGGTGTGGTCGACGGCATCCTGGTCGATCGGGCCTTCCTCGAAGAGCGCGCCACCTCGGCCCTCGAGCTGACCACCGTCGCCGATCTCGCCGAGCGGGGCCTCGCCGCCCCGCACGTCGTGGCCAACATCCTCGCCGCGAGCGCCCTCGCGCGCTCGCTGGGCGTGGCGCCGGCCGACATCCACGACGCGCTCGAGCGCTTCCGCCTCGACCCTCACCGCATCCAGGTCGTCGCGGCGCACGCCGGGATCACCTGGGTCGACGACTCGAAGGCGACGAACCCGCACGCGGCGGCCTCGTCGCTCGCGGCCTATCCCGGCGCGGTCTGGGTCGTCGGGGGGCTGCTCAAGGGCGTCGACCTGAGCGACCTCGTCCGTGCGCGCGGCATCCGCTCGCGCGCGGCGATCATCATCGGCACCGAGCGCGCAGAGGTCGTGGCCGCGTTCGAGCGACACGCCCCCGAGGTGCCGGTTTTCGAGGTCGACCACACCGAGACTGAGGACGTCATGGCACGCGTCGTCGAACTGGCGGCGGGTCTCGCCCAGGACGGGGACACCGTGCTCCTCGCCCCCGCGGCGGCGTCCTTCGATCAGTTCGCGTCGTACTCCGACCGCGGCGATCGGTTCGCCGATGCGGTGCGGACATGGCTCGCGAACAGCGAAGACGGAACGAACCGATAGATCTGAGGGGATGCGAGTGACCACCACGGCCCCACCGCCTCGGCAGAGCCCCGACGAGCCCTCGACTCCCGGTCTCGCCGCCCGCGTATCCCTCGGCCGCGCGTTCCGTCCCGTCTCGATCGAGTTCCTGCTCATCACCTCGGCCGCGCTCCTTCTGACCGGCTTCGGCCTGATGATGGTGCTCTCGGCGACCTCCGCGCTCGATGGAGCGCAGAGCCCCTTCGACCACGTCCTCAAGCAGGGCGTGTTCGCCGTGGTCGGCATCCCGCTCATGTTCGTGCTCAGCCGCGCACCCGTACGGTTCTGGAAGCGCATGGCGTGGCCGGCCCTCATCTTCGCGACGGTGTTCCAGCTGCTCGTGTTCACCCCGCTGGGGATCTCGGCGAACGGTAACCGCAACTGGATCAACCTCGCGGGCATTCAGGCGCAACCCGCCGAGTTCCTCAAGCTCGCCTTGGCGCTGTGGCTCGGGTACGTCCTCTACCGCAAGCAGACGCTTCTGGGCGACTGGCGGCACGTGTTCATCCCGATCGTGCCGGTGTTCGCCCTCGTCGCCGCCACCGTCATGGGCGGAAAAGACCTCGGCACCACGATGATCCTCGTGCTGGTGCTCCTCGGCGCTCTGTTCTTCTCGGGCATGAAGCTGCGCATCTTCGTGCTCCCGGCCCTGGGCGCCCTCGCGGGCATCGCCGTCTTCGCGATCACCAGCGCCGACCGCATGCGTCGCATCATGAGCTTCCTCGACCAGGACTGCATCGCGAACTACCTGGGCGACTGCTACCAGCCTCTGCACGGCATCTGGGGACTGGCCGCGGGAGGGATCTTCGGGGTGGGCCTCGGCAACTCGGCCGAGAAGTACGACTGGCTCCCGGCGGCCGCGAACGACTACATCTTCGCGATCGTGGGGGAGGAGCTCGGTCTGATCGGCTGCGTCGTCGTCCTCGCCCTCTTCGGCCTCTTCGCCGTGGGCGCCTTCCACGTCATCCGCCGCACCGACGACCCGTTCGTGCGCATCGTCGCGGGCGGCATCACCATCTGGATCGTGGGCCAGGCCATGGTCAACGTGGCCGTGGTGCTCCGCGTCTTCCCCGTGCTGGGTGTGCCGCTGCCGTTCATGTCGCAGGGCGGTACCTCTCTGCTGTCGGTGCTCATCGCGTGCGGCGTCCTGCTGTCGTTCGCGCGAACGCTGCCCGATCGCCGCGTCGTCGAACCGGTCGCCCGGCCGCGCGCGGCCCGGCGGCGCT
Organism: Microbacterium testaceum StLB037; assembly: GCF_000202635.1. NCBI lineage: Bacteria > Bacillati > Actinomycetota > Actinomycetes > Micrococcales > Microbacteriaceae > Microbacterium > Microbacterium testaceum. Next base: position 94,876 of record NC_015125.1, on the reverse strand, counting down.
GACGTTTAGGCTCGAACGAGTGACGACCACTCTTCTGGCCGGCGGCGGGACCGCCGGACATGTGAACCCCCTGCTCGCGGTCGCGGACGGCCTGCGCGCGCGCGACGGCTCCGACGAGGTCCTCGTGCTCGGCACGCGCGAGGGGCTCGAGGCGCGTCTGGTGCCGCTGCGCGGCTACGAGCTGCTGTTCGTCGACAAGGTCCCGTTCCCGCGGCGACCGAACGCCGCGGCGGCGCGGTTCCCGGCGCGGTTCCTCCGCGCCGTGGCGCAGGTGCGCCGCATCATCCGTGAGCGCGGCGTGGATGTCGTCGTCGGCTTCGGCGGGTACGCCGCCGCTCCGGCGTACGTGGCCGCGCGCCGTGAGCGTGTCCCGTTCGTCGTGCACGAGGCCAACGCCAAGCCCGGTCTGGCGAACGTCCTGGGAGCCCGCGGTGCCGCGGGAGTGGGTGTGGCGTTCGAGGGGACGCCCCTGCGCGGGTCGCGCGTCGTCGGCATGCCGCTGCGGCGCGAGATCGTCGAGCTCGACGCGGACGCGCTGCGAGCGGAAGCGGCCCGTCATTTCGGACTGGATGCCACCCGCCCGACGCTCCTCGTGTTCGGCGGGTCGCTCGGTGCGCTGCGTCTGAACACCGCGTTCGGCGACGCGTGGCGCGACGTCCTGGACGCCGGGTGGCAGCTCCTGCACGTCACGGGGCAGAACTCCGACCTTCCCGACCCCGGGGCTTCGGGATACGCCGTGGTCCGGTACGTGGACCGCATGGACCTCGCCTTCGCCCTGGCCGATCTCATCGTGTCGCGTTCCGGGGCGGCGACGGTCAGCGAGATCAGCGCGCTCGGCATCCCGGCCGTGTACGTGCCGTACGCGGTGGGCAACGGCGAGCAGCGCTTGAACGCCGCGTCCGCCGTCCGCGCGGGTGCCGCCCGTCTCATCGACGACGCCGACTTCACCGCCGATCGCGTGCGTGACGAGATCGTGCCGCTGCTGCGCGACGATGCTTCCCGCACGAGCATGCGCTCCGCCGCGGCGCGGACGGGCACCCGGACGGGCACCGAGAACGTCATCGCGCTCATCGACGCCGCGCTCGCGCGCTGACCCTTCCCCCGGGCGCGCCGGGGCCGACGCGCAGGATCCGCGACGTAAACTCGCAGACGCCATGATCAGACCCGACCTGAGCCTCCCCATCCCCGAGACCATCACCTCCGCGCACTTCATCGGCGTCGGCGGCTCGGGCATGTCCGGCCTCGCCCGCATGTTCCTCGACCGCGGCATCCGGGTCTCCGGTTCCGATCGCGCCGACAGCGCGGCGCTGCGGGACCTCGCGGCGCGCGGGGCCACCGTGTACGTCGGTCACGACGCGGCGCACCTGGGCGACGCCGACACGGTGGTGCACACGGGCGCGATCTGGCCCGAGAACCCCGAGTTCGTGACCGCCAAGGAGCGCGGCCTCCACGTCATCCACCGCTCGCAGGCGTTGCACTGGCTCATCGGCGGCCGTCGCTTGGTCTCGGTCGCCGGCGCGCACGGCAAGACCACGTCGACCGGCATGATCGTGACCGCCCTGCGCGCGCTCGAGCTCGACCCGACCTTCGTCAACGGAGGCGTCATCGCCGACCTGGGCGCCTCGAGCGGTACCGGCTCCGACGACCTCGTGGTGATCGAGGCCGACGAGTCCGACGGGACCTTCGAGCTCTACGACACCTCCGTCGCCCTCATCACCAACGTCGACCCCGACCACCTCGACCACTACGGCTCGCGCGACGCGTTCGACGCCGCCTTCGCGCGATTCGCGGATGCCGCGAGCGAAGCCGTGGTCATCTCGGCCGACGATGCGGGGGCCCGCGCCGTCCGCGAGCGCATCACGCACGCGAACGTCATCACCTTCGGCGAAGACCCGGGAGCCGACGTCCGGCTCAGCGGCATCCGGACCGACGGTCCCGTCGCGTTCACGCTGACCGCCGACGGCGAGAGCGTCGAGGTGCAGCTGCGCGTCCCCGGTGCGCACAACGCCGTCAACGCCGCGGGCGCCGTGGCCGTGCTCCGCGTGCTCGGACACTCGCTCGCCGACGCCGCCCGCGCGGTCGAGGGCTTCGGCGGCACCGTCCGTCGCTTCGAGCTGCACGGCGTGCAGCACGGGGTGAGTGTGTACGACGACTACGCGCACCACCCCACCGAGGTCGCCGCCGCCCTCTCGGCCGCGCGCACGGTCGTCGGGGAGGGGCGCATCATCGCGATCCAGCAGCCGCACACCTACTCGCGCACGCAGGAGATGTACCGCGAGTTCGCCGAGGTGCTCGAGACCCACGCCGACCACACCGTCATGCTCGACGTCTACGGCGCGCGAGAAGACCCGGTGCCCGGTGTGACCGGCGAGCTCGTCAGCGGCGCCTTCGCCGATCCGGAGCACGTGCACTACGTGCCCGACTGGCAGGCCGCCGCCGACTACACGGCGCGTATCGCGCGCCCCGGCGACTACGTCATCACCCTCGGCTGCGGGAACGTGTACCAGATCATCCCGCAGGTGCTCGAGGCGCTCTCGCGCACCGAGGCCGCGGCGGTCTGACCGTGGAGCGGCCCACCCCCCTGCCGTCACCGCCCGAGTCGCGCACACCCGCGACGAAGCGGCCGATGTCGCGGCCCCGCGTCGAACCCGAGGCCGCGCCCGAGGGGGTGACCGCTCCGGTCGTGCCGCTGGTCGCTCCGCCGTCGCGGCAGGAGGACGAGCTTGCGGATGCCACGCCCCCGGCCGACGAGAACGGCACCGGTCTCCGCGACGTCTGGCGTGCCTCGCGTGCCCGGCGCCGCGCGCTGCGCGCGGAGGTTCGGCGGTTCACCGTGCGCCAGCGTCGTCGTCGGCGCATCTGGATCGGCGTCGGTACGGCCCTCGCCGTCATGATCCTCGGGACGGTGGGGGCCGCCTACAGCCCCCTGTTCGCGCTCGAGCGCGTCGACGTCGTGGGGACCTCGCAGCTCGACGCCGCCGCGGTCACCGACGCGCTCAGCGATCAGGTCGGCACGCCCCTCGCGCTCATCGACGACAGCAGGATCAAGGCGGCGCTGGTGCGCTTCCCCCTCGTCGAGTCGTACACGCTCGAGGCGCAGCCGCCGCACGATCTGGTGGTGCGCATCGTGGAGCGCACGCCCATCGGCGTCGTGCAGACCCCGGCCGGCTTCACCGTGGTGGACGCGGCGGGCGTCGTCCTCTCGACGACCCCGGACGCACCTGCCGGGCAGCCGGTGATCGACGTCCCCGCCGGGACGACATCGGAGCCGTTCCGCGCGGCCGGACGCGTCATGCGCGCCCTGCCCGACGGCATCCGGTCCCAGGTGACCGCCGTCTCGGCGACCACGCCCGACGACGTCACCCTGACCCTCGGTGCCACCGGCACGCGTGTGATGTGGGGGAGTGCCGATCGGTCGCCCGAGAAGGCGCGCGTGCTGGACCTGCTCATGCAGAAGAGCCCGCCCGAGAACACCCGCGAGTACGACGTCACCTCTCCCGAGGCCGGCGTCATCCGCTGATCTCGACGGCGATCCTCGGACACGCCGCGTGTCGGCCGGGCGAGGACCGCAACGCCGCCTACTTTCAAGTCAAGGAATTGCATACCGGGCAATTCTTTAACCCTCAACATGAGGTTTAGAGTTTCGGGTTCGGGGACAAACGGAGGCCGGCATGAGCCACAACCAGAACTACCTCGCCGTGATCAAGGTCGTCGGTGTGGGCGGGGGCGGCGTCAACGCCGTCAACCGCATGATCGAGCTCGGCCTGCGCGGCGTGGAGTTCATCGCGATCAACACCGACGCGCAGGCGCTGCTCATGAGCGACGCCGACGTCAAGCTCGACGTCGGCCGCGAGCTGACGCGCGGCCTGGGCGCGGGTGCGGATCCCGAGGTGGGCCGTCGCGCCGCCGAGGATCACGCCGAAGAGATCGAAGAGGCCCTGCGCGGTGCCGACATGGTCTTCGTCACGGCGGGCGAGGGCGGCGGTACGGGCACCGGTGGTGCACCGGTCGTGGCCAAGATCGCGAAGTCGATCGGCGCCCTCACCATCGGTGTCGTCACGAAGCCCTTCTCGTTCGAGGGGCGTCGTCGCCAGAGCCAGGCCGAAGCCGGCGTCGGGCGTCTGAAGGAAGAGGTCGACACCCTCATCGTCGTCCCCAACGACCGTCTCCTCGAGATCAGCGACCGCGGCATCTCGATGATCGAGGCCTTCGCCACGGCCGACCAGGTGCTCCTCGCCGGTGTCCAGGGCATCACCGACCTCATCACCACCCCCGGTCTCATCAACCTCGACTTCGCCGACGTGAAGTCGGTCATGCAGGGAGCGGGGTCGGCCCTCATGGGCATCGGTTCGGCGCGGGGCGCGGATCGCGCCATCAAGGCCGCCGAGCTCGCGGTCGAATCGCCGCTGCTCGAGGCGTCGATCGAGGGTGCCCACGGCGTGCTGCTGTCGATCCAGGGCGGCTCGAACCTCGGCATCTTCGAGATCAACGACGCTGCGCAGCTGGTCAAGGAGGCCGCGCACCCCGAGGCCAACATCATCTTCGGTACGGTCATCGACGACACCCTCGGCGACGAGGTGCGCGTGACGGTCATCGCGGCCGGTTTCGACGGCGGTGAGCCCTCGCTGCGCATCGACGCCGTCGGCGCGCAGCGTGCGGTGTCGGCCCCGGTCGTCCCCGTCATCCCCGCCGACGACGTGGCCCGCGACCTGCACGCGGCCGAGGAGCAGAAGGCGTCGACCGAACGCGCCCCCGAGCGCAAGCCCGAGCCGGCGCCCGTGGCCGCGCACGTCCCCGAGTCGTCGTACGACGGCGGCTTTGCCGACGACGACCTCGATGTGCCCGATTTCCTCAAGTAAGCACGAGTGAGCACTGCAGCGGGTCCGGTCTCGACCGGGCCCGCTGCGTCGTGAAGGAGCCCCATGTCCACCGCCCTCGCCGATCGCCTCGCCGACGTGGACGCGCGCATCGCGGATGCCGCCCGCTCGGCGGGCCGAGACCTCTCCGGGATCACCCGGATCGTCGTGACGAAGTTCCATCCCGTCTCGCTGGTCCGCGAGCTCCGTGCGCTGGGGGTCCGGGACGTCGGCGAGAACCGGCAGCAGGAGCTGACGGCGAAGCGGGACGAGCTCGCGGACGTGGTCGACCTCCACTGGCACTTCATCGGTCAGGCCCAGACGAACAAGGCCCGCGCCGTCCGCGCGGCGGCCGACGTGGTCCATTCGGTCGATCGTCCGCGTATCGCGGATGCTCTGGATGCCGCGGGCTCGGGCGATCCGCTCGACGTGCTCCTGCAGGTGAACCTGACGGACGACGCCGGGCGCGGGGGAGTCGCCCCGCGCGACGTGGAGGCCCTCGCCACCCACGTCGCGGGACTGTCGACGCTGCGGGTGCGCGGCGTGATGGCGGTCGCCCCTCTCGACGAGGAGCCTGCCCGTGCCTTCGAGCGACTCCGCGGGAGCGCGGACGCGGTGCGAACGGTCGTCCCGGATGCGACATGGATCTCGGCGGGAATGACCGGCGACTTCCCCGAAGCGGTGGCAATGGGCGCGACACACCTGCGGATCGGGTCCGCAATCACGGGTCCGAGGCCCGTGCGCGGATAGCCTCGACACAGACGAGCGAACGGAGGATGCGATGTCGAACCCGCTCAAGAAGACGATGGTTTACCTGGGACTCGCCGACGAGGAGGAGACCTATGAGGAGCCTGCGCAGCCGGCCGCGCGCAAGCAGCAGCCGCAGCAGACCGCGCCGGTCGAGAAGGCTGCTCCCGTGACCCCCCTGCATCGGCCCGCCGTGGTGCGTCAGCCCACTGCCGGTCCGGTCAGCGAGATCCTCACGGTGCACCCGAAGCAGTACCGCGACGCGCAGACGATCGCCGAGAACTTCCGCGAGGGCATTCCGGTCATCATCAACCTGTCGCAGATGAGTGACGCCGACGCGCGCCGCCTGATCGACTTCGCGAGCGGTCTGTCGCTCGGGCTCTACGGGCGCATCGAGCGGGTCACGAGCAAGGTCTTCCTGCTTTCGCCCGAGAACATCGCCGTCTCCGGAGACGGTGCGATCGCGCAGGCCGACCCCGAGGTCGCGCCCTTCGCGTCCCAGTAAGCGATCGTGGCCGTCCTGAGCCTGGTCGGCTCGATTCTCAGTGCGCTCCTCTTCATCTACATCGTGCTGCTGCTCGCGCGCCTCGTGCTCGAGTACATCCCGATGTTCAATCGAGAATGGCGTCCTCGAGGTGCCACTCTCGTGATCGCCGAGATCGTCTACACCGTGACCGATCCGCCGATCAAGCTGATCCGTCGCTTCATTCCGCCCCTGCGCATCGGGGGGATCGCGTTCGATTTCGGATTCGCGATCACCATGTTCCTGTGCTTCTTGCTGCTGAGCGTCACGCGGTCTCTGTCGACTCTGTGACCTCTCAGGCCGCCGCCCTTCGACACCGGTCGAGGGCGGCGGCTATGCTGTTCCGAAGCGGTACGCCCCGGTGCGACACCCCCAACAGTTCCAACTCAGAGCTCTCGAAAGAGGAAACACCATGGCACTGACCCCCGATGACGTCGTCACCAAGCAGTTCCAGCACGTGCGCTTCAAGGAGGGTTTCGACCCCGATGAGGTCGACGACTTCCTCGACGAGATCGTCGTCGAGTGGCGCAAGACGATCGCTGAGAACGACGAGCTGAAGGCGAAGCTCGCGGCCTACGAGTCCGGCGAGGCGGCTCCGGCTGCTGCGGCCCCCGTGGTCGAGGCCCCGAAGGAAGCGGCGCCCGTCGTCGCCGAGGCGCCCGCACCTGTCGCCGAGGCCCCCGCGGCCGAGGTCGACGCGGCTCCCGCCGCTCAGAGCGCCGGCATCATCGAGCTGGCCCAGCGCCTGCACGACGAGCACGTCGCCGAGGGCAAGGCCCAGCGCGACCAGCTCATCAGCGAGGCGCAGGCTCAGGCGGCATCCATCGTCGCCGAAGCCGAGCAGAAGGGCCGCGAGGAGCGTGCTCGTCTCGAGAAGGAGCGCGTCACCCTCGAGGGTCGCATCACCGAGCTGCGCAACTTCGAGCGCGACTACCGTTCGCAGCTTCGCTCGTACATCGAGGGCCAGCTGCGCGACCTCGACACCACCGCGTCGTCGTCGGGCTCCACGCCCGTGTCGGCGATCGGTCTGTAGGCCGACTCTTTGCGCAGTCGACCTCCCCTGCGTTCTGCGGCGGCCAGTACCCTCATCGCGATCCTCGCGGTGGTGGTGCTGGCCGCCGACCAGTTGGCGAAGATGATCGCCATCGAGAACCTTCCTCCCGAGCGCGTCGTCCCGGTCATCGGCGAGGCGCTCCAGCTCTACCTCGTGCGCAACCCCGGGGCGGCGTTCTCCCTCGGCGAGGGCGTCACCTGGATCTTCACAATCGCCCTGGCGGTCGTGGCGTGCGTCATCCTCTTCCTCGCGATCACGCGTGTCCGCTCCCGCTTGTGGGCCGTGGTGCTCGGTCTTCTGCTCGGCGGCGTGCTGGGCAACCTCAGCGACCGTCTCTTCCGTGAGCCCGGCTTCCCCGTCGGACACGTCGTCGACTTCATCTCGACCCCGTGGATGATGCCGGCCATCTACAACGTGGCCGACGTGTTCATCGTGTCGATGATGATCTCGGTCGCCCTGCTCGTGCTCTTCGGGCTCCGCCTCGACGGCACCCGCGAGACGCGTGCCTCGCGCGCGGCCGAGGCGGCGACTTCGGGCGACAGCGTGGATGCCACGACGGACCCCGGTTCCCGCTGACATGGAGTCGCGGCACCTTCCCGTTCCCGACGGGCTCGACGGGACGCGCGTCGACCAGGCGCTCGCCAAGATGCTCGGCTTCTCGCGGACGTTCGCGGCCGAGATCGCCGACGCGGGGGGCGTGAGCGTCGACGGCCGCACGGTCGCCCGTTCCGATCGCCTCCGCGCGGGCGGCTGGTTGAGCGTCGAGTGGGAGCCGAAGCGCGAGCCCGAGATCGTGCCCGTCGAGGTCGCGGACCTCGGCATCGTGTGGGACGACGACGACATCGTCGTGGTCGACAAGCCCGCGGGCGTCGCCGCCCACCCCTCGGTGGGATGGGAGGGGCCGACCGTGCTCGGTGCCCTCGCGGCTGCCGGGTTCCGCATCGCCACGAGCGGACCGGCGGAGCGCCGCGGCGTGGTGCACCGTCTCGACGCGGGAACGAGCGGCCTGATGGTCGTCGCCAAGACGGAGCGCGCTTACACGCTGCTCAAGAGCGCGTTCAAAGAGCGCGAGGTCGACAAGATCTATCACGCGGTCGTCCAGGGCCACCCCGACCCGCTCTCGGGAACCATCGACGCCCCCATCGGTCGACACCCGCATCACTCGTGGAAGTTCGCGGTCGTCCCCGACGGCAAAGACTCGGTGACGCACTACGAGACCCTCGAGGCGTTTCCGCGCGCGTCGCTGCTCGAGATCCATCTCGAGACCGGGCGCACGCACCAGATCCGCGTGCACATGGCCGCGCATCGGCATCCGTGCGTCGGAGACCCCCTGTACGGAGCCGACCCCACGCTCTCCGCACGGCTGGGCCTCGAACGGCAGTGGCTGCACGCGCACCGACTGGCGTTCACGCACCCCGCGACGGGGGAGTGGGTCGGCTTCGAGTCCGCCTACCCGGCCGACCTCGCGAAAGCGCTCGAGATCCTCCGCGACGGGCTCTGACCCGCGTCAGGGCCGTTCCGCAGCCTGCTCGAATCGAGCCGCGCCCGGCGTGAGCCCGGCCCGCACACGAGCGAGCATCTCCTCGTCGAGGATGTCGTCCAGGTGCTCCACCGGATGCCAACCGAGATCGGTCATCTCGCCGTCGACGGGCCGCGGCTCGCCGGACAGCCACCTGCAGGCGAACACGAGATCGAGGTAGTCGCTCTGGTCTCCGTTGGCGTAGGTGACGCGGGGGATCTGGTGGACCCAGGCGAGCCTGTCGGCGCGGATGCGGACCCCCGCCTCCTCCGCGGCCTCGCGGACGGCGGCATCCGCGGGTTCCTCGCCCGGATCGACGATGCCGGTGATCGGGGTGAGGCGCCCGTTGTCGCTGCGTCGGCCGAGGAGGACGGCGCCGTCGCGCTCGATGACGGCGGTGACCCCGACGAGCGGGAGAGGGCGCGTGCCGACGAGGCGGCGGAGATCGAGGACGAAGTCGGGAGTGGGCACGCGCCCACCGTAACCCAGCCGGTGGCTGAGGGCGGGGGAGCGGACTGCGACGCGCGGCACCCACCTGGGGGTCCGCTCTGAACTTCCGGACGCGATGTCGGAGGCCGAACGTACACTCGATACGTGGCAGCTGACTCCTTCGTTCACCTTCACGTGCACAGTGAGTATTCGATGCTCGACGGCGCGGCGCGCATCGGCCCGATGGTCCAAGAGGCCGTCAAGCAGGGCATGCCGGCGATCGCGGTCACCGACCACGGCAACACCTTCGCGGCGTATGAGTTCTACAAGACGGCGAAAGATGCGGGGATCAAGCCGATCATCGGCATCGAGGCCTACGTCACCCCCGGTACGCACCGCTCCGACAAGACGCGCGTGCGCTGGGGCTCGCCCGAGCAGCAGAGCGACGACGTCTCGGGTTCCGGCGCCTACACGCACATGACGCTGCTCTCCGAGACGACCGAGGGGATGCACAACCTCTTCCGCCTCTCGTCGAAAGCGAGCATGGAGGGCTACTACTTCAAGCCCCGCATGGACCGGGAGCTGCTGCAGACCTACAGCAGGGGACTGATCGCGACGACCGGCTGCCCCTCCGGCGAGGTGCAGACCCGCCTGCGTCTCGGGCAGTACGAGGCGGCTCGGGCCGCCGCGGCCGAGTTCCAGGACATCTTCGGCAAAGAGAACTACTTCGCCGAGATCATGGACCACGGGCTGTCGATCGAGCGGCGGGTCATGAGCGACCTGCTGAAGATCTCGAAAGACCTGAACATCCCCCTTCTCGGGACCAACGACCTGCACTACACGCACCAGCACGATGCGACGAGCCACGCCGCTCTGCTCTGCGTGCAGTCGGGGTCGACCCTCGACGACCCCAAGCGGTTCAAGTTCGACGGCGACGGCTACTACGTGAAGTCGCCCGCGGAGATGCGCCAGGTCTTCCGGGACAACCCCGAGGCCTGCGACAACACGCTGCTCATCGCCGAGCGCTGCGACGTCGAGTTCGACACGTCGGCCAACTACATGCCGCGTTTCCCCGTTCCCCCGGGCGAGACCGAGGGCAGCTGGATGATCAAAGAGGTCGAGAACGGCCTCCAGGACCGCTACCCCGGCGGCATCCCCGACGCCGTGCGCAAGCAGGCCGAGTACGAGACCGACGTCATCCTGCAGATGGGGTTCCCCGGCTACTTCCTCGTCGTCGCCGACTTCATCAACTGGGCGAAGAACAACGGCATCCGGGTCGGCCCCGGCCGTGGTTCGGGCGCCGGATCGATGGTCGCGTACGCCATGAAGATCACCGATCTCGACCCGCTGCAGCACGGCCTCATCTTCGAGCGCTTCCTCAACCCCGACCGCGTCTCCATGCCCGACTTCGACGTCGACTTCGACGACCGTCGCCGCGGTGAGGTCATCCAGTACGTCACCGAGAAGTACGGCGACGAGCGCGTCGCGCAGATCGTGACGTACGGCACCATCAAAGCCAAGCAGGCGCTGAAAGACGCCGGCCGCGTGCTCGGGTTCCCCTTCAGCATGGGCGACAAGCTCACCAAGGCGATGCCGCCCGCCGTGATGGGCAAGGACATGCCGCTCGACGGTATGTTCAACCCCGAACACCCCCGGTACAAAGAGGCGGGGGAGTTCCGCACCCTGATCGAGACCGACCCCGAGGCCAAGACGGTCTTCGACACCGCTCTGGGGCTCGAGAACCTCAAGCGCCAGTGGGGCGTGCACGCGGCCGGCGTGATCATGTCGAGCGAGCCGCTCATCGACATCATCCCGATCATGCGCCGCGAGCAGGACGGCCAGATCGTCACGCAGTTCGACTACCCCGCGTGCGAGTCGCTCGGCCTCATCAAGATGGACTTCCTGGGGTTGCGCAACCTCACGATCATCAACGACGCGCTCGACAACATCGAGGCCAACCGGGGCCACCCCCTCGTGCTGGAGGATCTCGCGCTCGACGATGCGGCATCCTACGAACTCCTCGCCCGGGGCGACACGCTCGGGGTGTTCCAGCTCGACGGCGGGCCGATGAGATCGCTTCTGCGCCTCATGCGTCCCGACAACTTCGAGGACATCTCGGCCGTCCTCGCGCTGTACCGCCCCGGCCCGATGGGCGTGAACTCGCACATCAACTACGCGCTGCGCAAGAACAAGCAGCAGGAGATCGAGCCGATCCACCCCGAGCTCGAAGAGCCGCTGGCCGACATCCTCGACACGACCTACGGTCTCATCGTCTACCAGGAGCAGGTGATGGCCGTGGCGCAGCGCGTCGCCGGCTACACACTCGGTCAGGCCGACCTCCTGCGCCGGGCGATGGGCAAGAAGAAGAAGAGCGAACTCGACAAGCAGAAAGAGATCTTCTTCGGCGGAATGACCGAGCGCGGGTACGGCGACGTCGCGCAGCAGACGCTATGGAAGGTCCTCGAGTCCTTCGCCGACTACGCCTTCAACAAGGCGCACACCGCTGCCTACGGACTCGTGTCGTACTGGACCGCCTATCTCAAGGCGCACTATCCGGCCGAGTACATGGCTGCGCTGCTGACCAGCGTCGGCGATTCGAAAGACAAGATGGCGGTCTACCTCAATGAGTGCCGCCGCATGGGCATCAGAGTGCTGCCGCCCGACGTGAACGAGTCGATCAGATTCTTCGCGGCCGTCGGAGAAGACATCCGCTTCGGTCTCGGCGCCGTCCGTAACGTCGGCGCGAACGTCGTCGACGGGATCGTGGCCGCTCGACAGGATGCCAAGTACACCTCGTTCCACGACTTCCTGGCGAAGGTGCCCATGCACGTCGCCAACAAGCGCACCGTCGAGTCGCTGATCAAGGCCGGCGCCTTCGACACCCTCGGCTCCACCCGTCGCGCGCTCCTCGAGATCCATGAGGACGCCTGCGAGGGCGCGGTGAGCGATAAGAGGCGCGAGGCCAACGGTGAAGTGGGCTTCGACTTCGACTCGCTCTGGGACGAGCCGCAGCAGGTGACGAAGGTCCCGGAACGCCCCGAATGGACCAAGAAGGACAAGCTCGCGTTCGAGCGCGAGATGCTGGGGCTCTACGTCTCGGATCACCCGCTCGCGGGTCTCGAGGTTCCGCTCGCGAAGCACGCGTCGACGTCGATCCACGACCTCCTCTCCTCCGAAGACGTCCAGGACGGCGATCAGGTGACGGTGGCGGGCCTGTTGACGAGTGTCCAGCACCGCGTGGCCAAGCAGAGCGGGAACCCCTACGGCATGGTGACCGTCGAGGACTTCAACGGCGAGGTCACCGTCATGTTCATGGGGAAGACCTACGCCGAGTTCGCGCCGATCCTGCAGGGGGATTCGATCCTGGTGGTGCGCGGACGGGTCTCTCGTCGCGACGACGGCCTGAATCTGCACGCCCAGTCCGCCTTCGCCCCCGACCTCGAGGGTATGGACGCCGCGAGCGGTCTGACCTTGGTGGTCCCGGAGCAGCGCGCGAACGAAGCTCTTATCGGCGAGCTCGCGCAGACCCTGCAACGCCATGCGGGCGATACCGAGGTGCTTCTCAAGCTTCACAAAGGTGGGACGGCAAAGGTCTTCGAGGTGCCTCTGCCCGTTCGCGTGACGGCCGATCTCTTCGGCGAGTTGAAAGGATTGCTCGGGCCCAACTGCCTGGGTTGAATCGCGCGGAATCGCACGGGACGTCCAACAGGATGCCGCTGCGAGCCGCTCGAAGACCGAACAGGGCGCCGCGGGGCCCTCGGAAAGGAACATCGTGACCGATCGCATTGACGACCCCGTCCCGCCCGCGGACTCCGCGGCGGACGGCCCCCTGGCGTCCGCGGCATCCGAGGATTCCGGTCCTCGGGTGGCGCGCTCGACCATGATGCAGCCGCGCGGCGCCGAGACCGACCCGCGCGAGACGGGCGACATCGACGTCGATCACGGCGACGACGGCGGTGCCCCCGTCGGCCCGTCCGAGGGCCAGGTTTCCGCGCGCTCCCACGTGAACACGCACGGCATCTCACTGCCTTCCTCGGCCTCCGGCTCCGGCTCCGGCACGGTGTCCTACGGGGTCGGCCCCTTCTCGGTGCGCGAGGTCGCCCTGCTCGGAATCTGGGCAGTCGCCTTCCTCGTGTCGTTCTTCCCCGACAACAACGTCACCGGTGCCGCCCGTCTCCTCGTCGGGGGCAGCAACGTCTGGGTCTCCGGGCTCTGGTGGATCGCCGCCATCGCTCTGCCCACGGTGGCCGTCGGCCTCCTCGTCCTCCGCCGCCTGTCCCCGCAGGGCATCCGCCGGGTCGGGTCGCTCGGCATCGATCAGTTCGCCTCGGTCGCCTTCTCGATCGCGGCGTTCATCTGGGTGGCATGGCTGTGGGAGACGGTGTCGATCGCGATCGACACCGGAGGATGGGTTCGATCCTGGGTCGTGTGGGTCGAGGCGATCCTCATGCTGGCCGGCGTCGTCCTGACGGTCGCCGCACCGTTCATCCCTCCGTTCGCCGCTGACTTCGCCGGTCGCGAAGAGGTGCCCGCCCACCGCAATGCCCGTCCCGTGCGCCCGGTCGTGCCGCGTCCCGCCGCACCCCGGTCCGCGCGCCGCTCTCCGGCACCGGCGGGTTCCGCCGTCGCACCGAGCATCGACGCGGCGACGAGCTCGCACGACGGCGCGGACGTCGGCGCGCCCGGCGACTACGTGCGTTCGACCGAGGGACCCCGACCGGGTCCGACCGACCCGCCCACCTCCGTCCTGACGGCCGTCGAGCACGCGCCCGATCCGCACGCGAGCAGCGACCACGCGAGCGCGAACCACGCGAGCGCAAACCACGCGAACGCGAACCACGCCAGCGCCGACCAAGCGAGCGCCGACCACGCGAACGCGAACCAAGCGAGCGCCGACCACGCGATCACCGACCACGCGAACGCGTCCGACGATCACCCGACGGACGTGCTCACCCGCCTCCACGACCTGTCCGCCGAGCCCGCGCATCCCGCCGCTCAGGCCTTCTGGGCGCTCGCGCCGGTCGAGCGCGAGGTCGTCGACGACTACGGCACGCCGATCTTCCGGATCGGGCCGTCCGCGTGGGCGCTCGTGATCGAGGACCGCGGCGAGACATTCGTCATCCGTCACGACGACGGTCGCATCGGGTACCTGCACGACGTCTCGGGTGTCACGCGCGGCTGAGGAGCGCCTGCGAGCCGCCCTCTCCGGCGGAGGGTGGCTCGCAGGCGGCCGGTAGCCTGGTCTCATGCTCCGTACCATCGATCTCCGCGGCCGCGTGCTCTCGCCCGCCGAGCTTCTCGCGGTCGTCCCGCGTGCCGACAGCGCGCGCGACGAAGCCCTCATCATCGCCGCGCGCATCGTGGATGACGTCGCGGTCCGCGGCGAAGAGGCCCTGCGCGAGCAGGCGGCGCAGTTCGATCACGTGACCGACCACGCGATCGCCGTCCCCGCGTCGCACCTCGATGAGGCCCTCGACACCCTCGACCCGTCCGTGCGCTCCGCCCTCGAAGAGGCGATCGCGCGCGTGCGGGTGGCCTCGACCGCGCAGGTGCCCGCGCCCGTGGTGACCGAGATCGGTCCCGGCGCCCGCGTCACGCAGCGCTGGCAGCCGGTGCGACGCGTCGGGCTGTACGTTCCCGGCGGCAAGGCCGTGTACCCCTCGAGCGTCGTCATGAACACCGTGCCGGCGCAGGTGGCCGGTGTCCGCGAGATCGCCCTGGCCTCCCCGCCCCAGGAGGAGTTCGGGGGACGGGTCCACCCCGCCATCCTGGCGGCGGCCCGCCTCCTCGGGGTCACCGAGGTGTACGCCATGGGCGGCGCCGGTGCGATCGGCGCATTCGCCTCCGGGGTCGCGAGCCTCGGCCTCGACCCGGTCGATGTCGTCACAGGACCCGGCAACAACTTCGTCGCCTCCGCCAAACGCGCGGTGGCCGGACGCGTGGGCACCGACTCCGAGGCGGGAGCGACCGAGATCCTTGTCGTCGCCGACGGCAGCGCCGATGCCGACCTCGTCGCGGCCGACCTCGTGAGCCAGGCCGAGCACGACGAGCAGGCGTCCGCCGTGCTCGTGACGGATTCGCCCGCTCTCGCCGACGCCGTCCGCGCGGCCCTCCCCGCCCGCGTCGCCGCCACGCGGCACAGCGCGCGGGTGGCCGCCGCGTTCGAGGGACCGCAGTCGGCGGTCGTCCTCGTCGACGACGTCGCGCAGGCGACGGCGTTCAGCAACGCCTACGCGCCCGAGCACCTCGAACTGCACCTCGCGGATCCCCGCCCCGAGGACTTCGTCAACGCCGGGGCGGTCTTCGTCGGCCCGTACACCCCGGTGAGCCTGGGCGACTACCTCGCGGGCAGCAACCACGTCCTGCCCACCGGCGGACAGTCGCGCTACGGAGCGGGATTGTCCGCAGCGACCTTCCTGCGTCCGCAGCAGGTGATCGAGTACGACCGCGAGGCGCTCCGCTCGGTGCACGACGCGATCGTCACCCTGGCGGAGGCCGAGGCTCTGCCCGCGCACGGCGAAGCCGTCACGGCCCGTTTCCCCGAGTAGATCGGCGAGCACATGCACTGTCCTTTCTGCCGCAATCCCGATTCCCGAGTGATCGACTCGCGCACGAGCGACGACGGCCTCAGCATCCGTCGACGTCGTCAGTGCCCGAAGTGCGGTGGACGGTTCTCGACCGTCGAGACCGCGAGCCTGAACGTCATCAAGCGGTCGGGTGTCGTCGAGCCGTTCAGCCGCGAGAAGGTGATGTCGGGCGTCCGCAAGGCCTGTCAGGGCAGGCCCGTCACCGACGCCGATCTCGCGATGCTCGCGCAGCAGGTCGAAGAGGCGATCCGCCAGACCGGGTCGTCGCAGATCGATGCGAACGAGATCGGTCTGTCGATCCTCGGGCCCCTGCGCGAGCTCGACGAGGTGGCGTACCTCCGTTTCGCGAGCGTCTACCAGGCGTTCGAGTCGCTCGACGACTTCGACACCGCGATCGCGCAGCTCCGGGCCGACCACGCGCACCGGCCGCTGCCCGCGAGCGGTGCGGGGGACGACGTCCAGTAGCCTGGCGGGGATGTATCCCCTTCTCTTCCGCACGGTCCTCACGCGTCTCGACCCCGAGTTCGCCCACCACCTCGGTGCGCTCGTCATCCGTGTCGCGGGCGTCGAGCCCGTGGCATCCGTGGTCCGTCGTTTTACCGCGCCCGCGCCCGATCAGGCCGTGAGCGCCCTCGGACTGCGCTTCGACTCGCCGTTCGGCGTCGCCGCCGGGTTCGACAAGAACGTCACGATGGTCCGCGGACTCGGCGCTCTCGGGTTCGGCCATGTCGAGGTGGGGACCGTCACGGCTCTCGCTCAGCCCGGCAACCCGAAGCCGCGCCTGTTCCGCCTCGTGGCCGATCGCGCCGTCATCAACCGCATGGGCTTCAACAACGACGGAGCCACCGCGGCTGCCGCGAAGCTCCGCCGACTTCGCCGGTCGCGCCGTCGTCCCGTGATCGGGGTCAACATCGGAAAGAGTCGTGTGGTCGCCGTCGACGACGCCACCACCGATTACGTGCGCAGCGCGCGCCTCCTCGCGCCGCTCGCCGATTATCTCGTCGTCAACGTCTCGTCGCCCAACACCCCGGGCCTGCGTGGACTCCAGGCCGTCGAGACGCTCCGTCCCCTTCTGACGGCGGTTCAGGATGCCGCGGGCTCGACGCCCCTCCTCGTCAAGATCGCTCCCGATCTCGATGACGACGAGGTCCACGACATCGCGCGTCTCGCGGTCGACGCCGGTCTCGCCGGCCTCATCGCCACGAACACGACGATCGCGCGGACGGGGCTCTCCACGGATGCCGCGAAGGTCGAGGCAGCCGGAGCGGGAGGTCTGTCGGGCGCGCCGCTGAAGCGCCGGGCGGCGGAGGTGCTGCGGCTGGTGCGTGCGGTCGTTCCGGCGGAGTTCGTCGTGATCTCCGCCGGGGGAGTCGAGACCGCCGATGACGTGCGCGAGCGCCTCGCCGCCGGCGCGAACCTCGTGCAGGGCTACACCGGTTTCCTGTACCGGGGACCGCTCTGGGCGCGGCAGATCAACCGCGGGCTCGCGCGCTCTCGGTGAGCCGGGTTCGGCGCTCAGGCCCGACGCAACGACGAAGCGGCGCGCCCGAGGGCACGCCGCTTCGTGAGAGCTTCCGGGATCAGACCGGGTACTGACCGCGCTTGACCTGTGCCTTCGGCAGGCGCATGAAGCGCATCTGCACGGTGCGCATCGCGGCGTACCAGCCGAGTCCCTTCTCGAGCTTGCTCTCGCCGAACTTGTCCTTCGCGGCGCGCTTCACGCGGATCGAGGTGATGATCATGTCGCCGATGACGAAGAGGATGAAGATCCAGAGGGCCACGAACGCCCAGTACTGGAAGAACTGCACCGGGAGCACCGTCAGCAGGATCACGATGAGCATGAACGGCATGACGCCCTCGCCGAGGTGCCAGCCGGCATCCACGAAGTCACGGGCGAAGCGGCGCTGGGGTCCCTTGTCGCGGACGGGGAGGTAGCGCTCCTCACCGGCGGCCATCCCGACGCGGGCCTTCTCGCGCTGGGCCGCCAGTTCGGCGCGGGCGCGGGCCTTGGCCTCTTTGGTGTCCGGCACGAGCGGGCGCTTGCGGGCGGCTTCCTGCTCGGCCCGCGAGGGCGTCGCGCGCCCCTTGCCCGAACCGGTCTCCGTCGGGTCGACGGGGGTGTCGTTGGGGGCGGGGGCGGGGGACTTTGCCACGGAAAACCTCGAGAGCTCGCTGATCGGGAGATTTAAGATTACCCGCATGACCCCCGACGTGTCCTTGCAGAATGCCGTGCGCGACGCCGCGGCCGCCGGCATCCCTTCCGCCCTCGCCGATCTGGGCGCCCTCGTGCGCATCCCCTCGATCGCCTGGCCCGCCTTCGATCAGTCCGCTCTGGTGAGGAGTGCGGATGCCGTGGCCGACCTGTTCCGCGGGACCGGGATGTTCGATCGCGTCGAGGTGAAGCGCGCCGCGATCCCCGGCACCGACAAGCTCGGCCAGCCGGCGGTGCTCGCCTCTCGCGCGCCGAAGAACGGTCGCCCCACGGTGCTGCTCTACGCGCACCACGACGTGCAGCCTCCCGGCGATGAGAAGCTGTGGGACTCGCCGCCGTTCGAGCCGACGGTCCGCGACGGTCGCCTGTACGGGCGCGGCGCCGCCGACGACAAGGCCGGCGTCATGGCACACGTCGCGGCCATCCGTGCCCTGGCCGAGGTCGTCGGCGACGACCTCGATCTCGGTCTCGCCGTGTTCATCGAGGGCGAGGAGGAATACGGTTCCCGCTCGTTCGCGCAGTTCCTCGCGGACAACGCCGACGCGCTCCGCTCCGACGTGATCGTCGTCGCCGACTCCGGCAACTGGGACGATCGCACACCCGGCCTCACGGTGTCGCTCCGGGGCAACGCCCGGTTCACCCTGACGGTGCGGACCCTCGAGCACGCATCCCACTCGGGCATGCTCGGGGGAGCAGTACCGGATGCCATGCTCGCCACCGTGAAGCTCCTGTCGACGCTGTGGGACGACGACGGTGCCGTCGCCGTCGAAGGGCTGCACGTCCGCGACGCGGAGACCCCCGAGTACGACGAGTCGACCCTCCGTGCGGAGTCCGGTCTGCTCGAGGGCGTCAGCCCCATCGGTCGCGACTCGATCCTCAGCCGCATCTGGAACAAGCCGTCGGTGACGATCACCGGATGGGATGCCACCCCCGTCGCCTCGGCATCCAACACGCTCTCCCCGCAGACGAGCGTGGTCATCAGCGCCCGTGTGGCGCCGGGGCAGCGCGCCGAGGACGCCTACGCCGCGATCGAGGCGCACCTGCGCGCTCACGCGCCGTTCGGTGCCCACCTCGAGTTCAGCGACGTCGACTGCGGGGACGCGTTCCTCGTCGACACGAGCGGATGGGCCGTCGAGGATGCGCGCGCTTCGTTCGCCGAGGGCTACGGCGTCCCGTCGGTGGACGTCGGGGTCGGCGGGTCGATCCCGTTCATCGCGGATCTCGTCCGGGAGTTCCCGGGCGCGCAGATCCTGGTGACCGGCGTCGAGGACCCCCACGCCCGTGCGCACAGCCCGAACGAGTCGCTGCACCTCGACACGTTCCGCAACGCGGTGGTGTCGGAGGCGCTCCTGCTGGCGCGCCTGAACGCGCGCACCGTCTGACCGAGGCCGCGGGGCCGGGACGGGCGTAGAATCGTTCCGTCCCCGCGACCGATCAACCGAAGGGCATCGCCATGACCGACACCACACTGTCGTCCGCCGCCGACACCCGCGAGCACGGCGTGGGCCTGACCGCGGCCGCCTCCGACAAGGTCAAGAGCCTGCTGTCGCAGGAAGGGCGCGACGACCTGCGCCTCCGCGTGGCCGTACAGCCGGGCGGCTGCTCCGGCCTCATCTACCAGCTCTACTTCGACGAGCGCTATCTCGACGGTGACAAGGTCGTCGACTTCGACGGCGTCGAGGTCATCGTCGACGACATGAGCGTGCCGTACCTCGACGGTGCGAGCATCGACTTCAAGGACACGATCTCGGAGCAGGGCTTCACGATCGACAACCCCAACGCGCAGGGTTCCTGCGCCTGCGGCGACAGCTTCCACTGAGCTCGGCGCGCCGTCCGGCAACCGCCTTCGAGAACCCTCGGAACCACGGATCACACCGTGGAATCCGGGGGTTTTCGATGTCTCGGCACTGGACGAATGGCCTGAGAACGGTGAGAGGTTGCCGTAGACTGTCAAAGCTTCATCCACGACCCGGAAAGGTGCACTGTGCCCTCCAAACGTCGCCTCCGCTGGGCTGCGCTCCCCGTCGGGATCGCGTCCGTCGCGCTCCTCTCCGGCTGCACCACGACCCAGCTGCACGGCTTCCTGCCCGGCTTCGTCGATGACGGCACGCCCGCCACCAACCACACCGACATGGTCGCCGGTCTCTGGGTCAACTCCTGGATCGTGCTGCTGGCCGTGGGTGTCATCACGTGGGGCCTCATGCTGTGGGCGGTCATCGCCTACCGTCGTCGCAAGGGCCAGTCGGGTCTCCCGGTGCAGTTGCGCTACAACATGCCGGTCGAGATCTTCTACACGATCGTCCCGCTGATCCTGGTCATCGGCTTCTTCGCCTTCACGGCGCGCGACCAGAACACGCTCGAGACGCAGTACGACAACCCCGACGTGTCCATCACCGCGTACGGCAAGCAGTGGGCGTGGGACTTCCAGTACAACGGCACGAAGGAAGACAACTCCGACGCCGTGTACTCGATGGGTGTCCAGGCCAAGGCGACGGCCGACGGTTACGACCTCGAAGACGTGCCGACCCTCTACCTGCCGGTCAACAAGTCGGTCAAGATCGACCTCCGCTCGCGCGACGTCATCCACTCGTTCTGGATCATCGACTTCCTGTACAAGAAGGACATGTACATCGGTCGTGACAACGAGTGGTCGTTCACCCCGACCCGTGAGGGCACGTACGAAGGCAAGTGCGCCGAGCTGTGCGGTGAGTACCACTCCGCCATGCTCTTCAACGTCAAGGTCGTGAGCGACGCCGAGTACGAGAACTACCTCAAGTCGCTCCGTGACGCCGGTGACGTCGGCGACATCAGTGATCTGTCGCGTCTGCAGAACCTCACAACGGCTGGCGCCGAAGGGAACAAGTGATCATGGCCACGACGCTTCCGCTTCAGGAGAAGGGCACTTCTCGCCCGACGACTCTCCCTCCGCGTCAAGCCGCTCTGCTCAGCACCTCGCGTGTCGAGCAGAAGGGCAACCTGGTCGTCAAGTGGATCACCTCCACCGACCACAAGACCATCGGGTACATGTACCTGATCGCCTCGGTGATCTTCTTCATGCTCGGTGGCGTGATGGCGCTGATCATCCGCGCGGAGCTCTTCGAGCCCGGCATGCAGATCATCCCCACCAAAGAGCAGTACAACCAGCTCTTCACCATGCACGGCACGATCATGCTGCTCATGTTCGCGACCCCGCTGTTCGCCGGCTTCGCCAACGCGCTGCTGCCGCTGCAGATCGGTGCTCCCGACGTCGCGTTCCCCCGTCTGAACGCGTTCGCCTTCTGGCTGTTCCTCTTCGGCTCGACGATCGCCGTCTCCGGCTTCCTCACCCCGCAGGGTGCGGCGGGCTTCGGATGGTTCGCCTATCAGCCACTGGCCAACGCGAGTTTCTCTCCGGGTGTCGGCGGGAACCTCTGGATGCTGGGACTCGGCATCAGCGGCTTCGGGACGATCCTCGGTGCGGTGAACTTCATCACGACGATCCTGACCATGCGCGCCCCCGGTATGACCATGTGGCGCATGCCGATCTTCTCGTGGAACACGCTCATCACGAGCATCCTGATCCTGCTCGCGTTCCCCGTTCTCGCCGCGGCGATCTTCGCCGCCGCCGCGGATCGCGTGCTCGGCGCCCACATCTACAGCCCCGAGAACGGCGGTGTTCTCCTCTGGCAGCACCTCTTCTGGTTCTTCGGCCACCCCGAGGTGTACATCATCGCGCTGCCGTTCTTCGGCATCGTGTCGGAGATCTTCCCGGTGTTCAGCCGCAAGCCGATCTTCGGGTACAAGACGCTCGTCTACGCCACCATCGCGATCGCCGCCCTGTCGGTCGCCGTGTGGGCGCACCACATGTACGTGACGGGTGGCGTGCTCCTGCCGTTCTTCGCCCTCATGACCATGCTCATCGCGGTGCCCACCGGCGTGAAGATCTTCAACTGGATCGGAACGCTCTGGCGAGGATCGGTCACGTTCGAGACGCCGATGGTCTTCGCCCTGGGCTTCCTCGTGTCGTTCGTCTTCGGCGGTCTGACCGGCGTCATCCTCGCATCGCCCCCGCTGGACTTCCACCTGTCCGACTCGTACTTCGTCGTGGCGCACTTCCACTACGTCGTCTTCGGCACGGTCGTGTTCGCGATGTTCGCCGGCTTCTACTTCTGGTGGCCGAAGTGGACGGGCAAGATGCTCAACGAGCGTCTCGGCATGGTTCACTTCTGGATGCTGTTCATCGGCTTCCACATGACGTTCCTCATCCAGCACTGGCTGGGCGTCGACGGCATGGTGCGTCGTTACGCGGACTACGCCGCAGCCGACGGATGGACCTGGGAGAACCAGCTCTCCACGATCGGCTCGATGATCCTCGGCGCCTCGATGATCCCGTTCCTGCTGAATGTGTGGATCACCGCCCGCAAGGCGCCGCGTGTCACGGTCGACGACCCGTGGGGTTACGGAGCATCGCTCGAGTGGGCCACCTCGTGCCCGCCGCCGCGCCACAACTTCACCTCGATTCCGCGTATCCGTAGCGAGCGCCCCGCCTTCGACCTGAACCACCCCGAGGCCGGTATCCCGGTCGGCGTGGGCCCGGCCAAGGACGCCCCCGACACGCCCGTCGTCGACGCGGCGGCTGGAGAGGTCAAGTAAACGATGCGTACCAATGTCGGACTCTGGTGGCTCCTCGCGGGCTTCGGATTCTTCATCGCGGCGGTCTACACGGTCTGGAGCCTCATCCAGCACGGTGGTGTCGAGTGGGTCGGAACAGTTGCACTGGTCTTCCTCGGCCTCATGTCGTCGATGATCGCCTTCTACGTGGGCCGTGTGCTCAAGGCGCAGAACGGCGAGCTTCCCGAAGACACGCTGACCGCCGACATCGATGACGGCGACCCGGAGATGGGTGAGTTCAGCCCCTGGTCCTGGTGGCCCATCGTGCTCGCTGCGTCCGCGGCGATCGCCGTGATCGGTCTCGCGGTGGGCAGCTGGATGGTTCCCATCGGATTCATGGTCTTCGTGGTCGCGATCGTCGGCTGGGTGTACGAGTACTACCGCGGGTACTTCGCCCGCTGATCCTGTGCCCCTTCGGCTGAATACGGCCGCCGTCTCAGACGCCGGCGCCCATCGTCCCACCAACCAGGACGCCGCGTTCGTGGCGTCCTGGGGTGCGGCGGTGGCAGACGGCGTCGGTGGCGGTCCGTCCGGCGACCTCGCCTCGGCGGCGCTCATCCATCGCCTGGTGGCGACGCGGGGGAGTGCGATCGACGCGGACGGTCTTCTCGTCCGGATTCGCGAGGCGAACTGGGACATCCGCGCCCACGTCGAGCGAGACCCCGCTCTTCGGGGCATGGCGACGACCTTCACGGGCCTGTTCCTCGGGGCTGATGGTCAGCTGCTTCTCGCGCACACCGGCGACTCGCGCGCGTATCTGCTGCGCGGGGGCGAGTTCACTCGCGAAACCCGGGACGACTCGTACGTGCAAGCGCTCGTCGATCACGGCATCATCCCGCCGGAGGCGGCCGCAGCCCACCCGCGTCGCAACATCATCACCGCGTCGCTCGGGGGTGCTGAGGGCGACGTCGTCTCGGTCGCCGAGCGTCCTCCCGTCGTGGGTGATCGCTGGGTTCTCTGCAGCGACGGGTTGACCGACTACGTGCCCGAGGCGGACGTGGCTCGTCTCATCGCCGAAGCGGATGACCCGCGTTCCGCGGCGGCATCCGCGGTCGCGCTCGCGCTCGAGGCGGGCACGCGCGACAACGTGACGGTCGTCGTCTGCGACGTCGTCGATGACGATCAACCGGTCGCCGGGGAGCCCGTGTTCTCGGGATCTGCGGCACGATGGTTCGCCGAGGACGTCGAGACGGCCTGATCCGGCGATCTCCCCGCTCGTCTTGGCGTGCGAGATGCGCCCGTGCCCTGTTGCCGGGCCGCTGGGCGGCGCGCGGCGGTACTCTTCGCGTGTGGGTTTCTCCTTGATGTTCGTGCGTGTCCGAGACGGTGACCTCCTGGATGCCGACCGTGTCGGACTCGCCGACTTCCTTTCCCGAGCGGGGCTGGATCTCCCGGACGATTCCGGAGAGCTCAGCCGCAGGTCGGACAGCGCTCCCCTCGCGTTCGACGGACGCTCGACAGATCTTCAGCTCGACGATCTGTCTCAGGAAGGGCCCGTAACGGGGAGGATCGATCACGCGACGCTGGGGCCGGAAGAGGCGGAGTTCATCTTCCGTCTGTGCGTGGCCGGGAAGATGATGGTCGTCAATCCCCAGGGCAGCCCCATGTACATCGTCCCAGGCGACACCCACGCGCGGGAGGAGCTTCCGGATCCCGATGACGCCGTCTGGGTGAGAACGTCGGCAGAACTCGCGCACGTGCTGGGATCGAGCTTCGAAGACTTGTCGAGCTTCCGGGACCGTGTCCTCGAACGGCCTGGTCCCGACGCCGAAGGGGAGCCCGCTCGATAACCGGCGCGCACCCCCGTGCGCCGCGTTCGTCGGCCTCGCGCACGACCCACACTCGTCGTGCTCAGCGCGGGCGCACCACCATCACCGTGGCGTCGAACACCCGATCGCAGGGGCCCTCGTCGTTCTCGAAGGGTTGGCCTTCGCGAACCCAGTACTCGTAGCCGCCGATCATCTCTCGCACGCTGTAGCCGAGTGAAGCGAACGCGAGAGCGCCCTTCTGGCCGGCGTTGCAGCCGGGGCTCCAGCAGTACACGACGACCGGAGTGTCGATCGGGATTTCCACGGGCGCGCGTGCGGCGATCTCGCGGTACGGGATGTGGACGGCGCCGCTCACGCGGCCCTGTCGCCAGGCGTCGTCGCCACGGACGTCGACGAGCACGAAGCGGTCGCCGGCCTTCTGTGCGGCGTAGACGTCGGACGGGTCGCTTTCCGCAGCGAGCCGGGCGGCGAAGTACTCCTGAGTGCTGGTCATCCGCTCACGGTACGACGCCCAGGGCGCAGCGGGGGAGGGGACGGATGCCACACACCAGTGGCATCCTGCCAATGCGACAGCCCCTGGTGCCGACGCGATGCGGATGGGACTGGTGGGGGAGACTCACTCGCCCGCGGCATCGCGCCGGTGAGCGCCTGGAGGCCCTCGGAACGACGAAACCCCGGTGCCGAAGCACCGGGGTTTCGTCTGGCGATCACTCGCTCTTGTCGCCCTGAGGACGATTCTTCTCCTCGAGACCCTTCGGGGCGGGGAACTCGACTTCTGCCCGTTCGCCGATCGCCATGTGCGGACGACCGTCCTCGTCTGCGCGAGCGTTCGCGCCGGCGATCTCGTCGGTCTCCTCGTGGTCGATGTGGTCGGGCTCGTGGTGCTGGTGCGCCACGGCCGCGTCGACTTCGGCCTGCGTCAGCGGGGCGAGACGGTCCTCGAAGAACCAACGCGACACACCGGCGCGGAAGTTCGCGTACCAGGGGATCTGTCCCTGCGCGTTGGGACGCACGACCAGGGGCTCGTAGGTCTCGTTGTCGACCAGCTTCCACCGCTCGTACTCGTCGACGGGCTGGTGCACCTCGATGTACTCGCCGCCGGGGAGGCGGACGATACGGCCCGACTCGTATCCGTGCAGCGCGATCTCGCGGTCCTTCTTCTGAAGCGCGATGCAGATCCGCTTGGTGACGAAGTAGGCGAGGATCGGGCCGAGGATCAGCAGCGCCTGGAGCGCGTGGATCACACCTTCCATCGTGAGGTGGAAGTGCGTGGCCATGATGTCGGACGAAGCCGCGGCCCACATGACCGCGTAGAACGTCACACCGGCCGCACCGATCGCGGTGCGGGTCGCCGCGTTGCGGGGACGCTGGGCGATGTGGTGCTCGCGGGTGTCGCCGGTGATCCACGCCTCGATGAAGGGGTAGACCAGCACGAGGACGATGAACAGACCGAGGACACCGACCGGGATGATGATGTTCCATGAGAAGGTGTGGTCCCACAGGACGAACTCGAGGTGCGGCGGGATGAGGCGCAGCATGCCATCGGCGAACCCGATGTACCAGTCGGGCTGGGTACCAGCCGAAACCGGCGACGGGTCGTACGGGCCGTAGTTCCAAATGGGGTTGATCGTCACGAGAGCGGCGATCAACACGATCACACCGAACGTGATGAAGAAGAAGCCACCCATCTTGGACGCGTAGACCGGGAGCATCGGGTAGCCCACGACGTTGCTGTTCGAGCGGGCGGGGCCGGCGAACTGCGTGTGCTTGTTGATGATCATCAGCATCAGGTGCACCGCCAACAGCGCGACCAGGATGGCCGGCAGCAGCAGGATGTGCAGCGTGTAGAGGCGGCCGACGATGGCGGTGCCGGGGAACTCGCCACCGAACAGCAGGAACGAGGTCCACGTGCCGATGATCGGCAGACCCTTGATCATGCCGTCGATGATGCGAAGACCGTTGCCGGAAAGGAGGTCATCGGGGAGGGAGTAGCCGGTGAAGCCCTCGGCCATCGCGAGGATGAAGAGGATGAAGCCGACGACCCAGTTGAGCTCGCGCGGCTTGCGGAACGCACCCGTGAAGAAGACGCGCAGCATGTGCACGCCGATGCCGGCGACGAACACCAGAGCTGCCCAGTGGTGGATCTGGCGAACCAGCAGTCCACCGCGCAGATCGAACGAGATGTGCAGCGCGGACTCCATGGCCGCCGACATCGCGATGCCGCGCATGGGCTCGTACGCACCGTTGTAGTGCGTCTCCACCATCGAGGCCTGGAAGAAGAACGTCAGGAACGTGCCCGACAGCAGCACGACGACGAAGCTCCACAGCGCGATCTCGCCGAGCATGAACGACCAGTGGTCGGGGAAGATCTTGCGACCCAGCTCCTTGACGATGCCCGAGATGCTCGTGCGCTCGTCGAGGTAGTTGGCCGCGGCGCCGACGAAGCGGCCTCCGAGGGGCCTGCCGTCGCGACCCGCCGGCTGCGGGCCCGAGGAGACGGCCGGTTCGGTCGTGACGTTCTCGGTGGGATGAGTACCGATGCTCATTTGCGCTCCCAGAAGCTGGGGCCGACGGGCTCGTGGAAGTCACTCTGAGCGACGAGGTAGCCCTCGGCGTCGACGGTGATGGGGAGCTGCGGCAGGGGACGGGCAGCCGGGCCGAAGATGACGGCCGCACCGTTGGCGACGTCGAACTGCGACTGGTGGCAAGGGCACAGGAGGTGGTGGGTCTGCTGCTCGTACAGTGCCACGGGGCAGCCGACGTGCGTGCAGACCTTCGAGTACGCGACGATGCCGTCGTACGTCCAGTCCATGTTGTTGGTCTCGGGGTTCAGCTGCTCGGGCTGCAGACGCATCAGCAGCACGATGGCCTTGGCCTTCTCTTCGAGGTAACCCTCGTCGTGGCCGAGTCCGGCGAGCTCTTCCGGAATGACGTGGAAGGCCGAGCCGAGCGTGACGTCAGCGGCGCGGATCGGACGACCGGACGGGTCGTGCGAGAGGCGCGAGCCTTCCTTCCACATCGTGTGGCTCAGCAGCTTCACCGGGTCCGCATCCTGGGGTGCGAGGCCGCGGAACAGCGTGATGCCCGGAATGATCGAGGCGGCGAGAGCGGCGAAGAGCGAGTTGCGGATGATCTCGCGGCGACCGAAGCCGGAGTCCTTGTTCGCCTCGACGAAGACGTTGACCGCGCCCTCGCGGGTGTCGTCGCGCCCGCGCGTCGCGTGGCGGTCCTCGATGTACTCCTTGTCGGACATGACCGACTTGCCCCAGTGGATGGTGCCGATGCCGATCGCCAGCAGCGCGAAGCCGATGCCGAGTCCGATGAAGAGGTTGTTGTACCGGATGTCGATCAGCGCGCCCGACTCGATCGGGAAGATCATGTAGGCGATGCTCGCCCAGATGCTCGCGGCGACCGAGAAGTAGAACAGGGTGTAGACCGTGCGAACGGCCCGCTTCATCGCCTGCGGGTCCTGGTCGGTCATGCGGTGGCGGTGTCCCGGGAGACCCGGGTTCTCCACGGGGTCGGGGATCGCGACCGCGAGCCCGGCGGAAGGCTTCCATGAAGCCCTCTCGTGCTCGAGCGCGTCTTCCTCGTGTGCCATGGTGCTCCTCGTGCGTTTACGTAATGTCGATGACGACGGTCAGTTGGACTTCGCCGTGATCCACACGGTGAGCGCGATGAGCGCCCCGATTCCGAAGATCCAGATGAACAGACCCTCGGAAACCGGACCGAGCGAACCGAGCGAGAACCCGCCGGGGGACTCGGACTTCTGAAGGAACATCAGGTACGAGATGACGTCGCGCTTGTCTTCGGGGGTGAGGTTCAGGTCGTTGAAGACCGGCATGTTCTGGGGGCCGGTGACCATGGCCGCGTACATGTTGACGGGCGTCACGGTGTGCAGATCGGGAGCCCACTTGCCCTCGGTGAGCGCACCGCCGGCGCCGGCGACGTTGTGGCACATGGCGCAGTTGATGCGGAACAACTCGGCACCGTGCGACAGGTCTCCCTCGCCGTCGGTGAGCTCGGCGCTCGGGTAGGTCGGGCCAGGAGCCGACGACTGCACGAACGCGGCGATCGCGTCGATCTGCTCTTCGGTGAACTGCACCGGCTTCTGCGGGGCCTGCGGACCCTGCGCCTGCAGCGGCATACGACCGGTCGACACCTGGAAGTGGACCGACAGCTCGCCGACGCCGAACAGCGACGGGCCCTGCTGGCTGCCCTCGAGGTCGAGGCCGTGGCAGGTGGCGCAGTTCGCCTGGAAGAGCTTCTTGCCCTCTTCGACCGCGGTGGCGGACGAGGCGCTGCTGGTGGGCGTGTCCGTCGCGGCCATCGCGGCGGAGGCGCCCGCGTAGACCCCACCGGTGAGCAGGAGGCCGATGCCGATCAGAGCGGCGGCGGCCAGGGGACTGCGGCGCCCGGAGGCGCGGCGCGGCTTCTTCTCTCGTGCCATGTCAGGTACAGCTCTCTTACTTCAGGAAGTAGATGACGAAGAACAGGGCGATCCAGACGACGTCGACGAAGTGCCAGTAGTACGACACGACGATCGAGGTGGTCATCTCTTTACGCCCGAAGTTCTTCACGGCGTAGGCACGGCCGATGACGAGAAGGAAGGCGATGAGCCCGCCCGTCACGTGCAGGGCGTGGAAGCCGGTGGTCAGGTAGAAGGCCGAGGCGTAGGGGTTGGCGCTGATGGGCATGCCTTCGGCAACCAGCGTCGCGTACTCCCACACCTGGCCCGACACGAAGACGGCGCCGAGGATGAACGTGAGGTAGAACCACTCCACCATTCCCCACTGGACGAAGCGGAACGACTTACCGGTGCGGTACGGCTGGTACCGCTCGGCAGCGAACACGCCCATCTGGCACGTGACCGAGGACAGCACGAGGATGATCGTGTTGACGGTCGCGAAGGGGACGTTGAGCAGCTCGGTCTCCTGCGCCCAGAGGGACGCGGAGGTGCTGCGCAGAGTGAAGTAGATGGCGAAGAGGCCGGCGAAGAACATGACCTCGCTGCCCAGCCACACGATGGTGCCCACGGCGACCGGGTCGGGCCGCTTCACGGCACGCACGGCCTGGGAATACGTCGCTGAGGTCGTCACCATCCCATTATGCGCGATCCGACGGGCCGATATTCCCATCTCGAGCTGGAGATATTCCACGCTCGAGACTTAGGGAAACCTAAGAATCCACGGGGAATCCCCGGTACGGCCGGACTTTCGCGGGCTCCGTCGAGGCGCTGAGCGGGAGATGCCGGTGTGGAAGGATCGTGTCATGGCGGAACGCTTGACCTGGCCCGATGTCCTCACCTCCCTTCTCGAAGGGCGAGACCTCAGCGTGTCGGAATCGACGTGGGCGATGCGACGCGTCATGGCGGGGGAGGCGACGCCGTCGCAGCTCGCCGGCTTCCTCGTGGCGCTGCGCGCGAAGGGCGAGACGGTGGAAGAGATCGTGGGGTTCCGCGACGCGATCCTCGAGGCCGCCGTGCCCCTTCCCGTCCGCGCCGAGGTCCTCGACATCGTCGGCACGGGCGGTGACCGCTACGGCACGGTGAACGTCTCGACGATGGCGGCCGTGGTGGCGGCGGCATCCGGAGTCCCCGTCGTCAAGCACGGCAACCGGGCCGCGAGCTCGGCATCCGGATCGTCGGACGTCCTGTCGTCCCTCGGGATCGCCCTCACCCTCGACCCGGCGCACGTCGCCGAGACCCTCGACCGCACCGGGATCACGTTCGCCTTCGCCGCGGCCTTCCACCCCGGCTTCCGTCACGCGGGGCCGACGCGGTCGGAGCTCGGCGTGCCGACGGTCTTCAACTTCCTCGGTCCGCTGTGCAATCCCGCCCGGGCGGAAGCGAACGCGGTGGGCGTGGCCCATCTCGACCGGGTCCCCCTCATCACCGGCGTCTTCCGAACCCGCGGGGCGACGGCGCTCGTGTTCCGTGGCGACGACGGCCTCGACGAACTGACGACGACGGGGCACAGCCGCCTGTGGGAGATCAGCCGCGGTGACGTCCACGAGCACGATCTGGATCCCCGGGATCTCGGCATCCCTCTCGTGGAGATCGACGCCCTGCTCGGCGGGACCCCTGACCACAACGCCGAGGTCGTGCGGCGCACGCTCGCCGGTGAGACGGGGCCGGTGCGCGACATCGTGCTGCTGAACGCCGCGGCCGGACTGGTGTCGTATCGCTTGTTCCAGGATGCCGCGGAGGTGCAGCGCCCGATCCTCGAGCGGCTCGCCGAAGCGATGGCCGACGCGGCCGCCGCGGTCGACGATGGTCGGGCGTCCGCGAAACTCGACGCGTGGATCTCGACCACGCGGGAGCTCGCGGGGTAACGCATGCGACCGCTGGACGCCCTGAACGAGATCGCCTACCTGCTCGAACGCGAGAGGGCGTCGCGGTACAAGTCCAAGGCGTTCCGGACGGCGGCAGCCGCGATCGAGGGCCTCAGCGACGCGGAGCTCCGCGATCCCGGCCTTCGGCGGCGTCCCGGCATCGGCGACTCGACCCTCGCGGTGATCCAGCAGGCCCTCGCCGGCGGGGTGCCCGAGCGACTCGCGGCGCTTCGAGAGACGAAGGGCGCGACCGGCGGCGAAGCCCTGCGGGCCGCGCTGCGGGGCGACCTTCACAGCCACAGCGAGTGGTCGGACGGGGTGACGCCGATCGAGGCGATGGTCGAGGCGGGGCGCGCGCTCGGCCACGAGTATCTGGCGCTCACGGACCATTCCCCCCGCCTCACCGTGGCGAACGGGCTGTCACCCGCGCGGCTGCGCGAACAGCTCGAGGTCGTCCGGGGTCTGAGCGGCGGGGGATTCACCCTGTTGTCGGGAATCGAGGTCGACATCCTCGACGACGGCGACCTCGACCAGGAGGATGCGCTGCTGCGCGAGCTCGACGTGGTGGTGGCATCCGCCCATTCGAAACTCCGCATGGATCGTGAGCCGATGACGCGTCGCCTCGTCGCGGCGGCGAGCGATCCTCGCGTGGATGTGCTCGGTCATGTCACGGGGCGGCTCGTCGAGGGTGCGCGGGGGACTCGTCCGCCGTCGGAGTTCGATGCGCGGGCGGTGTTCGCCGCGTGCGCGGCGTCGGGGGTCGCGGTCGAGATCAATTCCCGACCCGAACGGCAGGACCCGCCGGATGAGCTCATCGCGCTCGCGCTGGAGGCGGGGTGCTTGTTCTCGATCGACTCGGATGCGCATGCACCGGGGCAGCTGTCGCTGCTCGACTACGGCGCGGCCCGTGCCGAGGCCGCGGGGGTTCCGCACGAGCGCATCGTGACGACCTGGACTCTCGATCGGTTGCGATCGTGGCTGGAACGCGCGCGCTGACCCGCGGGCGGTGACGCGGCGCGTCGTGCCGTCAGTGGGGCAGGGCCGCGAGGGCGCGGGTCATCGACGAACCCAGGTTCCATTTCTCGGCGAGGGCGTTCGCGGCGGCGAGACGGTGGTCGTCGAGGGGGTGCAACTCGTCGTCCGGCACGTCGAGGTCGAGGTCGCGCACGACGCGCACGACCGTGGGGGCGACGGCGAGGTAGTCGGCGGCAGCGAGGATCTTGGCGCGCTGCGCCGGGGTGCCGCCGGTGCCGGCCTCGGCTGCGGTGAGGATGCCGTCGAGATCGCCGTGCGCGGTGAGCAGGGCCGCCGCCGACTTCTCGCCGATGCCGGCGACGCCGGGCAGGCCATCCGAGGGATCGCCGCGCAAGACGGCGAAGTCGGCGTACTGCGCGGCGTGGATGCCGTACTTCGACACCACCACCGCGTCATCGACGAGTTCCAGGTTGCTCATACCGCGCGCGGTGTACACGATGCGGACGTGGTGGTCGTCGTCGATCAGCTGAAACAGATCGCGGTCACCCGTGACGATGTCGACCGGGACGTCGGCGGCGGTCGCGAGAGTGCCGATCACGTCGTCGGCCTCGTGCTCGGCGGCTCCGACGACGGGGATCCCGAGCACGGCCAGGGCCTCGCGGATGAGAGGGATCTGGGCCAGAAGGGGATCGGGGGTCTCTTCGCGGTCGGGCCCGGTCGAGACCGCCTCGACGACGCGGTGCGCCTTGTAGCTCGGAAGGAGTTCGACGCGCCACGCCGGCCGCCAGTCATCGTCCCAACACGCCACCACCCGGGTGGGACCGTACGTCGAGACGAGCTTGGCGATCATATCGAGAAGGCCCCGGACCGCGTTGACGGAGGTGCCGTCGGCGGCGCGCACCTTGTCGGGCACCCCGTAGAACGCGCGGAAGTAGAGGGACGCGGTGTCGAGGAGAAGCAGCTTCTCGGGCCGGGATGCCATGTGCCCAGGGTAGTCATCTCGCCCGGCATCCTCCCTCTTCCGGACCTTCTTCCGTGGTCCGGGGACACTCAGCCGCCGGTCGTCCTCCAGGTGATGATGTCGCCGGAGTAGAGCCCCACCTCCACGCTGCCCCGATCGGCGCCTGTGAACGACGTGTCCTCGACGAGATAGAACGTGACGGTCTCGCCGGGTGCGATGGGGCCCGGGATGTCGTAGCGGCTGGGGTAGGCGTCGGTGACGGACGGGTCGTAAACGCTTTCCAGGTAGTTCCCCTCGGGGGAGAGGTAGCTCGACGAGAAGCGGAGTTGCCACCCGTCGGGGTCGATGGACTCGTCGGTGAGGTTGGTCAACTCGATGGGCACCGCGACGAGAGATCCGGATGCCGAGAACGGGGCCGGACTCGCGGAACCCGCCTCGGCGGTGATGTCGACGGGGGCGAGGGCCCGGATCGACCAGACGTCGTCGCCGGAGTCGGAGTCGACGATGGTCTGCGCGGTGCCCCAGGCGAGTTCCGACGGGGAGCCGCGGCCCGGGGCGACCGACAACCTCTGGGCGAGTGTGTACGTGTCGGTCTCGGGATCGGGGTCTGCGGTCGACGCGGAAGACGTCAGTCCGGAGAGGATCGCCGCACCCATCGCGATGATGATGCCGAGAACGACGATCACGATGGCCACCACGGCGGGGACGCGGGCGCTGCCGCGGCGCGCCACCTGCACGATCGCGAGCACGAGGGCGGTGACCAACAACAGCCAGACCAGCGGCGACGCGGAGAAGGCGAAGAGGGCGCCCGCGCAGGCGATGACCAGAGCGACGATGCCGAGTCCGCGTCGCGGAGGTCGCGGACCCGCGGAGCCGGGGGCCGGGACGAATCCCGGCGAATGCGTGGGCGCCGCCTGCGGGCTCGGCCACGGCGCCGTTGCGCCCGGAGGGGGCGGGGCCGACACGGTGGCGGTCTGGCCGTACCCGGCGGACGCGGGTCCGTACGCCGCGAACGGCGGGCGTCGGTCCTGCGGTGTCTGATTCGTCATGTCGCCTCCCCGGGTCCATGCTACGAAGGCCGCGCCGCGCGGACGACGTCCTGTGGAAAGTCCGCGCGCGGCGCGACCTAGAGTGGCGGGATGTCTTTCGGATCGGTCCGCGTCCGCCCGTCGTCGACCTCGCCCTGCCCGTGCGGCGGGGGAGAGTTCGGTCGCTGCTGCGGTCCGATCCTCGACGGCGAGGCGGCGCCGTCGGCGGAGCGTCTGATGCGCTCCCGGTACACCGCGTACGTCGTCGGCGATCTCGCGCATCTCGTGCGGTCGTGGCATCCACGGACCCGTCCGGACGACCTCGATCTCGACGACGGCACCGAGTGGGAGGGTCTCACCGTCGACGACGCGCAGGAAGAAGCCGACACGGCCGTCGTCGCGTTCCGCGCGGAGTGGCGGCGGGGCGGCGAGCGCGAGGTCCTGTCGGAGCGCAGCCGGTTCGTCCGCCGCGCCGGGCGATGGGTGTACCTCGACGGGGACGTGAACTGAGGCCGTCAACCCCGCGAGGGCGTGTCGGAGGTCGCGCGTAGGGTCGAGTTCGATCGCCCGATGAGAGGAGCCGCATGATCCCCGACAGACTGCGCGACCTGCTCGAGAAGCCGTACTACGGCGCGCTCGGCACGGTCCGGCCCGATGACACGGTGCAGGTGAACCCGATGTGGTTCGAGTTCGACGGCGAGTACATCCTGTTCACCCACACGGTGACGCGGCAGAAGTACCGCAATCTGCAGCACAACCCGTCGATGAGCTTCATGGTCTACGACCCGGCGGAGCCGTACCGGTACATCGAGGTGCGCGGGCGTCTGGTCGAGGAGGTGGCAGATCCGGAGGGCGCGTTCTACGTGCGCCTCGGTCAGCGCTACGGCAACCCCGCGCAGCAGGCTCCGCCGGACCGCGCGGATCGGGTGATCCTCAAGATGTCGGTCGAGAAAGTCGGAGGACAGTGACATGGAACGCATCGTGATCATCGGCGGCCACGGAAAGGTCGCCCTGCACCTGGCGGGGCTCCTCGCGGAACGCGGCGACGAGGCGGTGTCAGTCATCCGCAACCCCGACCAGTCGGCGGACGTCGAGAAGGCGGGGGGAACGCCGCTCGTCCTCGACGTCGAGAAGGCCGACGTCGACGCGCTCGCCGACGCGCTCGCCGGGGCGGACGCGGTCGTCTGGGCGGCCGGGGCCGGAGGCGGCGACGCCGACCGCACGTACGCGGTGGACCGGGATGCCGCGCAGCGCGCGGTCGACGCCGCCGGCGCCGCGGGCAAGCGGCGCTTCGTCATGGTGTCGTGGATCGGTTCGGTGCCGGACCACGGCATCTCGCCCGACGACTCGTTCTTCGCGTACGCCGACGCCAAGCTCGCCGCCGACGACTACCTGCGTGCCAGCGACCTGGACTGGACCATCCTCGGCCCCGGGACTCTCACCCTCGACCCGCCCACCGGACGCATCACGACGGCGCCGCAGGGGTCGGCCGAGGTGGGACGCGCGGATGTCGCGGCCGTCGCAGCCGCGGTGCTCCTCCAGTCCGCGACGATCGGGAGGTTCATCCGCTTCGGCGCGGGTGACACGCTCATCGCGGAGGCGATCGTCGAGGAGAAGACGGCTCCGTCCGACTAATCGAGCGCGCTCGGGCCACCGCTCACTCCCCGGCGGTGTCGTCGTCGTCCTCGATGACGATGACACCGTCGGGGATGGGCTCGCTCAGCAGCGGTTCCGCGGCGAGAGTGAGGTCGATCGTCGCGCGGAGGAGGCCTCCGGCGGTCTCGGAACGCAGCAGCTCGATCTGATCGAGCTCCCCGAGAGGCGCGATCGCGGCGAGCTGCCAGGCACGCTCGAGCGGGTCCTCCGACAGTTCGACCTCGGGGTCCCATCGGCTGCCGCCGAACTGGACGGCCCGCCCGAGGACCCGTCGCACGATGCGCTCCGCCTCCTCGAGAACGGGGGCGAGAGCCTCGTTCCACTCGAGGTCGGGGAGGGCGCGGACGTCGGCGCGCGGGTAGGGGTCGTCGTCGAGCCAGGTGACGATCTCGAAGCGCTCCGTGCCGCGGGCGACGATCTGGAGCTGGTCCGCTTCGGGGAGCACGTGGCTCAGGCGCGCCATCGTGCCGATCGCGAATCTCTGGTCGCCGCCGCCGGTCTCGGTTCCCCGCTCGATGAGCACCACGCCGAAGGCAGGGGCGGACTCGTCGAGGAGCCGCCCGAGCATGACGAGGTAGCGCTCCTCGAAGATCCGCAACGCCAGCGGCGTGTGCGGGAAGAGGACAGCTCCCAGAGGGAACATCGCGGTACCCATCGCCCCAGTCAACCAGGGTCGTGAGCGGCAGGGGTCGCAGCGGGCGAACTCGTGCGCCGCGCAGCGAGGTGGTCCGGTGCTCATCGCGGCGTGTGCCCGCGGAGAGCGCCTCGCCGTCGGCGCCCGGCGTCCTCGCCGCCAGGCCGCACGCGCTCACCCCTCGCCGTCGCGCAGCGTTTCGTGCACGCGGTGCAGGTCCATCAGGAGAGATCCCACCAAGACCCAGTGCGCGGCGGACGGTGTGCGGATCTGCAAGGGTCGCGTGAGGGCGGGTTCCTCGGCGGCGATGGGAAGATCCGCCCCCGTGTCGACGGCGAAGGCGCGGCGGACGTCGTGCGCCGCGCGGTGCAGCTGCTCGGCGATGGCGCGCACCGAGGGCTCCTCGGCGATCGTCGCGTCGTAGCCGTCGTAGACGGCGCGGGTCATGCCGATCGCCTGCGTGACCACGGGGGTGAAGCGGTCGAGGAGATCCTGCATCGCGAGAAGGTCGGCCCGGTGGCGACCGCTGCGGGGGTTCAGCGACAGCGAGTCGGCGCCGTCCGCGATGGCGGTGGCCGCGGCATCCCGAACGGGGCGGAGCAGGCGCGCCTCGAGAAGAAGCTCTTCGAGGGATGCCGGGGTCTGCGGCGCCTCGAGCGCCTGGGCGAGGCGCTCGAGGGCGGCGGCGAGTTCGCGGCCCAGCACCTCGAGCTTCTCGCGCGCGGGAGGGACGAGAACCGGGGGGACCAGAGCGACGTTGACGACGATGCCGACCAGTGCCCCGATCAGCGTCTCGAGCACGCGGTCGAGCGCGTAGTTGGGCGTGGCGGTGCCGAGCGCAAGGACGAGGATCGCGCTGATCGCGACCTGGTTGGTCGCCCCGGGTGACATGCGCAGCGCCCACGCGAACACCAGCGCGACTCCGGCGGACAGGAGGATCACCCAGGTCGGGCTGCCGAGGGCGATCCCCAGAAGGGAGGCGATCACGACCCCGACCACGACGCCGACGCTGCGTTCGACCGCGCGGGTCAGCGATTGGTTGATGCTGGGCTGGACGACGAGGAGCGCGGCGATCGCGGCGAAGATCGGTGGCGGCCCCTGCACGAGCCACCCGGCGACGAGCCACGCGGCGACGGTAGCGATCGCGGACTTCGCCACCTGGAGGAACGGTGCGCGGCGTTTCGTCCGGAAAGAGAGGCTTTCGCGCAGGTATCGAGAAGGGATCGAGAGCACGGTCACTCCGGCCGGGCGACGATGGCGGCGGCGTTCTCGGCGACCCATCCCATCAGCGGGAGGACGTGCTCCATCAAGCCGCGGCCGCGGTCGGTCAGCCCGTACTCCACGCGCGGTGGCACCTCCGGGTAGGCGGTGCGGACCACCAGGCCGTCGGCTTCCAGTGTCTTGAGCGTGCTCGCCAACATCTTCTCGCTGATCCCGGACACGTTCCGGCGCAGCACGCCCCAGCGTTGCGTCCCATCCGACAGGGCCATGAGGACGAGGATGCCCCACTTGCCCATGACGTGGTCGAGCACGGTGCGCGTCGGGCAGCCGTCGGCAAAAACTTCCGGATGTTCTGCGCGGATTTCCGCAAGACTGACGCTCATGTGAGTACCTAACCAGAAAGTGGGTACCGGCATTCCGGAATGTGCTTGACGGGGACGCGTTGAGGTCGGCGTACCGATCGAAAGGACACTCCCATGACCCTCCTCGTCACCGCCGCTTCCGGACACCTCGGCCGCCTCGTCGTCGACGCTCTGCTCGAGCGTGGCGTTCCGGCATCCGACATCGTCGCCGGCGTCCGCACCCCTGCCAAGGCCGGCGACCTCGCCGATCGCGGCATCCGCGTCGTCGAGTTCGACTACGCGCGCCCCGAGACCCTCGCCCCGGCCCTCGAGGGCGTGACCCGCGTGCTGCTGATCTCCGGGACCGATGTCGACCGCGTCACCGGCCACGGAAACGTCATCGACGCGGCGCGCGCGGCGGGCGTCGAGCGCCTCGTCTACACCAGTGCTCCGCGCAACGACGAGATCGACTACGCGCTCGGAGCCGAGCACAAGGCCACCGAAGCGCTCATCGCCGCCTCGGGCGTCGAGGCCACGATCCTGCGCAACAACTGGTACACCGAGAACTACCTCGACGCCGTCGCGCGGGCCGCGGAGACGGGCGAGATCGTCGCCGCCGTCGGAGACGCCCGCGTGGCCAGCGCGAGCCGTCGCGACTACGCCGAAGCCGCGGCGATCGCGCTGATCGGAGACGACCTGCGCGGACAGACGCTCGAACTGGGTGGGGACGTCGCGTGGACCTACGACGAGCTCGCGGCGGCGGCCTCGGAGGTCGTCGGACGCCCGGTCGCCTACACGGCCGTCACGGTGGAGCAACTCGCCGCCGGCCTGGAAGCCGCGGGATTGGATGCCGGCACCGCCGCCTTCGTCGCGGGCATCGACGACGCGATCGCCCGCGGCGCGCTGGGGCAGACCGATGGAACGCTGTCGCGCCTCCTGGGTCGCCCGACCACTCCTCTCGCGCAGGGGCTGCGCGAGGGTCTCGCCGCGCGCTGACCGAAGGGCGTGGGATGCCGCCGGCGACGGCATCTCACGCCCCCGCGGTCGCCTCGCGACGGGCCGTGAGATGGCGCTGACGCATCGCGAGGAACAGCGGGAACGTGAACGCGAACGCGGTGATGCCCGAGAGCACGACATACGCCCACCCGAACCGCATGCCCAGGCGGCGAGCCTCGATGATGATGAAGGCGCTTCCGGCGATCGCGACGACGAGCAGATCGACGGTGATCGACGACACGGCCGGCCCGCTCGTGACGAGATCGCCGAGGAAGTCGCTCATCTGCACGATGGCGAGGACGTTGAAGGTCCACGTGCCCACGAGTCCCGCGACGGCGAGGACGAGGAACAGCACCGCGGTCGGAGTCCAATGACGTCGAAGCTCACTCATGCCCCGATCCTGCCGCAGAGCCGGTGTCGGTGGCGGGGGCTAGCGTCGAAGGATGGATGCCGCACACGCGGAGCGCATGCTCGACGACCGCCAGCGCGAGGTCGATCATCGGCTCGCCCGCTTGCGAGAAGACGAGGCGAGCCTTCGGCACGACCGGGCGGATGCCACGGCAGACGACGAGCATGATCCCGAGGGGTCCACCCTGTCGGGGGAGTGGGCGCAGGTCGATGCCCTGCGCCGGGGTGCCGAGGCGGAGCGCGTCGAGATCCAGGCGGCGCGGGAGCGCGTGGCATCCGGGACCTTCGGGGTGTGCGAGAACTGCGGCCGTCCGATCGGCGATGCGCGGTTGGAGGCCCGCCCCTTCGCCCGCCGCTGCATCGCGTGCGCGGTGTGACGCGCGGAGCAGAACCTAGGCTGGAGGCATGGAACCGGTCCTCATCGCCCTGCTGTTCGCCAACGCCGTTTTCAACGCGGTCGTGTGGCCGCGGTTCTACGTGCGAGTGGCGAAGGACCCGCGCGCGAAGAACGCCGCGGGCAAGGCGACGCCGTTCCTCATCGTGCACACCGTGCTCATCGGCCTCGCGCTCGCGCTGGCTCTGGCGTCGCTGATCGCCGCGATCGCCGCGCTGGTCTCCTGACCCTTCGGTAGAATGGGGGCGCGGGTTCGCCCGCCGCACGCAGTGCAACTACCTACCGGCTCGGCAAGGCGGCACGTTCCCCCGCCTCCGGAGACCGCTCTATGACTCTGCCCGTGACCACCCATCGATCGCTGATCCATCACACCGGTCTGTGGTACTTCCCGGTGGCGTTCGTGGCCCGTCTTCCCTTCGCGATGATGACGGTGGGCGTTCTGGCCCTGGTCGTCGCCGTGCGCGGATCCGTGGCCCTCGGCGGTCTGACCTCCGCGGCCGTCGGTCTCGGCGTCGTCGTCGCGGGTCCGGTGCTGGGCGACCTCGCCGATCGCTTCGGGCAGCGGCGCGTGCTCGTGCCGGTGGGCCTCGCGAACGGCATCCTGCTCTCGCTCTTCCCGCTCGTGGTCGCGGCCTCCTCCTCGGATGCGCTGCTGCTCGCGTCGGCGGCGGCGATCGGGCTGACCGGTCCGCAGACCGCCGCGATGTCACGGAGCCGGGTGATGGCGCTCATCGGGGAGCGCGTGGACCCGCAGCGGCGCGAGCGCACGTTCTCGCGGGCGATGGCGTACGAGTCCGCCGCGGATGAGACGGCATTCGTCATCGGACCCTTCGTGGTCGGGCTCCTCGCGGCGCTGATCGCGCCGTGGGCGCCGATCGTGGGCGCGGCGGTGCTGAGCTTCGTCTTCGTCACCGCCTTCGCTCTGCACCCGACCGGCCGGGCCGTCCCGGAGCGCGCCGAGCGTGCAGCCATGGCCCCGGCACGAGAGCTGGTGCACCCGAAACTGCTCGTGCTCGTCGCCGCGGTGTTCGGGGTAGGACTCTTCTTCGGCTCGACGCTGACCTCGCTCACGGCGTTCATGGAAGCCCAGGGCGCCCCCGAAGCCGGCGCTCTGCTGTACGGCGTGATGGGGGTCGGCTCGGCCGTTCTCGCCCTCGCCGTCGCCCTCTTGCCCGCCCGCTT
Source organism: Microbacterium testaceum StLB037 (assembly GCF_000202635.1). Lineage (NCBI taxonomy): Bacteria > Bacillati > Actinomycetota > Actinomycetes > Micrococcales > Microbacteriaceae > Microbacterium > Microbacterium testaceum. The sequence continues at coordinate 54,401 of NC_015125.1, read as the reverse complement.
CTCGCTGCGGTGGCGTCTCGTGGCGTTCGCGAGCATCCTCACGGCTTCGGCGGGCGCGTACACGGTCGGCGGGTCCGTCCCCACCGTCACCCTCGTGCTGTGTCTCATGGGCATCGGCGTCGGCCCCTCGCTCGTCACCCTGTTCAGCCTCGCCGGCCACCGTGCCCCGCGCGGTCGTACCGCGTCGACGATGACGGTGCTCGCCTCGGCGCTGACGCTCGCGCAGGCGCTGTCGTCGGCGGTGACCGGCGCGGTCGCCGAGCAGGTCTCGGTGGAGACGGCGATGCTGTTCCCCGCGGGCGCGGCGCTCCTCGTCCTGGCGACGGCCGGGCTGAACGCCGCGCGCAGCCCCCGGTGGGACCGCCGAACCCCCTGATCCTCACGCCTGCAGCGGGTAACGCCGTCGGAGGAGGAGGCGCTGCCCGAGCGTCCACATGGTCGTGACCGTCAGATACAGCGCCGCCGCGAGGGGGACGAACAGCGCCACCCCCGCGGTGGTGAACTGCAGCACCCCGACCATCCCCGTCATCCATGTCGGCGCCGACGGGTCGGTCGCGGGACGGAGGAGCCGCCGGGTGAGTTCGGCCACCCCCGCGATCACGACCACGAGGCTCGCGAAGACGGCGAGGGTCGTGGCATCCATCGTCCCCGACGTCAGGGCGCCCACGAGGCTGCGGCCCAGGGGGACGCCGAACAGGTCGTGCGTGAGGAGCGTGTTCGCGTGCCCTCCCACGGTGGGATGCAGGAAAACCGCGTAGAGGAGACCGACGACCGGGGCCTGGGCGAGAAGAGGGAGACAACCGGCGGCGGGCGAGGTGTTCTCGTCGCGGTAGAGCTGCATGGTCTCGCGCTGCAGGCGTTCGGGGTTCTTGCGCCAGCGCTCCTGCAGGACGCGCAGGCGGGGAGCCAGGCGCGCGCGCGTCTGTTCCGCGCGGGCCTGAGACACGCCCACCGGGATGAGCGCGAGCCGGACGACGAGGGTGACGGCGACGACGGCGAGAGCGGCGGCGAGTCCGCCGGTGAGGGGAGTGAGAGTGTCCGTGAGAGCGAGCAGGGCTCGGGTGGTGAGGTCGAGGAGGAAGGCGAGCGGGGGCAGGGTGAAGAGGTCCATGAGGGTTCCGTTCGTGGCGGCGATCAAGGGATCGGTGATCGAGGGATCACTGCGCCACCGCCCCTCCGGAACGGATGCCACAGACCACCGTCAGCGGACGGTGCGGGGGAGGGCTAGGCGGCGCGGGCCACGAACCCCGGCGCTCGAGGACGGGGATGTCCGGCGGCGTCGGGATCGCTCTGTGTGAGAGGCGCGGAGGGGTCGATCGGCCGCGGCGCGCGCGGCGACGCCCCGGCGAGGAGAGCCGGGAGCACCACGAGGACGATCGCGACGGTGACGACGACCGCCGCGGCGAGGACCACCGCGAGAAGCGGGGCGCCGGTCCCCGGCGTGAGGGCCAGTTCGGCGGTCGCGAGGAGCAGGTTCAGCAGAGCGATCAGCGATGCGATCATGTGCGCCCTCCCCTCGACGTCCCTCCCACGCTAGCAGGGGCCGGTCGCTACGCTGGGGCCATGACCACCCTCGTTCTGACCATCGTCGGCGATGACCGCGCGGGCCTGGTGTCGTCGGTCGCCGACATCATCGACGCCCACGGCGGCAACTGGGAGAACAGCGAGCTCGCTGAGCTCGCCGGAGCGTTCGCCGGGATCGTCGAGGTGTCGGTCGCCGCCGATCAGGCCGACGCCCTGCGCGCCGCGCTCGAGGGCATGGCCGGCACCCTCGCGGTGACCGTGCACACCGGAGCGCCCGAGGGCACGGCATCCGCTCCCCACAGCGTGACCCTCGAGGTGATCGGCAACGACCGTCCGGGCATCGTGCGCGAGATCTCCGCGGCGCTCACCGCGCGCGGCGTGAGCATCGAACGCATGTCGACGCAGACGACGGATGCCGCGATGGCGGGCGGACGCCTGTTCGAGGCCTCGATCACGGTGACGCTCATCGAGGGGGTCGAGACCGACGACCTGGTCGAGGAACTGGAGCGCCTCGCGGCGGAGATCCAGGTCGACGTGTCGCTCGCGGACTGATGCCTGTCAAGCGCCGTCAGGCGTCCTGGACGCCGGGGCCGTAGCGACGTCGGGTCGAGTGCGACTCGGCGTCATCTCGTCGCGGGGCGGAGCGGTGCTCTTCCAGGTGGACGACGAAACACGCCTTGGCGCGTCCGTAGCGTGTGCGAGCCGTCGAAGCGTTCAGCCCGAGCAACGCGGCGGCATCCACGAGGGTGAAGCCGTCCCAGTGCACGAGCATGATCAGCTCGCGGTCCGTCGCCCGCAAGCGCCCGATCGCTCTTCGTACGTCGGTCTCGCGCTCTCGACGTTCCGCCGCCGCGGAGGGGTCTGCGGGCGCAGCCTCGGTCACGTCGGCCTCCGATGCCAGGGCGTCGTACAGGCGACGGCGGCCGAGCAGTCCTCGCCGGTGACGGTGCGAGACGTTCCGCGCGACACCGAAGCTCCACATGCGCGCGTCGGACGGGTTCGTCGGCAAATGATCGCGACGCCTCCAGATCACGGCCAGGGTCTCGCTCAGCAGGTCGTCGGCGTCGTCCGGATGCCGACGGGCGAAGTAGCGAAGGAGGTCGGCGCCGTTGTCGGCGGCGACTCTCGTCGCCCAGTCTTCTGATCGGGCGTCGGGGCGACGGCTCACCGGAACGGACCCGTGCAGGTGCTGGTGCTCGCCCATCCCGGCTCCAGAGCACGGATCTCAGCCGGGAGACGACGTTCGATGATCGGCGTGACGGCGATCCGGAAAGCAAGGGCATCCCGCACCTCCGGCGTGTCGTTGGTCCAGACCTCGCCGGGCTGGGGGCCGCGCGGATTCGCGATCGCGTAGTCGTAGATCTCTTGCCCGATGCCCTCCCAGTCGGTCTGAGCGAGCGCTCGGGCAACCCGGTCGTCGGCGGCGGAGCGCTGATCCTCGCCGACGCGGACCGCCCACACGCAATCCACCTTCACCCCGCTGAGCGTCGTGTACGTGATCGGAATCTGTGCGTCCGGATCGACGCGGGTCGCGTCCTCCCCGACCCCGAGCCATATCGGTGCGGCGAGGGCAGCACCCGTCGACAGCGCGATGACGGCGAGGGTGAGGGGGAGGACGAGCCTCCTGCGCCGCGGACGAGATGGTGGGGCCATCGCGCGCATGTGATCCCACGTTCTTGCAGCGATCGTTTCGGCCCGAGAACCTTCGAGGTGATGTGCGGGATCCGCGGCACGCAGGTCCTCATCCAGGTTCGTCACGAGGCATCCTCCCAGGGCGTCGACTGTTCGTCTCTCACCCTCACCTGCCGTCCGGCGGTCCGAGCGTCTCATTTTGGTGGAGCGCGAACCCGGCGCGCGGGGGAGAAGCGTCTCAGACGGCCCGGCGGCGCCGCGACGCCAGCCGGGCGACCACGCGCCAGCCCACGAGGAACAGGGCCAGCGTGATCGACGCGACGATCACGAACGCGACGGCCACGCCCTGGCCGCTCACCGCGCGCAGCACCATACCGACGACGACCGTGACGGCCCACACGATCAGCCCCGTCCGCAGGGGCGCGAGAGGGGCGCGCCACGCCCGGGCGATGAGCCAACCGAGGACCAGAGCGACGAGGAACGGCCACGCGGTCGTCGCCAGCCCCGAACCGAGGGGGCCGAGCACGTCGCCGTCGTGGGTCGCGCGACCGATCGCGGCGAAGACGATGACCAGGACGACATCGACGAGCAGAACGAGCGCGAGACGGGTACGGGAGGAGGTCACGGCATCCATTGTCCTCGTCTGGGAAGGGCATATCGTCCGCGTATCGCCGGGCGCAGATGCGCTCGCAACACGGCGGCGTGTGGGCTGGAAGCCCGAACACCCAGGAGTCTCCATGCCGAACGCCCCGATCCTCACCCCCGCCCGTGTCCTCGTCGCCGCCGCGGCGCTCGCCGTCGTGGGGGTGCTCACCCTCGCCCCGCGCGCACTCATCCGGCCCTTCCAGGAGCGGGCGGTCGACGCCTTCTTCCTCGTCGCGGAGCGGTGGGGCGGACTGACGCTGGCGTACAACAGCGACGTCGTGATGAACATCGCGCTGTTCGTGCCCCTGGGCATCGCCGTCGCGGCGTTGCTCCCGCTCCGATTCACGCCGTTGACGGTCCCGTTCGGTTTGGCGGTGTCTCTCGCCGTGGAGACCGCGCAGTCGCTCATTCCCGGTCGGGTACCCGACGTGGACGACGTGCTGCACAACACCCTCGGGGCGGCGGTGGGCACGCTGATCGTGATCGTCCTGCGGCTATCGACGCGGGCGGCGGTGCGCGCGGGGGAGACGGTCTCGCGCGGATGACGCGGGTCCGGGCGGGTCGCGATCGCGCGCGAGCGATGCGGCGCCGGAGAGGGAGCCCGCGGGCCCGCGCTCCGCGCGACCGCGATCGGCGCGCCGGTGCCGACCCGTCGGGCCCGCGCTTTGCGCGACCGCGACCCGCAGGCCGGCGTCGCCCGTCAGCCCCGCGCCTGGTCGCCCGTCGGCCGTGGAAGGCGCACGCGGGCGTGGAGCCCGCCGCCCTCGCGCGGCCACAGCTCGAGCGACCCCTCGTGCGCGCGCACGATCGCGACCGCGATGGCGAGACCGAGCCCCGTCCCGGCGGCCGCGGTCCGAGCGCGACCGGCCGCGCGCACGAACGGTTCGGGCAGCGTGGCCACGGTTTCGCGGGAGAGTTCGGCTCCCGTGTTCGCGACGTCGATGACGACGCTGCGAGCATCCGTCCGCACCGTGACCTGGATCTCCCGGGATGCCGTGCCCTCGGCGGCGCTGTGCACGATGGCGTTGTGCACGAGATTGGTGATCATCTGGCGCGCGAGCGTCTCATCCGCGACGGCTACGGCGGGCGAGGCGATGCGCGTCGTCAGACGGGCGGGCGCATCGACGGCGAGCGGCGCGAGTTCCGCGCAGACCTCCGCGGTGAGCGCGTCGATCCTGACCTCCGAGCGGGCGATCACCCCGCCGTGCGAGGCGCGCGACAGCGCCAGGATCGCCTCGGTCAAGCGGATCGCGCGCTCGTTCGTGTCGTCGAGCCGGCCGAGGAGCCGCTCCACGTCGACGTTGTCGGGGTCGGCGCGGGCGACCTCGAGCATCGTCCGCATCGTCGCGTGCGGCGTGCGCAGCTCGTGCGAGGCGTTCGCCGCGAAGCGCCGCTGCTCCTGCACCGTCTCCGCGATACGCGAGAGCATGGCGTCGAACGTGTCGGCGAGGTCGGTGAGCTCATCGCGGCGCCCGGGAAGATCCACCCGGCGATCGAGGCTCCCGTCGCGCACGGCGCGCGCCGCGTCGGTGATGCGGGTCAGGGGCCGGAGCATGAGACCGGCGACGATCCACCCGCCGCCCAGTCCGATCACCGCGAGAGCCGCGAGAGTGAACCACGCGTACTTGACGAAGACCTCCGCCAGATTGCTGCGAGCGGGGGTGAACAGGCCGTTGTCGGCGTAGAGATTGCCCTCGGGCAGGAAACGCAGCACCAGGAATCCCACGGTGAACAGCGCGATGCCGACGATCACGACGAACACCGCGTAACTGAGGGTCAGCTTGATCCGGACCGACAGGCCGGCCGGACGCTCACGCATCCGCGGGGCCGATGCGGTACCCGACACCGGCGACCGTCTGGATGAGCCACGGCTCACCGAGACGTTTACGCAGCGTCGAGATCGTGATGCGCACGGCGTTGGTGAACGGGTCGGCGTTCTCGTCCCAGGCGCGCTCCAGGAGGACCTCCGCGCTGACCACCCCGCCGCCCGCGGTCATCAGCACCTCGAGTACCGCGAACTGCTTCCGGGTGAGAGAGACGTAGCGTCCGTCCCGGTACACCTCGCGCCGGAACGGATCGAGACGGATGCCGTCGAGCTCGAGGATCGGGGGAGCCCCGACCGCGGGGCGGCGCGCGAGCGCCCTGAGCCTCAGCACGAGCTCCTTCAGGACGAACGGTTTCGTCAGGTAGTCGTCTGCTCCGCTCTCGAACCCGGACGCCTTGTCGTCGAGCCGGTCCGCGGCGGTGAGCATGAGCACGCGCGGCGCGGCGGGCTGAGCGACGAGGTGCCGAGCGATCTCATCGCCGTTCGGCCCGGGGATGTCGCGGTCGAGCACCACGACGTCGTAGGCGGTGTAGCTGAGCTGCTCGAGCGCGGAGTCGCCGTCCCCGGCGATGTCGGCCGCGATCGCCTCCAGTCGGAGCCCGTCACGGATCGCCTCGGCGAGATAGGGCTCGTCCTCGACGATCAGCACGCGCATCCCGTCATCGTAGGCGGGCCGGTGTATCGCGAGCGTATGTAGCGTGGACGCATGGCGACCCGATTGCTCCTCGTGGCCGATACGCACGTGCCGAAGCGGGCCCGGACCCTCCCGGATGCCGTGCGGCGCGTGGCATCCGAGGTCGACCTGATCGTCCACGCGGGGGACTGGGTGACCGCGGGGGTGCTGGACGAGCTCCTCGCCCTCGGGCCCGTGCTCGGCGTGTGGGGCAACAACGACGGAGCCGACCTCCGCGCGCGCCTTCCCGAGGTCGCCCGCGCCGAGATCGAGGGCGTCCGGGTCGCCGTGATCCACGAGACGGGTGCCGCGACCGGCCGCGAGAAGAGGATGGATGCCGCCTTCGCCGACACCGACCTTCTCGTGTTCGGGCACAGCCACATCCAGTGGGACACCACGACGCCGGCGGGGTTGCGCCTGCTGAACCCGGGATCGCCCACGGACCGTCGGCGGCAGCCCCGCTGCACGATGATGACGCTCACGTTGACCGACGGGGAGCTCCGTGATCTCGAACTCCACGGAGTCGCCCGCGACTGAGGGGCGTATCGTCCGCGTATCCGACGTTCCATACGGCGGGGCAACGGGCCGGGCGGTGGACTGCGGTGCATGGCCGTTCTCTCCCACCCCGCCTCGGGGCACCGCCGTCTCGTTCTCCTCCTCGCGACGGCGGGCGGCGTCGTGCTCGTTCTCGCCGCGATCGTCACCCTGGCGGTGACCCTGACGTTCTCGTCGTTCGCCACCGCGGTGCGCCCGACGGGGATCTTCATCCCGACCGAGGCGGACGGTCTCATCGCCGCCGAGACCTCGTTGAGCGTCGACGACGAGACGCACCCCGCCCTCGCACGGTTGGATCCGGCCCTCCTCGACGCGCTGCGGGCGGCGCAGGCCGCGGCCGAGGCCGACGGCATCCGCTTCGACATCACCAGCGGATGGCGCAGCGTCGATCTGCAGCGGCGGTTGCTCGCCGACGCCGTGCGCACGTATGGCAGCGAGGAGGTCGCACGCCAGTACGTCGCGACCCCCGAGACGTCGAGCCACGTGACCGGGCAGGCGGTCGACATCGGCTCGCTCGACGCGCAGCTGTGGATCATCGAGCACGGACGGGAGTGGGGACTCTGCCAGACATATGCGAACGAGCGGTGGCACTTCGAGCGGGCGACCGAGCCCGGCGGCGAGTGTCCCGAGCCGAAGCTCGATGCCCGAGGCTGGAGGGGGGGGGGGGGGGAACACGAAGGGCGTCGCGACCGGTTCCCCGGCGCGACGCCCTTCGTGGATGGTGGCGCGGTCTCAGACCCGGCGGGCCGCCGACGTGAGCGGGCACTCGAACGGATCGCGGGCCGCGAGGCCCACGCGGTTCAGGTACTGGATCACGATGCCGTACGACTGCAGCAGCGTCGTCTCGACGTACGGAACGCCGAGCGTCTGGCAGTGCTCCCGGACGATCTCGCGCGCGCGGCTCAGGTGCGGCCGCGGCATGTTCGGGAAGAGGTGGTGCTCGATCTGGTAGTTGAGCCCGCCCATGAGCCAGGTGGCCCACCAGCCGCCGGAGATGTTGCGCGAGGTGCGCACCTGCTTGCTGAAGAAGTCGAGCTTCGCGCCCGGGGCGATCACCGCCATGCCCTTGTGGTTGGGAGCGAAGGACGCGCCCATGTACACGCCGAACACCGCGAGCTGGACGCCGAGGAAGGCGAAGGCCATGCCGATCGGGAGGAAGACGAAGACCGGAGCCACGAACACCGCGAAGCGCAGGGCGATGAGTCCGAGCTCGGTCCAGCGGCCCTTGACCTCGCCGCGCGAGAGCAGGTGGCGGATGGCGAGCACGTGCAGGTTGAGACCCTCGAGCGTCAGGAGGGGGAAGAACAACCAGCCCTGTCGCTGGGTGATCCAGCGCTGGATGCCGCGAGCCTTCGCCGCGTCCTCGTCGAGGAACGAGATCGTGTCGATCTCGATGTCGGGGTCTTTGCCGACACGGTTCGGGTTGGCGTGGTGACGGGTGTGCTTCGATGCCCACCACGACTGGCTCATGCCGACGATGCCATTGCCGATCCACAGCGCCAAGCGGTCGTTCGCGGGACCGGAGGCGAGGATCTGACGGTGGTTCGCCTCGTGGGCGAGGAAGGCCACCTGGGTGAACAGGATGCCGAGCGCTGCGGCGATCAGCAGCTGGAACCAGCTGTCGCCCAGGAGCACGAAACCGGCGATGCAGCCGGCGAAGGCGAGGACGAGGGCGGAACCGACGAGAGCGTAGAAAACGCGGGTGCGGACCAGGAGGCCGCTTTCGCGAACGACCTGGGACAGTTCCGTGTAGGCCTTCGCGATCGGGGGGAATTCCGTGGTGCCGGAGTAAGTCTGACGGACGGGGCCGAGACGGGACTCGACGATGGTGGAGGCGATGAACTGCTCCTCGGTATTCATGACCGGAGTCGGGATCCCGAGAGGCTTCCCCGGGTCTGCCCCACCCTACGGGGCGATGTATGGAGGCTCCGGTATACATCCACATGTGCAGGAACCTCACCGGGAATGCACATCTGCCGGACTCGCGGCGTTCACGCCGAGAGGACGACGAAAGCCGGGCCGCCGCGCATGCGGCAGACCCGGCTTTCGGGGTGAAGCGGAGCTTAGAGGGGGCGGATGTTCGCCGCCTGCATGCCCTTGGGGCCCTGCTCGGCGTCGAATTCGACCTTCTGCGCTTCCGTCAGCTCCTTGAAGCCGTTGCCCTGGATCGCGCTGAAGTGCGCGAACAGGTCGGCGGAGCCGTCATCGGGAGCGATGAAGCCGTAGCCCTTTTCGGAGTTGAACCATTTCACGGTGCCAGTGGCCATCGTGTTCTTCCTTTATTCATGTTGGGCCGCATAAGCGACCGTGGGCGCCGTTCCGACGAACGCGGAGCGGACGGGGACGCCGCAGCACCGAAGTGGTGCCGCGTACGCGGTGCCCGTCGACGGCGGCCTGAGCCGCCCCGACGGACGTGTGGATGCCGAGGTTCTCGCCGAGCGGACCTTGGGCTTCATAGCCCGAGGTGGCCGCGCCGACGAAACCGGCATAGTCGGATCCGGCCGTCGCGACGTAGACGTCGAGATCGGCCTGGCGCCACGAAAGTGGCGAAGGGTAAAGCGAAGACACAGAGACTTTCCGCGGGAGGCAGGCGATGACGGAGGTCATCGAGCGTGCCGTGCGACGAGATACAGGGGGATTCCGATGGTGAACGGCTCGGTGCCGTGCGCCCGACATCTCATCGATGAGGCGGGCGTCCATGAAGCAAATCCCGGAATTGATGCTCCCACGGTAGCACGGATGCCTGCGGAGCGCCGGGGAGATTCTCGGGGCCTCCTTTCCGGGGTGGACTGGGGCCATGGCATCCGGAACAGACGACTCCGCCGACGCCGAGCGGTGGCTGGTGATCGACGGTCGCCGGTGGCGTCGCACCGATCCGGCGCTGCCGCATGATCTCGCCGCCCGGTTGAGGTCCCACCTCGGACGGGCCCGCTCCGCGGTGCGGACGACGAAGCGGGCGGGCGACGCCGACGGGACCGCCGACGCCCGGCGTCGCGTCGGACTCGCCAAGGCCGGGCTCGGTGAGCGCGGACCGCGGTGGTGGGAAGAGGACGTCGCCGACCGCACCCGGCGGGCGAGGGAGGCCGTGGAGGAGCTCGACCGCCTCGCCCCGCCGAGAGCAGACGACGGCTCCGACGTCAACACATAGCGCGGGTCGGATCGACCCGCTGGGCTGGGGGTCCACGAACAGAGGGAGTGCCATGTCATCCACCGACACCGAGCTGGACACGCTCAACGAGCTGCTGAAGAAGTTCCGCTTCGCGATGGTCACCACGCGAGCCGAGGACGGTGCGCTGCACGCCCATCCGTTGACGGTCCAGGAGAACGAGTCCGACGGCGACCTGTGGTTCATCGTCGGCACGCACGCCTCCGCCGTCGAGCACGTGCGGCGGGACCCGAAGGTCGGCCTGTCTTTCAGCTCCGACAGTACGTGGCTCTCGCTCGCCGGCGAGGCCGAGGTCGTCGATGACCTCGCGAAGCTCAAGGAGCTGTGGTCGACGACCGTCGAGGCGTGGTTCCCCGACGGCCCCGAGTCCCCCGGAGTCACGCTGATGAAGGTTTCCGCGCTGACCGGGGAGTACTGGGGCAGCGCCGGCGGCCGCCTCGCCACGGCGATCGCCCTGGTGACGTCGAAGGTGACCGGTGAACGCCCGAAGGGCGGGGAGAACGAGAAGTTCGACCTCACCGACTGAGGTCTGACCGACCGGAAGGACGAAGGGCCCCGCACGCGGGGCCCTTCGTTCGCGTCAGCCCCCGGAGGGGTTGTCGACGGGTGCGTCGTCGTCCGTGGTGTCGGGAATTCGCGGCGCGTCGGCGGTCTCGAGCTCGTCGGGCTCGTCGGCGGTGTCGTTCGTGCGATCCGGTGTCGTGTCCATGGGGGCACCCGATCACGAACCGCGGCGGGCGCGCGCGGGCCTTGCGCGGACTCCGCGACTGTGTCAGCGCAAGCCCCCGCGACTCGATGCGGCGTTTTGCGACCATGACGACATGTCACGACCCGAGGTGCGCGCCAAGCCTTGCGCTTACTGCGGACGCCCGTTCACCGATCGCAAGCGCTGGAGCGGGCGCGACCAGTGGGACCAGGTGCTCTACTGCTCGCGCGGGTGCCGCGCGAACGCGGCGAAGCAGAGGAGGCGCGCATGAGCGTCGTCGCGGACGAGCGAGAGGGGCGCGGTGCATGAAGGCCGCGCTGATCCTCGCGACGCAGCAGTTCGCCGAGCACCCCGCCTACGACGACGACATCGAGGAGTTCTTCTTCATCGAGTCGGCGCCGCGGTTCCGCAAGCTCCCGTATCACCGGCACAAGATCGTGCTGCTGATCTCGGCGATGCGGCATACAGCAGCCCGCCTCGAGGGTGAAGGGCGGACCGTCCGGCGGATCACGCTGGACGATGACCTCACCTTCAAGGCGGGGCTCGAACGTCTGCTGAAGGCGCACCGGGTCACCGAGCTGACGTGGATGAGCGACCCGAACCGGCCCGTCGACGAGCGGATCGCTCGCATCTGCCAGGCGCACGACGTCGAGACCGAGGTCCTCCCGGACGGTCTCTTCCTCACGCCCGAAGAGGACGTCGACGGCTGGTTCGCCGAGCACCCGACGCCGCTCATGGAGGACTTCTACCACTGGCAGCGGCGGCGTACCGGCATCCTGATGGACGGCGGAAAGCCCGCCGGGCGTCGCTGGAACTTCGACGCCGACAACCGCAAGGCCCTTCCGAAGAAGGGCGTGGACATCCCGCCCCTGCCTCAGATCGAGCCCGACGAGATCACCCGCGCGGTCATCGCGGAGGTTGATGAGCTCTTCCCCGAGCACCCCGGAGCGGCGGAGGAGTTCTGGCTGCCGGTCACCCCGGAGGAGTCCCGCGACTGGCTCGATACGTTCGTCGCCGAGCGCTTGCACGACTTCGGCCGCTACGAGGACGCGATGAAGGCCGACGAGCCCTTCCTCTTCCACGCGATCATCTCGCCGATGCTGAACATCGGCCTGCTCACGGTCGAGGAAGTGGTCGCCGCCGCCACGCGGACTGATGCGCCCCTGGCATCCGTCGAGGGGTTCGTCCGGCAGGTGATCGGGTGGCGGGAGTACATGCGCGGGATGTACCGGGCGCACCCGAAGCTCGAGCACGTCAACGCGTTGCACCTCGAAAAGCGCATCGAGAAGTACTGGTACTCGGGAGAACGGATGCCGAGCGACCTGCCGATCCCGGTGCGCACAGTCCTCGAGCGCGTGCACCGCTGGGGTTATGCGCACCACATCGAGCGGCTCATGGTGCTCGGCAACTGGTTCCTGCTGCAGGGCTACGCGCCGCGGCAGGTGAACGCGTGGTTCCTCGCGCTGTTCGTCGACGCGTATGACTGGGTCATGGTGCCCAACGTCATGGGCATGAGCCAGTTCGCCGACGGCGGGTTCGTGGCGACCAAGCCGTACGTCTCGGGCGGGGCGTACCTGCAGAAGATGGGCTCGTGGTGGCCCTCTGCTCAGGATGCCAAGGACTCGGTGTTCACCGACGCGTACTGGGAGTTCCTCGAGCGTCACGAGGATGTGCTGGCGGGCAATCACCGGCTGGGTCTCGCGTTGGCGCAGATGAGGAAGCGGCGCGAGGCGCGGGGGTAGTGCGCGCGGGGGTCCGGTCCCTTCGACAGGCTCAGGGACCTTGCGCGGAGGTGGCTGAGCTTGTCGAAGCCACCGGGCATCGTGGTGCCGGTCCCTTCGACAGGCTCAGGGACCTCTGCGTGAGCGGTCGCTGAGCCTGTCGAAGCGTCCGCGGACTCAGCTCTTGAGCTTGTTCAACGCCGAGCCCTTGTGCGCCGCCGTCGACCCGGACTTCTCCGACTTCACGATGTAGGCCGGTTCGTCGTCGGATGCCGTGAACTTCTGGCCGTCGTGCTGGAAGTCCTTCGTCTTCTTCTCCACGACCTCGCCCTGGGTCCGCCCCTGCGGGGTGTCCCAGCTGACGCGGTCGCCCTTCGACAGATCTTTCGACATGTTCCGTTCCTCTCGTCGGTCCCGCCATGCTGTCGAGGCGGTGCGGGGCGCATCGGGGGATTGACACACCCGAGGGCCTACGTGGTCGGCGATCGATCCGCAATGCCTCCGCGATGTCGGACCCCCTGCGTAGCGTCGAGGGGGGCCTTTCATTTCGCGGCCCACGACGTGAGGAGAGCCATGACCGAGCCGACCACCACGAACGGCGGAGCGCCCGTCGCCAGCGACGAGCATTCCCAGAGCGTCGGGGCCGACGGCTCGATCGCGCTCACCGACCACTATCTGATCGAGAAGCTCGCGCAGTTCAACCGCGAGCGTGTGCCCGAGCGCGTGGTGCACGCCAAGGGCGGTGGGGCGTTCGGCACGTTCCGCACCACCGGCGATGTGTCGGCGTACACGCGGGCGGCGCTGTTCCAGCCCGGCGTCGAGACCGAGATGCTCGCGCGCTTCTCCTCCGTGGCGGGCGAACAGGGCAGCCCCGACACGTGGCGCGACCCGCGCGGATTCTCGCTGAAGTTCTACACGACAGAGGGCAACTACGACCTCGTCGGCAACAACACCCCCGTCTTCTTCGTGAAGGACGGCATCAAGTTCCCCGACTTCATCCGCTCGCAGAAGCGCCTCCCCGGCAGCCACCTGCGCGACAACACGATGCAGTGGGACTTCTGGACGCTCTCGCCCGAGAGCGCGCACCAGGTCACGTGGCTCATGGGCGACCGTGGCATCCCGGCCTCCTGGCGCCACATGAACGGGTACGGCTCGCACACCTACCAGTGGATCAACGCCGAGGGCGAGCGGTTCTGGGTGAAGTACCACTTCCACACCGACCTCGGTCACAAGACCCTCACGCAGGACGAGGCCGACCAGATCGCCGGGCAGGACGCCGACTTCCACATCCGCGACCTGTACGCCGCGATCGAGCGGAACGAGTTCCCCACCTGGACGCTCAAGGTGCAGATCATGCCGTACGAGGATGCCAAGACCTACCGCTTCAACCCGTTCGACCTGACGAAGGTGTGGCCGCACAGCGACTACCCCGAGATCGAGGTCGGCACGATGGAGTTGAACCGCAACCCGGGCAACTACTTCGCCGAGATCGAGCAGGCGGCGTTCGAGCCGTCGAACTTCGTGCCGGGCATCGACGGCAGTCCCGACAAGATGCTGCAGGCTCGCATCTTCAGTTACGCCGACGCGCACCGCTACCGCGTGGGCACGAACTACCAGCAGCTGCCGGTCAACCGCCCGCACACCGAGGTGCACTCGTACTCGAAGGAGGGTGCGATGCGCTACGAGTACAACCCGCCCGAGGTGCCCGTGTACGCGCCGAACTCCGCCGGGGGCCCCGCGGCCGATCCGCGCCGCGCGGGCGACGGCGGGTGGCAGAGCGACGGCGAGCTCGTGCGCTCGGCGGCGACCCTGCACCCCGAGGACGACGACTGGGGCCAGGCCGGAACGCTCGTGCGCGAGGTGATGTCGGCCGAGGCGCGCGACCGTCTCGTCGAAACGATCACCGGGCACGTCGGCGGGGTGACGCGCAAGGACGTGCGCGACCGTGCCGTGCAGTACTGGAAGAACGTGGATGCCGAGATCGGCTCGCGCCTCGAGGCGGCGCTTCCCCCGCTCGAGAGCTCGACCGCGCCCGGCGAGCAGCTCAGCGAGCCGAACCCCGACGGCGACCTCGTGGGGACGGACGTGGCGGGAAATATCTGACCGTGGCCCCGTGGGGTCGGGGGTGCCGTCGGTGCCCCCGATCTCGCGGCGCTCTCACGGGTCACCGCGGGAGGGTGAGGATCTCCGCGGGGCCGTCGGTGATCGCGATGGTGTGCTCGGAGTGCGCCGTGCGGCACCCCGTCGCGCTGCGCAGCGTCCACCCGTCGGCGTCCGTGACGAGGACGTCCGTGTCATCCATCACCCACGGCTCCAGAGCCAGGAGCAATCCGGGACGCAGACGGAAGCCGCGCCCCGGCCGGCCGTCGTTGGGAACGTGCGGGTCGCCGTGCATGGTCGAGCCGATCCCGTGTCCGCCGAACTCGGTGTTGACCGTGTAGCCCGCCCCGGCGAGCACGCGTCCGATGGCGTGGGAGATGTCGCCGATCCGGTTACCCGGTCGCGCCACGTCGATGGCGGCGGCGAGGGCATCTTCCGTGACCTGGATCAGCGCGGCGCTACCGGCGGGGCGATCCGGTCCGACGACGAAACTCACCGCCGCATCGGCGGCGATCCCGTTCTTCGACACGGCGAGGTCGAGGGTGAGCAGGTCGCCCGATCGGAGCGCGTAGTCGCGGGGGAGGCCGTGGAGCACGGCATCGTTCACGGCGGTGCAGATGTGGTGTCCGAACGGACCGTTGCCGAAGGCGGGCGCGTAATCGACGTAGCAGGATCGCGCTCCCGCATCCGCGATCAGTTCGCGCGCCCACTCGTCGATCTCGAGCAGGTTGACGCCGACGGTGGCTCGTCGCCGGAGCTCGGCCAACGTCTCACCCACGATGGCGCCGGTTGTTCGCGCGTGCGCGAGCTGCGTCGCGTTCAGGATCTCGATCATGGTGCTCTCTTTCGCTGACGCGGAATCCACTCGACCGGTCTAACAATACCGGTCTAACAATACCGATACGATGAAGCCATGATGGTTCGTCTGCCGCACACGTCAGAGGTCGTCGCACGGGGTAAGCGCCTGGGTGTGCTCCTGCGGAACGCGCGCGGCGCGCGATCCATCGCGGACGTGGCCGCCTCCGCCGCCGTCTCGCCCGAGACACTGCGCAAGATCGAGACCGGGCGATTGGTCACGCCGTCGTTCGCGACCGTCGCCGCCGTGGCCGGCGCGCTGGGACTGTCTCTCGACGACCTCGCGGCGCAGTGGAACGCGGGGGGTGCGGAGAACGCCGCTGGGGCCGAGCGCGGCGCAGCGTGATCTCGACCATCCTCGTCGAGATCTCGCGCTGGGTGCCGCTGCTGTTCTGGGCGGGATGCGCGGCGGTGGCGGCGACGGCGTGGATTCTTCATCGACTGCGGCTGCGCGTCGCCCTCTTCGTCCTGTCGGGCCTGGCGCTCCTCGCGGTGGCCGGTCTCACGCTCCTTCCCGACGGCGAGCCGTCGGACGGGGGATGTACGGTGCAGTTCTCGGTTCCCCTGCAGGGGATCGACACTCTCGCCAACGTGGCCATGATGCTGCCGCTCGCCCTGTTCCTGGGGGTCGCGACCCGTCGGCCGGTGCTCGTGATCGGCGCCGTTTCCGCGCTGTCCGCCGCCGTCGAGACGGTCCAGGCGCTGGTTCCCGCCCTCGGTCGCCGCTGCGACACCGACGACTGGCTCATGAACACCGTCGGCGCCGCGGTGGGTGGGCTCGCCGCGCTGGCGATCCTGTGGGTCGAGCGCCGTCGGAGTTGCCGCGGTGAGTCGGTCTCCGCGGCCCACGTCTGAGCGGAGTTCGGCAGGCGGCCCGCGGGTCTACAGCTTCGCGCGGTCCGCGCGCGTCAGGCGCCACCGCGATGCCAGCACTCCCGCGATCAAGGCGCCGGCGCCGCCGGCCATCATGTCGCCGATCGTGTCGTCGTAGGTCACGAAGATGGCATCCGTGATGAAGCGGTAACCGAACCACTCCACCATCTCCCACACGGCGCTGAGCGCGAGGCCCGCGATCGTCGCGACGACGATGGGCGTGCGACGGTGTCCGGTGGGTTCGACAACGCGCGCGTCATCGAGCAGGACGAGCGCGACGGCGGCGAGGACGCCGGTGCACGCGAGGTGGACCAGGAGGTCCCACCCCGTCCACGCGCGGTACAGATCGATGACGTTGCTGCCCGCGGCCACGAACACCGTCACGCACGTGACGAGGTCGAGACCCGAGCGCAGACCGATCATGCGCGACAGCATGACGGCGGGCAGTGACATCGACAGCACCGCGAAATCGGTGAACGGCAGCGTGAACAGGGACACGATGACGACGACGATCGCGACGGCCCGCACGACATCGGCCAGCCAGTCCGTCACGCTGCGCGGGGGACGCTTCAGATTGGCGTACATGGCCCGGATCATCGCGCGTCGCTTCCGGGATGGATGCGGACGACCGCCTGCACCGGCAAGTGGTCGCTCGGCCACTGCGTGCCCGTGGGGCGCGGGTCGATGCCCACGGCACGCACGCCGACGTCGGGGGTCGCGAGCAGTGCGTCGATGCGCCGCGCGCCGACCCGGGGGCTCGCGTAGTTGTTGAACGTGCCCCACTCCGCCGTCCGCCGCGCCGGTGCGTACGCCCACGTGTCGACGAGCAGACCGTCGGCGAACATCCCTGCCAGTTCCGCGGAGCGCACGTGCGCGTTGACGTCGGCGGTGAACAGCAGCGGCCGTTCGCGCGCGGCGACGAGATCGTGCAGCCACGACGCCGATCGCCGACGTGCGCGCCGGGAGAAGGCATCGAAGTGCGTGTTGACGAAGGTGAAGCGCGCGTCGGTTGCGCGATCGCGCAGCTGCGCGATGACCGCGACGCGGGGGATGGTGTTGCCCCAGCCCGTCGAGCCCGGGACGTCGGGGGTATCCGACAGCATGACCTGCTCCCACTCCTCGACCTCGATGCGGTCGCGGTCGTAGAAGAGAGGTGTGCCCTCGCCGTCGCGATTCTTCCCGCGCCCGAGCCCGATGCGCCCGTACGCGGACCCGAGGGACTGCTGCACCCAGAGCGCCTGATCGGGCATCGCCTCCTGGGAGCCGAGGAGGTGCGGACGGTTCGCGCTCAGGAAGGTCCGCAGGCGCTGCTTGCGCATCGGCCACCGATCGGCCGGCGGCCAGGTCATCCGGTCGAAGCGCCGGCGGATGTTGAAGCTCATCACGTGCAGGTCGGGCGCGGCGACGTCCGGGAACAGGATGCCGGCCATCAGCGCGCAGCCCCCGTTCCTGCCGCTCGACGTCGAGCGCGGGCCAGCCGCGCCCACCGCACCGGCGGGATGTCTCGGGGCCAGTGCGCGAAGACCGTCCCCGCCCCGCGACGGAAGCAGCGGACGAAACGGCGCGGTTCCACCGTGCGCGAGGAGACCCGCATGTGCCGACCCGGGACTCGGCGGATGCGATGCCGGAGACCCAGGTGATAGGCGAGGTCGAGATCGTCGTGCACCTCCGGGTCGAGGTGCACCTCGTGTCGCACGGCGTCCCACGCCGCGCGGCGGAACGCCATATTCGACCCCCACAGCGGCGTGTGTCCGAGAGCGGGGAACGCGAACGCGTTGTACGTGCCGAGGAACGCCCGCGCCATCGTCACGCGCTGAGACCTCGGACCGTCGTGGAAGACCGCGCCTCCGGTGACGGCATCCACGTCCGGATCGGCGAGAGCTTCGACCATCGTCGCGATCCAGGTGGGGGCCGGCAGGCTGTCGGCGTCGAGACGCAGGATGAGCTCTCCCCGTGCGGCGTCGTAACCGGTGGCGGTCGCGGCGGGGATGCCGCGCTCGCCGCAGAACACCACGCGCGCTCCCGCGGCCCGGGCGATGTCGGCGCTGTCATCGGTCGAGTCGTTGTCGACGACGACGATCTCATCCGCGATGAGCGTCTGCGCCGCCAGAGCGCGTAAGCACCTCCACAGGTGCGGTCCGTCGTCCAGCACCGGGATGACGACCGACACGAGGGGTCCTGCGGGCACGACGAACTCCAGACGACGAGGAATCCTCCACGCTAGGCGATGGCCTCGGCGGCGGTCGGAGGCTTGACGCTTTCGTACCCTGGAGACATGGCATCCGTCCTCAACGTCTCGGCGTACCTCTTCACGCGTATCGACGATCCCGCGGCGGTCCGCGACGCGCTTCGTGAGCGAGCGGTCGAGGCGGAGCTGCGCGGAACGATCCTGCTCGCCGAGGAGGGGATCAACCTCTTCCTCGCCGGGCCCGCCGACCCCGTGCGAGCGTTCCTCGATGAGCTCCGCACCGACGAGCGGTTCGCCGCCCTCGAGACGAAGGACAGCTGGTCGGACGCCGTCCCGCTCGGCAAGCTCCTGGTGAAGGTGAAGCGCGAGATCATCCGCATGGACCGTCCCGAGGTGCGTCCGCAGGACGGTCGTGCGCCCGCCGTGAGCCCCGACACCCTGCGGCGCTGGCTCGACCGCGGCACCGACGACGCCGGACGCGAGGTCGTGCTCGTCGACACCCGCAACGCCTTCGAGGTCGACTACGGAACCTTCTCCGGAGCGAAGGACTGGCGTATCGAGAGATTCACCCAGTTCCCGGATGCCGCCAGCTCCCACCGCGACGAGCTCGCCGGCAAGACGGTGGTCAGCTTCTGCACGGGTGGCATCCGCTGCGAGAAGGCGGCGCTGTATCTGCGGGACGAGGGTCTCGACGCGTACCAGCTCGACGGCGGGATCCTCGGCTGGTTCGCCGCCCACGGCGACGCGCACTGGGACGGCGACTGCTTCGTCTTCGACGAGCGTGAGGCTCTGGATGCGGGGCTCGCGCCGCGAGCGGGCGCCTGATGCTCTGGGATCAGCACGCCTGCGTCGAACTCGTCGAGACCGCTGACATCGCCGAACTGCGGCGGTACCGCGGGGCCGGGGGAGGCTACGTCTCGCTGAACGTCGGCTACGCACCCCACGCGCCCGAGCTCACGGCATCCCTCCTGCGCTCCTTCCGCGCGCAGGTGGACGCGATCGACGGACTCGAGCTCGCCGCCACGGTCGCCGACATCGACCGCATCGCGGCCCGGGGCGACACCGCCGTCGCGTTCGACCTCGAGGACTGCGCACCGCTGGGTGGGAACCTGGATGCCGTCGGCCCCCTCGTCGCGCAGGGCGTGCGCACGCTCGGCCCCACGTACAACCACGCCAACCGTGCGGGCGGCGGCTGCCTAGACCCGGTCGACGACGGCCTCACCCCGTGGGGACGCGACCTCGTGGCGGAGATGAACCGGCGCGGAATGGTGCCGGACGGCTCGCACGTCGGCGCGCGCACGACGTTCGACATGTGCGCGATCTCCACTCGACCGGTCGTGTTCAGTCACTCGAACATGCGCGCGGTGTGGGACCACCCGCGCAACATCACCGACGATCAGGCGCGCGCCGCGGCCGAGACGGGGGGAGTGATCGGCATCACCGGTGTCGGCATCTTCCTCGGCCCCAATACGCCCACCCTCGACGCGATGGTGCGCCACATCGAGTACGCGGTCGGGGTCGTCGGCATCCGGCACGTCGGTGTCAGCACGGACTTCTCATTCGACTGGCCGACGTTCCGTGACACCATCGCCGAATCGCCCGCGCTGTACGACGAGAGCTACACCCGGTGGGGACCCATGGAATGGATGCCGCCCGAGACCTTCGTCGGTCTGGGTTCCGCGCTCTCCGCGCGAGGATGGGCCGACACCGACACCGCCGCCGTGCTCGGCGGCAACTTCCGCCGCGTGGCGGCCGAGAGCTGGGAGCCCCTGACATGACCGATCTCCGAGACGGCGCCGTGTTGCGTCCCGCCCGCGCGGGCGACGAAGAGGGCGTCCTCGCGTGCATTCAGGCGTTGGCCGACTACGAGAACGAGCCGGATGCCGTGGACAACACGGCCGAGATGATCGCCGCGACGTTGTTCGGCGACGACCCGCGCGCTTTCGCGTTCGTCGTGGAGCGGGAGGGGGAGATCCGCGCCATCGCGATCTGGTTCCTCACCTACTCCACGTGGACCGGGCGCCACGGTATCTGGCTCGAGGACCTCTACGTGCACGAGCAGTTCCGCTCGCACGGGTACGGGGTCGCTCTGCTGGCCGCGCTGGCCGCCGAGTGCGTCGAGAAGCAGTACTCGCGCCTGGAGTGGACCGTCCTCGACTGGAACGAACCCGCGATCGGGTTCTACCGTGCGCTGGGCGCGGAGGCGATGGACGAGTGGACCACCCGGCGCGTGACGGGAGAAGCGCTGACGGCGCTCGCCGCCCGGGCGCGCTGATCCCTCGGGAACCGTAGCCTCAGGGCGATCACGGGCCCCCGAACGGCAAAACCGGGCGGATGGGCGGGTACCGTCGAAACATCCGTGTTCACGACCCTGGGGGAAGGAGTCCGTCCGTGCGCTTCCACGAGACGCTCGTCGGGCCGCGGTGGCTCGCGATCGCGGGTGCACTCACTCTGGCGTTCGTCGCGGTTCTTGCCGTCATCGCCCTGCCCGTGCTGATCACGCGAATCGACCGGGTCGGGATCGGCACTCTCGTGGTGTGTGGCGTCGGACTCGTCGCTGTCGTCGGGGCGGGGGCCATGGGGCTCGCTCGACGGATCACCGTCACCGTGGACGACACTCACGTCGACGTACGTCTCGTGCCTTTCCGCGTGATGCACCTCCCGCGGGGACGAGTCGCCGAGGTGCGCGTCTGCCAGGTCGATCCGGCGATGGCGGGCGGCATCGGCTGGCGGATCGTCGGGCGTCGCCGCCTCGCGCTGTGGTCGGCCGGCCCCGCCGTGCGTCTCACCCTGGAGGACGGGTCGCTCCGGATCCTCCAGACGTCCCGCGCGGAAGAGCTGCGCTCCGCGATCTCAGCCGGCCGCGTCGGCGAGGACGGCCTCGGCCGCGCGCTCGCCTGACACCAGTGCCCCTTGGATCGACGCGGTGTCGCGGTGGTCTCCCGCGACGAAGCGACCGTCGTCGAGCCGGACGGATCGGCGCAGCCGCAGGGGCGGATCCTGCGCGGGCAGCGCGCGAGCGATGTCGTCACGCCGGAGGAGCCGCCACGGCCGGGTATCGGCATCCCAGATCTCGGCGAGCTGGCTCCGGATGCCCTCCTCCGTCGCCATGGAGGGCATCACGCAGGTCGCCTGAACGAGGTGCTGCCCCCGCGGGGCGTAGGTCGGGGCGGTGTTCGTCATGACGGCGGTGTTGACGATCGGCCCGCGGCGGCGGCCGTCGACGCGGAGCGCGGCATCGTCGCTCGGCGCGGAATCGGCGGCGAACCACCACGTCTGCAAGCCGCGCGTGCGCGGGAGCTCGACATCCATCGCCGGGTCGAGACCGGCGGCGATCACGACGGTGCGGGCGGTGACGGCATCCCGTCCCTCGATACCGACGTGCCAGCCGGACGCCCGGCGCCGTGTCGAGACAACCCGATGACCAAGGCGGATACCGGCCCCAGCGCGGCGGGCGGTATCCGCGAGCTGCGCGGGAAGCGCTCCGATCCCCGCGGCGGGGACCCCCGGCCGCCCGAACGCGAAGCTGCGGATCAGCAGGCGGACGAACGCGTCCGACGTGCGCTGTCGGTCATCGGCGAGGACCCCGGCCAAGAAGGGCTCGAGCACGCTCTCGCGCAGGGGGCCGCGGAGTCCCGCGCGGTCCCACGCCTCCCCGAGGGGGCGGTCGATGCCCGTTTTGGCGGCCCGCGCCGAAACGAGGGTGGGGCCTGCCCACCGTGCGAGCGCGGCGAGGTCGGCGGGCCGGACGAGACCGGAGCGCAGTGTCTCGAGCAGCGAGGACGGATGCCGCGCGGGATGCGCCAGCCGAGCGAGCCGATCCTCCAAACGGACGCCGACCGCGACGGGGAAGCGCCGCAGCGCGAGCGCCTCGATGTCGACCCCGCGCCGGACGGCGGGGTACGCCGGGTTCAGCACGTGGAAGCCCCGATCGAGCCGGAAGCCGTCGACGATGTCCGTCCGCTCCCGTCCGCCGACGTCGTCGCCCGCCTCGAGCACGACCACATCCCGGCCGGCTTCCGCCAGCCGCGTCGCGCAGCGCAGTCCCGCCAGCCCCGCGCCGACCACGATGACGTCGTATTCGCTCATCCGGCGAGCCTAAGCAGCGCCTCCCCGGGAAACGCGGGGGTTGCCGGTCGGCCAGGATGGAGACATGGCATCCGTCACGATCCTTTTCGTCTGCGTCCACAACGCCGGCCGCTCGCAGATGGCCGCCGGGTACGCGCGGGCGCTCGGTGGCGGGCGCGTCACCGTGCTGTCCGGAGGCAGCGCTCCGGGCTCGGCACTCAACCCCGTGGCGGTGGCCGCGATGGCGGAGGAGGGCATCGACATCACCGCCGAAGTGCCGCAGCTCCTGCTCACCGACGACGTCCGCGCGTCCGATGCGGTCATCACGATGGGCTGCGGCGACGCGTGCCCGATCTTCCCCGGCAAGCGCTACGAGGACTGGGAGCTGATCGACCCCGCGGGGAAGGGGATCGAGGAGGTTCGCGCCATCCGAGACGACATCAAGGCGCGTGTGCAGCGTCTGCTCGACGATCTCTTGACCTGAGAAAGGGCCCGGATGCCATGGCATCCGGGCCCTTCGAAACGCCTTACGCGGAGGCTTCCTCGCGCTTCGGCAGCACCCAGCCGGGGCGCACGAAGTGGCACGTGTACCCGTTCGGGATGCGGACCAGGTAGTCCTGGTGCTCGGGCTCGGCCTCCCAGAAGGGCGCCTCGGGCTCGATCGTGGTGACGGCCTTCGCGGGCCAGATGCCCGACGCGTCGACGTCGGCGATCGTGTCACGCGCGACCTTCTCCTGCTCGGGCGAGAGCGGGAAGATCGCCGAGCGGTAGCTCGTGCCGACGTCGTTGCCCTGACGGTTCAGGGTCGACGGGTCGTGGATCTGGAAGAAGAACGCGAGGATGTCGCGGTACGACGTCTGCATGGGGTCGAAGACGATCTCGACGGCCTCCGCGTGACCGGGGTGGTTGCGGTAGGTCGCGTGGTCGTTCTGCCCGCCGGTGTAGCCGACGCGCGTGTCGAGCACGCCGGGCTGGCGACGGATGAGGTCTTCGACGCCCCAGAAGCAGCCGCCGGCGAGGACGGCGGTCTCGGTGCCGGGGCGGCGGGTGATCTCGCCGGTGTCAGTGGGTCCGCTGGTCATGGTGGTGCTCCTTTTGCGGTTGCGGAACGGAAAGAGGTTCATGAGGCTCGGCTCTCCGGGAACAGCGAGAGGTAGGCGCCGTAGCCCTGTTCCTCGAGTTCGGCGACGGGCACGAAGCGGAGGGCAGCCGAGTTCATGCAGTATCTCAGCCCGCCGGCATCGTGCGGGCCGTCGTCGAACAGATGACCGAGGTGGCTATCGGCCCCGGCCGAGCGCACCTCCGTGCGCGTCATCCAGAGGCTCCGGTCGGTCTTCTCCACGACGGCTGCGTCGTCGATGGGCTTCGTGAAGCTCGGCCAGCCCGAACCGCTCTCGAACTTGTCGGTCGAGGAGAACAGCGGCTGTCCTGACACGACATCGACGTAGATGCCGTCCTCGTGGTTGTCCCAGTACTCGTTGCGGAACGGCGGTTCGGTGGCGTCGTCCTGCGTGACGGCGAACTGGTGGTCGGTGAGGCGGCTCAGCGCCTCCGACGTCTTCCGGTACTCCGTGCTCACGGTTCGTATCCTCTCGTCGTGTCGCTCTGGAGCGGGCGACATGGGTAAGAACGTCGCGCCCCGCTGATTTGGTCCCGCGGGGCTGGGAGCGGGCTGTGAGTTCCGGGGAGGTGCGGATGCCGAGGGCAAGCCCCGCGGTTCTCCTCGGTGCCCGCGTTAGCGTGGCGCACATCGACCAGGAGGTTCGCATGACCCGCACCATCGTCATCACCGGCGCCAGCGACGGCATCGGCGCCGCGTCCGCGAAGCAGCTCGTGCAGGTCGGCGAGGAGGTCGTCGTCGTCGGTCGGAACCCGGAGAAGACCGCTCGGGTCGCCCGCTCCCTCGGCGTCGACTCGTTCGTCGCGGACTTCAGCGACCTGGCGCAGGTGCGGGAGCTCGCGGCATCCCTCCTCGAGAGGTACCCGCGTATCGACGTCCTCGCCAACAACGCCGGCGGCGTCTTCGGCGAGCGCACCCTGACGAAGGACGGCTACGAGACGACCTTCCAGGTCAACCACCTCGCGCCCTTCCTGCTCACCAATCTGCTTCTCGAGCGGCTGCTCCAGTCGCAGGCGTCCGTCATCCAGACCTCGAGCGCCGCCGCGAAGCTCTTCCCGCGCTTCGACATCAACGATCTGCAGGGCGAGAGGCGGTACTCGTCGACCGCTGCGTACGGCAATGGGAAGCTCGCCAACGTGCTGTTCACCAAGGAACTCCACCGTCGGTTCGGCGAGTTCGGCCTGTCGGCTGCGGCGTTCCACCCCGGGGTGATCGCCTCCAATTTCGGCGCGTCCAGCGGCGGTCCGTGGAAGTTCCTCTACGGCGGCCCGTTGGCGAAGAGCCTCATGACCTCGACCGCGGTGGGCGGCGCGCGCCTGACGTGGCTCGCCCTCGGCAAGCCCGGCATCGACTGGGAGCCCGGCGGCTTCTACGCCAACAACAAGCCCGCTCGCACGAGCCGGCTGGCCGACGATCCGATGATCGCCCGGCAGCTGTGGGAGCGCAGCGCCGTACTGGTGGATCTCGACGACTGATCGGCTCCCGTCCTCACGGCACGTGTGACGTGGCGGATGATGGGGACGTGAATCGCACGGATCGGCTCTACGGGCTGGTGGAGGAACTGCGGGCCGCCTCGCCGCGGCCCCGCAGCGCCCGCCGTCTCGCGGAGCGGTTTGAGGTGTCGGTCCGCACCATCGAGCGCGACCTTTCGGCTCTCCAAGAGTCGGGCGTGCCGATCTGGGCGGAACCCGGCCGCACCGGTGGGTACGTCATCGACGCGTCCGCGACGCTGGGGCCGGCGGGGTTCACGCTCGACGAGGCGCTGGCGGTGCTGATCGGGCTCGGCACCCTCGGGCGCAGTCCTTTTCGACAGTCCGCGCGGACGGCGGCCCGCAAGATTCTCGCGGTCATGCCGGACGGCGACGCGGCCCGCGCGAGAGCCTCGGCTTCGCGCGTCCACTTCCTGGAGAGCGAGGACGAAGTCGTCGTGCCGCCCGAGTTCGCCGCGGCC
This sequence comes from Microbacterium testaceum StLB037, assembly GCF_000202635.1. NCBI lineage: Bacteria > Bacillati > Actinomycetota > Actinomycetes > Micrococcales > Microbacteriaceae > Microbacterium > Microbacterium testaceum. The sequence continues at coordinate 28,799 of NC_015125.1, read as the reverse complement.
TTGCGCGCCGACCGGGTCGTGCGTCTCCGCTACCAGGACGCGAACGGAGCCGAGTCCTTTCGCGATGTCGAACCGTTGGGGTCCATCAGAAAGGAGAGGCAGTGGTATCTCATCGCCTGGTGTCGGCTGCGTGACGGGGTGCGCGCGTTCCGGGGAGACCGGATGCTGTCGATCGAGGTGACCGAGGAGCGCCCCGCGCAACGAGCCGTCCGGGCCGCGGACCTCGGGATCCTCTACGGGCGTTTGCGGTCGGTGGTCGAGGACTGATCTCGACGGACTTCAGGAAAGACCGACAGGACGGTGTCGCGACCATCGGTGAGGCTGAGGCGTTCAACTCGTCACCTCATCCGAAGGAATCCCATGCCGTTCGCCTCCCTCCGTATCGTCACCGACGACCTCGACGCTCTCGTCGCCTTCTACGAACGGGTCACCGGCCAGCAGGCAGAGCGCCCCGCTGCCGTCTTCGCGCAGTTCAGCGGCCCGGGGGCGAAGCTCGCGATCGCGAGCACCGCCACGGTCGCAATGCTCGACGGGGCTCTCGTCCCCGCCGCCAACCGATCCGTGTTCATCGAGTTCGAGGTCGACGACGTCGATGCCGCGTTCGCCGCACTCCCGCTCGAGGGTGAGGACATCGTCCTCGAACCGACCACGATGCCGTGGGGAAATCGGTCGGCTCTGATCCGCGACCCCGACGGCAACGTCGTGAATCTCTTCAGAACTCCTGGCGTGAGGTAGCGCGAGGCGCGCGTCCCCCCGGCCGCGCGCGGGTCCGAAGCGCGAAGCCGACATGTCCCCTTGGGCAAGCCCGAAGCTAGGCGTTCCCTATGTATCAGCCCGCTCGTCGGCATTCTTGGAGCCGTCTGGGGAGTCCTCCCGCACGCTGAGCGCATGACCGCAGCACCCGCCCTCGCCGCCCCGCCCGCCGCCGCCGTGCGCGGCGCTCGCCGTGTCCCGCGGCGCACGCCGAACTCCCGGGCCATCTGGAACCTCGCGGCGATCGTCGTCATCTGGGCGACGAGCCTCGTCGTCGTGGCCGTGTGGGTCGCGGGCGGCGAGGTGCAGTCGCTGCTGGCCGGGGGAGCGGACTCGCTCAACGCTCTCGGTCGCGCCGCGGGCCTGGCATCCGCGAACCTGCTCTTCTACCAGGTGCTGCTCATGGCGCGCGTGCCGCTGTTCGAGCGCGGCTTCGGTCGCGACGGCATCACCCGCATGCACCGCATCGTCGGCTTCTGGTCGTTCGCGCTCTTCACGGCGCACATCACCCTGCAGATTCTGGGGTACGCGGTGCAGGCGGGCATCAACCCCCTCGAGCAGGCGTGGCAGTTCGTGTGGGACTACCCGGGCATGCTGCTGGCGACCGCGGGGACCGGACTGCTGCTGCTGGTCGTGGTCACCTCGGTGCGCAAGGCGCGCACGCGTCTGCGGTACGAGTCGTGGCACCTGCTGCACCTGTACGGCTACCTCGGCCTCGGCCTCGCCATTCCGCACATGCTGTGGACGGGCGCCGACTTTACCGTCTCGCCCGCCGCCACCGTCTACTGGTGGGCGATGTGGGCAGTGACCGCGGCGACGGTCGTCGTCTTCCGCCTCGGGCTTCCGCTGGCGAGGTCGCTGCGCCACGGCATCCGGGTCAGCGCTGTCGAGCGCGACGGTCGGAGCGGTGTCTCGGTGCGCATGACCGGGCGCCGGATCGACGCCCTGAAGGCCCGCGGCGGTCAGTTCTTCGTCTGGCGCTTCCTCGACGGCGCGGGCTGGACGCGCGGACACCCTTTCTCTCTCTCCACTGACCCGGCCGGCGGGGAGCTCGTCATCTCGGCCCGTTTCGTCGGCGACGGCACACAGCGGCTCGCCGCGCTCCGCCCCGGCACGCGGGTGCTCATCGAGGGGCCGTACGGAACGATGACCGCCGACGAACGCCGCGGCGGTCACCTGCTCATGATCGGCGCCGGTGCGGGCGTCGCGCCGCTGCTCGCGATGCTCGAAGGAGCCGACTGGGCACCGGGCGAGGCGACGCTCATCGTGCGCGACCACACCGCCGGTGACGCCCTGCGCGCCGAGGCCATCGACCGCCTCGTGCGGGAGCGTGGTCTGCGGCATGCGCCGCTTCCGGGACCGCGGGCGCACACCGCCTCCTCGTGGTTGCCGAGCTCGCACGCGCAGTGGGCCGGGGCCGACCTCATCCGTTACGTCTCGCCGCGACCCGCCGACACCGACGTGTTCCTGTGCGGGCCCCAGCCGTGGATGGATGCCGTGCGCGCCGACCTGCGCCGTGCGGGCGTCCTCGCGGAGCGCGTCCACCTCGAAGCCTTCACCGTCTGAGGAGACCCCGATGAAGAAGATCGTCTACGCCCTCATGGCGACCGTCACCGGCCTCGTGCTGCTGTTCAGCTACCGCACCTCGACGGTTCCCGAGTCGACGAGCGCTCTCGCCGACGCCCCTTCGTCGGGTGTCGCGACGGCTCCGAAGACCACGACGACCACGCCGAGCCCCTCGGCATCCGCCTCCTCCGGCTCGACGACGAGCGGCTCGAGCTCGAGCGGCTCGACCATGCAGACCTCGTCGAGCGGCCTCACCGACGGCACGTACACGGGGCAAGCGGTGAACACGCGCTACGGGGCGGTGCAGGTGCAGATCACCGTGTCGCAGGGAGTGATCACCGACGTGCAGGTGCCGCGGTACCCCTCCGAAAGCGGGCGTGACCAGCAGATCAACTCCCGGGCGCTCCCCGTCCTGGTGAAGGAGACCGTGCAGGCCCAGAGCGCCCAGGTCGACATGGTTTCGGGTGCCACCTACACCAGTACCGGGTACCGCACCTCGCTGCAGTCCGCCCTCGACCAGGCCCGCGGATGAGTGCCGCCTTCACCGTCACCGCCCCCGTCATGGGCACCGTGGCCTCGATCACTGTCCTCGGCGCCGCGCGGCGCGACGGCGACGTCGGTGCCGCGGTCTCTGCGTGCATACAACGCTTGCGCGACGACGAGCGCGTGTTCTCGACCTACCGAGACGACTCCGACATCTCCCGGCTCCGTGACGAGGAACTCGAGCTCGGTGCGATCGACCCGCGGGTGGCCGAGGTGGCGGAACGGTGCCGCGACCTGCGCGAGCGCAGCGGGGGTCGCTTCGACGCGCACTGGCGTGGATGGTTCGATCCCACCGGCTACGTCAAGGGATGGTCGACGGATGCCGCGGCGCAGGCCTTCGACGCCTTGCTCGAGAACGGCGGGATCGAGGCGGTCGGCGTCAATGTCGGCGGTGACATGCGCCTGCGCACCGCCGCGACCAGTTCGCACGTCTGGCGTGTCGGCATCGCGCACCCCACGCACGAGGGGGAGCTGCTGGCCACGGTCGAGGTCGTCGACGGAGCCGTCGCCACCTCGGGCACCGCCGAGCGCGGGGCGCACCTGATCGATCCCCGCACGGGCGTGCACCTCGCCGGTCCCGTGAGCGCGACGGTCATCGCCGACGACCTCACCACGGCCGACGCGTGGGCGACGGTGGCGGCCATCGCCGGGATCGACGACCTCGAGTGGCTTCCGGTGGCGCCGGTGGCATCCGGAATCGTATGGGAGCACGGTCGCAGCCGCCGGTTCGCGGGCGGCATCGAGGTCTCGGCCTTCCGCGACACGGTGGTCGGCTGAGCCCACCCCCTCAGCGTGCTCGGGGGAGGTGCAGCGCGAAGACGGTTCCGGCGGCGGACGTGCGCTCGACCTCGACGCGTCCGCCGTAGCGTGTCGCCGCCTCGCGAACGAGGGACAGGCCCAGGCCGAAGCCGCGGCGCCGGCCCGACTCGGCCCCGCGCGCGAAGCGGTTGAAGATGCGCGGGAGATCGTCGTCGCGGATGCCGGAGCCGGTGTCCGCGACGCGGATCACCACGTCGTGCGACTCGGCCACGGCCGAGATCGTCACCGCGGACCCCGCGGGAGTGTGACCGATCGCGTTGTCGAGCAGCGCCGTGCACATGCGCACCACCGTGACCGCGGGGACGGCGACCGTGACGTCGGGAAGCTCGCCGACGCGCAGGGAGACGCCCGCGTCGGTCGCGAGAGAGGCCAGCGTGGACACGGCCGCCGGCACGCTCTCGTCGACGCGGGCCGCACCCGCGTGCGCGCTTCCTTCGGCGGTGAGCAGCATGTCGGCCAGCACGTCGTCCATGACCTGCGCATCGCGGCGCAGCTGCTCGAGCGGTTCGTCGATCGCCTCGCCGCGGCTCTGGCGTCGCTGGACGATCTGGATACGGCTCGTCAGTGCGGTGAGAGGTGTGCGCAGCTCGTGGCTGGCGTCGGAGACGAACGCTCGCTGCCGTCGCAGCGCCTCGTCGAGGGGCCGGACCGACCAGCGGGCCGCGGCCCACGCCACCACGCCGAGCACGACGACGCCGGCGACACCGAGGGCGAGCACCCAGGGCAGCACGTCGTCGAGATCGACCACGAACCGGTCGCCGGCCACCCCGCCGGGTGAGGGTCTGTGCCCACCGCCCTCGGTGCGCGCCTGCGTCAGGAGGACGGACACCAGGATGCCGACGCCGACGGCGATCGCGACGGCCGAGGCACCCGCCACCAGGGTGCCCACCCGCACGGCCGAGCGGTGGACGATACGACGGTCGTCGTCGACGCTCACTGCTCCGCTCCTGCCCGGTAGCCGCGGCTGCGGACCGTTTCGATGACATCGGTTGCGGTCTTGCGGCGCACGTAGTGCACATAGGTGTCGACGGTGGTGACCGCTTCCGGTGACGAGAACACCGCGCCCGCGATCTCCTCGCGCGAGAAGACATGATCAGGGCTGCGCGACAACAGGTCGAGCACCGCGTTCTCCGTTGCGGTGAGGGCGACCCGTGCGCCGCCGGGCCCATAGACGACGCCTGTGTCGGGAAGGTAGGTCCAGTCGGCGACGGCGCGGCGACGACCCTCGGCGCGGAATCCTCGCAACAGCGCGCGTAGTCGCGCGAGGAGCTCGTCGAAGTCGAACGGCTTCAGCAGGTAGTCGTTGGCCCCGGCGTCAAGACCCTCCACACGGTCGGAGACGGCGCCGAGCGCCGTCAGCATCAACACCGGGGTCGTCATGTGCGCGGCGCGCAGGTCGCGCACGATCTCGGCGCCGTCGCGGCCGGGGAGCCGTCGGTCGAGCAGGATGACGTCGAACCGGCCGCGGAGCGCCTGATCGCGGCCGGTCGTGCCGTCCGTCTCATGGACCACCTCGTAGGTCTCGCGCAGGACTTCGAGGGTCATTGCCGCGATCTCGGCGTCGTCCTCGACGTAGAGCAACCGAGGAAAGGTCACCGGGCACCCGCCCGGGGCGGTTCGACTTCCCAGCCCAGTCTCTCGAGGGCGTCGTGCAGCCGCCGTGCCTGCGCCCACGCGACCTCCCTCGACACGTCGGAGTAGACGTCGATCGCGAAGGGTGGGGGATCGGCGAACTTCGGGATCTCGACTTCGGCCCAGGCGTGCGGCGCGAGCCAGACCCGGGGGCGGGAGGTGCCCGCGTCCTCGACGCCGCCGTCGGCGGCGAAGGCGATGACGTCGAGGGCGTCGAGTTTGGTGATGGGCATGTCCACGACGAGCGTGACCGCGTGCAGCGTGTCCGACATGGTGTACCTCCCGTCTCCTCATCCTCACACGGGGATCGCCCGCGGGACCCGTGTTCGAGGTCGCATAGCTGGGGCACAGGATCGGTCAAGTCCCGGTGAGGGTCAGTCCCGCAGAGTCGTGCATCGACACCATCCCCGACTCCGGAGGCGACCATGAGCAGGATCCCCGACACCCAGATGACCCCCGAAGGTCCCGCATACGAGGGGCGGTTGCTCGACCGGGCCGACGAACCCGTCGTCGACCAGGGCGCGCCGTTCGACATCCGCACACTCGTGTCGCGCCGCGGGATCCTGGGGCTGGTCGCCCTCGGTGCCGGCGCCGTCACCCTGGTCGCGTGCACCCCGGCCGCGACCGGGACGACCACCGCCACGACCGCCACGCCGACCGCGACCGCGTCGGCGACCCCCACCGCTTCGGCGACGACCTCGGCCGCCGCGCTGCCCGCCGGCGAGATCCCCGACGAGACCGCCGGCCCCTACCCGGGAGACGGATCCAACGGCGCCGACGTCCTGGAGCAGTCCGGAATCGTCCGCAGCGATCTGCGCTCGAGCCTCGACGGCGGCGCGACAGCGGCGGGAACCCCGATGACCCTGAACCTCACGATCTTCGACACCGCGAACGGCGACACGCCCATGACCGGGGCCGCCGTGTACGTCTGGCACTGCGACACCGAGGGGAACTACTCGATGTACTCCTCCGGCATCGAGAACGAGACGTACCTCCGCGGCGTCCAGGTCGTCGGCGACGACGGCGTGGTGTCGTTCACCTCGATCTTCCCCGGCTGCTACGACGGCCGGTGGCCGCACATCCACTTCGAGGTGTACCCGAGCGTGGATGCCATCACCGACGCCTCCAACGCGATCGCGACCTCGCAGGTCGCCCTGCCGAAAGAGACGTGCGACGTCGTCTACGCGGACACGAGCCTGTACCCCTCCTCGGCGTCCAACCTCACGCGCGTCTCGCTCGACAGCGACAACGTCTTCGGCGACGACGGGGGAGCGCTCCAGCTCGCCACCACCTCCGGCGACAACGCGTCCGGCTACACCGTCTCGCTCGGCGTCCGCGTCGACACCGCCACCACCCCGACCGCGGGCGCCGCTCCGGGCGGGCGCTGAACCGAATCGAAAGGAACCCCTCTCATGCTGCAGAACCTCACCGGCTGGCACGCCCTGATCGTGCTGGCGGTCATCGTCCTCATCTTCGGAGCCGCCAAGCTCCCCGCCCTCGCCCGCAGCCTCGGGCAGTCCGTCCGCATCTTGAAGAGCGAGGTGGGCGACTCCCGCGCCGATGCCGCGGAGGCCCCCACCGACGAGACCTCGGTCCACGCGCACGCCGAACGCCCGGCGGCATCCGCCACGCCCGTCCTCTCCCCGCCGAGCACGCCGTGACCACCGCCGTCGCCCCCTCCGCCGCGTCCTCCCGATCCGAGGCGCCGCGGTCGGCCCCCATGCCCGTCGCCGCCCACCTCGAAGAGGCGACGCGTCGCGCGGTGTGGGCGGCGGTGGCCATCGCGCTCGGTGCCATCGCCGGTTGGTTCCTGTACGAACCCGTGATGGACCTGGTCCGGACGCCGATCGCGCAGATCGCGGCCGAACGCAACGCGAGCCTCAACTTCGACAGCGTGACCGGGGCCTTCGACCTCCACCTTCGCGTCGCGCTGGTCGCGGGGTTCGTGCTGTCGAGTCCGGTCTGGCTGTACCAGCTCTTCGCCTTCGTCCTCCCGGGTCTGACCCGGCGGGAACGGCGCTACGTCCTCGGCTCGGTCGGCGCCGCGGCGCCGCTCTTCATCGCGGGATGCGCGACCGGACTGCTCCTCTTCCCGCACATGGTGTCGGTGCTGGCGGGATTCGCCTCGGCCGAGGACTCCACGATCCTCGACGCGGGGACCTACATCGACTTCGTGCTGAAGATCGTGGTGGCGACGGGGATCGCGTTCGTCGTGCCCGTTCTCCTCGTGGTGCTGAATCTCGCCGGGGTCCTTCCCGCCCGCACCCTCGCGCGGAGCTGGAGATACGCCCTCGTCGGCATCGTCGTCTTCAGTGCCCTGGCGACCCCGTCCGCCGACGTGCTGTCGATGTTCCTCGTCGCGGTCCCGATGAGCGGCCTGTTCGCGGCGGCGCTCGCCGTCGCCGCCCTCCACGATCGCTCGGTCGCGCGACGGACGACCGCCCCGGCGGGGGAGGAGCCACCGTGTTCGGCCTGACCTTCGAGAAGCTCCTGCTCGTCGGCTTTCTCGCCGCCGTGATCCTCGGCCCGCACCGCTTGCCCACGGTGGTCGCCCGGGTCGCCGCGCTCGTGCGGAGCCTCCGGCGGACGGTGGATGCCGCTCGGCTGCGCGCCGCGGACGAGCTCGGTGTCCCCGCCGACGCGGCGCAGTGGCGAGCGCTCGACCCGCGGCAGTACGACCCACGCCGGATCATCGCCGAAGCGCTCGCGGCGCCGTCCGTTTCGGCCCCGCCTTCATCCGCTCCGCACGAGTCCGCCCCGCCCCCGTCGGACGTCGCCCCGGCCGGGTCGACGCTCCTCGCCCCGACCATCGAGGGGGAGACGAGCGAGGTCGGCGAGGCCCGGCATCCGGTCCCTCCGCCTCCCGAGACCACCCCGGCTCCCCGACGCGTCCGTGTCGGCACCTCGGCTCACCCGCGGTGGATCGTGCTGGCGGAGGAGGGGGAGCCCGAGAGCAGCGGAGAGAATGCCGATGGAGGTCTCTCGCGCACTGGACCGGAGCGTCCCGTTCTGCTCTACTGAGCCCGGACCGCTCGCGCGAGGGCGCGCGGATCGGTCGGGGGAGACACGATGAGCGCACCACAGCCCGGGTGGTACCCGGACCCGACGGACGGGCGCCGTTGGCGCTGGTGGAACGGGACGGCCTGGTCGGACCAGATCGGAGAGAGCGGACGGCAGCGGAGCTCTCCGCTCACGCCGACCGCGAGGCGGAAGCGCCGGGTCCCGGTGTGGATCTGGGTCGTGGCCGGTGTGATCGTCTTCCCCGTCCTCCTCGTACTCTGGCCCCTCCTCGGTGCAGCAGCCCTGGTCGTCCTGGTGACCGGGGTGGTCGCCCTCGCGACGAGATCCCGAACCTGGTTGCGGTTCTCGTCGCCCGCCGCGGCGGTCGCCGCGACCTCCGTCGCCGCCGTCGTCGTCCTCGCGACAGGGGGTCTGACGGCGGCGGCCCTCACTTTCCCTCCGGCCACGGCGACGTTCGCCGAGCCCGCTCCGCTGGCCCAGCCCGTCGACGGCTCGAGCCTGTCTCCGACCGTTCCCTCCCCGTCCGGGACGCCTCCCCTCTCGACAACGGCACCCGCTTCGCCGACGCCGAAGGCCTCACCGAAGCAGACACCGTCCTCGAACCCACTGCCGACCCGGACACCCGCTCCGTCCTCCACCCCGGTCGTCCGCGTGTCCGACGTATCTGTTTCCTCCACGATTCCGTTCGACCATGTGTCCGTCGACGACGGGAACCTGCCCCGAGGTCAGTCGCGCGTCGATGTCGGCGGCGTCGACGGGGAGAAGGTCTCGGTGTTCCGCGTCACCACGGTGGACGGGGTCGAGACCGGGCGCACGCTGGTCAGCGAGTCGGTGTCCCGTGAGCCCGTCTCAGAGGTCACCGCCGTCGGGACGTACGACGTGCCCCCGCCCGCTGCAGAGCCGCCGGTGTCCGAAGGATGCCACCCGAGCTATGCCGATGCGTGCGTGCCGATCGACTCGGACGTCGACTGCGCGGGTGGGTCAGGCAACGGCCCGTCCTATTTCGACGGGGTCGCGCGAGTGGTGGGCCCGGACGAATACGACCTCGACCGGGACGGCGACGGCTGGGCGTGCAACGGCTGACCGGACGCCGCCCTCGGTAACCTCGACCCATGCCCTCCCCCCGCGCGCAACTGGAGAACCTCGTTCGCCGTCCGCACGCCGACGACTTCGCCGCCCTGCACGCGGTCCCCGTCGACGGGGACGCCCGAGCCGCAGCGATCCTCGTCCTGTTCGGCGTGCTCGACGGCATCCCGAGTCGACGCGAAGCGGCGCACGTTCCGAGCGACCTCGATGTCCTCCTGCTGGCGCGCGCCAGCACCCTGCGCGCGCACCCGGGGCAGGTCGCGTTCCCGGGTGGGCGCGTCGATCCGGGAGACGCGGATGCCGTGGCCGCGGCGCTGCGCGAAGCGCGCGAGGAGACGGGGCTCGACCCCGACGGCGTCGATGTGCTGGGGACGCTCCCGGCCGTGCCGCTGGCGTTCTCCCGGCACGAGGTCACCCCGGTGCTCGGCTGGTGGTCCCGCCCGACGCCGGTTCGCGCGGTGGACCACGCCGAGTCGGCCGAGGTGTTCCGCGCCCCCGTCGCGGATCTGCTCGATCCGGACCGCCGGGGGTCGACGGTGATCCGCCGCGAGGGACGGGTCTGGCGGGGACCGGCGTTCACGCTCGAGACGGCGGGCGGCCCGCAGACGGTCTGGGGCTTCACCGCGATGGTGCTGGACGGACTGTTCGACCGGCTCGGATGGACCGAACCGTGGGATGCCACGCGCGAGATCGCGCTCCCCGAACAGGGGTCGACTTCTCCTGCCCATCCGGTCGATCTGTAGCGTCTTCCCCCGGCTTCGTCATCCGCGATGTGCGCGACCGTCGGGATCGCTAGCGTGGACACCGTGACTGCGCCTATCGACCCCACCACCACCGCCGCCTGGTCCCGCCTCTCCGCGTTGCGCGACTCCTTCGATCCCGATCTCCGGGGCTGGTTCGCCGCCGACGCCGACCGGGTCCGCGACCTCACCCGCACGGTCGGCGACCTGCACGTCGACCTGTCGAAGAACCTCGTGACCCCCGAGGTGCTCGAGGCCCTCGTCGCGCTCGCGGGCGAGACCGGCGTGCGCGAGCGGTTCGCGGACATGCTCCGCGGCGCTCACCTCAACACGAGCGAAGACCGCGCCGTGCTGCACACGGCCCTCCGTCGCCCCGCCGGAGTCGAGCCCGCGCTCGTCGTCGACGGCCAGCGAGTCGACCACGACGTGCACGAAGTGCTCGACCGTCTGAGCGCGTTCGCCGACCGCGTGCGTTCGGGCGAGTGGCGCGGCGTCACGGGCAAGAAGGTGACGACGGTCGTCAACATCGGGATCGGCGGCAGCGACCTCGGTCCCGTCATGGTCTACGAGGCCCTCCTTCCGTACGCCGATGCCGGCATCCACGCGCGTTTCGTCTCGAACATCGACCCCACCGACATCGCGCAGAAGACCGCCGACCTCGACCCCGAGACCACGCTCTTCATCGTCGCGTCGAAGACGTTCACCACCCTCGAGACCTTGACCAACGCGCGCCTGGCCCGCGACTGGCTGTGGGAGAAGCTGGGTTCCGCCGGAGTGATCGACGACACCGACGCCGCTCGCACGGATGCCGTCGCCCACCACTTCGTGGCCGTGTCGACCGCGCTCGACAAGGTCGAGGCCTTCGGCATCGACCCCACCAACGCCTTCGGCTTCTGGGACTGGGTCGGTGGCCGCTACTCGGTCGACTCCGCGATCGGACTCTCGCTCGCGATCACCCTCGGTCCGGACGCGTTCCGCGAACTCCTCGCCGGGTTCCACACGGTCGACGAGCACGTGGCATCCACGCCGATCGAGCAGAACGTCCCTGTCCTCATGGGACTCCTGAACGTCTGGTACACGAACTTCCTCGGTGCGCAGTCGCACGCAGTGCTGCCCTACGCCCAGCAGCTGCACCGCTTCGCGGCATACCTGCAGCAGCTCACCATGGAGTCCAACGGCAAGTCCGTCCGGTGGGACGGCACGCCCGTCACCACCGACACCGGAGAGGTGTTCTGGGGTGAGCCCGGCACGAACGGCCAGCACGCCTTCTACCAGCTGATCCACCAGGGCACTCGTCTCATCCCCGCCGACTTCATCGCCTTCGTCAACCCGGCGTATCCGCTGGCCGACGACGGACGTGACGTGCACGGTCTGTTCCTCGCCAACTTCCTCGCGCAGACCAAAGCCCTCGCTTTCGGCAAGACGGCCGAAGAGGTGGAGGCCGAGGGCACGACCGGCGCTCTCGTCGCCGCCCGCACCTTCCCCGGCAACCGCCCGACGACGTCGATCTTCGCCCCCTCCCTCACCCCCGCGGTGCTGGGTCAGCTGATCGCGCTGTACGAGCACATCACCTTCACGCAGGGCACCATCTGGGGCATCAACTCCTTCGACCAGTGGGGCGTGGAGCTGGGCAAGCAGCTCGCCCTGCAGATCGCGCCCGCGATCGAGGGCGACGATGAGGCGTTGGCCGCTCAGGATGCCTCGACGGCGGGGCTGCTCGCCTACTACCGCGACCACCGCGCCTGAGAAATCGGGCTGATCCGCGGTTTTTCTTGGGCGCGGATCAGCCCGGCCCGGCGGCGCCGAAAGGCGTCGACGGGACCCGAGGAAGCGGTATTCAACCCCGCCTTGAAGGTTTATCAAAAAAGCCCTGGTCGGAGGCCCTCTTTCCTTCGCGTTCTCGAGGGGTTCGCCGCGGCCGATCGCGCCTGTGCTCGACCGCCGTAGCCGCTCCCGCGCGCCATGCTCCTCCCACGACCCTCCCAGGTAACGAAGAGATAACGCTCAGAACAGCCACCCACACTCGGGGACTTGTGTCGACCCGACGACACAGCGACCGCGCTCTGCCCGAGAGCGCGCCCCCGACGAAAGTGCTCTCTTGCTGCGTTCCGATCTCAAGCTCCTCCCCGTTCATCGCGCCCGCCGCACGCTTACCACGGCGATGACCTGCGCCGGCCTCGCGCTCGGCATGGTCGCCACGACCGGCCTCGCCGTCGCCGCGCCGCTGTCGATGCCGGATGCCTCGGCCTCCGCCTTCAGCGCGCCCGCCGCCACCACGGCACCCGCCGCGATGAGCGTCGCGACTCTCGGTTCGACCCCGACCCTCCAGGCCGTGACCCAGACCGCCGACTCCGCGACCACCGACGCGCAGTCCGCCCTCGCCGGCGCCTCCGCCGTCCAGGCCGACATCGCGACGGCGGGACTGCCGCTCGCTGTGGGGGACACGAGCATCGACACCGCCGCCCTGAGCGACGCGGTCGAGCGCCTGTCGGCATCCGACCTTCTGCCGACCGTCCTTCTGCCGGCGCTGAGCCAGAACGCCGAGGTCGAGACCCAGCGCGTCAACGACCGCGTCGCCACCCTGCGCAGCAGCCTGAACGACGCCGTCGCGGCCAAGGCGGCGGCGGATGCCGCGGCGGAGGCGCAGCGACAGGCTGAGGCTGCGGCGGCCGCCGAGGCGCAGCGCGAGGCTGAGGCTGCCGCGGCGCTCGCCCGGGTGAACACCCCCGACGGAGCGAAGGCCTTCGCCGCCCAGCTCGCGGCCGACCAGTACGGCTGGGGCGACGACCAGTTCTCCTGCCTCTCCTCGCTGTGGACTAAGGAGTCGGGCTGGAACTACCAGGCGTACAACCCCAGCGGTGCCACCGGCATCCCGCAGTCGCTCCCCGGCGACAAGATGGCCAGCTTCGGATCCGACTGGGCGACGAACGCGGCGACGCAGATCAAGTGGGGTCTGGACTACATCTCCCGCGGATACGGCACGCCGTGCGCCGCCTGGGGACACTCGCAGGCCACGAACTGGTACTGAGAAGTTCCCGCCCGACGGCCCCATCCCTTCGCATAGCGATATATCGTTATGTATCGCTGACTCAAATCGGGTCCGCGCCAAGGAGGTCGTCATGAGTGGTTCATTCCTGGGAGACGCGTTCGGCGGACGCGGCGGCAACAACACCCCCGGCTGGCCGATGTCCAACATCCTCGAGGCCGTGGAGCAGCTGCGCACGCAGTTCGAGCAGAAGGCGAGCAGCGCACCGCGCATGAACAAGGGTGACGTCCGCTCGGCCGTCCTCTCCCTTCTTCTCGAGCAGCCGATGCACGGCTACCAGATCATCCGCGAGATCGAGGAGCGAAGCGGCGGCTCCTGGAAGCCGAGCCCCGGCTCGGTGTACCCCACGCTTCAGCTGCTGACCGACGAGGGGCTCGTGCAGTCCGAGGAGTCCAACGGCCGCAAGACCTACTCGCTGACCGCCGAGGGCCGCGAGGCCGCCGGCGAAGAGACCACCGAGCGCACCGCCCCGTGGGAGTCCGCGGGTTCGCGCGACGGTGGACGTATGACGGCCCTCCCGAAGGCGGGCGTCGAGCTCGCCCAGGCCGCCGCGCAGGTGGCGCGCACGGGTGACAAGGAGCAGGTCGCGCAGGCCGTCGAGATCCTCGACGACGCTCGCCGCAAGCTCTACGCCATCCTCGCTCAGGGCTGAGATTGCCCGTCCCCGGCGCGTGCCTCCGGCACGTCGGCATCCAGGAGTCCCGTTGACCGACGACGCCCTCATGCGCGCCCGCTACCGGCGCATCACGCGGTTCGCCGCGCGGTATCTCGTCCAGGCGTGGTGGTACGAGCTGTTCCTGCCGCGGTTCGGCCTCGGGTGGATCTCCGCCCGGGGCCGCACCCGGCGATTGCTGCGCCTCGCGCAGCGCTTCCACGTGCTGGCTGTCGACCTGGGCGGTCTGATGATCAAGGTCGGGCAGTTCATGTCGTCGCGCCTGGACGTGCTCCCACCCATCATCACGAAAGAGCTCGAGGGCCTGCAGGACGAGGTTCCCGCGGTGCCGTTCGCACGAATGCGCGAGCGCATCGAGGACGAGCTCGGGATGCCGCTGACCCGCGCCTTCGCTTTCGTCGACGAGCGACCGCTCGCTGCCGCTTCGCTCGGTCAGGCGCACCGGGCGGCCCTCACCGACGCGCTGGCGGAGGAGAGCGGACTGCGAGAGGTCGTCGTCAAGATCCAGCGTCCCGGGATCGACCGCATCGTCGACGTCGACCTCCGCGCCCTGCGCAAGGTCGGTCGGTGGCTCAGCAAGGTCTCGCTCGTATCGGACCGCGTCGACATGCCCGCGCTCGTCGAGGAGTTCGCCGTCACAAGCCTCGAAGAGATCGACTACCTTCACGAGGCGGCCAACTCCGAGCGCTTCGCCGCCGATTTCGGCGACGACGCGAGGGTCGCCGTCCCCGCCGTGGCCTGGGAGCGCACGACGCGGCGCGTCCTGACCCTCGAAGACGTCTCGGCCATCAAGATCACCGACGTCGACGCGCTGCGCGCCGCCGGCATCGACCCGTCCGAGGTGGCGGCGCGGTTCGCCGCGGTGATGTTCGACCAGCTCTTCGAGGACGGCTTCTTCCACGCCGACCCGCACCCCGGCAATGTCTTCGTCACCCCGCTTCCGACCCCGGATGCCGACACCCCGGCGTGGCGGTTCACCTTCATCGACTTCGGGATGATGGGGGAGGTGCCTCCGGGGCTCCGTCGGGGTCTCCGGCGCGTGCTCATCGCCGCCGCCTCGCGCGACGGAAAGGGTCTCGTGGACGGCATCCGCGACATCGGCGTCCTTCTCCCCACGGCCGACACCGTCCAGCTCGAGCGCGCGATGACCCAACTGTTCTCGCGCTTCGGGGGAATGGGGTTCGCGGAGTTGCAGGAGGTCGACCCGCGCGAGTTCCGCGCTTTCGCGGTCGAGTTCGGCGACGTCGTCCGCACCCTGCCGTTCCAGTTGCCCGAGAACTTCCTCCTCATCGTCCGTGCGATGTCGCTCACGAGCGGCATGTGCAGCGCTCTCGATCCGTCCTTCAACATCTGGGATGCCGTCGAGCCCTACGCGCAGCGCCTGATCCGCGAGGAGAGCGGCAACACCGCTCAAGCGCTCGTGCGCGAGGTAGGGGCCGTGGCCGCCGTGACCGCGCGGCTGCCGCGCCGCGTCGACAACCTGATCTCGCGGTTCGAAGAGGGCGCCGTCTCGGTGCAGACGCCGAGGATCGAACGTCGGTTGCGCGACCTCGAGCGCATGATCCGCCGGGTGGTGTCCGCCGTCCTGTTCACGGGGCTCCTCCTCGGCGGCATCCTGCTCCAACCGGAGGAAGGATTCTGGGGCACGATTCTGCTCATCGCCTCGGTCGCCCCCTTGTCGCACGCTCTCCTCGCGGGGATCATCGCGCGCCGCAACGGAGCCTGACCGCGCGGCGCGCCGGTCCTTAGACTGGCCCGGTGCCCCCGGAACCCGCACGCCCGCTCGCCGGGTGGTCCTTCGACGGCACATTGCGCGCGTATCAAGCGGCGGCGCTCCGTCGGGTCGACGTCGACGCCGGCGAGCCGCTCCACCTCGTCGCCCCACCCGGCTCGGGCAAGACCCTCCTCGGACTCCTCCTCGCCGCCCGGCGGGGACGGCGAACCGTGGTCTTCGCCCCGACGATCGCCATCCGCGAGCAGTGGGTCGGGGCGGCCCGCGCGCTCGCGCACGACGACACGGCCGTGTCGGAGGACCCCGCGGCGCCGGCCGACCTGACCGCCCTCACCTATCAATCCATCAGCGTCCTGGACTCCGCGTCGCCCTTCGCCGCTCTCGCCCGCGAACGCTGGCGAGACGAGCTGAAGGACGACGACCGGACGCCCGAGGCCGCGACGGTATGGCTCGACGCGCTGTCGGAGAGCAATCCGAGCGCGTACCGGCGCGGCATCCAATCCCGTGCGCGGGCGATCCGACGTTCGCTCGCGCGACAGGATGCCACGGTCCTCGCCGCCGCTCTGCACCCGAACGCGCGCGAACTCATCGACCGGTTGGTCGCGCGCGGGGTCGAGACGATCGTGCTGGACGAGTGCCACCACCTCCTCGACCACTGGGCGCTCGTCGTGGCCGCCCTCCTCGCCCGGATCCGGGCGGACGGCCGCGATCCCCTCGTCATCGGCCTCACGGCGACTCTGCCGACTCCCGACGACGCCGACGAGTACGACAACTACATCTCGCTGCTGGGCGAGGTCGATCTCGAGGTGCCGGTGCCGGCCGTGGTCCGCGAGGGGGACCTCGCGCCCTACCGCGAGCTCGTCCACGTGGTCGAACCCACCGCCGAGGAGCGCCTGTTCCTGAGCGCGCACGCGCAGGCCCTCGAGGTCGCGCTGCGCACGAGCTTCGCCGTGGGGTCCGGCCGCGCGAGCCTGCTCGGCATCCTGAAGCCCGTGGGGACGGCCGACGCCGACGCCGACGACATCGACCACCTGCTGGCCGCCGCCTTCGCGGCCGATTTCGCCGGGGCGGAGGCGGCCGGCGCGATGCTCTCCCTCGTCGCCCCCGACGACCCCGTCGTCGCGCACCTGCCCGCGTTCGCCCGCCGTCCGCCGACGACCGACGAGACCCTGCGGCTGCTCGGTCGCTTCGCCCTCGACCACGTGCTGCCCGACCCGTCTCGTGCGGAGGAATGGACGCGCTTGCGCACCCTCCTCGCCGATTTCGGCTACGCGCTCACGGACCGGGGGGTGCGCCGGACCCGTGACCCCATCGACTCCGTGCTGACCTCGTCCCTCGCCAAGGACCAGGGCGCCTGCGACATCCTGGCCGCCGAGGCGGCGGCGCTCGGCGAGCGGCTCTGCGCCCTCGTCGTGACCGACTTCGCGCGACACGGCAACGTGCACGGAGGTCTGCTCGGCGCGGCCGGTGCCGTTCGAACCTTCTCGGTGCTGACGACGGATGCCGCCACCGCCGACCTCCGCGCGATGCTCGTCACCTCGTCGACCGTGCGCCTGGCGCGCCGCGACGCAGCGGAACTCCTGGCGGCGCTCGTGGCAGAACTCGGCGTCGAGGTCACCGCGGCGCCCGTCGACGACGATCCGCACGTCGTGGAGGTGCGGGGGATCGCCGGGGCAGGGATCGTCGGCGCGGCCGCGCGGTTGTTGAGCGCCGGCCGTCTGCAGGTCGTCGTGGGCACACGGGGGCTGTTCGGTGAGGGCTGGGACTGCCCGCGGGTGAACACGCTCGTCGACCTCACGGCCGCCGCCGGCGACGCGGCGATGCAGCAGCTGCGCGGGCGCACCCTCCGCCTCGACCCGGCGTGGCCCGAGAAGACGGCGCACAACTGGACGGTGACGGCGCTCGTCCCGACCGACCTCGCGGTGGAGGCGCAACCGGATGCCACCCGCCTCCGCCGCAAGCACGCTCGGCTCTGGGGCGTGGACGTCGACGATCCGCGCCGGGTCGTCAGAGGCATCGGCGCCGCCCTCGGACATGCCCAACGCCGAGCGCTCACCGGGGTCCTGTCGAAGGCTCCCGGCGCGGCGTCCGCCGGCGTCGGCGCCCTGGACGCGATCCCGTCGCGTGCCACCACCCGAGAGCTCTGGCGCATCGGCGAGCCCTACGAAGACGTCGAGGAGGAGTCCTTCGTCGTCGAGCACCGGCCGCACGTGCCGTTGTTCCCGACATCCGTGTCGGCGACGCGGGAGACCGCGACGGCTTTCGTCGGAACGCTCGGTGCCTCGGGCGCAGCGATCGCCGGAGCGTTCGCTCTCGTGCCTGACGTTGCACCGCCGTTCGCGGGAGCGGCGCTGCTGGGTGGAGCCCTCACCGCGGTTCCCCTGGGGATCGCGTGGCGGCAGGGGAGGCGGCGCGTCCGCGACGCCCGCGCGACTCTTCACCGCATCGTGGAGGTGCTCTGGGCGGCACTCGCGGACGCCGGTCGCGTCCGCGCCGCGGCGGGCGCACCGTCGGTCATCCCCGCCGATGCCCTCACGGCCGTGCACAGACTCGAGGTCGTTCTGCGCGGTGCGGAGCCGGATGACCGTGCCGCCTTCGGGCAGGCCCTCATCGAGCTGTGCGCCCCTGTCCGCGCCCCGCGCTTCGTGCTCGAGGTCGACCGGGGCGGGCGCTCCGCGGTGGTGGGCGCGGTCCTCCGGCTCGCGGGTTCGCGTCGGCCCCGTCGCTTCCTCGCGGTACCGGCGGATGTCGGACGCCGTCGCGAGGTCGCCCACCGCTTCGCGCAGGAGTGGCAGCGCCGGATCGGACCCGTGACCCTGCACGAGGTCGGTCTGTCCGAAGGCGATGCCGTGATCAGCGAAGCGCGCCGCTCCGGAGCGTTCTCCGGCGCGGCGCGCTCGTTGGTGTGGTGGCGCTGAGCTCAGTACCAGCCGGTCGACTGCGAGTGATCCCACGCCCCGCACGGGCTGCCGTAGCGGCCCGAGATGTAGCCGAGGCCCCACGCGATCTGCGTGCCGGCGTTGGTCTGCCAATCGGCGCCGGCCGAGCTCATCTTGCTTCCGGGGAGAGCCTGCGGGATGCCATAGGCACCGCTCCCGGCGTTGTAGGCCTGGTAGTTCCATCCGGACTCGCGGTTCCACAGCGAGACGAGGCACGAGAACTGGTCGTCGCCCCACCCGTAGCCGGCGAGCATGCCGCGCGCGGTGGACTGAGCGCCTCCCGGGCTGTTGTCGCCCGAGCCGCCGCCCGAGGACGGCGGGGGAGTCCACCCGCCGGACGAGTCGTCGGAGGGAGCGCTCGAACGAGCCTCGGCTTCCTCCTTGGCTTTCGCCGCGGCCGCCGCCTCAGCTTCCTGCCGGGCCTTTTCGGCGGCTTCTTCTTCCTGCTTCTTCGCCACGGCCGCGTCGAGGCTCCCGCGCAGGGCGCTGACGCGCTGGTCGACGGCGGACGCCGCGGCGGTGACCTCGCCGGTCACGCCGGGAAGGAACGCCGGCGGCAGCACCTGCGCGGCATCCAGCCGATCGGTGGCCTGCTGCAGAGCGCTGGTGTCGACGGTGGCCGGCTGCCCGATGTCGAGTCCGGATGCCGAGATGTCGTTCTGCACGGCTGCCGCGGACTGCAGAGAAGCTGCTGCCGCCTGCTCCGCCGCACGAGCGTCCGCGACAGTGGGGGCCGAGGTGGTGGCCGGCGTCACGGGGGCCGTGTAGGACGCGAGCTGGAAGCTCGAGGCCGACAGAAGAGAGGATGCCGGGGCGGCCTGTGCGACAGGGGCGGTGCCGGTGAGGGCCACCGTTGCGGCGAGCCCGAGGGCGACGGCACCGGCGGTGATCGCGGGGCGGCGGGTGGAGCGGCGGGCAGCCAGTCGGCGGCTGCGGCGGTTGTACGGGGGCGTCGAATCAGAACTCATAAAACCGGTTTCGTATCGCGAGGACGGCGGAGAACAGCACGTCCTGCCCGTGATCGACGGGCACGAAACGGGGAGCCTGGCATGGCAGTCTGGACGCAACCTGGGCGGATCGCCGGGGCGGATGCGTGGTCACGGTGTGCTGCGAACACCGTTCGCCCCCGCGTCGCGCCCGGTCCGGTCGAGATCTGGGAAGCGGAATGGGTTAGGCTTGAGTGTCACTCGTCTGACTATCCCGCTCCGCGGGTGTGAGCGAGTGGTATCGCACGAAACAATCCGCTTCGCTTCGGCTCGTGGCTTTCGTTCGCCTTCCGGCGAGTGGCGCCCGGCCGGGTACGGCCCCACCCGGGACCGTCTCGCAGGAGCCGAAGCCCGACACCCACCCACTAGGACAACCCACTACATGACTACCGCAACGACCGCCCCCGCTATCAAGCAGGTCGCGATCAACGACATCGGCTCCGCCGAAGACTTCTTGGCCGCGGTCGAGAAGACCCTCAAGTTCTTCAACGACGGCGACCTCATCGAGGGCACCGTGGTGAAGATCGACCGCGACGAGGTCCTCCTCGACGTCGGTTACAAGACCGAGGGTGTCATCCCCTCCCGCGAGCTTTCGATCAAGCACGACGTCGACCCCAACGAGGTCGTCAACGTCGGCGATCACGTCGAGGCCCTCGTTCTCCAGAAGGAGGACAAGGAAGGTCGCCTCATCCTGTCCAAGAAGCGCGCGCAGTACGAGCGTGCGTGGGGCGACGTCGAGAAGATCAAGGAGAACGACGGTGTTGTCACCGGCTCCGTGATCGAGGTCGTCAAGGGCGGGCTCATCGTCGACATCGGCCTCCGCGGCTTCCTTCCCGCCTCGCTCATCGAGCTGCGCCGGGTCCGCGACCTCACGCCGTACCTCGGCCAGGAGATCGAGGCCAAGATCCTCGAGCTCGACAAGAACCGCAACAACGTCGTGCTCTCGCGCCGCGCCCTGCTCGAGCAGACGCAGTCCGAGTCGCGCACCACGTTCCTGAACAACCTGCACAAGGGTCAGGTCCGTAAGGGCACGGTCTCGTCGATCGTCAACTTCGGTGCGTTCGTCGACCTGGGCGGCGTGGACGGTCTCGTGCACGTCTCCGAGCTCTCCTGGAAGCACATCGAGCACGCCTCCGAGGTCGTCGAGGTGGGCCAGGAGGTCACCGTCGAGATCCTCGAGGTCGACCTCGACCGTGAGCGCGTGTCGCTCTCGCTCAAGGCGACGCAGGAAGACCCGTGGCAGGTGTTCGCCCGTACCCACGCGATCGGTCAGATCGCTCCGGGCAAGGTCACCAAGCTCGTTCCGTTCGGTGCGTTCGTCCGCGTGGCAGACGGCATCGAGGGGCTCGTGCACATCTCGGAGCTGTCGGGCAAGCACGTCGAGCTCGCCGAGCAGGTCGTGTCGGTCGGCGAAGAGGTCTTCGTCAAGATCATCGACATCGATCTCGAGCGTCGTCGCATCTCGCTGTCGCTCAAGCAGGCCAACGAGTCGGTCGACCCCAACGGCACCGAGTTCGACCCGGCGCTGTACGGCATGGCCACCGAGTACGACGAGCGTGGCGAGTACAAGTACCCCGAGGGCTTCGACCCCGAGTCGGGTGCCTGGCTCGAGGGCTTCGACACCCAGCGCGAAGCTTGGGAGCAGGAGTACGCCGCTGCCCAGGGTCGCTGGGAAGCCCACAAGGCTGCCGTCACCAAGGCCCTCGAGGCCGAGGCTGCCAACCCGGCGGACACCGGTTCGTTCGGCGGATCGTTCTCGTCGGAGTCGCCCGCTCAGGGCACCCTCGCCGATGACGAGTCGCTGGCTGCGCTTCGCGAGAAGCTCTCCGGTCGCTGATCGGTTCCTCATCGAAGGCCGGTACCCCTCGGGGTACCGGCCTTCGGTCGTTCCTGCGCAAGCCCTGGTGATTGCACGAGGGGGTGGGGGAGGCTCGACACATGGCAAACCGCATCCCCCTCCTGATGACCGTCGCCGGCGTCGCCGTCCTGTTCCTGTCGATCGCGTTCGTGTTCGCCCTCGTCATCGGAGCCCTGTTCTTCGGTGGAATCGAGTTCACCGGTGGACACACGGATGCCGCGGCCGCCCTGGCATCGATCCCGTCCGAGGTCTGACCTTCCGAGGCCACAGCGGCCGCGCTGCGGCTCGAACGCGCCAGATCCGCGTTTTTCCGCGGTTTCCGGGGTGCGACACGCCCGGGCGGTGGTGTGGATTGGACGAGTCGGTGGGATCCGCGTAACTTATTACTTGTTCGCCCCACAGGGGAGAGCGGAGCGGCCGAAAGGCCCCGCGTCCTCTCAAGCGGAGAACAACCCAAAACCCCAACACATGGTGTAAGGTTTTGGTTCTGGTCCTCGACCGGGTTTCACGACGTTGATCTCTTAGATAGGTCCCACTGTGAGAGCCGCAAGGTTCGAGTGACTGAATATAGAAGTGAACTGCCTCACGGGTAGGTCGAGAGATCGTTTCTGTGGGTGCGTCCGTTCCTTGAGAACTCAACAGCGTGCACTTGTCAAATGCCAATTTATTCCTCGTCGGTCCGTTTTGCGGATTGCGAGAAATTCCTTTGGATCAAAGTCCAACCCTTTGGGGTTGGCATCTGGATAGTCAGTTTTGACTTCCTGTTTGGTCAGATTGAACTCGCTTGTCCCGACCTTATTCCGGTTGGGTGGGCTTTTTTCTTTTACGGAGAGTTTGATCCTGGCTCAGGATGAACGCTGGCGGCGTGCTTAACACATGCAAGTCGAACGGTGAAGCCAAGCTTGCTTGGTGGATCAGTGGCGAACGGGTGAGTAACACGTGAGCAACCTGCCCTGGACTCTGGGATAAGCGCTGGAAACGGCGTCTAATACTGGATATGAGACGTGATCGCGTGGTCGTGTTTGGAAAGATTTTTCGGTCTGGGATGGGCTCGCGGCCTATCAGCTTGTTGGTGAGGTAATGGCTCACCAAGGCGTCGACGGGTAGCCGGCCTGAGAGGGTGACCGGCCACACTGGGACTGAGACACGGCCCAGACTCCTACGGGAGGCAGCAGTGGGGAATATTGCACAATGGGCGGAAGCCTGATGCAGCAACGCCGCGTGAGGGATGACGGCCTTCGGGTTGTAAACCTCTTTTAGCAGGGAAGAAGCGAAAGTGACGGTACCTGCAGAAAAAGCGCCGGCTAACTACGTGCCAGCAGCCGCGGTAATACGTAGGGCGCAAGCGTTATCCGGAATTATTGGGCGTAAAGAGCTCGTAGGCGGTTTGTCGCGTCTGCTGTGAAATCCCGAGGCTCAACCTCGGGCCTGCAGTGGGTACGGGCAGACTAGAGTGCGGTAGGGGAGATTGGAATTCCTGGTGTAGCGGTGGAATGCGCAGATATCAGGAGGAACACCGATGGCGAAGGCAGATCTCTGGGCCGTAACTGACGCTGAGGAGCGAAAGGGTGGGGAGCAAACAGGCTTAGATACCCTGGTAGTCCACCCCGTAAACGTTGGGAACTAGTTGTGGGGACCATTCCACGGTTTCCGTGACGCAGCTAACGCATTAAGTTCCCCGCCTGGGGAGTACGGCCGCAAGGCTAAAACTCAAAGGAATTGACGGGGACCCGCACAAGCGGCGGAGCATGCGGATTAATTCGATGCAACGCGAAGAACCTTACCAAGGCTTGACATATACGAGAACGGGCCAGAAATGGTCAACTCTTTGGACACTCGTAAACAGGTGGTGCATGGTTGTCGTCAGCTCGTGTCGTGAGATGTTGGGTTAAGTCCCGCAACGAGCGCAACCCTCGTTCTATGTTGCCAGCACGTAATGGTGGGAACTCATGGGATACTGCCGGGGTCAACTCGGAGGAAGGTGGGGATGACGTCAAATCATCATGCCCCTTATGTCTTGGGCTTCACGCATGCTACAATGGCCGGTACAAAGGGCTGCAATACCGTAAGGTGGAGCGAATCCCAAAAAGCCGGTCCCAGTTCGGATTGAGGTCTGCAACTCGACCTCATGAAGTCGGAGTCGCTAGTAATCGCAGATCAGCAACGCTGCGGTGAATACGTTCCCGGGTCTTGTACACACCGCCCGTCAAGTCATGAAAGTCGGTAACACCTGAAGCCGGTGGCCCAACCCTTGTGGAGGGAGCCGTCGAAGGTGGGATCGGTAATTAGGACTAAGTCGTAACAAGGTAGCCGTACCGGAAGGTGCGGCTGGATCACCTCCTTTCTAAGGAGCATCTGGCGCTCATGGTTTTGCTGTGGGTGTCCAGGCGCCGGATCAGACCGAATGTGTCTGCCGGTTAGCTCATGGGTGGAACATTTGATGGGGTGCTCATTCTGAGGATTTCGGGTCTAGTACGCAGCTTGTCTGTGGAACGGTTCGGGTCGGAGGGGTGGGTACATGCACGCTGTTGGGTCCTGAGGGGCCGGGCGCTGATCGGGTTTTCGGATCTGGTTGGTGGCTGTTTCCTTGTGGGCCTTCCCTGCTGTCACGGTTGTGGCGTGTGGGGTGGGTACCGCCCGTACTTTGAGAACTACACAGTGGACGCGAGCATCTTCGACATGAGCCTTCGGGTTTGTGTCGTGAAGATGATCTTAAAGATCATTAGTCAATTTTTTGACGATTCAACTCATGTGATTTCAAGTCTTTAAGAGCAAACGGTGGATGCCTTGGCATCTGGAGCCGAAGAAGGACGTAGCAATCTGCGATAAGCCTCGGGGAACTGATAAGCGAGTTTTGATCCGAGGGTGTCCGAATGGGGAAACCCCGCCAGGGCGCGTGCGTACCTGGTGACTCCCGCCTGAATATATAGGGCGGGTAGAGGGAACGTGGGGAAGTGAAACATCTCAGTACCCACAGGAAGAGAAAGCAAAAGCGATTCCGTGAGTAGTGGCGAGCGAAACCGGAAGAGGCTAAACCTAGCGTGTGTGATAGCCGGCAGGCGTTGCATGTTGGGGGTTGTGGGACTTTTCTGATTGTTCTGCCGAGCAGTCGACGTGACAAGAGGGTATAGACGAACGGTTTTGAATGGCCGGTCATAGAGGGTGCGAACCCCGTAGTCGAAATGCCTGTTCTTGGCGTGAAGAGTATCCCAAGTAGCACGGGGCCCGAGAAATCCCGTGTGAATCTGTCAGGACCACTGATAAGCCTAAATACTCCCAGATGACCGATAGCGGACAAGTACCGTGAGGGAAAGGTGAAAAGTACCCCGGGAGGGGAGTGAAATAGTACCTGAAACCGTTTGCTTACAAACCGTTGGAGCCTCCTTAGTAGGGGTGACAGCGTGCCTTTTGAAGAATGAGCCTGCGAGTTAGCGATACGTGGCGAGGTTAACCCGTGTGGGGTAGCCGTAGCGAAAGCGAGTCTGAATAGGGCGATTCAGTCGCGTGTCCTAGACCCGAAGCGAAGTGATCTATCCATGGCCAGGTTGAAGCGACGGTAAGACGTCGTGGAGGACCGAACCCACTTAGGTTGAAAACTGAGGGGATGAGCTGTGGATAGGGGCGAAAGGCCAATCAAACTTCGTGATAGCTGGTTCTCTCCGAAATGCATTTAGGTGCAGCGTTGCGTGTTTCTTGCCGGAGGTAGAGCTACTGGATGGCCGATGGGCCCTACAAGGTTACTGACGTCAGCCGAACTCCGAATGCCGGTAAGTGAGAGCGCAGCAGTGAGACTGTGGGGGATAAGCTTCATAGTCGAGAGGGAAACAACCCAGACCACCAACTAAGGTCCCTAAGCGCGTGCTAAGTGGGAAAGGATGTGGAGTTGCTTTGACAACCAGGAGGTTGGCTTAGAAGCAGCCACCCTTGAAAGAGTGCGTAATAGCTCACTGGTCAAGTGATTCCGCGCCGACAATGTAACGGGGCTCAAGCACGCCACCGAAGTTGTGGCATTGACATTTTTGGTAGGCCTTCGTGGTCCAGCCGTGTTGATGGGTAGGAGAGCGTCGTGTGGCGAGTGAAGCGGCGGGGTGACCCAGCCGTGGACGCTACACGAGTGAGAATGCAGGCATGAGTAGCGAAAGACGTGTGAGAAACACGTCCTCCGAAAGACCAAGGGTTCCAGGGTCAAGCTAATCTTCCCTGGGTAAGTCGGGACCTAAGGCGAGGCCGACAGGCGTAGTCGATGGACAACGGGTTGATATTCCCGTACCGGCGAAGAACCGCCCAAGCTAATCCAGTGGTGCTAAGAGTCCTAGCTCACGCTTTAGCCGATCCCTTCGGGGTGAGGCGGGTGTGTGTGAACGCTCGACCCCATGCTGGTGCGGCTAGCGTATTAACAGGTGTGACGCAGGAAGGTAGCCCAAGCCAGGCGATGGTAGTCCTGGTGCAAGTGCGTAGGCCGACTCTTAGGCAAATCCGGGAGTCATTGAGGCTGAGACACGATGCGGATAAAAAGTGGGTGATCCTATGCTGCCGAGAAAAGCATCGACGCGAGGTTCTAGCCGCCCGTACCCCAAACCGACTCAGGTGGTCAGGTAGAGAATACCAAGGAGATCGAGAGAATCGTGGTTAAGGAACTCGGCAAAATGCCCCCGTAACTTCGGGAGAAGGGGGGCCATCCACTTATTAGGACTTGCTCCGAAAGGGTGTGGTGGCCGCAGAGACTAGTGGGTAGCGACTGTTTACTAAAAACACAGGTCCGTGCCAAGTCGCAAGACGATGTATACGGACTGACGCCTGCCCGGTGCTGGAAGGTTAAGAGGACCGGTTAGCCGCAAGGCGAAGCTGAGAATTTAAGCCCCAGTAAACGGCGGTGGTAACTATAACCATCCTAAGGTAGCGAAATTCCTTGTCGGGTAAGTTCCGACCTGCACGAATGGCGTAACGACTTCCCAACTGTCTCAACCGCGAACTCGGCGAAATTGCATTACGAGTAAAGATGCTCGTTACGCGCAGCAGGACGGAAAGACCCCGTGACCTTTACTACAGCTTGGTATTGGTGTTCGGTGTGGCTTGTGTAGGATAGGTGGGAGACGGTGAAGCATTCACGCCAGTGAGTGTGGAGTCATTGTTGAAATACCACTCTGGTCACTCTGGATATCTAACTTAGGACCGTGATCCGGTTCAGGGACAGTGCCTGGTGGGTAGTTTAACTGGGGCGGTTGCCTCCCAAAATGTAACGGAGGCGCCCAAAGGTTCCCTCAACCTGGTTGGCAATCAGGTGGCGAGTGTAAGTGCACAAGGGAGCTTGACTGTGAGACTGACAGGTCGAGCAGGGACGAAAGTCGGGACTAGTGATCCGGCAGTGGCTTGTGGAAGCGCTGTCGCTCAACGGATAAAAGGTACCTCGGGGATAACAGGCTGATCTTGCCTAAGAGTCCATATCGACGGCATGGTTTGGCACCTCGATGTCGGCTCGTCGCATCCTGGGGCTGGAGTAGGTCCCAAGGGTTGGGCTGTTCGCCCATTAAAGCGGTACGCGAGCTGGGTTTAGAACGTCGTGAGACAGTTCGGTCCCTATCCGCTGCGCGCGTAGGAAGTTTGAGAGGATCTGACCCTAGTACGAGAGGACCGGGTTGGACGAACCTCTGGTGTGTCAGTTGTTCCGCCAGGAGCACCGCTGATTAGCTACGTTCGGGATGGATAACCGCTGAAAGCATCTAAGCGGGAAGCCGGCCTCAAGATGAGACTTCCATACCTTTATGGTGAGAGGCTCCCAGCCAGACTACTGGGTTGATAGGCCGGATGTGGAAGCGTAGTAATACGTGAAGCTGACCGGTACTAATAAGCCGATGACTTGATAACACACCGTTTTTGGTGCTTGCGTCCACTGAGTGGTTCTCGATGTACGGTCGGGAACGCAACAATGAAAGTAATCGTTGTTGGTTTTTGAAACATCAATAGTGTTTCGGCGGCCATAGCGAGAGGGAAACGCCCGGTCACATTCCGAACCCGGAAGCTAAGCCTCTCAGCGCCGATGGTACTGCAGGGGGGACCCTGTGGGAGAGTAGGACACCGCCGGACTTCTTCTAACGAAATGGCCACCCAAAGCTGGGTGGCCATTTCGCATTTACGGGCATGATTGCGGCGCTTCGTCGTTGTCACACGGAGCTAGAGTCGAGAACGTGAGCGAGTTCTCCGGCCACTTGCCCGGGAGTCGTGAGTACAGGCGCCTCCTGGCGGGTTTGTTCTTCGGCGGGGTGGCGACGTTCGCGCAGCTCTACGCCACGCAGGCTGTCTTGCCTGCGATCGCTGCCGACATCGATTCGGGGCCGGCAGGCGCCGCCCTGACGGTGTCCGCGTCGACTCTGGGTCTGGCTGTCGCGGTGATTCCCTGGTCGCTCGTCGCCGATCGCATCGGCCGGGTTCCGGTCATGGCGCTCGGACTGGTGGCGGCGACGCTCCTCGGCGCGTGCACGCCCTTCGCGGATGACATCGTCATGTTGCTGGGGCTACGCCTCCTCGAGGGGGCGGCATTGGGAGCTGTACCCGCCGTGGCGCTGGCCTATCTCAGCGAGGAGATCGCTCCGCGCCACGTCGCGGCGGCGGCGGGCTCGTACATCGCGGGCACGACGGTCGGCGGTCTGTCGGGGAGGGTCATCGCGGGGTGGGTCGGTGAGGTCGCCGGATGGCGGTGGGGGGTGGCATCCGTCGTTCTGCTCTGCGTCGTGGCGGCGGTATTGTTCGTCGCGCTCGTGCCGTCGGCTCGGGGATTCGTTCCGGGCCGCGCGCGAAAGGAGCGGGGCCTGTCGGTCAGGCGGAGGATTCTCGCGAACCTGCGCTCACGGGTGCAGCTGGCACTTTACGCGCAGGGCTTTCTGCTCATAGGCGCCTTCGTCGCGGTGTACAACTACCTGGGGTTCCACCTCGCCGGGGCGCCCTTCTTCCTGCCGCCTGCGGTGGTGACTCTGCTCTTCCTCGCCTATCTCGCGGGGACGGTGTCGTCTCCCCGCGCCGGGATGCTCGCGGTGCGGCATGGGCGTCTGCCGGTGCTGGTCGGAAGCATCGCCGTGATGGCGGGTGGGATCGTGCTGATGTCGGTACCGGCGCTCCCGGTCGTGGTCGTGGGTCTCCTCGCCTTCACCGCGGGATTCTTCGGGGCGCACGCCGTGGCATCCGGTTGGACTCCGGTCGCGGCGGCCTCCGACGCGCGGGCGCAGGCGTCGTCCCTCTACTACCTCGCGTACTACGCCGGCTCGAGTCTGTTCGGCTGGCTGCTCGGATGGGTGTTCGGCGGGGCAGGGTGGTCGGTGTTCCTCGCGGCGGTGCTGGTGATGTGCGCTCTCGCGCTGGCCGTCGCGATCGTGACCTTGCGTGCCCCGAAGGCCTCGGGTCCGTGAACGCC